>BGOK01000004.1 GCA_003569205.1 Verrucomicrobiota bacterium | reverse complement strand
GCACGTTTGCACAGGCCAACGGCCGCTTTGCACTTTGCACTGCCTTCCACCTTGTCCCCTTGTCACCCTGTCCCCTTGCCCCTACCACTCCCCTGATCCCCCATCCCCTATCCCCTATCCTTCCCATGCGCTTCCTCACCCTCCTCGCCGCCTGCGCGGCCGTCGTTCCGTCCTTCGCTCAGAAGAAATCTGAAAAGGCCGACGCGCCTGCCTTCGTCGCACCCTGCGACTAAACTACCTCCCTCAGTTAAGAAGTTCACGACCGCGGACGGTAAGGCTGCGCTCGATTACCTCGTGTACCTCCCAGCTGACTACGATAAGGATAAGTCGAAGCAATGGACGCTGGTGATCTTCCTCACGGCGCGGGCGAACGCGGCTCCAACGTCCAACTCGTCCGCAAGAATGGCCTCACGCAGACACTCGAACAACGCGGTACCGTTCCTTACGTGATGATTGCGCCGCAATGCCCAGCTAACAGCGGCTGGAACGTCGGCACGCTCGACAAACTCCTCGACCAAGTTCTCGCCGACTACCGCGTCGACAAGAAGCGCGTCGTCCTGACCGGACTCAGCTTGGGCGGCTTCGGCACCTGGAGCTGGAGCACCGAGCACCCCGAACGCTTCGCCGGCCCTCGTCCCCATCTGCGGCGGCGGCAAGACCGCCCAGGCCACGGCGCTCAAGGGCATGCCCATCTGGGCGTTTCACGGTGACGCTGATAGCGTGGTCAAGTTTGCCACCGGACAGGCCATCGTCGACGCCGCCAAGGCCGCGGGCGCTGACATTAAGTTCACCGTTTACCCAGGCGTCGGCCACAACTCTTGGGGCAAGGCCTACGCGGAACCCGAGCTTGAAGCCTGGATCCTTGCGCGGAAAAAGTAAGCTCGGCCGGTAACCGACCGCGAGGGGACACAATCTAAAGGTAGGGTTAGAACTGCGTGCTAACCTAGCTGCCATGGGGGTAGGGCGCGACTGCGTCGCGTCCGTTCGCCAGCAGACGAAGGCATCCAACCCGACCGGCAATCCTCACCTCCCTTCGGTCAACGGACGCGACGCAGTCGCGCCCCTACCCATTCCCCTGACCGGCCTCTCCCCTAAACTCCATCCTCCCGCCCACCAGTCGCCTTTGCCTGTTTGCACGTTTGCACAGGCCAACGGCCGCTTTACACTTTTGCACTTCCTCCCATGCCCCATCCCCAATCCCCAATCCCCTCAAAACACCCTTCCCTTTTACCCCTTTAGGGGTTAAAACGACCCCTCCCCATCCGCTTTCCTGTCCCATGAACTCCGCCCAAGTCCGCCAATCGTTCCTCGACTTCTTTAAGTCGAAGCAGCACTCGATCGTCCAGTCATCGAGCCTGATGCCCGATTCGCCGAACCTCCTATTCACGAATGCAGGGATGAACCAGTTCGTGCCGATCTTCCTCGGCCAGACGAAGTGCCCCTACACCCCAGGTCGCGCGGCAGACACCCAGAAATGCATCCGTGCCGGCGGTAAGCACAATGACCTAGAAGACGTCGGACTCGACACCTACCACCACACGTTCTTCGAGATGCTGGGTAACTGGTCCTTCGGTGATTACTTCAAGCGCGAAGCCATCGACTTCGCCTGGGAGCTCATCACCGAGGTCTGGAAGTTCCCCAAGCACCGCCTGTACGCCACCGTCTACAAGCCCGACCAGTCCAAAGGTGACCCTTCGGAGTTCGACCAAGAAGCCTGGGATGTCTGGGCCGAGAAGTTTCGCGCGGCGGGCCTCGATCCCGAGGTGCATATTGTTAACGGCAACAAGAAGGATAATTTCTGGATGATGGGTGAGACTGGCCCGTGCGGCCCATGTACCGAGCTCCACGTCGACCTCACGCCCGAAGGCGACACGAAGGGCACGCTCGTCAATGGCAGCGACGCCCGCTGCATGGAAATCTGGAACTTGGTCTTTATCCAATTCAACGCCAACCCGGACGGCACGTTCAGCCCACTCCCCGCGCGCCACGTCGACACCGGCATGGGCTTCGAGCGCGTTGCGGGCATCATGCAGTGCACGAAGAACTTTAAGGACTTCACCGGCGTGATCTCCAACTACGAGAGCGACGTCTTTAGCCCGATTTTCCGCCGCCTCGAGGAACTCTCAGGCAAGAAGTACGGCTCCACCCTGCCCGTGGCAGGCTCCACCGGCGACACCCAGCAGGAGAAAGACGACGTGGCCTTCCGCGTCATCGCTGACCACATCCGCACACTGTCGTTCGCCATCGCTGACGGGATCCAGCCAGGTAATTCCGACCGCAACTACGTCCTCCGTCGCATCTTGCGCCGCGCGGTCCGCTACGGCCGCACGCTCGGCCTCAAGAACGGCTTCTTCCACCAACTCGTCGGCGTGCTCGCCGACACCATGGGTGACGTCTTCCCCGAAATCCGCTCTCGTCGCTCAGTGGTCTCGGATGTGATCCGGATCGAAGAAGAGTCCTTTAACCGCACACTCGATAAGGGCATCGCACTCTTCGAGGACGAGGCCAGCAAGCTCAAGACGGGCGGCGCCATCTCCGGCGCCATCGCCTTCCGCCTCTACGACGAACAGGGCTTCCCACTCGACCTCACTCAGCTCATGGCCCGCGAACGCGGCCTCACGGTTGACGGTGCTGGCTTTGAGAAACTCATGGAAGAGCAACGGGCCCGTGCCCGCGCGGCCCAGAAGAAGGAAATCATCACACTTTCCGATATCGGCTCCGACCACCCCACCGACTTCATCGGCTACGACGCCCTCTCCACCCAGGCCAAGGTCGCCCAAGTGGCTAAGATCAAGGAGCGCTCCGCCGTCATCCTCGACAAATCTCCCTGCTACGCCGAGATGGGTGGCCAAGTCGGCGACACCGCGGTGCTCACCGCTGGCGGCCGCTCCTGGCGCGTCGTCGATACGCAGAAATCGGGCCAGACGTGGCTCCACTTCATCGACGGCGATGACTCGCCTGAGACGGGCGCGGCCATCGAAATCACCGTCGATCAAGCCCGCCGTGACGCCATCCAGCGCCACCACACGGTAACGCACATCCTGCACTGGGCACTCCACGAGGTCGTTTCCAAGGAAGCCTCACAGAAGGGCTCGGCGGTCGACCCGGCAAAGCTGACGTTCGACTTCAATGGCCAGGCGCTTACGCTGGGTCAGCTCGCCGACATCGAACGTCTCGTCAACGAGCGCGTGCTGGCCGACGAGATAGTCTCTACTGCCGAGGTAAAGTACACCCACGTCAAAGGTCGCCCCGACATCATGCAATTCTTCGGTGACAAGTACGGCGAGTTTGTCCGCGTCGTTCAGGTCGGCGGCAAGGCCACTGGCCTGGACGGCTGGTCGATGGAACTCTGCGCCGGCACGCACGTTCGTCGTACTGGTGAAATCGGCCTCTTCCGCATCACGGGTGAGAACGCCATCGCTGCCGGCGTCCGCCGCATCGAGGCCGTCGCTGGCCTCGCCGCCTACGACCGTGCCCGCTCCGAAGCCGAGTTACTCAAGGCCCTTGCCTCCGCGAGCAACTCGCCCATCAGCGACCTCGCCAAGCGCTTCGATGCGCTGATGGAGCAGTCTGCTACACTCGAAAAGAAACTGAAATCCTACCGCGACAAGGAAGCCGGGGTACTGGCGGAATCGCTCGCGTCTCAGGCCACGGACCGCGCCGGCCTGAAGTATGTGGTCGCCCAAGTTTCGATGGAAAACCCGAACGACCTCCGCGAACTCGGTGCCAAGGTCGCTGCCAAGGTTGGCCCTACGGCCGTCGTCGTCCTCGCCGCCGTCTTAGGCGACAAGGTTTCTCTCGTGGCCAACTGCGGTCCGGACGCCGTTAAGGCGGGCAAGGCTGCGGGTAAGATCGTCACCGACGCCTGCGGTAAGCTGGGCGGCAAGGGCGGCGGCAAGCCGGACTCCGCCATGGGCGGCGGCACCGATACATCCAAGGTCGCCGAGGCCTTGGGTAGTGTTGCGTAAGCGGAGATAAACCTCCCGAATCGAGGGCTGAATCGAGTTTATCGATTCAGCCCTCTTCATTTCCCCTACCTTAGGTTATGACATGATTGCCATCACATCCGTGGGCGGAAGGACAGCAAACGGTCGGTAGTCTTGCCCGGCTCATGGCACGTGCCACTGCGAACGGCGGCCATAGCAATGGCCACCCTACCACTTAACCCTATCATTTTTATCAATACCCTCCTCGTACACCTCTCATTGCCTTTGGCCCTTTGGTCCCCTATCAACTCTCCCATGCGCCTCCTCGCCTTCCTCGGCCCTTCTCGCCCTCGCGCCGCTGACGACTTCCGCCCAGAGCGACAGCGCCCCACGGGTCGGCAAGAACCAAGGATCCGGGTCCAAGCACTACGTCCGCATGCAGGTCGACGCCGACCGTCTCGCCCTCCCGCTCTCGATCTCGATCAAGGGCAAGGACCGTGCGGCGGTCGACGCCCGCCTTGACGTGATCCGCAAGGAACTGGAAAAACGTTTCGACGACCAGCCAGGCTGGGAACTCCGCGAAAATCTCCTCGGAGTTCGCCCGCCCGGAATCTAAATCCTACGTCTCGCGTCCCGCCAGCGGCAGCAAGCTCTTCGGGGACGATGATGCCGGATAAAGGCGATGTGATCTACATCGCCAACGCGCGCTGGGAACTCCACACCGAAGCCGACAAAGGGCCTTAAGGGTCTGGAGATTCTCCGGTCCAAGGCCGTCGACCTCGTGAAGGCAAAAAGATGACGACGAGAAACAGGTCATCGGCACCCCAGAGTATGTGCTGACGAATCCGCACGATTACCGCAACGAGCTGCTCGACAGATCAAGAACGACTTCGAAGAGGCCAAGAAGCATCTGCCCCCAGGCCAGTGGACGCTCGAACTCACCACCCTCGCCCATTCCGTCGACGTCGTCGCCCTCGGCGGCAAGCGCTTCGAGATCAGCCTAGCCTATCGCATGGCTTTCGTCACGCCGGAGCCCGAAAAGGCTAAGAAATAAGCCCTACCAGCCTTACCCTCGTCCTTCCCCCTAGGCGCCAAACCCTCCCATGAAGGCTTTTCCTTTCCTTACCAACTATGTCAACCAGACCTTCGAAAATGAAAAGGGCCGACTGGACTACATTTTTCTACGCCCAATCCTCCAGGTTTCCTATTTCTTCCTGAAGGCGATCCTATTCCCGCTCAAGTTCCTCTTCCACCGTCGCGCCTACGGCTTCGAGGCGCCGGCATCGACGGCTTACTGGCCTCGGGATGAAGTACTTCGCCACCGTTGATGCGGTTGAAATTGATGGTCCGCCACGTGCAAATCGAACCGCTCCTCTACCGCCATTTACTCGGAGAGAAATCCCACGTTGAGGGCGAGCGGCGGAAATTAATGGTATCGATGGCGACTACACATGGATAGCCCTCAGTGAAATGGTCCGGAATAACCTGACCATCGGCCACGACGAGCTCTCTTACGAACTGGTTGACCGCTTCGACAAGGACGCCTTCTAGCGAACCTCGACCGCATTCGCCGGCGCCTGCCTGAGGACCACATGCTTTTCAGCAAGCGAGCGATGGAGGCACCCAAAAACACTCCCTCCAGTGGATTGGCGTTACCAATGTGGTCATCATAATTGTCATGGTCATCACGATCTTCGCCGATCTCCGAACCACCGTAAAGGCGCTGAATTCCTTCGACTCTGACTCGGTGTACTGTGGGCCATGAAGCATCTCTATGCCCATGATCGCGCGGTCTTGACCGACCTCGATTTCTACCTTCAAGCCGAAAGCAACCGCGGGCACTTCAGCAGTAGCGTTTTCCTCTCCAGCCCTGGCCTCTATCTCCATAACCATATCGCCTCGACGAATACGCCTACCGGACCCTGCGCGAGCGGCCACCAATCGTTTCGGGCGAAAACGGGTAACATCATGAACTGCTATATCACGGGAACTGGGTCTTTTCTCCCCGGTGAGAGCAGTCCCTAACGAAGCCATCCCGGACTTCATGGGAGAACTCGACGGCGAAGCCTTAGTCCGACGGAAAATCCTCCGCATGAACGGGATTAAGTCGCGCCACTACGCGCTCGATCGCGCGCAGAATCCGACCCATGACGCCTATGAAATGGCGGCCCTCGCCGCGGCTCATTGCCTCGATCACAAGCCGGGCACCTTCACCTACCTCTCGGCCGGATCCACCAACACTCCGCTGGTCGGACCAGGACTTTCTAGCATCCTCCACGCCCGTCTCGCCCGGCAAGGCATCATCGCCCGCCCCGTGGAGATTAATTCGAACTCGGGCATCTGTACCTCCGGCGCCCAGGCACTCGTCAATGCCGCTCGCGCCATCGCCTCGGGCGACCATCAGGAGGCGCTCTGTATCGGCGTCGAGCAACCCTCGGTTTTTTTGAAATCTTCGTTCATCCGGCCCCCGGACGATCGGGCCCTCTACCTAGACAAAGAAACCTCCTCGAAATGGTTCATGTCCGTCTTCCTCCGGTCGATGCTTTCGGACGGTGCGGGTGCCGTCAGCCTCCGCAATCAGCCGGCAACCGATCGAATTTCCTACCGCCTGAACTGGACCTACTCGCGTTCCTTTGCCCATGAAACCCCGCTTTGCATGAGCCTGGAAAGTCGTAGCCTGCTACTCAGCCAGGACGTTGCCATCCTCGCCAAGTACATGAGGCCCAGCGTTGAACAGCTCGTCCGCGGAGCGTTAGCGCAGCACGGCGAATCCCTGGCAGAATATCAGTGTGTCCTGCCCCACCTATCATCGTACTTTTTTAAAGCCTACTTACTCGACATCTTAACCAAAATGGGGGGTGGTCCCGCCATACCCTACTGGACAAACCTGGAAAGCGCCGGCAACGCTGGCTCCGCCAGTATTTTTATTATACTGGATGAGTTCACCCGCAAACACACGCCGGCCCAGGCGACAAGGTGATGCTGTTCATCCGGAGTCTGGCCAATTCAACTTCGTCCTAGTCAGTCTCACCGTCGTTCACCCATGACCGCGAAGCGCCTCGCCATCGTCGGGGCCGGCTGCAGCGGCTTGGTGACCTTGAAGCTTGCCCGTGAACGCCTTCCGGACTGGGAGATTGTCTGCTTGAAAAAGACGGCACCACGGTCGGCCGGTGGGGAAACCCCTATCCGAACTTCGTCTCGACCTCGACGAAGTACACCACGCAATTTGCCTGCCATCGAAAATGGGATTCGAGCTCTGATCCCGCTCAACGTCAGGCCAAAGGCGACTTTTTCCTCAACGATGAGTTCGGCCGCTACCTGTTAGACTTTGTCGCAACCAATCACCTGGCCCCGCACATCCGCCTCCACACTACGATTCGTCGGATTGCGAAGGACCCCCAGGGCTGGCGGCTTTGGATTGACGACGGCGCAGCACGCGAGGAGGTCTTCGACCGGCTGGTAATCTGCACGGGCCTACACGACCAAGTGAAGGCCCTCGAAACCGACATCCCCCATCTGACGCCCTACAGTCCCTTACCCACGAAAAAGACCATCGTCGTCTACGGCGGTGGTGAATCGGCCGCCGACTTTGCCCATCGACTCTCCGCGCCGCACCTCGACAACCGCGTCTTTCTCTCGCTCAAGACGGGTATCCGCGTCAGTCCGCGCTATCACCCTATCCGCGGCGTCCCCTCCGACTTTCTCCGTAACCGACTGCTACTTTCCATCCACCCCGACCTACGAAACCTGCTCGGCCAAAAATTCGTCGAAGCCCGGATTCGGCATCAGCAGAAATTTGAAAAGTTCTTTAATTCACCCACGACAGGCCCCGTGCCCGACGCCGCCTTTCTCGCTAAGCGTAGTCATTGGGACGCGAAACTCACCGCCCGAGCCAAGGACGACCTTTTCAACGTTTTCCACACGAAGAGCGACGGCTTCCTCGACGGCGTCGCTGCGGGTCGCATCGAGATTATCGGACCGCCCTGCGACGAGAGCCACCACCGCTTCCACGACTTTGACCAGACGACGACGCTCGAAATCACGCCTGACCTCATCTGCCCGATGATCGGCTTTCGCTCCGGCCTATCCGAATTGTCGGGCGGCGAAATTCTCATCAGTGATTTCCACCTCGGTAGCCTCCACGCGCGCCACGACGACGTGTTCCTCGTTGGCTTCGCGCGTCCGATTATTGGCAACATCCCGACGATGAGCGAAATGCAGGCGAAGCTGGTCACGGGTATCCTCGCTGGTCGCATCCAACGGCCAGCAGATCTCGCCGCCGCCCATGCAGTATGCCGTGCAAAACTGCGACGCATGTTCCCCACGCTGAATACCGAGACCATCCACCCGGTGGAGATGATTCCCTACTGCGACGAACTCGCCGACCTCATGGGTAGCCTGCCCACCCTGAGGAGGGTCGGCTCCTTCCGTCGCTGGCTAAAGATCCAGCTCGCGCCCGTCTCTACCCTCCAATATGTTGACGAGGATTACGACCCTAAGGGAATGGACGCACAAGTCGTCCACAGCCCTGCCCTCATCACAGGGCTATTGGTCCTCATCAAGGTGTTGCTCGATATACCCTATAAGTTGCTGAAGGGGCGGGCAGATCGGAAGATTAGGCCCACCTCGCCTTCCCTGTCAGTGGGTCGGCCTTAGTTTCACTCTGGCGAACCTCACTTGGGCTCGCGTTCCCCCGTCCGACCTGGGGCATTTCGGATGGCTTTCCAACCGTCGACCCATGAAAAGCCCACGGATTAAGCCGTTTCGGCGCCGCCTGCCCCGGCTTGTCCTTGCCCTTCCCGGCCGGGCGCCTAGTCGTCATTTATGGCCATCCGCCGCCTAGCCCTTGTCGTCAACCGCACCAAGCCCGGGGTGGATGCCATTGTGCACACCGTGCAGGAGACCGCCCAAGCTGCTGGCGTGACGGTGGCCGTCGTCGATGGCTGGCCGATTTCGCGCGAAAGCCTCCGCGGCTGCGATGCCTGCGGCGTGGTCGGTGGTGACGGCACCTTCCTCGGTGTGGCCGAACCGGCGGCGCTTGAAGGTGTCCCCCTCTTCGGCATCAACCGCGGTAAGCTCGGCTTCCTGGCCGCCTACCCGAGCGACGACGTCGGTGCGTCCATCCGTTCCATCCTCGCCGGCGACTTCCGTCGTGAGAACCGCGCACTCCTTGAGGTGCGTTTTGCCGACCGCACCTTCGCCCTCGCGCTCAACGACGTCGTCATCAAGACCTGCGACGTCTTCCGCATGGGCCGCTTCACGGTGCACGCCGATGGCGCCAAGGTGAACGATTACCGCGCCGACGGCCTCATCCTCGCTACCCCGACAGGCTCGACGGCCTACAACCTAGCCGCCGGCGGGCCGCTGGTCGACCCCGCCGCATCGGCTATCGCGCTGACGCCGATTTGCGCGCACACGATGTCCAACCGCAGCGTGATTTTTGACGGCGAAACCGAGCTCTCGGTCTCAAGTGAAGACGGTGCGCACCTTGGCCTTTCGGTCGACGGCCGCCCCACCCTTGCAGCGCAAGACCTTCTGCCCCTCGTGATTCGCACCGCCAAGGTTCAGCTCGGCCTCATCCGCCCCAAGAACCTCTCCCATTTCGACGTCCTCCGTAGTAAGCTGAAGTGGGCGTGAACGAGCGAAGAGTAATAAAGGATAGGGGATGGGGGATGGGGGATGGGGGATGGGGGATGGGCACGTTCACTCCTTCTCCTTTAACCTGTTAGCCCGATAACGGATAAGGCCACCCAAGAGCTTGCCGGCTAAAGAAATAGCCGCCTGCAATTCATCGTGTGCTCGCGATTCCATGTATCGTAGATCGACGCAGAGCAGAACCTGTGTTTCGAGCTCTGCCAGTGACCCACGCGCAATCTGCAGGAACCTCAACGCGTCGCGATTAGTGCCACGCGAATCTCCCTCTGCTATATTGCAAACAACCGAGACAGCCGCCCGCCGCATCTGATCGCAAAGCGAGTAGTCCAGTGGCAAAAACGACTTTGTAGACTTATAGACCATCGAAACTAAAGCCCGCGCATGCTGCCAAGCCTGCAAGTCTTGGTAGCGCGTTACCTTCGCGGGTTGTTCATCCATGTGTCAATTCATGCAACAAACGACGCGATAAGCCCCATCCCCCTTGCCTCATTTGCGACTACCTACCCCTTCCATCCCCAATCCCCTATGCCTACCCATCCCCCACCCCCACCCACCATCCCCTTCCCCACCCCTCCCCAATCCCCTTGTCTTTCCCCCTACACCTCACTTTAACCCCATCTCGATGCTGACGATTGCCAATGTTTCTAAGTCCTATGGACCCCGCACTTTATTTGCGGAGGTCTCGCTGAGCATTGCCCGCAATGACCGTCTCGGCCTCGTGGGCGCCAACGGAGCCGGCAAGTCCACACTTTTCAACCTCATCCTCGGCAAGGATCAAGCGGATGACGGCCTCATCGAATGGGAAACCGGCGCGAACTTCGGCTTCCTCCCGCAAGAAAGTGCCCCCGCCGGTGACGAGACCATCCTGCAAATCGCGACCAGCGGTGGTAAGCTCGAACCCGAGAATGACGACGACTGGGATATCGACTACACCCTCGAGCCACGCGCGAAGAAGATTCTCGCTGGCCTTGGCTTCCGCGAAGACGACCACCAAAAGGTCGCGAAGACCTTCTCGGGCGGTTGGGTCATGCGTGCGCACCTCGCCCGCTTACTCGTCAGCGAGCCGACGCTCCTACTGCTCGACGAACCAACGAACCACCTCGACCTTGAGGCCTTGCTTTGGTTCCAGGATTACCTGACCCGTTACCCGGGTGGCCTCGTCGTGATTTCCCACGACCGTGCCTTCCTCAACGCACTCTGTAACGGCATGATCGAACTGCGCGGCCAGCGCCTGCACGAGTACTCGGGTAACTACGACGACTTCCTGGTTGAGCGCGTGGCTCGCAAGGACCGTCAGCAAGCGATGTTCAAGAACCAGCAACGCGAAATTGCTCACCTGCAGACCTTCGTTGATCGCTTCGGTGCCAAGGCTTCCATGGCCTCCCGCGCTAAGTCCAAGGAAAAGCAAATTGCCCGCCTCGAAGAGGTTGCGATTGATGAGCCCGAAGATGACCTGAAGAAGATTCAGTTCCGCTTCCCGCAGCCGCCCCGTTCCGGCCTGAAGGTCATGAAGCTCGAGCACGTGCAGCAATCCTACGGTGACCACGTCGTCTACAAGGACCTTAATTTCGAATGCGAGCGCGGCCAACGTACCGTACTCGTCGGCCCGAACGGCGCCGGCAAGTCCACCCTGCTGAAGATTCTCGCTGGAGTCATCCCCATCAACGGCGGCGTCCGCGAAGTTGGCGGTAATGTCATCACGGGTTACTTCGCCCAGAACCGCGTCGACAACCTCAATCCTAAGCTAACGGTCCTCGAGAACGTCATGGAACTCCGCACGACGGAGAACGGGCTCACGGAACAGCAAGCCCGCGGGATGCTCGGGACGTTCCTCTTCCGCAAGGACGACGTGCATAAGAAAGTCTCCGTGCTGTCCGGGGGCGAGAAGTCGCGCCTCGCGCTCGTCAAGTTACTGATTAACCCACCGAACTTCCTGCTCATGGACGAGCCGACGACGCACCTCGACATCATGTCGATCGACGCGCTCATCGCCGCCCTGAAGACCTACGAAGGCGCGCTTTTCTTCGTCAGCCACGACGTGCACTTCATCCGCGAGGTTGCCAAGACGGTGCTCCACGTGCACTCTGGCCGCCTGACGCCTTACTCGGGCGACTACGGTTACTACCTCGAGAAGTCCAAGGCGGGCAACGAACGCGCCGCCCTCACCGCCGGTTTCACCGACGCCCGCCCGAAACAGGAAGAGGTTGCCAAGGACGAAAAACCAAAGGCCCCGGTGAAGCCCTCGGCCTCGGACATTCGTAAGTTGAAGTCCGAAGTCACTAAATGCGAAGAGCAGGTTACCGAGCTGGAGGCCAAACAGGCTAAGATCACGGCCGAACTCGCCGACCCCGCTACCTACACTGGCGGCGTTAATCTCCCCCAATTGAACGCTCGTCTCCGCGACACGATTAACGCCCTCCAGACAGCCACCACTGCTTGGGAACTGGCTGCCCAAAAGTTGAGCGAAGCGGAAGGAGCGTAAACGCTGGTAATAGCGGTCAGCGGTTAGGGAGAAAGTGACCTTACTGAAGAGTCAGGGGCGACTCCCCTCTGTTTTGCCTCGCTATGTAACTTTCCTATCCGCCAACCGCTAACCGCCAACCGAAGGGGCTTGGTTTGTCGGCATTCCTTTCTGGCTCTTAGGGAACCCTTCCCTTACACCCCTGTCCTTACCTCACACCCCCATGCGTCTCCTTACCCGTCTCCTCAGCGTGTTGTGCCTCTTGGCCGCCGCCGTCCCCGCCGCGTTCGGCCATTCCGCCGGTGAAGAAATGTCTTCCGCAGCCGCGGCCTTCCTCGGCTCCCTGAAGGCTGACCAGAAGGCCAAGGCGACCTTTGGCTTCGACGACGCTGAGCGCACTAACTGGATCTTCGTGCCGGCCGCCCGCAAGGGCCTGCCGCTCAAGGAAATGAATCCCGGCCAGCGCCACTTCGCCCAGGCCATCCTCTCCGTTGCCCTCAGCGGTCGTGGCCACATGAAGGCTGAACAAATCATGGCTCTCGAACAGCTGCTCCTGGAAATCGAACAGGGCTCGGGCCCAAAGCGCGACGCCGAGAACTACTTCGTGTCAATCTTCGGTACGCCGGACGCCAAAGGTACTTGGGGCTTCCGCTGGGAAGGCCACCACCTCTCCCTCAACTTCACGCTGGTTAACGGCGAGCTCGTCAGCTCGACGCCCTCCTTCTTCGCCAGCAACCCGGGCAAGATCAAGGAAGGCCAACCCGGCCTCGTGGGCTTCGAGCTCCTGCGCTACGAAGACGACCTCGGACGCCAGCTCGCCAAGTCCCTCACCGCCGAACAACGCAAGCAAGGCTTCCTTAGCAAGGATCCCTACAAGGACATCGTGACCGGCAACAAGCAGAAGGCCGACGGGCTCATCAAGCACAAGGGCATCGCCGCCACGGCCCTCACCACCGAACAGAAGCAGATGCTCGGAAAGATCATCTTCGAATACGTTAGCCGCACCCGCCCGGACTTCGCCGCCCGCGAGCTCACGGCGATCGACGCCGTGAAGGACTCCCTCGTGTTCGCCTGGAACGGCGGCCTCGAAGTCGGCGAGCCTCACTACTACAGCATCCAAGGCCCGACCTTCCTCTTCGAAATGGCCAACTTCCAGGGCGGTGCTAACCACGTCCACGCCTCCTGGCGCGACCTGAAGAAGGACTTCGGCTACAACCCCCTCGCCGAGCACGCCAAGGAACACGCGGCTGGCAAATAAGCGCCCACCAAGAACCCCGGACCTCCGGGGTTCTTTCTTTGGGGTGGGGGCGCGACTGCATCGCGTAAAGCGAGGTAGGGTTGGCACTGCGTGCCAACCTAGTAGTCACGGCCCTAGGTCAGCACGCAGTGCTGACCCTACCAACACACCCCTATCCCCGGTCCCCCTTTTTAATCCATCCCCTATCCCCTACCCCCTATCCCCTTCCCCCTACTTCATCCCCTTCCACGCTTCCATCGTCTCCTTCAGTAGCTCCTTCGGATCCATCTTAATGCCAAAACCCTGGAAGCCGAATGGACCGCGGTAACCGGCGGCACGAGCGTTCGCGACGAAGGCTTTGACATCGTACGTGCCTCGACCGAGGGGCTGGATTAATTTATCCCAACCGAGCTTCCGCGTGTCGCCCGTATCGGCGCCATTGATCGTGATGAAGTTCAGCCGGGGTAAGGCGGCTTTGATGACTGGTAAAGGGTCCCGCCCAGAGCCTTCCACCTTGAGCCAGTGACAGAGATTAAACGTCATACCGAGGTCAGGGTCGTCGACCGCGTTCGCAACGCGCAAACAAGTGTCCACGCTCTCAGCCCAGAAGCCCGCATGGGGGTAGAGTGAAATCTTCACGTGCTTAGCCTTCGCCAGCACCAACGCCTTCTTCAGTGCAGGCACCACGATTGTATCGGCATAAGTCGGGCCTGCCTTGATCCCAGCGGGCAGCTGCACCTGCTGGATACCCAACCACAGGGTCGTATTCAGCCCCTCGAGCGCCGAGATCGCCTGAACCAGGTCAGCCGGGAGTTCGGCGGCTCCGTGTGAGAACTTCGTCACGTGGTAGGCGTTCGTAAACGCCACCTTTCGCTTAGCGAGTTCGGCGGCGTAGGCCCTGGCCGTATCCGGACGGCCCCCGAAACCCGCGTAGCCCAATTCGGATAAGAGCGGTGCGCACTCCTCCGGCTTACCGCGGGCGGCGGTGTCCATCACGAAGAACATCGGTGGCTCGGCGGCGTAGACCGACGAAACCATGAGCAACAGACCGAGGAGCGTCTTCATGCCCGAAGCATCCCTATCGCCCCACAACCCGCAAGTTTGTATCTGGTGAGGACCGCACTAGGTGCGGTCCTCTCGGAGTACAGAGTACGGATTTCAGAGTACAGAGATACAGGAGACTAGGAGCTGGAGGGATACGATTAGGACTGGGACTGATATTTCATACATCGAGGTAGGGTTGGCACTGCGTGCCAACCTAGTCGTTACGGTCCGAGGTCAGCACGCAGTGCTGACCCTACCTAATGCACACTCAACCCCGCGCTCCCGTAGTTGTGCAATGAACACTTCCGGGTCGGATGGCGTGATGATGAAATTCTTAATCCAGCCGGTGCGGCGGCGCAGGCAGACGACCTTCTTCCGGTCCAGCGACGAGGTGTAGTGCTCGTTCCACAACGGACAACTCCGATCAGCGTAGGCGATGTCGGCTAGCGCGACCTTGCGAACGGTGAGTCCATACACGAGCACACGGACGTGGGCGTCATCCACTCGGAAGGTCATGCCCCAAAAGACCGCATGAATCACGAAGGCCAACACCACGACAGCGACCAGCAAAGGGAGCAGGTGCAGGAGGACGGCCATATCTATACAAGGATACTGCCACCTACCCGGACGACTTCAACCCATGATGGGCCCAAGAAGTAGGGCTTCTGCGTGGATTAGGTCCCACCGGCTGGCCCTTCCCTCTTGCGGAGGCCTCGCCGTCCGCTTGGATGGTGCCATGGCTCGCTCGAAGAAATTCGCTAACACGAACGCGCTGTGGTCGGCCGTCGGGGTCCGCACGTTGGCCAACCTCGGCCTGCGCCACGTCGTCATCTCGCCCGGCTCGCGCTCGACGCCGCTCGCTTTCGCTTTCGCGGAAAACCCTGAGATCGGAACGACCGTCGCACTCGACGAACGTTCGGCGGGCTTCATCGCACTGGGCCTCGCCAAGGCCACCCGCGAGCCCGTCGCGTTGCTCTGCACTTCCGGCACCGCCGGTGCCAACTACTTGCCCGCCGTCATCGAGGCCCGTCTCTCAGCCACGCCCCTACTCGTCCTCACCGCCGACCGTCCACCTGAACTCCGCGATTGCCACTCGGGGCAGACGATTACCCAAAACGGGCTCTTCGGCGGATACCCAGTCTGGGCGACCGAGGCCGCCGTGCCATCGACTGACCTCAACCTACTTCGCTATTGGCGCCAGCTACTGGTTGACGGCTGGCAGCGTGCCCAAGGCCCCCTAGCCGGGCCTGTGCACCTCAATTTACCCTTCCGCGACCCTCTACCGCCCTCAGAGCCTGAAAAGGGCTACAAGGCGCCCACGGGGTTCGATTTGGACGCCTTTACGGCCCTGCCGGTGTGCGCCCAGGTGGATTCCCTACTGACCCCCGCCTCCGTGGCGGACCTGCTGCCCAAGACCGAACGCGGGGTCATCGTGGTCGGACCTCACGCCCCCGCCGATCGCCAAGAGTTCGCTGATGCGTTGCTGGAACTCTCCCACCTGACGGGTTGGCCGGTCCTCGCCGATGGCGCCGGCACCGTCCGCGGTGACCTCGCCGGTGGCGGCCGTCTGGTTTCCGCGTACGACCTCATCCTCCGCGACCCCAAGCTCGCCCAAGCACTGCGACCAACCGCGGCAATCTTCGTCGGCCCGCTCCCGACCAGTAAAGTCCTGCGCGCTTGGCTCAAGGACTCCGATGTCGTCGCCCTGCAAGTCAATCGCGCCGGTGAGAACGTCGACCCAACACATGGACGGTGGACACGCCTCGACGGCACGCTCACCCCGAGCGGTGAACATGCGAAGGCGACCGACAACGCTCGGCTCTCCGCTTGGTCCAAAGCGCAGCAGGCCGCCCGCGCGAAACTCGAACGCATCGCCCGCGTCGACTGGAACTTTGAAGGACGCGTCGTGACGCTGCTCGAAGAAGCCCTCGGGCCCGATGATCGACTCTTCATCGGCAGCAGTATGCCGGTGCGTGACCTCGAGTGGTTCTACCACCCACCCGGCCCTGGCCCCGAAGTCCTTTGTAACCGTGGCGCCAACGGCATCGACGGCACTGTCTCCACTGCGTTCGGCGCTTCGCTTGACGGTAAGCGCACGGTGCTCCTCTGCGGCGACCTTACCTTCTTACACGACAGCAACGCCCTGCTCTCCGCCTATGGCCACATGGGTGACCTCACCGTCGTCGTCGTGAACAACCAAGGCGGCGGGATCTTTAATCACCTTGCCGTCGCGAAGGAAACAAAGCGCTTTGAACAACTCTGGGGCACCCCACAGGCCGCCGACCTCGGCAAACTCTGCGCTGCTCACGGCGTCCGCCACGACCACGCTGAGACCTGGACCGCCCTCGCACGCCAGCTGGAACGCCGCGGCAAAGGCGTCAGGGTCATCGAATTCCGCACCGACCGTGAAGCCGACGCCGCTTGGCGTCTGAAGTCCTTCCGTCGCTAGAAATAGGCCTTTAGGAATTCGGCCTCCGCAACGGAGAGCGGAGTGTCGCCGGTGGCCATGGCGACAGAAGGCAGGAAGCGCTGATGCTCGGGCGGGAGCACATGGAAACCATGGCGTTCGTAGACGGATGGCGGTACTTCCGAGAAGAGGAGGAAGCGGAGATCTCCGTGCGAAAAGCGCTGAAGTTCCATCGCAGCCCGGACGAGGAGTGCGGAATACCCTTTGCCGCGCTGCGCAGGATCGGTGGCGACGGAGGCGAGGCCCATCAGCCCGCGACGAAAACGTAGCGTATTTAAACCTGCAACCGGAACGCCCGCTAACGTCTCCAAGAGGTAGCGCGTGCCGCGCTGATGGTTTCGGCTGTGGTCATAGCCAGCGACGAACTCTGCGAGCGTCTTGCCTTCACCCCAAGCGTCATAACCAAAGGCTAACACGGTAGGACAATCTTCAGGCTGAACGAGACGCATGCGGGCCTCGGGCGTAAAACGGAGACGGCCATCCTCCAACGTTTCCTCGAACATACCCTGCGGGCGAATCCAAGTACGAGCCTCTGGGTTATCGTAGAGGCAACGATAGACGACGTGCGGCGAAAGATCCTCCGAATGCGCCCCCACCCCCAACCGCAGGTAGTGGTTGCCCTTGTAGTGGCGATAGATGGTCCAGGACATGTGGGGCGGACGAGGGGGTTGGGGATAAGGGATAGGGGATGGGGTATCGATGGCTAGGGGGCGTGCGGACGCAAGCCACCTCGATCACAAGGTAGGGTCAGCACTGCGTGCTGACCTAGCCGAACCGAATGGTTTGCGACGCAGTTACGCCCCATCTTTAACAGACAACTAGGTTAGCACGCAGTGCTAACCCTACCAGTTCAACCGCCTCCCCCGCCTCGGACGCCCGTCCGACGCCTACTTCGCGGCACCCCAGTGCGAGGTGAAGGGGTGTAGAATAAAGAGGGGCTTGCCGACGACGTCCTTCTCCGGAACCTCACCCCAGCCACGCGAGTCGAAGCTGTTCGAGGAATTATCGCCGAGGGCGTAGTAGTGACGATCAGTCACGGTATACTCCTTGTTTAACGGGATGGCATACGCGTAATCACCGAGGTCAGCCAGGTAGCCGTAGTAGCCGCGGTCGGTCGCGCGCTCCGAATTAAGTACCATCGGTTCCGGCGAGGTGACGACCTTACCGTTCACGAGAAAACGGCCATCGTCATCAACGCGAAGTCGCTCTCCAGGGACGCCCACGAGGCGTTTGACGTAGTAATTCTGTGAGGGGTTTCCGTTGCGGTCGGCGAGGCCCGGGATGTTATTCGTCTTGAAGACGAAGGTATCGCCGCGGGACGGGTTGACGAAGTGATAGGACACGCGGTCCACAAAGAGCATATCGCCCGTGAGGATATCGAAGTTCAGCACCGGCTGGCCCGCCTTGACCTTGTAGCCCGTCAGCAGCATCGGTCCCTTCGGGCCATTCTCAATGCGACCATCGCGCCCTGCCTGGACGAGGAGCTTATCCCAGCGGTCGTTGTCCTGACGGCGCAGCGCTAGCTTAGCGTAGTCCGGGTAATAAGTGCGCAGCAGCACACCCTCGAGGCCGAAGTCAACCGGAACGTCTACAACCATCGGCGTATTACCGACCACCAGCGTGTAGCCCTCTCCAGGCGAACGACCCCGCGGACGGTAATGCTTATCCTTCCCGTCGAAGCCGGCGTTATCCAAAGGAATCTTCACCTCGCCATCAACAGGAGCGAGCTCCACGTAGGTCCAGGTCCACTGAATCTTATTCAGCGCCCGTGTGCCGAAACTCGGTATCTCGGAGCCCGGGGCACGGACCTCGGCCGTCATGCCGTTGTACGTCGGCCACATCGAATTCGTCGGAATCTTGAAAGGCTGCAGCAAGAAGCTGCGGATGGCGCCGGCCACGATGGCCGCCATGACAACCATCTCCACGTAATCACCCGTCGTGGAAACAGGGTAGATTTTTCCGCCGTTACGCACGAGCACCTCGTGCAGGGACGTAATGGCTGGCTCCGTCTCCGCGGGCGGGGCTGAGCGCTTAACAAGCACAACCAACTGAGCCGCCAAGCGGTCTTGTTCGGCAAGATCTTCGGCGCGGAGCACGTCTCCACGGTAAAGCTTCACCTTATGTGCTACCTCGAGAATCTGCTTAGCGACCTTCAGGTAGCGGTGGTGCTTAGGGAGGATGAAGCCGGGGAGATGGGTGAGCATGGCGAACCTACGCCCAACCTAAGGGGGCGAACGGCCGCTGGGAAGAACAGAAACGGGGCTTAGCCTTCGTTCTTGAGAATCTTGATGAAGGCCTCCTGCGGGATGTCCACCTTGCCGATCTGCTTCATCCGCTTCTTACCTTCCTTCTGCTTATCGAGGAGCTTGCGCTTACGGGAGATGTCACCGCCGTAGCACTTGGCCGTCACGTCCTTGCCAACGGAACCGATGGTCTCGCGGGCGATGACCTTCGACCCAATGGCCGCCTGGATGGCGATTTTGAAAAGTTGGCGCGGGAGGAGTTCCTTGAGCCTCTCGCAAAGGTTACGACCGCGGCCTTCGGCCTTGGAAGCGTGCACGATCGAAGAAAACGCATCGACCGGCTCCTCGTTGACACGGATGTCCATCTTCACGAGGTCGGAGGTGACGTATTCGCCCAATTCGTAATCCATCGAACCGTAGCCACGGGTGATGGACTTCATGCGGTCATTGAAATCGACGAGGATTTCGTTGAGCGGCAGGAGGCAGACGAGGACCACGCGGTCGCCGTCAATGGTCTCAGTCCGCTCGCAGACGCCGCGCTTCTCTTGGACCAGCGTGAGCATATCGCCAATAGAAGTACCTGGGATGTGGATATGCGCGCGGATGGTCGGCTCCTCGACGTGCTCGATCGAGGAGGGGTCAGGCATCACTACCGGGTTATCGAGGATGTGCTCCACCCCATCGGTGGTATAGACCTTATAAACGACGGATGGGTAGGTCGAAAGGATGTCGAGGTCGTACTCGCGGCGCAGGCGCTCTTGGACGATCTCCATGTGGAGCAGGCCAAGGAAGCCACAGCGAAAACCGAAACCCAGTGCGCTCGAACTTTCGGCCGTGTAAGTCAGCGAAGAATCATTGATTGCGAGCTTAGCGAGCGAGACCTTCAGTTTCTCGTAATCGGCGGTGTCGAGCGGGTAGATACCGCTGAACACCATCGGACGGACCTCCTTGAAGCCGGGTACGGGTTCCTTAGCCGGGTCGTTGGCGAGGGTGATCGTGTCACCAACCTTCACGTCGGCGACCTCGCGAATATTGATCACAATGTAACCGACCGTACCTGGGCCGAGCTCATCCTGCGGCTTCATCTTCGGGGAGAAGATACCGACTTCCTTGATGACGGAGCGGGCGCCATTAAACATCAACTCGATAGTCTGACCGGCCTTGAACGTACCGGAGAAGACACGGACGTAACTGATGACGCCCTTGTAGGAATCGAACAGGGAATCGAAGACTAGTGCGCGGTGCTGCGGGTATTCGGACCAGCGGGGCGGCGGGACGCGCTTAATGATGGCGGCAAAAATCTCGTCGATGCCGATGCCGGACTTACCAGAAGCGAGCACCGCATCCTGCGCGGGGATGGTTAGGATGTCCTCAACCTGGCGGCGAGCTTCTTCGGGGCGGGCACTGGGAAGGTCGACCTTGTTGATGACCGGGACAATTTCGAGACCCTGATTCATCGCGAGGGTCGCATTAGCCACCGTCTGGGCCTCCACGCCTTGCGAGGCGTCGATGAGTAACACCGCGCCTTCACACGCGGCGAGGGAGCGGGAAACTTCGTAGGCGAAGTCGACGTGTCCCGGAGTATCAATGAGGTTAAGAATATACTGCTTACCATCCGGGGCGGTGAAGTTCATCGTCACCGGGTGGCACTTAATCGTGATGCCCTTCTCGCGCTCGAGATCCATGGCATCGAGGAGCTGCTCCTTCATCTGACGCTTCTCGATGGTCTTCGTGTGCTCCAGCAGGCGGTCGGACAGCGTCGTCTTGCCGTGGTCGACGTGCGCGATGATGCAGAAGTTACGAATGTGGTCTAGGGACACGGGAAGAAGAGAAAGGAGGACGGATTACAGAGTTCTGATTACAGAGGGCAAAGACTGAGCACGGAGGAAAGGGCTAATAGGACGACGGCGGGGGCGCTTGTCCAGCGTTAGCCCCACCGGAAGGCGGATTAGGCTGGAATATCAGCGAACTCGTGCAGGGAAGCAATCGGGGCCGCGGGGGCCGTGCGCTTCATCATGCCCGCCAAAGCGCCACCTGGACCGCATTCATAGAACTGGGCGATACCGGAGTCGGCGGCAGCCTTACAGTCATCCTCCCAGAGGACCGAAGATACGACCTGCTTCACGAGGGCCGCACGGAGGTCGTCCGGCTCGGACAAGGTGCCGCCGGTGGTGTTGGAGTAGACCGTGACCTGCGGACGCTTGAACTCAACACCTTGGAGGAAGGCCTCGAAGGCTGCACGGGCAGGCTCCATGAGGCGGCTATGGTAGGCGCCAGCCACAACGAGGGGCTTCACGAGCTTGAACGCACCAAACTCCTTGGCGCGAGCGACCGCTTGGGCAACCTTGTCGGACTCACCCGAGATCACGACTTGGCCAGGGCAGTTGAAGTTCGCCGCGTCGATGTCAAAGGCCGCGCAGAGCTTGAAGATGTCCTCACGGGACCCGCCGATGACTGCGGCCATGCCGCCCTTGGTCTGGTCACAGGCCTGCTGCATGAGGCGACCGCGCTCGGCGACGACCTTGAGGCCCGTTTCAAAATCCCACACCCCGGCCACCGCGTAGGCCGTCAGTTCGCCCAAGGAAAGCCCGAGGCAGGCCTTGAGGTCATTCAGCTTGCCGCGCTCGCGGAGAATCTGGGCAATCGCGTAACCCTGGACGTAGAGAGCCGGCTGGCAGACCGGGTTTCAGTCAGGACTTCGGCCGGACCCTCGAAGCAGACCTGACGCAGGTCGAAAGGGAGAACCGCGGCCGCCCGGTCATAGAGACCCTTGGCCGTGGCGGAGTTGTCGTACAAGGACTTCCCCATACCCACCACTTGGGCGCCTTGGCCGGAGAACAGAAGAGCGGTCGACATGGGTTTAAAGAGTGGAAAAAGGCGGGAAGGGTCAAGCGGATGCAAAGAAGGAGGGGATTGGGGATAGATTGCGGATAAACCACGCCCCACCCCTCGGGTGCAGACCTTATACTCCTGTAATCCGTACTCTGTACTCCGTAATCTGGAAACTAACCCCATACCCTATCCCCGATCCCCCTATCCCCGATCCCCCTATCCCCTATCCCCTATTTCTTGACCCACCCCACCCCGCCCCCTACCCCTTCCCTTAATCATGCCTATCGCCCTCCTCTCCGTCAGCGACAAGACGGGCCTCCTGCCCTTCGCGCAGGCGCTGGTCCAGAATCATGGCTATAAGCTGCTCTCCACCGGTGGTACGTCCAAGATGCTCCGCGATGCCGGCCTGCCGGTGACCGATGTCAGCGAGCACACGGGTTTCCCCGAAATCATGGAAGGCCGCGTCAAGACCCTGCACCCCAAGGTCCATGGTGGCCTCCTCTGTCGCCGCGATTCGCATGAGCACCTCGATGAAGCCAAGAAGCACGGTATCGAACTCATCGACCTCGTCGTCGTAAACCTCTACCCCTTCGAAGCCACCGTCGCGAAGCCCAACTGCTCATTTGAAGACGCCATCGAGAACATTGATATCGGTGGTCCGTCCATGCTCCGCAGCGCGGCCAAAAACCACGCCTCCGTCTCGGTCGTCACCGACCCGGCCGACTACGAACGCGTCCTCGCCGCGATGGCCAATCCTGCGGCCCTCGCCGAACTCCGCCGCGAGCTCGCGCTCAAGGTCTTCCAGCGCACCTCGGCCTACGATGCCGCCATTGCCAATTACCTCGAATCGCAAGCCCAGCCGGGCCTCGGCAACGTCCTTGGCCTGCCTGCACGCTTCACGACCACCCTGTCCCTCGCCCAGCGTCTCCGCTACGGCGAAAACCCTCACCAGCAGGCCGCGCTCTATGGTTCTTTCCATGAGGCCTTCGAACAGCTCCAGGGCAAGGAACTCAGTTACAATAATATCTTAGATATCACCGCCGCCACTTACCTCATCGGTGAGTTCGAACGTCCGACCATCTGTATCCTTAAGCACACCAACCCCTGTGGTGTGGCTTCCGCTGACACCCTCCTCGAAGCCTGGCATAAGGCTTTTGAGACCGACAAGCAGGCTCCCTTCGGCGGCATCATCGTTGCTAACCGCACCATCGACAAGGGCCTGGCCGAAGCCATCGCTGAGATCTTCTCGGAAGTCATCATCGCGCCGGAGTTCGACGCCGATGCGCTCGCCATTTTCGGCAAGAAGAAGAACCTCCGCCTCATGCGCGCCAAAGTTGGCCTCCGCGCCGACACCCTGCGCGAAGTCCGTGCCGTCATCGGCGGTGTGCTCGTCCAGGACCGCGACCAGAAGCCAGTCAACGCGCGTGAATTCAAGGTTGTCACCCAGCGTCAGCCCACCGCCGACGAAATGACCGCCCTGCTCTTCGGCTGGCGCGTGGTTCGCCACGTGAAGTCCAATGCCATCGTCTACGCGGGCAAGGAACGCACCCTCAGCGTCGGCGCGGGCCAAATGTCGCGTATCGACTCCTCCCGCATCGCGGTCTGGAAGGCTGGCGAAGCTAAGCTCTCCCTCCACGGCTCGGCCATCGCGTCGGACGCCTTCTTCCCCTTCCCGGACGGCCTCCTCGCTGCCGCCGATGCCGGTGCCACCTGCGCCATTCAGCCCGGTGGCTCCGTCAAGGACGCCGAAGTCATCGCCGCGGCAGACGCCCGCGGCATGGCCATGGTCTTCACGGGGATGCGCCACTTTAAGCATTAAGCGGCCGGTGGCCGCCTAGTGTTGAAGCGGTTGGCGGTTAGCGGTTAGGAAAAACAAGAGGCCCGAGTCCAATGACCCGGGCTTCTTTGTGCCTTCCCCCCATCCCCTATCCCCCATCCCCCATCCCCCATCCCCCATCCCCTATCCCTTAGGTCTTCACACCCAGCTTCTCGAGCAGGCGGGCGAGGTCGTCGTCGCCTTCGTAGGCAATCGTGATGCTGCCCTTCTTGCCCTTCTGGACAACTTGGACGCGAGCGGAAAGGTGGGAGGCGAGACGCTTCTGGACGTCTTCGACGACGGATTTCTCCGTGCGCTTACGGTCGGTCTTCTTCGTAGAGGCAACCTTCTTTACTTCAACTTCGAGGGCACGAACCGAGAGTCCCTTCTCGATGACGAGACGAGCAAGCTGCACGCGGTGGGCCTGATTCTCAAGGCCGAGCAGGACCTTGGCATGGCCAGTAGAAAGCTGACCCTTACCGAGGTAGCCCTGTATCTCGCGGTCAAGCGAGAGCAGGCGAACCAGGTTAGCGATGCTCGCACGCGGCTTGCCAAGGCGATCCGCAACGGCTTCCTGCGTGAGGTTAAAGTCGCGCATGAGCGAGGCCACGCCCAACGCTTCTTCGACCGGGTTGAGGTCGGCACGCTGTAAGTTCTCGACGAGGGCGAGCACGGCGCTGGCGTTATCGCTAGCCTCCAGCACGCGCGCCGTGATCGTCTTCTGGCCCAAGAGTTTGAACGCACGGAAGCGGCGTTCGCCGGCAATGAGCTCATAGCCGTCCTTCACCTTGCGAACGGTGATCGGTTGCAGGAGGCCTTCCGAACGAATCGATTCGGCCAGTTCCTTGACACCAGTCTCGTCGAACTCGCGGCGCGGCTGGCGGGGGTTCGGCATAATGGCGCCGAGTGGAATCTCAATGAGTGCCAGGCCGGGAGCGATGGGAGCGGCAGTCGGCGCAGGGGTCGCTGCTGCGGGCTTGGTAACGCCGCCACCGATGAGGGAGCCGAGTCCTCGGCCGAGGGATTTCTTAGGAGGGGTGGCCATGAAATTAGCGCGCAGGAACTTCGGGTTGCGGCACAAAGATTTCGACGTCCGCACGGAGTGCGCCTGCGCTCGAGAGTTTATTGGCCTGGAGAATCCATTCGACCTTGGAGCCGAATTGGCGAGCGATCTTAGTTACCGTGTCACCGGACTTCACCTTGTAGGGCGTCCCGGTGCGGGGGATGTCAGTCGGGAGACCGTCTTCCGGCGCAGGGGGCGGGGTCGTGGCAGGCGGCGCCACTCCAGTCGTCGAAGGAGGCGTGCCCGTAGGCTTAGCGGGCGGAGTCACCGGACGATTAGCGGGCGGTTGGCGACCAGCGAGGGCCGCGTCGACGCGACGACCGAGTTCAGTGAGAGCGGCATTCACGTCCGCCGTCTGTTGCTTGAGGCGACGATCCACTTCGGCCAAAGCTTCCGCCTTGGTTCGTGCCGCCGCCTCGGCGTTTGAGCTATTACCCACCGAGGCGTTGCGTTGCTTGTTCAGGGCATCGCGCAAGTCCGCGTTCTCGAGCTTTAGTTTCTCCACTTCGTTACGCAGCTCCGCAAGGTCCTGCTGCATCCCAGCCAGCTGGTTATTTTGGGCAAAGAGAGGGGCGAAGCCCAGAAGAAGGAAAAGGAGACCGAAGCGCATGCCTCCAGCAAAACAAGTCGGGCAACGGAGGCAAGGAGCGAGCATTCGCACCCCTGAAGCTGGCTCTGGCCTCTTAAATCAGCCCGAACTAGCCCAACGCCCACGGTTTTCCTTTCTCGCCCCCGATGCGGGGACGTCCCTAACCTAGGGACGGATGTCCAAAATCCTCGTAGCCCTTTCCGGCGGCGTCGACAGCGCCGTGGCCGCCTTGTTGCTCAAGCATCAGGGACACGAGGTCCATGCCGCTTACTTCCGGACTTGGATGAACGAGGAAGGCCTCCCCTTCCCTGGCGAATGCCCTTGGGAAGACGACGTCCGCAACGCCCAGACCGTCGCCGACCACCTCGGCCTACCGTTCCGCATCATCGACCTAGTGAAGGATTACCGCGAAACCGTAGTCGAATACCTGGTCGATGGTTACCGCCGTGGGCTGACCCCCAATCCCGATATCATTTGCAACCGCGAGATGAAGTTCGGTGTCTTTCTGCGTCGCGCTTTGGCCGAGGGCTACGATGCCATCGCCACTGGTCACTACGCCCGCCGACGAGCGAACGCTGACGGCTCGTTCGACCTCTTGGAGGGCCTCGACCAAAATAAGGATCAGTCGTACTTCCTCGCTCTGCTGCGCCAGGACCAGCTCGCCAAGGCCCTCTTCCCGATCGGCGAACTTACCAAACCAGAAGTCCGCCGCCTGGCCGTCGAGGCCCATCTCCCGAACGCCACGCGCAAGGATAGCCAAGGCATTTGCTTCCTCGGGCAGGTGCCGGTGCAAGACTTCCTCGAACGCCACATCCCCGACGCACCGGGTCCCATCGTCAACGCCATCGGCAAGGAAATCGGCCAACACCGTGGCCTGCACCGTTACACCATCGGTCAGCGTAAGGGCATCGGCCTACCTTCCAACACCGACCAGAAATATTTCGTTGTCGTGAAAAAGGATTTTGCGACGAAGACCCTGCACGTGGCCTTCGACGTACCCGACGCGAAGTGGCTCTACACCGACTCCGCCCGCGCCGCCAACTTCACTTGGATCAATCAACCGCTCGTGAGCGAACAAGCTATCCTCGCCCGGGTGCGCTACCGAGATAAGGCCGTCGCCGCGCACTTTAAGCCGCTCGCCGATGGCACCGTCGACCTTCACTTCCAAGCGACCCAACGAGGCCTCGCCGCTGGTCAGGTGGTGGCGATTTACCAAGACCGTGTGCTACTAGGCGGCGGGGTATTCGTTTAAGGGGATAGCGGTTAGGGGATAGCGGAGTTTGGGTAGGGGCGCGACTGCGCTCCCCTCAACCCATCCCCCACCCCCTATCCCCTATCACCTATTACCTTTCCTCCACCCCTCCACTTGACCTTCTGCACTTTGTACGGAAGGTAAGCGGATGGCCGAAGGTAATGCAGTCCGTCAGATGTTCTCAGGCATTGCCTCGCGCTATGACTTGGCCAACCGCGTACTCAGCCTCGGCCTCTGCGTCGGCTGGCGTAACCGCTTGATTCAGGCCGTCGTCGACACCCATCCTCATAACGTTGCTGACCTCGCCACCGGCAGCGGCGACGTCGCCTTTGAGCTCAGCCCTGCCCTCCCCCAGGATTGCAAAGTAACCGGCTACGACTTTTGCGAACCGATGCTTGCGGTCGCGCGTCGCCGCGCCGCTAAATCCCCACTCCGTTCGCCGGAGTTTCTGCTGGGCGATTGCATGAACCTTCCGCTGGCCAACGACGCCTGCGACGCTGTCACCATCGCGTATGGCGTGCGGAACTTCGAAGACCGTGCCCGCGGCCTAAGGGAACTTCATCGCGTGACCAAGCCAGCTGGCTCCGTCTTCATCCTCGAATTCTCCAAACCCGCCGCATGGTTTGCGCCCTTCCACTTCATGCATGTGCGCCTCATCTCGCCGATCCTTGCAGGAATCCTCACCGGAGACTTCGGAGCGTATCGCTACCTTGGCACGAGCATCGCCGGCTTTCCGGATGCTGCGGGCCTGACCTTGGAACTCCAAAACGCGGGTTTTTCGGAGGTTAGCCATGAGAGCATGCTGTTCGGCACCGTGGCGCTCCATCGGGCTAAAAAGTAGCCCTTTCCAAAAATTCCTTGCCTTTCGAGTCAGGGATGGTTCTTTCTAGCGTCTCGGAACGGGCTCGTGGTGAAATGGATATCATTTCTGACTACGGATCAGACGTTTGGGGTTCGAATCCCTACGGGCCCACCATTTTGAACAGCGAACCAGAATAACCTTCTGGTTCGCCCTGTTTTGGGGTGTGCAGGCAGGGTCAGCACGGCGTTGGAGCTAGGTTAGCACGCAGTGCTAACCCTACCAGCCCCAATACCCCACCCCCTAACCTTACTCCCTCAACTCCGGTGTAGGATCCGGCATCTGCTTACCCGATGGGTAGACATAAGCCCGGTCCTCGAAATTTCGGAGCTCCACGATACCATCGTGGATGGCCTGCACATACTCGGGGTTGATGGGGATTTTTCCCCCACCGCCTGGCCCATCGATGGTCAGTTGCGGCACCCCATACCCTGTCGTGTGCCCACGGAGCGCACGGATGATATCGATACCCTTCTGAATCGGCGCCCGGAAATGCGTTGATCCCTCAATGAGGTCACACGCATAAAGGTAGTACGGCCGGACGCGCATCATCAAAAGACGGTGCACGAGCGACTTCATAATCTCGGGCGTATCGTTAATCCCGTTAAGCAAGACCGACTGATTACCCAGGGGGACGCCCGCTAGGGACAACCGCTCGCAGGCCTCGGCCAATTCGCGCGTAATCTCCTTCGGGTGGTTGGTATGGATACTCATCCAGATCGGGCCGTGCTTACGAAAGATGGCCGCGAGCTCAGGCGTGATGCGTTGCGGCAGGAAGACAGGAATCCGCGAACCCATGCGAATAAACTCCACATGCGGGATGGCCCGCAGGCGACCGAGCAGGGCGTCGATTTTAGCATCGGACAGCAATAGCGGATCGCCTCCAGAAATGAGGACGTCGCGCACTTCCGGGTGGGCAGCGATATACTGCAGACCCTGCTCAAGCTCCGGGTGGAAATCGTAAGACTGTGCGTTGGAAACCAAGCGACTCCGCGTACAGTAGCGGCAATACGAAGCGCAACGGTCGGTCACGAGAAACAGGACGCGATCTGGATAGCGGTGCACAATGCCTGGAACTGGCATAGTCCCCTCTTCGCCGACGGGATCCGCCGACTCGCCAGGGGCAACGACGGACTCGTCGATATGCGGGATGACCTGACGGCGGACTGGGCAATTCGGGTCCAGCGGGTCAATCAGGTTAAAGAAGTGCGGGGTGATCGCCAGGGCCAGCTTATGGGCAGCAAAGAGGCAGCCTGCCCGCTCCTGCGGAGACAATTCGAGGAGCGTCTCCAGTTGGGCTAAGGTCGTGATGCGATTCCGTAGTTGCCAGTGCCAATCGTTCCAATCCGACGCCGGCACGTCAGACCATCGGCCCTGTCCGGCATACCAGTTGTCGCGTTGATCAGCGGGATACATTCGTGGAAGCCTCGACCGTACCAAGAACCACCCCCCTTGCAAACGGGTAAGTCAAATCAGCCTATAATACCTGACGCCTGAACGGCGCCCCAAACAAACGCCCCGGGCAAGCCGGGGCGTCATCAGGAACTAAACGAGCGCTTACTTCTTCTCGACGACCCACATGTTGCGGAACTCGACGGGGTCGCCGTGGAACTGCAGGCCGATGGGCAGCTTGTCCGCGTGCTTCGCGTAAGGGGGGTTCTTCTTGTGGCTGCTCGGGCCGATATACTCGATATTGTCCTGCACCTTGACGCCGTTCATCACAACCGTGATGCGGGCTTTCGAGACCACCTTGCCGTCTTGATCGAAGCGCGGAGCGGTCCATTCGATGTCGTAGCTGTTCCATTCGCGCGAGGGATTACAGGCATTAAAGAGCGGCGGCTGCTGACCATAGATCGCAGCCGTCATGCCGTCGGCGTAGGTTTCGGTCTTGGCGCAATCGAGCACCTGCAGTTCGTAGGTACGCATGAAGAAGATGCCACTGTTGGAATTACCCTGGCCCTTCTTCTTCTCGTTCTTATCGTAGCCTTCGGCGGAGCGCCATTCGGTGTGGAGAGTAATATCGCCGAAGGACTTCTTGGTGTGGATGCCATTCTTACGGGCAACCATCGCGCCTTCCTTCACTTCCCACGTCACGCCCTTGGCGCCGTTGTCGGCTTCCCACTCGGCGGCGGCATCCTTGCCGTCAAAGAGCACCACGGCACCGGCGGGGGCGGCAGTCGTCGTGCACTTCAGCTTCTCCTTGTCCGCGCGCGGGGGCTGGGGACGGGTCGAGTCATGGACGTGCCACTGGGTGCCAGGGATAAGGGGTGTGTCGAGGTAACCTTCAGCCGAAAGGCTGGCGGCGGCCAATGTCAGGAGAAACAAGTTACGCATGGTTGGGGTGAGGGTTACGACAGCCTGACCGACGCTTGGTTCGGGGAAAAGAGTGAAAAACAGCGTTTTCTGCCCTTGGCAGAACTCCGCCGCCCCCTATTCCCGTTGCCCTGCGGCCTAAAAATCCCCTATTTAGTCCCCCATGTCTGTCACGAAGCCCCGCTTCACGCTCGAGTTTGAGAAGCCCATCCGCGAACTAGAGGATAAGATTGCCGCCCTGCGCGCCTCGTCCGAGTCCGCTGGCATGGACGTCACCAAGGAAGCCGTCTCCATGGAGGCCAAGCTGGCCCAGACCCGCCGAGAGGTCTACGGCAACCTGACCCCCTGGCAGCGCGTCCAGCTGGCACGACACCCCCGCCGGCCCTACTCCCTGGACTATATCGGGATGATCTTTGACGACTTCCAGGAGCTTCATGGCGACCGTCTCTACATGGACGATGAGTCCACCGTCGGCGGAACAGCCTTCTTTGAAGGCCAGCCCGTCATGGTCATCGGCCAACAGAAAGGCCGCGACACTAAGGAAAACCTTCGTCGTAACTTCGGTTGCCCCAACCCGGAAGGTTACCGCAAGGCCCTTCGCCTGATGAAGATGGCGCACACCTTTAAGTTACCCATCATCACCCTCGTCGACACCCCCGGCGCCTTCCCGGGCATCGGGTCGGAAGAACGCCACGTGGCTGAAGCCATCGCGGTAAACCTCCGTGAGATGAGTCAGTTCGGCGTGCCCATTATCACCTTCGTCATCGGCGAAGGTGGTTCCGGTGGTGCCCTCGGCATCGCCGTCTCGAACCGCGTCTACATCCTCGAGAACGCCTACTACTCCGTCATCTCTCCCGAAGGCTGCGCCGCGATCCTCTTCAAGGACCGCGCCCACGCGCCCAAGGCCGCCGAAGCCCTGTGCCTCGATGCCCCGAATCTCCTCAAGCTCGGCGTTGTGGACGGCGTAGTGAAGGAGCCCCTCGGCGGCGCCCAGGAAGACCCCGCTGCCACCGGCTCTAACATCCGCAAGATGCTACGCGAAGCCCTCAAGGAACTCTCGAAGGCTAAACCCGACAAGCTAGTCGCCGACCGCTACGCCAAGTTCCGCAAGATGGGTGTGTACGCCGAGTAAGCGGCCAGCTCCACCAAGCAAAAGGGCGTCCCGTGAGGACGCCCTTTTTGTTTAAACCTGACGGCGCTTAGCCGCCGTTCGCCATCAACTTGATGTAGCGAGTATAGTTGCGACCGTACTGATTCACGATGCGCTTATAATCATTAACTGAAGGCAGCGCGATACCCGTGGCCGACTGGGCGGCGGTAAGTTTCTGCAGGGAGCGGAGCTCCTTAGAGCCCTCGGGTGTCAGGATCGTAAGCGAGACCTCCACGGCCTTCACGGAGTAAGGCAGGTAAGGCAAAGACGTAGCGGTCGCGGCGTTGTTCGGCCCAAGGGAATCAGGATACATCCGGTCCGCGAAGATACGGAGGCGAGCACCATAGGTGTCGTAAGGGTGAGGCGTGCCGGCGGCCGTCACGGGCACTGGGGAGCCGCTGGAAGGAGCAAAGCGCAACGGGGCCGCATTCGTGGTCGAGGACGTCGTATTGGTGACGTATTCACCGATGTAACCGCCGTAAGCTGCCGGGCCGAACTTAAAGGTATCGGCAGAACCTACGACCACCGGGCGGAGTAATTCGGCTGGACGCTTCAGCGGGTCGACCAAGGCACCCGTCACCGTGGAGGAGGCCGGCAAGGAAGACTTGCACCAGAAGGTCAGGTGCATGGAGACAACATTCGAAGCGATGAAATTCTGGTCATCCAGCGTCCAGCAATAATTAGAAGTCGCCCCACCCGTCTGCACCAAGCTCTGGTCAATCAAGTTGCGGGTCTGAAAGCCACCCGAGGTGGCCGAGACGGAGTAATTCGGCACCAGCCGCGGAGCGTTCCAGTAATTCCAAGGAGACGTGGGGACCGTCGGAGTCGAAGAAAAGATGATCGGCAAGGCATCACGGAAGGTCGCCTCAGGGTCGATAATCGTACGGTAGACGCCATACACCTGCTGGATGGGGTCACCCGGGGCGTCAAAAGGCGAACGCTGGCCGATACGATAGGCAACCGCACAGACATCGCCCTTAAAGGCCGTACGCGGCGTGGTGGCCACCGGGGACCAGCGTGGGCGGTCCGGCGGCGCCGAAAAGAGCATGACAATCGGATGGTCGACTGGCTGCAGGTTACCGACCGCCTTGGGTACGCCAGCCGGAGCCGTTGCACCAGGCAGGATAACTTCCATCCAGCAGCGACCGTCGGGCCGGATGACTGCCGTCTGGAAATCGTTCTCCATTGCATCGAGGGCACCACGGGCCTCGGACTGCGTCGTGAGGTCGGCGACCGCGCGGTCGTACGCCTTAAAGGTGTCCGCGGCGATGGTCACCACGGCGAGAACGATCACCATCATGATCGCCGTGGCGACCATGACTTCGATCAAGGTAAAGCCGCGGCGGGCGGTACGGAGGAGGGAGGTTTTCATCGGCTGATGATGATGTTCTGCACAAGGAGGGGTGTCTCTTCACGAGCCTTAAAAATCGCAGAGTCCACATAATCGTGCGGGAAGAATTCGGCGACGACCGGAAGGTAGGCCAACGCGTAGAGATTAGGGTCGACCGGCAACGCGGTACCCGGGGTCCACTTGGCCACGCTCGGCTCACCCGTGACGGTGTCGATCTGGTAGCGCTGACCAACGAGCAACTTCGAGAGCGTGAGGCGTACCCGCATCGGGGTACCAACGACGTTTCGTGTGTTGGCCGCGATTGGGCTAAAGTTATCGGAATTGCCAGCACAGGAAGCGACTTCCATCGCCGAGGGATTAGAATAGAGGTTGTAGCTCACCGTCGCACCAGCCTGCGCATCGGCCACCGCAATGACCATCTTACGGTCATAGACGTAGAGCCAGACGGCGTTGGTCGTCGTGTTGGCCGGACCTAGTAAGCGGTAGGCAATTTCAAAGTTCGACGCTGGAATGGCGACAAACGGATCGAGTTTCGACTGAAGGCCTTGGTGGATATACTTCGTGTTCGCAGGATTGCTGTCCGCGCTGGCATCTAGGTAGACGATAGAGCGCGGGTTATCGAGCGCACCAATCAGGCGAGTCACCCCCGACAAGGCGCGATTGGTCTGCATGATCTCGTCGACCTGCTGAAAGGTCGAACCAAGGATGCCAACCAGCGATAAAATCGCCATGCCAAGGATGCCGATGGCGAGGGTGACCTCGATCAGCGAGAAGCCCGAGCGACGAGGGGAAGGAGAAAGGACGGTGTTCATTACTTCAGGAGATTTTTGTCCAGTTCATCTGGATCGGTGGTCATCGCCACATCGCCGCTGGGGCGGAGCGACAAGGCCGCCAACTGGTTTTCGCTGATTAGGTCGAGTTGGACCTTATTGGAGGCCGGGTCTAGTCGCAGCACGCCGTTAGCGAGCACGAGAATGACGCGGCCGAGGTGATTGGAGGTCCCGCCGGTCTGGAGTTCTACGTAGTACCACTTCTTGGCGTCGAGGCCGGACATTGCGGCCAAGTTAGTAGGAGCGACGACACCCTGCGAAGCGAACATCATCCAAGGCGGGCTGCCGGGGTTGTCGTTCGAGTTGGCCGTGGCATTGTCTGCGATCTGGCCGATGATGCTCGCGCGGCCGACCCAGGTGCCCGTGAAGCCCGGGGGCTTATTGACGACGGTGGTGGTGTCGCTGGCAGGCGGAACAAAGTAGACCCCACTGGGTAGCAAAGTCGGGGCATCCGGGGAATACCACTTGTAGCGGCTATCGGAAGTGCTCGTAACAGTCGTCGGATCGACGCCCGCCGCCATCGTGCTGGTATCCACACTACCCACGACAATCATGTACTTGTGCAGGTGGTTCACGGGATCCGACGGGTCGTTTAGGATTAGAAGTCGGTAACGAGCATTATAGCTCACGCCCGTGCCCTGGGCTCCGCGGTTCATCAAAGCCATCGCGCGAACGGATCGAATCGAGGAGCCGACCATGCGCTGGCCGCCCATCAGGCCACCGCCATCGCCAGCGGACATATTGAGGAACAAACCTGAAATGAGCAGGATGATGGTGATTACCACCAACAGCTCAATCAGCGTAAAGCCGCGACGAGCGCGGGAAAGGCGGGCGCGAGGACTCACTGGATGGCAATAATGTCGGCGACGTCGTCCGCACCCAGCTGGCCGTCAGTCGAACCGACGTCCTTAGTGGTGGTAAAGATAATCACACGCGCCGGGATACCCGTCGTGCTGTTGATACCATTGGCATTCTTGGTCGCGTCAAGGTCGTCAGGAAGCGGGGTCGCGATGCCCTTAATGGTGCCATTACCATCGGTATCAAAGACGATGCGAATATTGGTGTTGCCGAACTTGTCGATGAGCTTGCCAGTCGTGTTGGCGTTGGCGTCAAAGAGCTCGTAGTCGTCCTTACCGAAGGCACAGAACTCTTCGGCGTTACGGTTGTACTTAGCGCGCTCGCCAGTGGCGGCACCCGAGAGCGGTGATCCCGTCGGGTTTTTACCGTAGAGGGACTTCACGAAGGGTATACCAGGACCCGCTTCGAGCTTATGCAGGGCATCGGCCGTCGTCGTATAGGAGGCCCCGATGTTCGGGTAGAAGCCATACACGGACTTGTAACGGGACACACCGGCGCACCACTGCTGGAAGGTCGTCTGGCCAGTCGAAATCTTCGCCTTTTTGCGGACCGCACCGATGGCCGGAAAGAGGACGGCGGCCAAGATACCGATGATGGCGATGACGGTAAGCAGCTCAATGAGCGTGAAACCTGAACGGGTACGGGAACGCATGGGGTAAAGGGGGCTAAACTAAGGGGAATAGAATGTAGCCCCGCCCCAATCGCTTGAACAGTCAAAAAGGTGGTGGAGCACCCCCCTAGCCCCACCCCTTCCCCCCTCGAATGGTGGGGTTACTTAATGAAGAAGAAACAGGCGATAGCCATAGCCGTGGGCAGTAAGGCCCAAAGAAAAAGGCGGCCGGCGGACACCCCACCCTCAAAATATTCGCCTAAAATGGCCTGCCCTGCAGGGTTAGGGGCATTGGCGATGACCGTCAGGCCACCCCCCGCCAAAGCACCCGCCAAAACGGCATGCCGTAAAGCCGCAGCGGATGGCTCAGCTAAGGCCGGGACCTGTGCGGCGAGGTAGGTAATCGCTGCGTTGTCGTTGAAGGCGGTTAAGCCAACGGAAGCCCACAATAAGGACGTGTCCCCCATTTGCAGGATGACCGGGCCAATCCACCACCCTTGGAGGCCCCCGAGGACGACTAATCCGGCCAAAAAGAAGCCAACCATCAAGGGTGCCCTAAGCCGGAGCGGCGACTGCCAACGCGGAGTGGCCACGCCGAAGGCTAAAAATAACAGGAAGCCCCCGACCATGAGGAGCGTGTGGTGGCCCGATAACATCACGACCGTCCAGGCGATCAGCGCGATGTGTACCGCGGTCACCCAGAGCGGCACCGTCGGCTCCCGCTCTACCTCCGCAGACGATTCCGGAAAACGCAGGGCCAGTAATTCCCGGCGGAACCAGAGAAAATAGAAGGTGTTCGAGATCAGAATCGCCGTCAAGGCCGCCCAGCCAAACTGCTGAAACACCTCCGCTGTGCCCCAGCCCCAGCGCGTCGCAACCATCACCACCGGAGGCGCCGCAAAATGCGTCAAGGCACCGCCGATGGATACATTAACAAAGAGTAAGGCCAGCGTGGCATACTTCAGGCTCGAAGAGGGTTTCAGGCAATAAAACTGGGCCGCGAGGAGATAGGCGGCGATGGTCATCGCAGCCGGCTCCGTGATCAAAGACCCCGCCAAAGGCGTCACGGTCAGCACCACCATCCAGCGGGCCGCGGGGCTACCGCCAAACCAGCCAGCGATGGCATTCAACATCCGCCGCGCCGCTTCGACAACTGGCCGGGTCGAAGCCATGGCCATAACAATGAAGACGAACAATGGCTCCAAGAACTTGAAGGGGCCCGTGAATTTACTGCCCGCGACGGCAGCAGCGTAGTCTCCAGACTCCAGATAAGCGACGGCGAAGGCCCACCCCTTCCCTGGCCAACAGACCGCGAACAGGAATAACACGAGGGACCAGAGTCCAAAAACGGCCTCGACCTCTCCGAGTAGGTGGAGGGCTGCGGACTTAAAATCAGCTCGCTGTGCTTCCCGGCGGTGGGCGGCCCGGGCAAAGATTGGCGCACACAAGGCGTGAACAACCGCACAGAAAAACAAGGCCGTCGCCGCCGGTAAAAAGGGGTCCGCTGCCGCGTTAGCGAAGAGCGTCTGCGTCCATGTGGCCGACATCAACATGTCGCTCATTGAGCCCGTCTCCGCCCGTCTGGCGAGGCTGTTCGAGCCAGAACTAGCCGAAACGGGATTGCCTCCGCTCTGTCCCATCAAAATATACCGCCATGATTAAGCATTGGCCCCTTCTGCTACTCAGTAGCCTCGCAGTCCTCGCCAAGGACGAGGCGCCTAAGCTAGTCTACAAGGAATTCCACGGGCTCCGCGCTGATGACCCCAGCGCGCTCAATGGACTCCGTAATCCGGAACGCGGCTTTCGCCTAGAATGTCCGGTCGGCCTCGGCGACGGCCAATTACTCGTGCAACGGGCCGACGGCCGCGTGGTCCGCCGCGCTGCCCCCGCCGCCAAAGACGAGAAGCCCGTCCCCTTCCTTGGCGTCGACGTGGCCCGGACTGGCTGGACGGATCGCCAGTTGTTCGAGTCCCTCAAGGCATGGGAATTGAAAGGCGTCACGACCCACCTCGGGATTTGCTGGCTCGACGAATACCACAACCGGGTACTCGACCAAATCATTTTCCAGCGGCTCGAGAAATCCTTAGATGCCTTCCGTCGCGCAGGCTGCAAATTGGAGCTGCGCTTCGCCTATGAGCTCGACGACAGCAAGTCGAGCGGGCCCGACCTAGCTATGGTTAAAGGCCACTGGGCTCAGCTGAAGAAGATCCTCGCCGCCAACGCCGACGTCCTCATCGCCGTCCAACTCGGCTCCATCGGACGCCGCGGCGAAGGCGCCAATGCCACCAAGATTCCCGAGACACCCGAAGCGCATGGCGCGATTCTCAAAGAGGCCTTCGCCAGTCTACCCAATGACCGCGCCCTACTCGTCCAGTCGCCAGACATGCGCGAGGGACTCTGCAAACAACTGGACTGGCCATTACGCATCAACCAAGGGAACGCGTTTGAAAAAGGCAACCCGACCGCCCGCCTCGGCACCCATAACACGCGCTTCCTCTTCGACCTGACGCACGATGGGAGCTTCGATAAGCCACTCGGCGGCACCAACGAGGACTGGCAGAAGTTCTGCATGGAGAATCTCTTCGTGCCCTACGACGCCGAGATTACCGCCAAAACGGCGACGCAACCGACCGCGGCAGATGGCTGGCTCGTCGCACAGGTGGCTTCAAATGAACGGGCCTTCGCCCTCGGCCTCGCCCATGGTTGGTCTGAAGCCGACCCCGCCAAGACCCCGGGTCTCGTTGACGGCTGGAAAAAACAGATGAAAACACAGGCTGAGGTCACCCAGTTAAACCTACCCATCTCCGAGGGCTATTTCACCGACACCAAGGGTAATGCGGTCAGCCGTTCGGCCTTCGACTACCTTCGCGACCACGTGGGCTACCGCTACGAACTGCTGAGCGCTTCTTGGCAGAACAAGGTGAAACTCGGGGCGAAGTTCGAAATTAAGATTCGCATCGCGAACCGCGGTTTCTCGGCCTGCCCAACCCCGCGTGGCCTCGACTTAGCCTACGTGGATAGCCCGACCAAGTACACGCTCTCGCCTGGCGAGGGCGAGGCCTTCGACATCCGCCGCGTTCCGCCGTATGTGGTCCTCCAGAACAAAGAAGCTGGCTTCGATATCACCATCAAGGCAACCGCCCCGAAGGACATCCAGCCCGGCAAGTACCAGATTTGCGTGATGTTCCCCGAGATCGAGCACGCCAAGTTCAAGCAAGACGCGCGCCATAGGGTGCGCTTCGCCAACCGGGATGCCCCGTTCTGGCAATCCAAGGACGGAAAGTTGGCAGGCAACCTGGTGGGTGAAATTGAGTTCGCGCGCTAAACCAGCAACTACTTGGCGGCGGTCTCCACCCGGGCACCACCGAGCGCCTTAATCAGGTCAACCTGCGCGCCGATGCGATCAGAGCGGACGCGCGCCACGGCAACCTTGGATTCCGCTAAGAGGCGACGGGCTAGCAGGTGATCGGCGAGGGGTAACTGGCCTGAGGCCTGACGGGCCTCGGCCACGCGGAAGGCCTCCTGGGCGGATGCCTCGCGCAGCTCAGCCGAACGGGCGGACTCGATGGTCTCCCGGACGTCGCTCAAGGCGTCGCGAACTTCACGAAAGGCATTCAGGACAGCCTTCTCGTAATTCGCCACGGCTTGGTGCTGGACCGCTACCGTTCCCTCTACCCGAGCGGTCGTCCGACCGAAATCGAAGAGTGGTACGCGCATGTCGACTCCGAGATTGGTCGTCGCACTAGAAGCCGTGAAGAGCTGCGAGAAGTCTCGGCCCTCATTACCCAGCGCCCCCGTCAGGGCGAAAGTCGGGAAATAGGCAGCCTTGACGAAACCGATGCGGGCGTTGGCAGCGATGAGCGACTGCTCAGCGGCAAGGACATCAGGCCGACGGCGTAAGAGGTCCGAAGGCAAACCCGCTGCCGGTGGTGGCGGCAAAAGCAGTGCGGATGAGGCTTGAGCCGGCAAGACCAGGTCCGGACGACCCACGAGGAAGCCCAGTAGATGCTCGGCGGAAGCACGCACTCGGCGGGCATCGGAGAGCGTCGCGACCGCGGCGGATAGGTTCACTTCGGCCAGAGCACGGTCAGAGGCATTGGCCGAACCGACGTCAAAGCGGAAGCCGACGATACGGCGCTCTTCGGTACGGATTGCGACGAGTTCCTCGGCCGAGCGTTGCTGCACAGCGGCGGACTGGGCCAAGGCGTAGGTCCGCACCACCGAGGCGGCGACGGCGAGCTCCACTTGGGCCCGGGCTTCGGAAGTTGCGAGAAGCTGAGCTCGCGCAGCTTCGGTGGCGCGACGGAGTTTGCCCCAGAAATCGAGTTCGAACGAGGTTGCGAGACCCGCGCGATAGACGGTCCGACTGCGGCCGTTCGTCGCACTGATTGGCGTGTAGCCGTTATCGCTAACCTTACTCTTCGCAGTGCCCGCCGAACCATCAATCTGCGGCAACTGCGCGCCCGAGACATCCGCCAAGCCAGCAGCGGCTTCTTCCATCCGACCCGCAGCGACGCGAATGTCGACGTTGGCTGCTAAAGCTTGTTCAACGAAAGCGTTCAGCTGGGCATCACCGAAGCCTTGCCACCAGCGTTCACCCACCGCTTCACCGCCGGGCGTCGCCTCGGGAAAGGCGGCGGCCGTCGGGGTCTCCGGCCGAACGTAGTCAGGGCCCAGCGTACAGGCGGAGAGCAGGAAACTGAGAGGAAGGAGTAAAGCGACGGAGGTTTTCATGCGCGGGGCTCCTTGCGATCGCCGGTGAGGATTTTGAAGAAGAGAGGAATGAAGAGCGTAGCCACGAAGGTATCTAAAAGCATCCCGCCGAAGACGCCCGTCCCCATCGAACGACGTGCCCCCGCGCCAGCGCCGGAGGCAAGCACAAGCGGAATGACGCCGAGAACAAAAGCCATCGAGGTCATGACCAGTGGACGGAAACGCACGCGGGCAGCCTCAACGGCCGCTTCGGCGGCGGACTTACCCGCATCGCGTGCCTTAACGGCGAACTCGACGATCAGGATGGCATTCTTGGCCGCGAGACCGATGAGCGTCACGAGACCAATCTGGAAGTAGAGGTCGTTCGGGGTACCACGCACCCAGATAGCGACCAGTGCACCGAGTAACGCAAACGGCACCGTCAAGATGACGCCAATCGGCAGCGACCACTTCTCGTAGAGCGCCGCCAGAATTAAGAAGACCATCGTGAGGGCCATCAAGAAGGCCGGCAAAGCGGAGGAGGCGGAGCGTTTCTCCTGAAGTGCCTGCGCCGTCCAATCGAGCTGATAGCCCTCAGGTAAGGTGCGTTCAGCGATTTCCTCGACGACGCGGAGGGCTTCGCTGGAACTAAGGCCAGCGGCGCCGCTGCCCATGACACGGGCGGCGACGAAACCGTTGTAACGCTCAACCTGTTCTGGGCCAGAAGAAGGCTTAATCCGAACCAGCGACGACAGCGGAATCATCCGCCCATCGGCAGACCGCACGTGGATGCGACCAACGTCGGAGGGATCCATCCGCTCCGAAGGCTCCGCCTGCATGAGCACACGATAGGTACGACCCGAACGGTTGAAGTCATTGACGTAAGCGGCCCCGATAGTCGCCTGGAGGGCTTCGTAGATTTCCGGCAGCGGCACGCCTAAGGTCATAGCCCGCACCTCGTCCACTTCCGCCGCATACTGCGGCACCGTCGTACGCAGGAAGGAGCGCAACCCCACGATGAGCGGCTTCCCGTCCTTGGTCTCTTTGGCGAGGGCCGCAATCAGTTCGTCCGTCACCTTGCCCAAGCGCACGGGATTGTCGTCCTCACGTGCCTGTAGGTAGAATTCAAAGCCACCCGCGCTCCCAATGCCGCGAATCGGCGGAGGGTTGACGATGAAGCACATACCTTCGGTGGCGTGGGCCGTCGAAGCCATGAGCACGCCGGTGAGCTGTTCGGCTCCCATGTCACGTTTCGACCAGTCCTTCAACGGCAAGAAGATTGTACCTGCGTTCGTCTTTTCGCCGCCGCCGATCAGGTCGAAGCCGCTAATGGCGAAAGCATGGAAAACGGCCGGTTTCTCCGCGGGCGTCTGGAGTAGCGACGGCACGATTTTCGTCAGGTAGTCACGGGTCCGCGTGACGCTCGCGCCATCGGGTAAGCTAACCGAAGCGAGCACGTAGCCCTGGTCCTCAGCCGGCAAGAAGCCGCGCGGACGTTCCCAGAGGAGCACGGCGTTGGTGCCGAGGACGCCCACGAAGAATAGCCCCGCGGTCCGGGGGTGGTCCAAGAGCCAGCGGACGGTGCGACCATGCCAAGCGGCCAAGGACTGAAACCCACGGTCGAACCAAGCCAAGAAACCGGTGATTGGCGCCTGTTTTCGCGGCTTCAAAATCACCGCGCAAAGCGCGGGCGTGAGCGTCAAGGCCACGAAGCCTGAGATAATCACCGCAATCGACACGGTCACGGCGAACTGGCGGTAGAGCGTCCCGGCGATACCACCGAGGAAGGCTACGGGCAGGAAGACGGACACGAGGACAAGGACGATGGCGACGATGGCACCCGAAACTTCGTGTACCGAAGCTAAGGCGGCCTCGAACGGGCTAAGGCCCTTCTCTTCCATGAGGCGCTCCACGTTCTCGAGCACGACGATGGCGTCGTCGACGACGATACCGATGGCGATGACCATCGCAAAGAGGGTCAAAGTATTGATACCAAAGCCAAAGACCCAAAGGCCGGCGAAAGTACCAATCAGCGACACCGGGACAGCGATGATCGGAATCAGCGTCGCGCGCCAGCTGCCCAAGAAAAGGAAAACGACTAAAATGACGAGGAGCCCCGCCTCAAAGAGCGTCTGCACGACCTCGCGAATGGAGGCCGCCACGAAGAGCGTCGTGTCGAAAGGGATATCGTAGTCAATGCCGGCCGGGAAACGTTTCGAGAGTTCCGCCACCCGGGCTTTCACCGCAGCCGCGACGTCGAGGGCGTTAGCCCCGGGAGCGAGGAAGACGCGCGTGCCGACCGCAATCTGATTATCGAGACTGGCACGCTGTTCGTAGCTCTGCGCACCTAATTCAACTGTAGCGACGTCCCGCAGGCGGAGCACGCCCTTAGCCCCATCGGCGCGGAGCACGATGTTGCCGAACTGTTCCGGGGTGGCGAGACGGCTCGCGGTGATAATAGGGATGACGATGGCTTGACCGTCAGCGGAAGGTTCCTGGCCGAGGCGACCGGCGGCATATTGGTTATTCGAAACACGAATCGCGCGGGCGACGTCGCCGGGCGTCACGCCCAGCTGGGCCATCTTGTCTGGGCGCAGCCAGACGCGCATCGAGTAATCACGGGCCCCGAAGATCCCCGCATCGCTCACGCCAGGGACGCGCTTGATTTCTTCGACGATATTAACCGAGGCGTAGTTACTCAGATAAACGGAGTCGCGACTGCCGTCCTTCGAGATAATCGAAATCGACATCAGGATGTCGTTGGTGCGCTTCTTCACGACCACCCCCAAGCGGCGAGCTTCCTCGGGGAGACGGGGTTCGGCGATCTTAACGCGGTTCGTCAAGTTAATGACCGCAAGGTCCGGATCCGTGCCCGGCTCGAAGGTGACGGTAATCGTCAGTAGCCCGTTCGAGGAGGAGTTGGACGAGAAGTAGAGCAGGTTATCGGTGCCATTGATCTCATCCTCGATCGGCGCAGCGACCGTACGCATCAAGGTCTCCGCCGAGGCGCCGGGATAGGAAATGGCGATGGTCGCGGTCGGCGGGGCGATTTGCGGGTACTGCGCAACGGGTAGCAAACGGAAGGTCAACAGGCCCGCCATCACGACGATTAACGAGAGGACGGTCCCGAAGATGGGCCGACGAATAAAGAATTCCCAGGACATCGGCGTTACTTAGCGGCGGGAGCGCGCGGGGCGAGCAGAGCGCCGGGGCGAATCTTCACGAGGTTATCCAGGATGACGCGGTCGCCAGACTTTAAGCCGCCAGAGACAACCGCCAAGGGACCGATGATGACTTCGATCTGGACGGGGCGCATCGTCGCAACGTTGCCCTCACCGAGGATGTAAACAAAGCGACCCTGAGCCGACTGTAGGAGCGAGGAGGTCGGTACCGTGACGGCCCCTTCGAGGGGCTTACCCTCGAGCCGGAGTCGGACGAATTGTCCGGGTAGCAGTTGGTTCCCTGCGTTCGGGAACTCGGCCCGCATCTGAATCGTACCCAGGCGGGCTTCCACCTGTGCAGAGACGAAGTTAACCTTACCGACGAACGGTAGTGGCTGACCGGCACGATCAAGGACTTCGACCTTGGCGCGGGTCGCCTGGGCGGCGTCGCCTTGAAAGAGGCGTGCGAAGTCTTGCTCCGATACACCGCAGCGTGCCCACACCTGCTCGCGCTGTACCACCGTGGTCAAGAGGCCATCAGCCCCCGGGCTGACGAGCGAGCCCTCGGAACGGGCGAGGCGACCCGTGTAACCCGCAATGGGCGCACGGACTTCACAATAGGAAAGGTCCAACTCCGCGCCACGCACTTTGGCGGCGGCGACATCGCGAGCGAAGCGCGCAGCCATGGCGACGGCCTTCGCATCGGTGGCTTCCTTCGGACTCGTCGCCCGCTGACCGAGCAACTTATCTTGGCGAGTCGACTCGGCCTCGAACTGCTCAAACTTGGCCTGCTCCTGAGAGAGCTGGGCCTTCGCCAAAGCCAGGGCGACCTCATAGGTCGCTGGGTCGATTTTAAAGAGTAGGTCACCGGCCTTCACCAGAGCGCCTTCTTGGTAAGATTGGGCCAGCAGGATACCAGTCACCCGGGCACGGACCTCGACTTCGCGGGTACCCTCGACTTGGGCGGTTACCTCAACCGTCTGGGGGAAGGGACGGACTTCAATCACCTGTGTATTGACCGGCAAGGGGGGCATCGGCGGTGGCACCACCGGCTTACAACCAGAGACGAATAATCCAAGGGCAGCCAAGAGAAGGACCTCGACACGCAAAGTTTTACATACAGACATGTATGTAAAGGTATCTAGACCACCATGGCTCGCAAGACGAAAGCAGAAGCGGAACAAACTCGTCACCGCATCATCACCTGTAGCCGACAGGTATTCAGCCGGGCCGGCGTGACCAACACCTCCCTGGAAGAGATCGCCCATGAGGCGGGTGTGACGCGCGGTGCGGTCTACTGGCATTTCAAGAATAAGGCCGACCTCTTCCTCGCGGTGCGCGCCGAAACGGGACGTTTACTTAAACTCGAACGCACGGGACCGGGTGATGCGTTACAACGTTTGGAGCGTGGTCTACTCGTGGCCTTGCGCCGACTCGAAGACGACGCCGAGGCGCGAGCGTCGTATGAAGTGATGCTTTGGAAGTGCGAGTATGTCGGTGAATTCTCCGCGGTGCGCGACGACTTAATGGGTGCGGGGGCCGCCTTCCTGGCCGATGCCAGTCACCTCTACCAAGAGGCGAAGACGGCCAAGCTTCTCCCCCTCTGGCTAGAACCGGAGGTCGCCGCGCTCGAGACGCTCTGCTTTTACGCAGGGCTGCTGAAAATCTGGCTGGCGGACCCGACGGGTAAACTTTGTCGAAGTCAGGCTGCCGCGGCGATCACGCAACATGTGCGTAGCCGCCGAGCGGGCACTCTTAGAAGCGCCAGCGCGAAGCGTAGCTGAATAAGGCCCCTGGTGCGAGGTCGTACGTCGATTCTACGCCACCGAGATCCCGACGGGCCCGGGCGCGGAAAGCCCAACCAACCGTCAACTCGTCACTGCGGTCGACTCCCGTGCGCCGTAGCCCAAAGACGGCGGCGACGCGTTCACTTTCATAGGCCTGTGCGAGCCCGCCGAGATCTGCCAAGCGGGCTTCCTCCTGTTGGAACGCCAAAGTCAGCGAAGCGCGCCAATTGTTATCGAGGCGACGTTCGAGGACGAGGGATTTCCGGCCAGTCCCGAGAGACCACTCTGGTGCGAACTGCCAGCGAAAGGTCGGGACGATCAACACCATCGGAGAACGCACGGCGCGGGACTCCGCTAGAAAAAGATACCCGAGCGTCCAGGTTTCGGAGACACGCCAGTCGGCACCATAAAGAGCCTGCACCGTCAACGCATCGCCGAGGGACGCACCGGTCGCGGCATCGGCATTGAGCTGAAGCACCGCGTAACGGGTTCGGCCAGCCTCGTTCGCAGCGTAACCGCTCAGGTTTAAAGAGAAGCCCCGCACCGCAGCAAAGTCGACGGGCGCATTTGTCCAATCATGCCGGACCTCCGCCGCGCGGAAGCCCCAATCATAACGCCACGTACCGAGTTGGGTTAAGGCAAAGTTGCCCGTGACCTCCAGGCCAGTCGAGCGGTCCTGCGGCTCACTGGAGCCCGACGCGGTCGCCGCCGTCAGACGAACATTGATACCCTCAAAGCCCGGCCGTGGCCGGGGGGCTTCGGCGTGGACCCAAGCGAAGACCAACAGGGGTAGGAGGCTTTTTGTCATGGGAGTAACTTTGGCGGCTATCGCCCGAAGTCAAACGCACGGATGGTTGACCCCGCCTGCCTCCCCGATATCCCCCTTCCTTATGAGGACCCTCCCCTGCCTCCTGCTACTTGTCGCAGGGATCCTCTACGCCGAGGATCCGCTCGCGGCCCCGCAGACGCCTCCCATCGTCTACCCGCAACCGGTCGGACAATGCTTCATCCTGCGTATCGATAGCCGTCGCTATGAGTTGGATAACTTATTTAAGGACCCCGTCGCCCGGCTCTTAGGGAGCGCCAACTACGTGCCGACCAAGGCCCTCTACGATACGTTAAAGCGGGTGATCCTCGAGCGTGCACCGCTTGAAGGGGCCGTCACGCGTGCGCAGGCCTTGGTCAACCTCTACACCACCAAGGTCGAGAAAAGCCGGGCCAACCTCGACAGCCTCAAACAGTTGCGGAATACTTACCGTTCCAGCGATAAGGTCGATCTGCAGGAACTCCTCCGGATGGATAGCGCAATTACCAACGAGACGCTCAACCTCACGCGGTACGAAGACCTCGAAGAAAAGCACAGTTGAAACTCGTCGACACCCAAAAGGCCGTCGCGCCTTACAACGTGAAAGTCCAGCTCGCGCAGGACAAATACATTGCCGCCTTGAAGGACTACGAACGCACCCTGGGCGATATCCGTACCATCGCCATCGCCAACGGTAAGGCCCTGTAAGGGGTGCCCGCTGCATGGAGAGGGAGTTTCAAACCTACCCAAGACCCGAAATCAGGCACTTTAAGCCACCAAACATGGCCTATTGTGACTATTTGAGGTATTTTTATGCCGACCCTTGACACCCCCGTGGGTTCGGCGAATAGTTCGACCAGTCAATTTCAACTCAGGTAACGCCTCCCTTATAAAGGACGCCACAAGTCGCGAGGGCGACTAACGGAACTAGGATTAACAACTCTCCGTACCCGACCCCAGAGCTCCGTAGCTAGAGCTCTGGAACACTTTGTCCGGAAAACCGCCCCCTCCCCTATTGCGGGGAGGCGAGTGCGGAAAGGATTCAGGGCTTGGGGTGTAACGTAATTTTCCAATAGAAAGTGCGCCCCTCATGAGACCCCTCTTCCTGTTGGCGTGGTCCGCTTGCACGAGCGTGCTCTGCGCGCAGACGCCCGTTACCCATGACGTCGTGGTCTACGGGGATTCCGCCGCCGCCGTCGCTGCCGCAATCCAAGCGAAACGCCAGGGCTTAGATGTGGTCCTCGTCAACTCCACCGATTTCCTCGGCGGCATGACTTGTAGCGGGTTGTCCGCGAGTGATATCTTCCACCGCGAGGCGGTCGGAGGCGTGGCCCGGGAACTCTACGGTCGGATCGGCCAACACTACGGCAAGGCCTACGTCGATTACTTCGAGCCCCATGTGGCGCAGGCCGCGATGGATGGGATGGTCAAGGACGCGGGCGTAAAAGTCTTCCTTAACGAACAGCTCGACCGCAGCGCTGGTGGCGTGAGCAAAGAAGGCACCCAATTAAAATCCTTCCGAACGCTCTCCGGGAAAGTCTTTGTCGCCAAGGTCTTCATCGATGCGAGCTACGTGGGTGACCTCATGGCCGCAGCCGGCGTCTCTTACGCGGTCGGTCGTGAGCCGAACACGCTTTTCACCGAGACCCTCAACGGCGCCCAACGCGGCGATAACAAGCCCCGCAAACACTACACGCAAAAGGACAAGGACCACTTCATCAAGGACGTTGATCCGTATGTGAAAGCAGGCGACCCAGCGAGCGGCCTACTGCCTTTCGTCTTCGCGGAAGATCCGGTAACGGGCGAAGGCGACCGCCGGATCCAAGCCTACAACTACCGTCTCTGCGTCACGACCGACCCGGCCAACCGCTTGCCCTTCACCAAACCTGAGGGCTACCGCGAACTCGACCACGAGATGCTGCTGCGTAACCTCGAAGCCGGCGACGTCCGCTTCCCTGCCCTCCTCCATAAGTTACCCAACGGCAAACCGACTGGAACTCCATGCATGCCGTGGGCACGGACTATGTGGGCGCCAACTGGGCCTACCCGAAGCCGACTACGCGACGCGGCAGAAAATCGAGCAAGCCCACGAGCTCTATATTCGCGGCCACCTCTGGACGCTCGCGAACCATCCCCGCGTCCCAGCGGAGATCCGCACGCAGGCCGCCGCCTATGGACTCTGCAAAGACGAGTTCCCGACCCGCGGTGGCTTCTCGCCCATGATTTATATTCGCGAGGCCCGGCGCCTCCAAGGGGCCTATGTCATGACCGAGCAGGACTGTAAGGGTAAGCGCAAGGCCGACGATCCCATCGCCCTCGCGAGCTTTGGCTTGGACTCCCATGCCGTCCGCTACTTTGTCACGAAACGCGGCTTCATGGAGCGCGACGGTGTTATCTGGAACGTGCCGCCCCGTCCATACGGCGTTTCCTACCGAAGCCTGACGCCTAAGGCCGAAGAGTGTACCAATCTGCTAGTGCCCGTCTGCCTGTCCGCCACCCACGCCGCCCATGGTTCGATTCGGATGGAGCCGGTCTTCATGCAACTCGACAGGCCGCCGCGATGGCCGCCGGGATCGCCATCAAACAAGGTGTTAGCGTCCAGGCGGTCCCCTACGCGCCCGTTCGCGACCTCCTTAAGGCAGCCAAACTCCCCGTGGAGTGGACCGCTCCAACCGCCACCAAGGCGGCGACCCCAAAGAAATAAAGGGAAAGGAGTTTTTGACAAAGTCCAAATCTGGACTTCGCTCCCCGCAGATGCGAGACCCGGAAGACACCCTGCGCCAACATGACCTCCCGGTCACGGCCCAGCGCGTTTCCGTTCTCCGGGCCGTTTCCCGCCACCCTCACGCGACGGCCGACATACTCGCCGAGAAGGTCCGCGCTGAAACTCGGTTCTATCTCCCGCCAGTCCGTCTATAACGTCCTGAACGTGCTCACCGATAAGGGCATCATTCGTCGCATCCAGCCGGCCGAGTCCGCCGCGCTCTACGAAGACCGCATCGGTGACAATCATCACCACCTCGTCTGCCGCACCTGCGGTAAGACTGAAGACGTCTGCTGCGCGGTCGGGGCGGCCCCCTGCCTCACGGCCCACTCGCATCACGGTTTCAAAATCGATGAAGCCGAAGTGATTTACTGGGGCACCTGCCCCGCCTGCCAGAAGAAGAAACGCTAAGCCCTTTTCCTATCCCCCAGCCCCTATCCCCTAACCGCTTTCCCCTATCCCCCATCCCCTACCCCCCAATCTCCCTCCCTACCATGTCCGATATCTCCAAATGCCCCGTCATGGGCCACCTAGCTCCACAAAACCGACACACCGCCGCCGCTGCGATGAGCAACGGCGATTGGTGGCCGAATCAGCTCAACCTAAACATCCTTCGCCAGAACTCGCAGAAGAGCGATCCGCTGGCACCAGGTTTTAATTACGCCGAAGCATTCAAGACGCTCGACCTAGAGGCCCTCCGTAAGGATCTCGCCGCGCTCATGACGGACTCGCAGGAATGGTGGCCAGCCGACTACGGTCACTACGGCCCCTTCTTCATCCGCATGGCTTGGCACAGTGCCGGCACCTACCGTGTGACCGATGGTCGTGGCGGTGCTGGCTATGGCACATTGCGCTTCGCCCCGCTGAACAGCTGGCCCGATAACGCCAACCTCGACAAGGCCCGACGCCTGCTCTGGCCGCTCAAGCAGAAGTATGGCCAGAAGATTTCCTGGGCCGACCTCATGGTCCTCACCGGTAACGTCGCCCTCGAAACCATGGGCTTCAAGACCTTCGGCTTCGCCGGCGGCCGTCCCGACGTTTGGGAACCACAGGAAGATATCTACTGGGGTCCTGAGACCGAATGGCTCGGCGACAAGCGCTACACTGGCGACCGCCAGCTCGCCGACCCGCTCGGCGCCGTCCAGATGGGCCTGATTTACGTCAATCCCCAAGGTCCCAACGGCAAGCCCGACCCCCTCGCCTCGGCCCGCGACATTCGCGAGACCTTCGCCCGCATGGCGATGAACGATGAAGAGACCGTCGCGCTGATCGCCGGTGGCCACACCTTCGGCAAAGCCCACGGCGCCGCGACGCCCGACGGCCACGTCGGTCCGGAACCCGAAGGCGCCCCGCTCGAAGAGATGGGCCTCGGCTGGAAGAACACCTTCGGTAAGGGCCATGGTGTCGACACGATCACGAGCGGCCTTGAAGGTGCTTGGTCGAGTACGCCGACCCGCTGGTCGAATGAATACCTCAAGAACCTTTGGAACTACGAATGGGAACTCACCCAGTCCCCAGCCGGCGCCCACCAGTGGACGCCCACGGGCGGCGCCGCGAAGGACACCGTACCGGATGCACACGATGCGTCGAAGCGCCACGCGCCGATGATGTTTACGTCCGATATCGCGCTGAAGGTCGATCCAGCCTACGCCAAAATCACGAAGCGGTGGTTAGACCACCCAACCGAGTTCGCCGACGCCTTCGCCAAGGCCTGGTATAAACTCACGCACCGCGACATGGGACCTTACTCCCGCTGTCTCGGACCGCACGTAGCTCCGGCCCAGATCTGGCAGGACCCCGTCCCGTCCGTCGACCATATCCTCATCGATTCCGCCGACGTCGAAGCGCTTAAGAAGACGCTCCTCGCTTCCGGCCTCACCACCGCGCAGCTCGTCTCGACCGCTTGGGCTTCCGCCGCAAGCTACCGTGGCAGCGACAAGCGCGGCGGCGCCAATGGCGCCCGTATTCGCCTCGCCCCGCAGAAGGATTGGGAAGTGAACCAGCCCGCCGAACTCGCCAAGGTCCTCCCCGTCCTCGAGAAGGTGCAGGCGATCTTCAACGCCGCCCAGACTGGCGGCAAGAAGGTCTCCCTCGCCGACCTCATCGTCCTCGGCGGTTGCGCCGCCGTCGAAGCCGCTGCCGCCAAGGCCGGCACGCCGGTCAAGGTGCCGTTCCACCCCGGCCGCACCGACGCCACCCAAGCGATGACCGACACCGAATCCGTCGCGCTCCTGGAGCTGAAATATGACGGCTTCCGCAACTACCTCGGACGCAAGCTTGACCGCCCGGCCGCGGAGAACCTCGTGGATCGTGCTCAGCTCCTCACGCTCACGCCTCCGGAGATGACCGTACTCGTCGGCGGTATGCGCGTGCTCGAAACGACGGTGCTCTTCCCGGGCCTCGGCGTGCTGACCAAGCAGCCTGGCGCCCTGACCAACGACTTCTTCGTCCACCTCCTCGACCAGTCCGTGGTCTGGGAGAAGGCCAAGATCTGCGAGCACTTCTTCGAAGGCCGCGACGCCAAGACCGGTCAGGTGAAGTGGAACGCGACCGCCGTCGACCTCGTCTTCGGCTCTAATTCGCAGCTCCGCGCCCTGTCCGAGGTCTACGCCAGCGCCGACGGCAAGGTGAAGTTCGTCCACGACTTCGTCGCCGCCTGGACGAAGGTCATGAACCTCGACCGCTTCGACCTCGCCAAGAAGTAAGCGACCCGCGCCCTTCCCTCCACGGCCCGCCCTTACCGGCGGGCCGTTTTGTTTGCCCAAGACAATGAAGGTTCCGACCGACTTTGGGGTCATTGAATTTTTGTGACAAAACCGAGACCTCACCCTACTTCTAAGACCGTATGGACAGCTTCACCCAACAACGCATCATCGATGGCGATCTCGAAGCCTATGGCAAGGTCGTGCGGGCGCATCAGGACATGTTACTGGGCTACGCATTGCGTCGCTTGGGTGACTGGACGCTGGCGGAAGAGATGGTGCAGCTGACCTTTATCCGTGCTTATCAGCGTCTGGCCGATTTTCGGCCGGGAGAGGAATTCGGCATATGGCTTTGCGTCACCTGTAAATACCTGATCCTGACCGAACTAGAAAAGAAGCAGCGCGAAACATCCCATCTCTCTAACTATCGTGAACAACTGGCGGTCGAAATCGCCACAGCGGCGGCAACAGATAACGAACCCGACATGCGAACCGAACAATTGGCCAAGCTAAGAGCTTGTGTCGACAAGCTCGGGCAAGAGACCGCCGAATTAGTAACCTTACGCTATTTCAACAAACGAAGCTGCAAGGAGATTGCCGAACAGAAACAACGGACGGTGACCTGGGTGACGACGACCTTAAGCCGGACCAGAAAGACTTTGCGTGCGTGCCTGGAACGTTCGCTCCAATCAGGAAGCCCCTCATGAACGCCGAAAGATTCCACGAACTCCTGGAGGCCTATATAGACGGGACGCTCGATGACGGTGCGTCAAACGAACTTCTGACGGCCTTAAGAAAGGATGCTGACCTGAAAGCCCAATTCTTGGAAGAACTCCGTCTCCTGAACTGCCTAAAAGCATTACCTCTGCTCAGTGAAGGGGATCGCCGAGCGGAGGATACGCTCCAGTGCATCCTGCCCGGCGGGATCTCACGCGACATGTCCCTTGCGGTGCTCACGGCCCTCAGACCGCCATCGGGTCGACGACGATATCCGGCAGTCCTCGCAGCGGCCGCCGCGATTGCTTTAGGATTATTCGTAACTTGGACGACGCTACCAGCCGACGAGCCCTTAGCCACCATCGCGCATCAGGTGGATGCCCGATGGGCCGGCGAAAAGCTGTTCGCTGGCGGAGAGAAGGTCAGAAATGGCCACCTGAGACTCGAATCCGGCATGGCCCGAATTGATTTCACCAAGGGCGTACGCCTGACCTTAGAAGGCCCCGCTGACCTGGAAATCCTCGGCCCCGGGGAAACCCGTCTGCACAAAGGAAAGCTTACCGCCAACGTCCCGACCGATGGCATTGGATTCAAGGTCCACACTGAGCGAGCCAGGGTCGTCGATCTCGGTACGACCTTCGGTGTTTTCGTCGGGCTCAACGGCGCAACGGATGTGGCGGTCTTCGAAGGAAAGGTCGCCGTAACCTCGCTCGCCAGCCAAGAAGAGAAAGTCATCGACGAAGGCGATGAAGTGTCTCTTGACGCAAACTCACCCAACTTGATTCCTCGGAAAATTCGGACGCACTCATTCCGCGGCTGGCCGGTCCTATTCGGGATCGTGAACACCGGCGGGCGGATTCGCTTCGGCTACCCGCAACCCAACCTCAATCCGGCCGATGTGACCGACAGCGAAAACATCGTGATCTTTCCGGAACGTTTCGCGACCAAGCTAAGGACGGATTACGCCGTGAGCGTCACCGAGCCCGGCGATTACGGTCCCGAAGCAATCCTTGGTCAAAAAGCTGTCATGCAGCCAGAAAAACGCCGCGTGAACACCTATCTTCTCCAATACCATCCGCCGCAGACGAAAGCAGCGGGCCAGGAAGGACCGAAGCGATTCGTCGGCGAAGTGAGCTTTGACCGGCCGATTGTCGCGATTATCGCCGACGGAGAGCAACTCGCGGCCAGCGATCAGGCACTCGGCAAAAAACGTTTCTCTTACCCCCCGGAGCGGAGCGCGCCCTGAGGAGCGGCGACCATCTCTCGCTGAGCCTAGACCGTCGCACCCTTAAACTTGACTGGCAAGTGACACCGGGTAGCCAGAATGATCTGGGGCAAATCCGCGTCATCGTGGACGTTTCCGATCCACAGTCGATAAGGTGATCGCCTGCATCACTTCGTTTTTCTCCCGCAGCTGTGACATTTCCGGCGCTGACCCCTACTACTAAGATATCCCTTTGATCCAAAATAATGAAAAAACTATTCACACTCACGCTGATCCTTCTCTTGCCTTTGTCCTACATGGCGAAGGCGGAGGATGAGAAAGCCTCCAAAAGACAGGCCGGACGCAAGGCAGCGGAAGCCACGCCAAAAAGCAAAGCCACTCCCGTTGCCTCGGTGCCGGTCAAGACGGGCCTTCGCCTGCCGAGCCTATTTGGCGACCACATGATTTTGCAGCAGAACATGAAGAACACGATCTGGGGATGGGCCGACCCGAAAGAACAGATCACCGTCACGGCGAGTTGGGGTGCCTCGGCCTCGGCGCAAGCCAATGCGGACGGCGCGTGGAAGGTCCTCTTGGATACACCTGCGTTCGGGACTGGGCATTCACTGAAAATCACCGGCTCGAAGACCATTGAGATCAAGGACGTCGCAATTGGCGAAGTGTGGCTCTGCGCCGGGCAGTCCAACATGGGCTGGTCCACGGGCAATTCCGCCGAGGCGGAGCTGGAGGCGAATGTCAACCTGCCGAACTACCGTATCTTCAAATCCGGCCGCGAACACTGGCATGAGCCGTTGAAAGAGAAGCGAGATCTTATGGGGCAATGGAAGACCTGCAATCCAGAGTCCGCCGCTGAGACTTCCGTCGTGGCGTATAACTTTGGCAAGAAACTCCACCTCGCCCTCAACGTGCCCGTCGGGATTATTCAGGAGGCTTACGCGGGCACGCCGATTGAAGGATGGATGCCGTGGGAGGTGCAGCAGGACATCGCACAATCGAAGGAGCAGAAAGCCGACATGGACAAAAGCGCAAAGCGGCAATTGGATGGCAAGGGCGAAAGCCGGGAAAAATCTCTCGCGGCTTTCAACCAAGAGATGATGGATTACAATAAGCAAGTGGCGGCGGGGGAGACGATGAAAAGCAAAAACAGGGAGCTTAAGCCCCCCTACATCAAGAAGCCCGCCGACATGGGAAATCAGTATCCGGCCAACATCTTCAACGCCATGATCTATCCCATCCGGCCTTATGGGATCAAAGGTGCCATCTGGTATCAGGGCGAGCGCAATTCTAAGACCGTGCCGCAAGCCGTTGCTTATGGCGAGCAACTGAAGCGACTCATCAGCTACTATCGCTCGTCATGGCACGAACTCTCCGGCGGTAACGTGGCAAAAGACTTCCCCTTCTTCTTCACGCAGTTGCCCAGTTGGGAGCCGCCGCAGACGCAACCCGTCGAGGGCGTCGAGGCCACCTGGTCGGTCAACCGCGAAGCAATGCGACTCGTCAGCATTGAGATGCCTCACACCGGCATGGCAGTCGGCATTGATTGCGGCGACCCGGTCGCCCTGCACCCCCAGAACAAGAAGCCCATCGGCATCCGCCACGCCTATCTCGCGCTCAAGGAAGTCTATGGCAAAGACATCGTCGCCAGCGGCCCGCGTTACCTGAACCAAAAAATCGAAGGCAATAAGATTGTCTTAAACTTTGACAGCACCGGGAGCGGCATGATGCCCGCCAAGCCCGGCAAACTCAGTTCCTTCGCCATCGCCGGTGCCGACAAGAAATGGTATTGGGCGGAAACCGAAATCGTCGGCAACACGATCATCGCCTCATCAAAGTCCGTAGCCGCTCCTCTCGCCGTCCGCTACGCCTGGGCGATGAATCCCTCGCAAGGCAACCTGCTCTACAACAAGGAAGGTATTCCCGCCTCCCCGTTCCGCACCGACAGCTGGCCGCTCTTCGATCCCAACGATCCCGCCGTGCGCGTGGAGAAACCCGAAAAGACCGACGAAGCCCTAGACGCCAAGCGGAACTTCAAGGACTGGTATCGCCCACCGATGACACAGTAATCCTCAGGCCCCTACCGAACGCCCACCTAAAGATGAAAATCGCATCCACCCTCCTGGCCGCCTTGGTCCTATCGTCGCTCGCGTCGCTCGCGTCGCTTCGCGCCGCCGAGCCGCCGCTCAACGTCCTGCTCATCACCGCCGACGACCTCGGCAATGAGGTCATGGACTTTCTGGACGGCAAAGTAGCGAACGTCACTCCGAACCTGAGCAAGCTCGCAACCCAAAGCCTCAGTTTCCAGCATGGCTTCGTCAATAACGCCATCTGTTGCCCAAGTCGTAGCATCATCGCCACCGGACGCTATGGTCATAATAGCGGACTTTTCGGCTTCAACAAACTGCCCAAACCCATCCCCACCGTCTTCGGTACTTTTAAGAATGCAGGCTACCTCACCGGAGTGCTGGGTAAAGTCAGCCACTCGACCCCAGATCCGAGTTTCAAGTGGGACTTTGTCCATGACTATGCGGAGCTAGGCGCCGGCCGCAGCCCGAAGAAATACCATGACTATGCGCAAGAGTTTTTCGCCCAATGCAAAAGCCAGAAAAAACCTTTCTACTTCATGGTGAATTCTCATGACCCCCATCGCCCTTTCTACGACCCGGAAGGCAAAAAGAAAAACGGTGAAGAAGTGCCCTCCCGCCTCTTTAAGCCAGAAGAAGTCATCGTCCCTCCTTACCTTCCCGACCTACCGAAAGTCCGCATCGAATATTCACACTACTTGAACTCAGTCCGCCGATTGGATGACACGGTCGGCCGTGTGCTCCAAGCGCTCGAAGATTCAGGCTTGGCGGGCAATACGATGGTCGTCTTCATCACGGACAACGGTTCGTCGTTCCCCTTCGCCAAGGCGAACACCTACGTGGCGAGCAATCGGACGCCGATGCTCGTGCGCTGGCCGGGCATCACCAAACCCGGCTCCGTGGACAAGACGCACTTCGTCTCCGAGGTCGATTTCTTCGCCACCTTCATGGACGCCACGGGCCTGCCGCTTCCCGCCGGGCTCGACGGTCGCTCCCTCGTCCCCCTACTCAAAGGCGGCGACCAGGCCGGCCGCGATTTTGTTTTCACCCAAATCGATTACACCATCGGCGGGCCAGCCAAGCCGATGCGTTGCATCCAAGACGGGCAATATGCCTATATCTTCAATGCCTTTTCCGACGGGAAATTCAAATACAAGAACAACAATGAAGGCCTGACCTTCGCCGCGATGGAAGAAGCCGGCAAGACCGACCCCGCGATCCAAGCGCGCGTGGAGATGTTCCGCCATCGTGTCCCGCAGGAGTTCTATGACCTCCAGAAAGATCCCGGCTGCCTCAAGAATCTCATCCAAGACCCTAGTCAACAAGCCGTCGCGAAGAAATACCAGGATCGCCTACGTCAATGGATGATCGAAACCCATGACCATTGCCTCGCAGCTTTTGACGTTCGCGGTAATCCGGCCCAGCTGGCCAAAGCTGTGGCCAACTATCCGTCATTGGACAAGTCCGGAGGGCTTGCGACCGAAGCAGGCGAAGAAGGTGAAGCCAAACCTTCCGGAGGCGACGACAAGGTCGCGAAACGTAAAGCCAATCGCACGGAAAAGAAATAAAAGCCGACAAAGGCGACCCGATGACGATCCTCTTACGCCTGCTCCTCGTCACCTGTGCCCTTATTTCACCCGCCCTCTTGCGGGCAGGCAAGCAGGACGAGACCAATCCTTGGATTAAACCCGGGACACCTCCCCCGCTTCTTCCCGGCAAAGGCCTGACCGTCGGCTGCCCTGACCCGCTGCCTCCGTTGCCCGATAATACTGTGAAGCTGGAGAGCGCTAAGGAGACTTTCCATATCCGACTGCCCGCTGACTTTACTCCGCAAGCGACCTACGGGGTCGTGGTTTTCATCAGCGGGCCGCAAGCCAAGATGGGCTGTCCGGCGACATGGATTCCTGTCCTGGACGAACACAAGCTCATCTATATCGCGCCCCAGAATGCGGGAAACAAGGAGTCGCTCGGACTTCGGGATGCCCGAGCCCTCACCTCCGCCCTGCTGATCAAGAAGTACTACCCTATCGACCCGAAACGGATTTACGTGGCCGGATACTCCGGCGGCGCCCGCGTGGCTGGCATGTCGGCCTTCAAGCACCCGGAAACCTGGCGCGGGACGATTCAAAGCTGCGGCGCTGACTTCTACAAACCGGTCCCACGCGTCGCCGTGACCGACGAGGAATTCAAGAAAAGTTCAGACTACGGCGGGATCCCCGACGCCAAGCGCGCACTTGAAGCCAAGAAGAGCGTACGGTTCGTCTTCATCACCGGGCCGGGTGACTTCCGGAACCATTACATCAAGGATATCTATGCCGGCGGATATAAGCCCGAGGGCTTTAACGCCCTGCTCATCGACGTCCCCGACATGCGCCATAACCTCTGCAACGCCGAATCACTCTCAAAAGCCCTAGAATACATCGAACGAAAAAATGAATTTCCTCTGCACCCTCTTCATCGCCCTGGCGTTGATACCTCTCACGCCACTCCACGCGGCCGATGTCGCTGCGAGGCCTAATATCCTCTTCCTATTCAGCGACGATCACGCACTGCGCGCGATCGGGGCCTATGACGGCTCCATCAACAAGACGCCGAACCTCGACCGGATTGCGCATGAGGGCGCGATCTTCACCCACGCATTCGTCGGTAATTCAATCTGCTGCCCGAGCCGTGCGTCCTTCCTGACCGGCAAACATAGCACCGCCAACGGCGTCTTGGGTAACAGCTCCAAATGGAACGGCAAACAATGGGTCTACTCCCGCGAGCTGGGCAAGGCTGGGTATCAGACCGCCGTCATCGGCAAGTGGCACCTGAAGGGTAATCCGACCGATGAGTTCCAGCACTGGGATGTCCTATCAGGCTCCGGCGGCCAAGGTTCTTATTACAACCCGGAATTCATCAGCTCCGCTGGCCCCTCCAAAAGCGAAGGCTATTCGACCGACATCATCACCGACAAAGCCATCGCCTGGATGAAGCAACGGAACGACGCGAAACCCTTCCTGCTCTGCGCTCAATTCAAAGCTCCCCACACGCCGCGCACCCCTGCCCTTAAAGACATGGCCTCCTACGACGGCGTGACCTTCCCGGAACCTCCTTCGTTGTTCGATAATTACGCCACCCGCCAGCCGTTCGTGGCGGATACTTGGATGAAAATCAGCGGTATGGACGGACCCGGACTCAATATCGGCCCAACCCAGGAAGAGCTCGCTGCAGACCCTAAAAAAATGCCTCACTTCCTTGAGGATATGAACGCTGCCCAACGTGCGGTCTGGCACAAGGCCTACGACCCTCGTAATCGCGAATACGCCCGATTGAAAGCCGCTGGTAAACTCAACGGCAAGGACGGCGTTCGCTACGCGTATCAGCGTTACATCGCGGACACCGTCCGCTGCGTGGACGGCCTTGACGCGAACGTGGGGCGCATCCTCGCCTATCTTGATGAATCCGGCTTAAGCAAGAACACCATCGTCATCTATGCTTCCGATCAGGGCTTCTTTACCGGTGAGCATGGCTGGGCAGAGAAGCGCTGGATGTATGAAGAAAGTTTTAAGTTCCCGCTCCTGATCCGCTGGCCCGGAAATATCAACCCGGGTACGCGCGTCGACGCGCTGGTCCAGAACATCGACCTGGCTCCGACGCTTCTCTCGGTGGTCGGACTCGCCGTACCCAAGGAGGTACATGGCCTAGCACTTCAACCGTTACTCGGCGGCGCCACCCCAGCCGACTGGCGCAAGGACGTTCTTTACACCTATTACGACGGCGGTACTCCGAAAGCCCGCGGCGAATATAATATGCCGCGCCATATGGGCGTGCGGGATGAACGCTACAAACTCATCCACTTCTACGACTACGACGCCTGGGAATTCTATGACCTTAAGAACGACCCCCAAGAAATGCACAATGCCTACAAAAACCCCGCATACGCAGGGGAAGTCGAGCGACTCAAGGCACGCCTTATTGCGCTCAAGAAACAGTACGAGATCCCGGAGCCACCAAAACTGACCGCCAAGAAGAAGCGGTAACCCCCCAGAGCCCCTCCCTCACGGCCCGCCACTCGGCGGGCCGTTTTGTTTGGAAACCAAATCAATAGGATAGCGCCACCCTTCGGAACAAAGGGCCTATCAAGCGGTCAATAACAGGCAGGACCCCATGCGCGACGCCTCAAAAACGACTCCCCGACAGCCAAGGAAAGGCTCGCATTGGCTTGTCCGGCTGGCACAAAACAAGGGTACCCCTTTAGTTGCCTGCCCCCTAAAATGAATCGTCGACGTTTCATCCTCCGTTCCTTGGGAGCCACCCTGGCCCTCCCTGGCTTATGCTCGCTCAGCGCGAAGGCCCTCAGCGGCAACCCCACCGTGCAGGTGGACAAAGGTGCTGGCATCGGCGCCCGCCGCTTCGTGGCAATCGGCAACCTGCTCGGCTACCAGACCAAGAAGTTTTTCCCGACCACCACCGGACGCGAGTACGAAAAGACGACCCTGTTGGAGCCCATCTGGGCGCATCGCGAACTCATGACCGTTTTCCGTGGCCTCGACCACGGCGTCAAAGGCGGCCACTTCGCGGTGCACTCCTTCCTTTCCGGTGTGCTTAATTCTGAGGCGCAGAATCGCCCAGACGGCAACGTCTCGCTCGACCAATTCCTCGCCGAGGAGCTCGGTCACCAGACCAGATTCTCCTCTCTCACCGTCGGCTCCGAGGGCGGCATCCACGGCGGTTGCCAGCTCGCCTGGACGAAGTCCGGCGTTCGCGTGCCGCCGATCACCAACCCGGCCGAACTATTCGACAAGCTTTTCGTCAGCGACTCCGCGGACCGTCGCGTCCGTCGCGAACAAGAAAATCACGTGCAGGCCTCGATCTTGGATTCCGTACGCGAAGAGGCGAAGCGCCTCTCCGGACAGGTCAACCAAGAGGATAAGGCCAAACTCGAAGAGTACTTCACGTCCGTACGCGATGTCGAAAAGCGCCTCGAACTGCGTCAGCGCTGGACCCATCTCCCCAAGCCGGCGGCGCCCTTCAGCAAGCCAGCCAACCGTAACGCAGTCGACGACCTACCGCTCATGTATGAGCTCATCGCGCTCGCCTTGCACACCGACAGCACCCGCATCGCCACGTTGGAAGTCGGCGGCGACTTCCTGCCCCAGAATCTCGGCATCAAAAAGGACTATCACGGCCTCTCCCACCACGGCAACTCCGCCGAGTCCATCGCCGCCCTCATCACCCTCGAGCGCTATCAGATCGAACAGTATGGTAAGTTCGTTGGACGCCTCGCGCAGCTGAAGGACGGCGAACGCACCCTGCTCGACTCCACCACGGTGTTATTCGGCAGCGGCATGGGCGACGCCAACTCGCACCGGAACACCGACCTGCCGATCTTGCTCGCGGGCGGCGGCTACCAGCATGGCCGCTTCCGCGAAGTCGCGCGCGAGGTCAGGCACAAGGTTCCGCTCTGCAACCTCTTCGTCGATATCGCCCAAAAGATGGGCGTGGAAACGGCAGCCTTCGGCAGCAGTACGGGGCGGTTCTCCTGAACCCCGGCCTCGACCGCTGACGTGTATTTTATTCCGGCATTCCGACCCATGGCGTCCGCTCGACGGGCCCTACTGGTCATCGCCACTGTCTTTACGGCTGGCCTCCTACCCGCCGCCGAGGCGCCGGCGAAGCAAGTGGAGCAGTTCCTAAACCGCTACTGCATGGAGTGCCACGATGCCGCCACCCACAAGGGCGACCGTTCCTTCGATAAGTTTACACTGCCGTTGAAGACGCTTCCCGCGGCGATTGAGGCGCGCGACATCATCGACCAACTGACTTTGCGCGAGATGCCGCCCAAGAAGGCCGACCAGCCCAGCGACGACGAGCGCCTCGCGATGATCCGCACCCTGCGTGACGGCACCGCGGCGGCGCAGGCTTCACTGCAGAGTTCCGGCTCACGCACCGTCCTGCGCCGGCTCTCCAACCGCGAGTATGAGAACACGCTCGCGACCTTGTTCGGTCGCCGCATCGACACCCTCGGGCTAACCGCCGACTTTCCCAAGGAAAAGACCGCCCGCCACCTGGATACCATCGGCCAGTCGCTGGTGACTTCGGGCTTCCTGGTCGACCAGTATTTCCTGTCGGCCAACCGTCTCGTCGAAACCCGCCTTGGGAAGCCGGCCACCGCGCCGAAGACCTGGCGTTTTAACAGCAACTTCATCCAGTACGAAGAGCTAACGGGCTCACATAAGAGCGCCTTCAACTTCCGCTACCTCAATATATATGAACAGCCGAACACCGACACCCGCCAGGGCGGCTACGGCCACATCGAGGACTTCAGGCAAGGCGTGACGGTCTCCGGACTCTACGACATCGAGGTCGAGGCGACAGCCATGCATCGCGACACGCATTACGATCCTGCTATCTTCGGCATCGACCTCTCGGAGCCTTTCATCCTCGGCATCGTGCCCGGCGATATCACCAAGGGTCACATCCATTACCCGCAGGCCATCGAGCCACTGCTCGCCAGCAGCGTGGTGCCCGATAAAGTGCCGACCCGGCTGAAGTTCCGCGTCTGGCTCGAGGCCGGCCAGACCCCGCGCTTCATCTTCCCGAACGGCCCCTATGAATCGCGCGCCTCAGTGCTGACGATTAATAAACGCTACGAGAAGGAGTTCTCGACGCCGGTCGGCTCCTCGGGCGTCGGTCGCTCACACATTCTCAAGGAAGGTAAATTGCCGCACATCCGTATCAGCGAGATCGTCATCCAGGGCCCGGTGGCCGAACCAATGGGCGGTGCCGAGGAGATCGCCGTTTTCGGCAAGGAGGGCTTTCAGCCAGGACGCGCACTTGACCAGCTACTCGCCTTTGCGACGAAAGCTTACCGCCGTCCGCTCCAGGACGCCGACCGCACGTCGATTCGCACCATGTACGAAAAGCGGCTCGCCGAAAAAGCCGCACCGCGCCAGGCCGCGCTCGACGTGGTCAAACTCATCCTCTGCTCGCCTTCGTTCCTTTACCTCAGCGAGGTCACTAAGGAGAGCGACCGACGTCTACAGGCTGACGACCTCGCCACCCGCCTCGCCTACGCCCTTTGGGCCGCTCCGCCCGATGAGGCCCTGTTCGCCGCCGCCGCTTCGGGCAAACTCACTGGCGATGCGGAACTGAAGAAGGAAATCGCCCGCCTGCTGGCCGATGAACGCGTCAATGGCTTCATCAACGGCTTCCTCGACAGCTGGCTGAACCTGCGGGACCTCGGTGGCATGCCACCCCCACGCGAATCGAATCGCGCCTACTACGCCGAAGACCTACCCGCGTCGATGAAAGCCGAGGTGCGTTTATTCTTTAGCGAAATGCTCAAGGAGAACCGCCCGGTGACCCAATTTCTGTACGCAGAGCACACCTTCGTGGACAAGAAGCTCGCGAAGCACTACAACCTACCCGCGCAGAAGACCCTGCGCCTGGCCGACGGCTTTCAGAAGGTCAGTCTCAAGGACGACAAGCACCGCGGTGGCCTGCTCGGCATGGCGGCCGTGCTGACGGTCAGCGCCAACGGGGTCGAAACCTCGCCCGTCACCCGCGGGGCCTGGGTCAGCGAGAACATCCTCGGCATCAAGCCGCCACCGCCACCGGATGTTGTGCCCGCCATCGAACCCGACGTCAGCGGCACGACCACAATCCGCGAGCGCCTCGCCAAGCACAGTATCGACCGCGCCTGCGCCGAGTGCCATCGTAAGATCGACCCGCTCGGCTTCAGCTTGGAGTCCTTTGACCCGGTCGGCCGCTGGCGTAGCACCTATCCGAAGCCGAAGACGGGTGCGGCGCCCAAGATCGACACCTCTGGCGAGTTCGCCTCCGGCGAGACCTACAAAGACTTCGCCGGCTTCCGCGACATCCTACACCAGAAGCGCGAAGAACAGTTCACCCGCCACCTGATTCGCCAGTTACTCGCCTACAGCACCGGGCGCCTCATGGAGCCCGCCGACGAGTTCGCCATCGACCGCATCCACGAGAAGGTGAAGCAGCAGGGCCTCGGCCTGCGTAGCCTCGTCTTCGAGTGTATGACTAGCGACCTATTCCGGTCGCGCTAAGCCGCGGGGGCGAACCAGGGGGCAGGCCGGCCAAAGTCTCCATCCCCCCTGCCGGTCACTATGAGATAATAGTGCCGGACCTGAAACATGGGGGCTAGCAACCTGTCAGAACAATCGTTGTATAAGCATACCCCATGGCTGACTCGCTCGACCTAACCCGCCGCCGTTTCCTTGGTGCCATGACCACGGGCATGACGGGCTTGGCCTTGTCGCGGCTGCTGATGGACGACTTCGGGGTGGTGGTGCCGCCGGGCGCCCACTTCGCTCCGAAGGCCAAACAGGTACTGCAAATCTTCTGCCCGGGCGCGGCTTCGCACATCGACCTCTGGGACCATAAGCCACTCCTCGATAAATATGACGGCACGCCCCTGCCCGGCCCAATCGAAGTGACCTTCCAAGGCAAGAACGGCAATCTGATGAAGTCCCCGTGGGCGTTCAAGCCGGCCGGGCAGAGCGGTAAGATGATCAGCTCGAACTTGCCGCACATGGCCCAACACGTCGACGACATGGCGTTCATCCATTCGATGACCTCGCGGAGTAATACCCACGGACCAGCCTGTATCGCGATGAATACCTGCTTCACCCGCGAAGGCTACCCCAGTAGCGGCGCCTGGGTTAGTCACGCACTCGGCTCGCTCAACGAAAACCTGCCAACCTATATCTCCGTGCAAGATACGCGCGGCGAACCTCCGAATGGTAAAGCAAACTGGGGCAACGGCTTCCTACCTGCCCGCCACCAAGGAGTGAGCATGGCCGCCCAACAGGCCTTACGAAACTTGGGCCGACCTGCTAACATCACGCTCGCCGAAGACGACGCGACCCGCGAATTCCTCCGCACGACAAACACCGAGCACGCTGAAGCTCACCGCGGGAACGACGAGCTTCGTGCCCGTATCGCAGCCTATGAGCTCGCAGCGAAAATGCAGTTGGCGGCACCAGAGGTGAGTGACCTCTCCCGTGAGCCGGAACACGTCCACGCACTCTACGGCACCCGCGACAAGAACCCACTTAAGGCGGCCTATGCCAAGAACTGCCTACTGACGCGCCGCTTCCTCGAACAGGGGGTGCGCTTCGTTAGCCTCTACTGCGCTTCCCGGGCAAGTAATGTCGATGGGCTCCTCAATTGGGACGCACACCGTACTCTCAAAGCCGACTACGACCGACACTGCCCGGTCTTTGACCAACCCACGGCCGCCCTGCTCGCCGACCTCAAGCAGCGTGGCTTACTCGATGATGTGCTCGTTATCTGGTGCACCGAATTCGGCCGTATGCCGACCCATCAAGTTGGTACGACTGGACGCGACCACAACCCGGATGCCTACACGACCTGGATGATGGGGGCAGGCGTCAAAGGGGGCATGTCCTACGGCGCCACCGATGACTTCGGCCGCCGGAGCGTCAAAGACGTGGCGACCTGCTATGACTTCTACGCGACGGTCTTGCACCTCCTCGGCCTGAACCACGAGCAGCTGACCTATTACCACAACGGCGTGAATCGTCGCCTCACCGACGTGCATGGGCACGTCATCAAGCCGATCCTCGCATGAGAATCCTGCTGTCCGCACTCCTACTGGCACCGCTCGTCACGGCAGCCGCGGACGACCCTGCCAGCGTCGCGTTCTTCGAGCAGAAGATTCGCCCGGTTCTCATCGAGCAATGCTACGAGTGTCACAGCACCAAGGCGAAGAAACTAAAAAGCGGGCTTTACCTCGACTCCAAGGCCGGTTGGCAAAAAGGCGGCGAATCAGGTCTCCCGACGATCGTCCCGGGCAAGCCGGACGAGGGCCTGTTCCTACGCTTCGTCCGACACCTGGAACCTGACATGGAGATGCCGCCAAAGAAGCCGAAGCTGCCTGACGCGGTGCTGGCCGACCTGACCGCCTGGATCAAGATGGGTGCCCCCGATCCGCGGACGGAGTCTACCAGCGAGGTTAAGCGGGCCGATAAGTCCTGGTGGTCACTCCAGCCGCTCGCCAAGGAATTCAAGCACGCCGAGATCGACGGCTTCATCGACGCCAAGCTCGCCGAGCGGAAACTCTCCCGCAGCGCCCCCGCTAAGCCACAGGCGCTCATCCGCCGCCTCAGCTATGATCTCTCCGGCCTCCCGCCCTCGCAAGCGGAGGTCGATGCCTTCGTTGTCGCCCACCAGGCCGACGCCCGCCAAGCAACCGAAGCCCTCGTCGACCGCCTGCTGGCCTCCCCTCGCTATGGCGAACGCTGGGGCCGCCACTGGCTCGACATCGTCCGCTTCGGCGAGAGCAACGGGTTCGAACGCAACGTTATCGTCGATGACCTTTACCCTTTCCGCGACTACGTCATTCGTTCGCTCAACGACGACAAGCCCTTCGACCAACTAATACGCGAGCACCTCGCCGGCGACGTACTCGGCAAATTCCAACCTGAAATCGAGATCGGCAGCGCGTTCCTCGTCGCTGGACCCTATGACAACGTCGACAATCAGGACTCCGTCGCCCAGAAGGTCATCCGCGCCGCTACGCTCGACGACATGGTCACCGCCACCGGAGGCGCATTCCTCGGTCTCACCATTAACTGCGCCCGTTGCCATAACCACAAGTTCGACCCCATCCCGACCGAAGATTACTACCGTATCCGCGCTGCCTTTGAAGGCGTCGTGCATGGGCGCCGAACGCTTGCGACGCTTGAACAGACCAAGGCCTTCAACGCCGCCATCGGTGTACTGAACCAGGAGCGCGGCAAGGTTATCGCTGAGCAAGCCGAGCTGACCAAGGCGATTGAAGCCAAGGCCAAGGCCTTACTCGCCGCCCGACAATACCCACGCCCCAAGGTGGATTCTTTACTCACCGAAGAAAAGATCACCACGGTCGCCGCCCGATACGTCAAACTCACGATCTCCGCCACCTCTGCTAGCCCACTGACTGGTGTCGGTGGCCGTATTTCGGAATTCGAAATCTGGACCGACGAACCCACCCCGCGTAATGTCGCGCTGGCCTCGAATGGCTCCAAGGCGGCAGGCGTAAAGGGCGCTACGGCGGAGGACTTCCCTGCCGCTTATAGTGCTGCACTCACCATCGACGGTGACGAGGGGGCGCAGTGGTATATTGGCCGACCAGCCGAACTCGTCATCACCCTCCCCCGCGTTGAGCAGATTAACCGCCTCGCCTATCGCACCGCCAAGGGGCGCGTCCTCCGCGATAACTCGCAAGGTCCCACGCCCTGCGAATACGAGATGTTCGTCTCCCTCGACGGCAAGGCCTGGAAGAAAGTAGCCGATTCGTATGACCGGGCCGCCTGGTCACCCGCGCACGCCTTCGAACGCGTCCGGAAGGAAGCCACCACGCCGGAAGTAGCCCAACGACTCGCCCAGCTCGGACCGCAGCTAGCCGCCGTCGATAAACAAATCGCGGCCGTCCCTAAGCTCCCCTCCGCCTGGGTCGGGATACACCAGCCCAAGCCTGAAGCGACGTTTGTGCAGAAAGGCGGTGACCCAGCCAAGCCCGCTGGCCAAGTCGTCCCCGCCAGCCTCAGCGTCCTCGACCTGGTCACACCTCACTATACATTAAAGGCCAATGCCGACGAAGGGGAACGCCGGGTAGCGTTGGCTAACTGGATCACCAAGGACAATCCCATCACCGCGCGCGTGCTGGCCAACCGCCTTTGGCATTACCACTTCGGCACGGGGCTCGTGGATACCCCCAGCGACTTCGGCTTCATGGGCAGCCAACCCACGCACCCAGAGCTCCTCGACTTCCTGGCGCAACGGTTACTAAAACATGGCTGGAAGGTCAAAGCGCTCCATCGTGAGATCGTCCTCTCACAGACTTACTTGCAGTCCGCCGAATTCAACGCGGACGCCGCACGGGCCGACAAGCATGCGCGCCTACTCTGGCGCTTCCCGCCGCGCCGTCTGAGTGCAGAAGAAATCCGCGATACCCTGCTCGCGACCGCCGGTGAATTAAAATTAGAACCCATGGGTGGCCCCGGCTTCCGGCTTTACCGCTACCTCTCGAACAACGTCTCGACTTACATTCCGCTCGAGACGCAGGGCCCGGAAACCTACCGCCGCGCCATCTATCACCAGAACGCCCGCGCCAGTATCGTCGACGTCCTCAACGACTTCGACCTGCCCGACATCGCCTTCGCTTCACCCAAGCGGGCTAATACCACGACTCCATTGCAGGCCCTTACCCTGTTCAATCACAGCTTCACGTTGGACATGGCCAAGGCCTTCGCCGCCCGCCTCAACGGACCCGACCCCATCGGCCAAGCTTACTCTCAAGCCTTACAACGCCGGCCCACGGCAGTCGAACGGTCCGCCGCCGAAAAGTTGATCGCCCGGTACGGCAAACCCGCCTTCTGCCGCGCCCTGCTCAACAGCAACGAACTCATCTTCATCGAGTAAAAAAACAGGGGGAGTTGACTGTGCTAAACGGGGGAACATTAATATCCGTGCGTCCACCCCGAACGCAGACCTTTCCGTCGAACAGACCATGCGCTTCCTTGCCTTCCTCCTTGCTCCGCTCGCAGCGGTAGCCGCCGACAAGCCGAACGTGATCTTCATCCTCGCCGACGACCTTGGTGCGCATGACCTCGGCTGCTTCGGCAGCACGTTCTACGAGACCCCGAACCTCGACCGCTTGGCCAAACGCGGCACGCGCTTCACGCAGGCCTACGCCGCCAGCCCGCTCTGCTCGCCCACGCGCTCAAGCATCCTCGTCGGCCAATACCCCGCTCGCACCGGCATCACCGCGCCGGTCTGTCATCTGCCGACGGTGCAGCTCGAGAAAAACCTCGCCGAGAACGAGAACGGTAAAACCCGCATGCTCGTGGCCAACAGCATCACCCGACTGAAGCCTGAATATTTCACCTTGGCTGAAGCCTTCAAGGAAGCCGGCTACGCCACCGCGCACTTCGGCAAGTGGCACCTCGGCCAAAACCTCAAGCCCGGCGACCGTTATGAGCCTAAGGACCAGGGCTTCGACGTCGACTTCCCGCACACACCGAGCGCCCCTGGCCCCGGTAACAGCTACCTCGCTCCCTGGAAGTTCATCAAGGATCCTGCCATCACGGACGAGGTCGGCGTAAACATCGAAGACCGCATGTCCAAGGAAGCCGCGAAGTATATCGCGGCCCATAAGGATAAGCCGTTCTACCTGAACTACTGGGCCTTCTCGGTCCATGGCCCGTGGAACGCCCGCGCGGATTACATCGAATACTTCAAGGCCAAGGCCGACCCGAAGAACCCGCAGCACAACCCCCTCTACGCCGCGATGGTGAAGACCCTCGACGACGGCATCGGCCGACTCCTTCAGGCCGTCGACGACGCTGGTATCGCCGACAACACCATCATCGTGTTTTATTCTGACAACGGCGGCTACGCCTACCCGCCCAAGAAGACCGATCCGGAGGGATACGCCGACATCCCGGCCACCAGTAACCTGCCCCTCCGCAGCGGCAAGGCCTCGCTCTACGAAGGCGGCACCCGCGAGCCGTTTATCTTTACCTGGCCCGGCAAGGCCAAGGCCGGCGCCACCAGCGACATGCTCTTCCAGTCCGTCGACTTCTACCCAACCTTGCTCTCGTTCGCAGGCCTTACGCCGCGCGCCGGCCTCAAACTCGATGGCCACGACCAGTCCAAGGCCCTGCTCGGCGGCCAATCGCCCCGCGATCGCGTCTTCTGCCACTTCCCCCACGGGAATGCCACGCGCGACTCCGTCATGGATGGCTTTTACGCCGGCACCTACGTGCGCAGGGGCGACTGGAAACTCCTCCGCTTCTACGCGCGCAATGACGACGGATCGGATGACCTCGAGCTCTACGACCTGAAGAACGATCTCGGCGAACGCCGCAACCTCGCCAAGGAGAAGCCCGAGCTCGTGAAGGAACTCAATGGACTCATCACCGACTTCCTCAAGGACACCGAAGCGGTTATTCCAAAACTGAATCCCAACTTCGGGAAGAGCACCCCCAAGGCGGCCGCTCCGAAGAAGGCCCTCGCCCCGGACGACCTCCCCGGCGGCTGGAAAAACCGCGCTGGCAAAGCCGTGGTCACCGAAGGAGTCCTGCACCTTGAATCCAGGGGCGAAGGCTCTTTCATCGGTGTCGGTGCCGGCCTCAGCGTCGGCCCGGCCAAGCTATCCTTCCGCATCCGCGCCCCACAGGCTGGCGAAGGAAAGGTGACCTTGCTTGGCTCCGCGGGCGGCGCCGAGATGCTCTCGGTCCCCTACCGGACCTCCGGCGAAGCCGCCTGGCAGACCATCACGGTGGAATTGAACGCTAAGCAAGCAGCGAGCATCCTCCGACTCTACCTGCCCTCGGGCTCCGCTGCGGTGGACCTGGACGACATCGTCCTGACCCCAGCCCAAGGTACCCCCCGCCGCTGGGAGTTCTGAGGTAATCCGTCCGTCAGGAGGGTGGTATTTAATACCTAGGCGTGGAACAACCCGTCCCGGTACCTACTCTTTATTGGACAAAGTGGGAATCCGGCTTCCCCTCTGCTATTAACCTCTTTTATTCAAGACACCCCAACTTCATGCGTAAGCCCCTCTTAACGCTCCTGCCTTTCCTCGTAACCGCTTCCTTCGCCGCGGATCCCGTCGAGTTCAACCGCGACATCCGCCCGCTCCTCGCCGACAACTGCTTCCACTGCCACGGCCCTGATCCCGGCACGCGCAAGGTCGGCCTCCGCCTCGACACCGAAGCCGGCTTCTTCGCCAAGCGCCTGACTAAGGACGGCAAGGAAGAACCGCCAACCATCATCAAGGGTCAGCCCGACAAGAGCACCCTCTACCAGCGCATTATCTCCAAGGACGAAGACGAGATCATGCCGCCGCCGGAGTCGCACAAGTCGCTCAGGCCAGAGCAGATCGCCACGATTAAGGCTTGGATCGAACAAGGGGCCAAATGGCAGCCGCACTGGTCCCTTGTGCCGCCCGTCGCAGTCACGGCCCCCGCCGATAAGAGCGGCTGGGCCAAGAACCCCATCGACAGCTTCGTCCTCGCCAAGCTCAAGACTGCCGGACTTCAGCCCGCCGCCGAGGCCGATGCCCGCACGCTCATTCGCCGCCTAGCGCTCGACGTCACTGGCCTCCCGCCTTCGCCTGAACTTCTCGCCAAGCACTTACCCAAGGATGGTAGCCGCCTGAACGACGCACAGGTGCGTACGCTGGTCGACGAACTCATGGCCACCACGGCCTACGGTGAACACCGGGCCCGCTACTGGCTCGACGCCGCCCGTTACGCCGATTCGCACGGCCTGCACTTTGATAACCCTCGCGAGATGTGGCCTTACCGCGATTGGGTCGTGAAATCGTTTAACGCCAATCAGCCGTTCAATACGTTTACGGTCGAGCAGATTGCCGGTGACCTCCTACCCAACCCGACGGAGTCGCAGCTGATTGCTACCGGCCTACAGCGCTGTAACGCCACCACCAACGAGGGCGGCACCATCGTCGAAGAAAACCTCGCCAACTACGCCGCTGACCGCGTCCAGACCATCGGCTGGGTTTACTTAGGCCTGACCACTAATTGCGCCCAGTGCCACGACCACAAGTTCGACCCGTTCACGGCCAAGGACTTCTACTCGCTGGCGGCCTTCTTCCGCAATACGACCCAACCCGGCCTCGACGGTAACGTAAAGGACGGCCGGGGCGCGGTACTCACCCTGCCGAGCGACGCCGACCGTCCACGCTGGAACGCGCTCCCCAAGGAGATTGAAGCCACCAAGAAACAAGCGGGCGACCTCCGAAACGCAGCCATTAAGGACTTCGACGTTTGGTTCGCCAAGCTCAAGCCGGCCGACCTCGACAAGGACATCCCCACGCAAGGTCTTCTTGGCCGCCTCGCGCTTAACGAAGGCGCCGGTATCCCTGCGCAGACCAAGGTCAACGGCACGGCCCCCACCTGGATTAAGGAAGGCCGCCATGGCAGCGCCATCGCCGTCAAGAAAGGCGCCAACCTCGACCTCGGCGAGGTCGGTAACTTCGATACGAAAAAGCCCTTTTCTATCGGTGGCTGGTTCCGCCCCACTGCCTTGACAGGCAACCAAGCACTTGTCGCCCGCATGGACGACCCGAAGGCCCGCGCAAGGCTGGTCGCTCTTTCTCGCTAACGCCAACTACGGCTTCTACCTCATCAGCAATTGGCCCAACGACGCCATCAAAGTCACCACCGCCAAGGCCATCGCCAAGAAGGACACGTGGCAGCACGTCTTCCTGACCTACGACGGCAGTGGCAAGGCCGAGGGGATTAAACTCTACGTGGATGGCGTGATGGCACCACTAAACCTCGAGGTCAACAAACTGACGACCTCCAGCCAAGCCAAGACCCCGACTCGCCTCGGTCAACGCAGCACGAGCGAGTTCTTCGACGGCGCCGCTCAAGAGCTACGCTTCTACAACCGGGCCCTCACTGGCTCCGAGGCTAACGTGCTTGCGAAGGTCGACGACCTGCGCGCCCTCCTCACCGCCAAGCCTAACCCAAGACCAAAGAAAAGCTGCTCGACTACTATATCGGCGTCAGCCGCGCCGACGTCCAAGTCGCCGCCACCCGTCAGCAGCAACTCGAAGCCGAGCTCAAATCCATCAAGACCGTAGCCCGATTACGCACATCCAAGAAGAGCGTAAGGATATGATGCCGACGGCCAACATCCTGATTCGTGGCGCTTATGAAAGAAGGGTGAACAAAGTCGCCGCGGAAGTTCCCCGCCGCCCTCGGCAAACTCCCCGCCGACGCCCCAAGAACCGCCTCGGCCTCGCCCGCTGGTTGGTCAGCGAAGAGAACACCCTCACCGCTCGCGTGACGGTTAATCGCATGTGGCAAGAGCTCTTCGGCCAAGGGCTCGTCAAGACCTCCGAGGACTTCGGCATCATGGGCTCGCTGCCCACGCACCCGGAGTTACTCGACTGGCTGGCTATCGAGTTCCGCCGCTCTGGCTGGGACGTTAAGGCCTTCTACCGCCTCGCCTTAACTTCGGCCACCTACCGGCAAGCTGCTGTGCAGACTCCCGTCAAGGTCGAGAAGGATCGTGATAACAGCCTGTTCAGTCGCGGCCCGCGCTTCCGCATGGATGCTGAAATGATCCGCGACCAAGCGCTCGCCGCCAGCGGGACGATGTCGCCTCGCATGGGTGGACCCGGAACGAAGCCCTACCAGCCGGAAAATATCTGGGAAGTCGTCGGTGTCGGCATCCAGGCGTATCGCCCTGACAAGGGTGAGAACCTCTACCGCCGCTCGCTCTACAACTATTGGCGCCGCATGGCTCCACCGGCCAGCCTCGACCTCTTCAACGCCCCCTCACGCGAGGTGAGTTGCGTCCGCCGCGACCGCACCAACACCCCGCTGCAAGCCTTGGTAATCTTGAACGACCCGCAGTATATCGAGGCCTCGCGCCAACTCGCCCAGCGCACGCTTGGCGCCGCCAAGGAAGACGACGCTCGCTTCCAGTTCGCCGCTGAACGCCTCCTGGCCCGTCCACTCAAGCCCGCGGAACTCGCCGTTGTGCGCGGCAGCCTAGCGAACCTTAAAAAGCATTACAACGCGCCAACCGGCCGACGCCGAAGCGCTCCTCAAGGTCGGCGACTCACCCGCTGACCCCGCTCTACCCCAACCCGAGCTCGCCGCTTGGACCATGCTCTGCAGCCAACTCCTTAACCTGGACGAAGTCCTCAACAAATAAAACCTATGTCGATTCTCAACGAATGGAATAGCCTCCAGACCCGCCGCCGCTTCCTCGGCCAAGGCGCTAATGCCCTCGGTGCGGCCGCCTTGACGAGCCTACTCGGTCGGTCGCTCGCCCACGCCGCCCCCGGCGCGATGAGCACGCAACACCTGCCCAAGGCCAAGCGCGTCATCTACCTGCACATGGTCGGTGGTCCCGCCCAGATGGACCTCTTTGACTACAAACCAGAGATGCAGGCGATGTTCGACAAGGACCTCCGGCCAGCATCCGCAATGGTCAACGCCTGACGACCATGACGAGCGGCCAGACGCGCTTCCCGGTCGCCCCGTCTAAGTTTAAATTCAGCCAAGCCGGCAAGTGTGGCCTATGGATGAACACCGAACTCCTGCCTAACCTCGCCAAGAACGCCGATGATATCTGCTGGATGCGCTCGCTCAACACCGAGGCCATTAACCACGAGCCCGCTATCTGCGCGATGCAGACCGGGAACCAGATTACCGGTCGCCCCTGCCTCGGCTCGTGGGCCTCTTACGGCCTAGGCTCGGCCAACGATAACCTACCTTCGTTCGTCGTACTCATCGCAACGCCAACGAACCGCGACCAAGAACAGGCGATCTCTAGCCGCCTCTGGTCCAGCGGCTACCTGCCTGGCGAACACGCCGGGGTCTCATTCCGGAGCAAGGGCGATCCGATCCTGTTCATCAACAACCCCCCTGGGGTGCCCAGGACCTGCGCAAGCAGACCATTGACGGCATCAACCAGCTCAACCGCCTCAACTACGAAGCCGTGGGCGACCCCGAAACGCATACGCGCATTAAGCAGTACGAGATGGCCTTCCGCATGCAGGCCAGCGTGCCAGAATTAACCGACCTCACCAAGGAGCCCGAGCATATCTTTAAGCTCTACGGCGAAGAAGCCCGCAAACGCGGTAGCTTTGCGAACAGCGTGCTCATGGCCCGTCGCCTCGTTGAACGCGGCGTCCGCTTCGTCCAGATTCTACCACAATAACTGGGACCACCACTCCAACGTCAACGGGCGTATGCCCAGCCAGTGCAAGGACGTCGACCAGCCCTGCCACGCGCTCATTGAAGACCTCAAGCAACGCGGGATGTTCGACGACACGCTCATTATCTGGGGCGGAGAATTCGGCCGCACCATCTACAGCCAAGGCGGACTCTCCAAGGATAACTACGGTCGCGACCACCACCCACGCTGCTTCTCGATGTGGATGGCCGGCGGCGGCGCCAAGGGCGGCCAGATCTACGGCGAGACCGATGAGTTCAGCTACAACATCGTCAAAGACCCCCTACCGATTCGCGACTTCCATGCGACCGTGCTTCACCTCCTCGGCTACGACCACGAACGCTTCACCTACAAGTATCAAGGCCTCGACCAAAAACTGGTGGGCGTATTGCCAAGTAAGATCGTCAAGGCGCTGATCGCCTAACAGAGGTAGGGACAGCACCACGTGCTGTCCTTTGTGCAAAGGTGCAAATCGGCCTGCGGCCGGTGCAAAGGTGCAAAAGTGAGGGCCAGAGACAGGGCTAGGCTAACCCCCTAGCCCTGCTTGCTTCACCCTTGGCACCGTATTTTACCCTTCCCAACCAGCCCCTCCCCAACCTAATCAAGAACATGCGGCGGATCCTCCTCACCCTCGGACTATTACAACTCACCCGCCTTTTGTCGGCCGCCGAGGCGGACGTGATTGTGTACGGCGCCACGCCCGGAGGATTCTGCGCGGCCATCGCGGCAGCTCGGGAGGGCGCTAAGGTTACACTCCTAGAGCCGACTGGACACATCGGTGGACTCAGCACCGGCGGACTCAGCCACTGCGATTCCAACCAGATGCGCCGCGAGTCATTGACTGGTTTATTTGAGGAATGGAACCGTCGCATCGTGAAGGACTATGTCGACCGCGGTCAGCCCGCACCCTACGACCCGATGAATAAGAGGCCAGTTATCCTCTGGACCTTCGAGCCGCACGTGGCGATGCGCGTCACCCAGGCCATGTTAAAAGAAGCTGGCGTCACGGTCATCACCAACTGCCAACTGACCAACGTAGAAATGACCAAGGCAAGGATTACGGTCCTACGTACATCCCAGGGTACGTTTGCCGCAAAAACCTTTGTCGACGGGACCTACGAGGGCGACCTCATGGCAGCAGCCGGCGTCTCTTGGGTGATCGGCAGGGAGAGCCAAGCCGAACAGGGTGAAGCGCTAGCCGGCAAGCAGTATCCAAAGCCCAAAATGGCCATCAATGGCTTCGATGAACAGGGTAAGCCCCTCCCCTTAATCACTGGGACCGACGCCGGACCTAAGGAAGCCGGTGACCGCAACGTGATGACGTATAGCTTCCGCCTCTGCCTCACCCGTGACCCCGCAAACCTTGTACCAATTCCCGAGCCCACGAAGTACGATTCAGCAAAGTTCGAACTCGCCCGGCGGGCGCTCAAGGCGGGCATCCGGGGAGTCGGGTTCGACCTCTATCCGCTCCCTGGTAATAAGTTGGACGGGAATAACTCCATCGGCGGCCAGATTTCCTTGGGACTCGTCGGCGGCAGTAACACTTGGCATGCAGCCGATGTGGCCGAGCGTGCCCGCCTCTGGGAAGCCCACAAGCAGTATACCCTCGAGTTTCTCCACTTCTTGCGCACCGACCCCGCTGTGCCCGAAAAGACTCGAGCCCAATACGCCTCACTGGGTTTCTGCAAAGATGAGTTCACGACATCGGCACACTTTCCACCAGCGCTCTACGTCCGCGAGTCCCGCCGACTGAAGGGACTCTACGTCCTGACCCAAAAGGACATTATCGATTCGCCCAGCAAAGCGGACTCCATCGCGATCTCTTCCTTCCCCATCGACTCGCACGACTGCCAGCGCGTGGCCCTCAAGGAGGGCGGCGTTATCAATGAGGGTACCATCATGCCAGTCCGCGTGCCGGGCACCGGCGTCGGCTACGCTTACCAGGTCCCTTACCGTGCGATCCTGCCGCACGCAGAACAATGCAGCAATCTGCTGGTCCCTGTCGCCCTCGCGAGCACGCACGTCGCCATGTCGTCCCTCCGTATCGAGGGTGCCTGGATGGCGATTGGCCAAGGGGCGGGCGTCGCCGCCGCCCTCGCCGCTCAGCGTGGCGTGAACGTTCAGGACCTGCCCTACTCCGAGCTGAGCAAGCGTCTGCTGGCCCAAGGACAAACCCTCGAACTACCTGCCCCACCAGCCCTCAAGACGGCCGCGAAAGCCAGTGAAGCCAGCCCCAGCAAGTCCGCTCAAGGATTGGTGCTCGATGACCAAGTCGCCGAGCTCGAGGGCACCTGGATACGCTCCACCAATTTCAAACCCTATATCGGTACGGGCTACGTCCATGACGAGCAACGGTCGGATGGAAAGTCGCGGGCGACGTTCCGCTTCAAGAGCCCGGCTGATGGTGAGTTTGCGCTCCGCATGGCCTATTCCGCCCACGAGACGCGTACCAAGCGGCTCCCGATTATAATCGCGGGCGATGGACAGGAGCAGCGGATTACCGTCGACCAGACCGTTCCCTTGCCGGCTGGTGAGGCGTTCCGTAACGTTGGCCAGGTGCGGCTCCGCAAAGGCGTCGACTACACGCTCACGCTCAGCAACGCGGGTACTGATGGGTTCGTCATCCTCGACGCCCTCCACTTGATACCAACCGCCGCGGCCACCGCCACGCCGCGCTAACAGACGAAGGTTATTTCTTCGTGGGCGGCAGGTAGCGGGCGAGGTCGCGCAATGCAACGACCTTGCAGCCTGACTCCTTAAGCGCCTGCATATAGGCTTCGAACTTCACCGGGTCCGTATTAACCCAAGGGTGCTTAATATCAGGTACACCGTGAAAAGTGAGCACCGCAATCTTACCGTCGCGCGCTTGGGCGATAGCGGCCTTAAACTGCGCTAGGGTACTATCCGGCTTGCTGTCGAAGGCCTGCGGTAAGGTCAGCGGATCATCCTTCGCCGGATCGAAGACCCGGGCGCCACCGGCCCGGGCCAGAATATAACCACGCGAGCGTAGGACTTCGGTCGCGGCCGGACTGGTCGCGTACGCTGGATAGGAGAAAGTGGTCGGCACCGGGATACCGTTTTCGATGCAGCGCTTCTCGATGTGCTCAAGGTCGGCGGCAATGTCCGCCGGCTTCTGTCCACTCACGGCCTTATGCGCCTTGGTATGATTACCCACCTCGAACCCTGCCGTATGCAGGGCCTTGATCTGCTCCCAAGTCAGGTAGTGCTCCTTATCCTTCAAGAACTCAAAGCCTTCCGTGATATAGAAAGTCGCCCCGAAACCATACTTCTTCAAGAGCGGTGCCACGAAGGTCGCATGACTGGCCACGGAATCATCAAAGGTCAGGACAACTAGGCCATCGGGGGCCTTCGGGACGGCTGGGGTCTCCGCGGCGGGCAAGACCCCCGCAAAAGCGAATAAAAGCGAGAGGCAAAGCGTGGGGAGGCGCATGGGGTCTTTCATTTAGTGCATAAGAACGCCCTCGACAAGCCGGATAGGCAGACGGAATGGATTTACAGAACGCCGAACGGAACTAAACCTAACCAGACCCTATCTACCCCTTTATGCGCCTGCGTACCGCCATCCTCGCCCTTCTGGTGCTACCCTTGGCCCAGGCAGAGGACCCCATCAACTTCAGCCGCCAGATTCGCCCGATTCTTTCCGAAAACTGCATCGCGTGTCACGGACCCGACGACAAGGCCCGGAAGGCGAAGCTACGGCTGGACGATGAGGCTTCCGCCAAATCCGACCGCAAGGGCGACACCGCGATTGTCCCCGGTAAGCCCGAGCTCAGCTCGCTCATTCAGCGGATTGAATCGAAAGATCCGGAAGAAGTAATGCCGCCGCCCAAGCAGCACAAGGTCATCAGCCCCGAGCAACTCGCGTTACTGAAGACCTGGATTCGTCAAGGGGCCCGCTGGGGTAAGCATTGGTCCTACGAGCCTGTGGCCACGGTCAAGGTCCCCACCAACGGCGAAGCCAACCCCATCGATGCGTTCCTCTTCGAGCGCCTGAAGAAGGAAAAGCTCGGCTTCTCCCCTGCTGCCGACCGCAGCCTTTTGATTCGCCGCACTGCGCTCGACGTCACCGGCCTACCACCGACGCCGGCCGAGCTCACCCGCTTCGCGCAAGCGACCCCAACCGAACTCGTCGACTATTACCTAGCGCAACCCACCTTTGGTGAACACTGGGCCCGCGGCTGGCTCGACATGGCGCGCTACGCGGACAGTGCCGGCTACCCCAGCGACCCTGGACGTACCATCTGGCCCTACCGCGACTGGGTCATCCGTGCCTTCAATACCAACCAACGCTTCGACCGTTTCTCTGTCGAGCAACTCGCAGGCGACCTCCTGCCGACCCCGACGCAGGACCAGTTAATCGCCACGGCCTTTCACCGTAACACGATGACGCAGAACGAAGGCGGCACGAGCGATGAAGAGTTCCGGACCGCCGCTGTCATCGACCGCGTCAATACGACCTACGCCGTCTGGATGGGGACAACCATGGCCTGCGCCCAATGCCATACCCATAAATACGACCCGATCACGATCACCGAATACTTCCGCTCCTACGCCCTCTTTAATCAGTCGGCCGACTCGGATAAGGCCGACGAGCGCCCGACTATGGAAGTCATCGCCCGCGAACAGAAAATCGTCCGCGATGCTTTACAACAACGCCTCACCCAGGCGGACGCTGTCTTAGCCCAAACTAAACCAGTTTGGCTGACGGGCTTCGACGCTTGGCTAGTCACCAAGGCTGCCATTCCTGAAAAGAAAGTGGCCGCCGTCTTCGCCTTACCGAAGGACAAACGCACCGCAGTTCAGGTTAAACAGTTGCAGGACTTCTATGTCCGCAGTGTCGCCCCCGAATCAAAGACCGAACGTGAGGCCGCCGCCCAGCTTCGGAAGCAGCTCGCAGAGTTCAAGCCGCCCACTGTGCCGGTCATGCAGGAACTGCCCACTGACAAGCAGCGCAAAACCTTCGTGCAGTTGAGAGGCAATTGGAAGGCCCTCGGAGACGAAGTCACGGCCAATGTACCCGCCGCTTGGCACGCGACGCCCACCAAAGCCACGCTCGATCGCCTCGGCTTCGCCGAATGGCTAGTCAGTCCAAAGAATCCCCTCACCGCCCGTGTCCAAGTCAACCGACTCTGGGAAACGGTGTTCGGCGTCGGCATCGTCCGCAGCAGCGAAGAGTTCGGCAGCCAAGGTGATCTCCCAGTTCACCCCGAACTCCTCGATTGGCTCGCGGGGGAATACGTCCGGAGCGGCTGGGATACCAAGCACATGCTTCGACTGATGTTCACGAGTCGTGCCTATCGGCAGACCTCCGCTAGCAACCCAACAATTAACGAACGCGATCCCGACAATCGCCTGCTGGCCCGTGGCCCGCGCTTCCGCCCGCCGGGTGAGCTACTTCGCGACCAAGCCCTGGCGGTCGCTGGCCTCCTTAGCACCAAGATGTATGGCGCTCCCGTTCGGCCAATCCGGCCGGCCTCGGGGCTCAGTGCAGCCTTCGGCGGCAGTAACGACTGGACCACCAGCACAGGCGAAGACGCCCACCGTCGCAGCGTCTACACTGATACCCGCCGAAATAGCCCCTACCCGAGCTTCGCCACTTTTGACGCGCCCAACCGCGAGACCTGTACGCTCCGCCGCGATCGCTCCAACACACCCCTGCAGGCCTTCGTGACCTTGAACGACCCGGTCTTCGTGGAAGCCAGCCAGGGCCTCGCACGCCGACTCTTGAAGGAAGGTCCAGCCGACACCGCTGGCCGCCTCCAGTTGGCCTTCCGACTCTGCGTAGCACGTGCCGCCGACGCCCAGGAGCTCAAGGCCTTGGAGACACTGCTGCAACGTTCGCTTGCGACCTATCGCAAAGACCCTGCCCTCGCCGCCAAGATGGCGACGCAGCCGCTGGGCCCCGCCGACAAGGGCGCTGACCTCGCCGAGTTGGCCGCCTGGACGGCGGTCGCTGGCGTGATGATGAACCTAGATGAATTCCTGATGCGCCGCTAATCCGATGAACTCTCCTTCTTTGCATCCTGTCCGCGCGGAGCAGCTCCGCTTACAAACCCGCCGACACTTCCTCAGCAGCGCTGGGCAATTCAGTTTGGGCGCCATCGCCCTACAAGCTTTGCAGGGCAATGCCTTCGCCGCGCCGGCCAACACCGACCACCCGCTCGCCCCGAAACGCCCACCGCTTAAGGCGCGCGCCAAACGGGTCATCTACCTGCACATGTCAGGTGGCCCGCCCAACCTTGATATCTTTGACCCCAAGCCAGCGCTGGTGGAACAGAGCGGAAAGCCCTGCCCAGATTCTTTCCTGAAGGGACGCACCTTCGCCTTCACCAGCGGTGTGCCGAAACTCATGGGCTCCCCGCGCACGTTCAAGCAGTATGGCAAGGGCGGCCTCTGGATGAGCGATGCGGTGCCTAATTTCCATACTGTCGCTGACGATGTGACGCTCCTACGAGCGATGCATACGGACCAATTCAACCACGCCCCCGCCGAACTGCTCCTCTTCACGGGCCACATCCGTCAGGGACGCCCATCGCTGGGCTCGTGGGCCACATACGGCCTCGGTACCGAAAACCAAGACCTTCCTGGTTTCGTGACGCTCATCTCCAGCGGCACCCAGCCCAGCGGTGGCCAAGGCTGCTGGGGCAGCGGCTTCCTGCCCTCCGTCTTCCAAGGCGTGCAGTGCCGCAGTAAGGGCGACCCTGTGCTCTTCGCCAATGACCCACCCGGCATGACGCGCGACCTGCGCCGCGCCACGCTCGACGCCCTGAAAGACCTGAACCAGCGCCAACAAGATGAGTTAGGGCACGCCGAGACGGTCACGCGTATTGCCCAGTATGAACTCGCCTTCCGCATGCAGACCAGCGTGCCGGATGTCATGGACATCTCTAAGGAATCCGCCGCGACCCTGGAGGCCTACGGCGCGAAACCCGGTGAAGCTAGCTTCGCCAATAACTGCTTGCTCGCACGACGCCTCGTCGAAAAAGGCGTACGCTTCGTCCACCTGTTCGACTGGGGCTGGGACTTCCACGGCACGAACCCCGCCGAAGATATTCGTGATGGCCTGACTAAAAAGATGGCCAAGACCGACAAGCCTGCTGCCGCATTAATTAAGGACCTCAAAGAGCGTGGGTTACTCGATGATACGCTCATCGTCTGGGGCGGTGAATTCGGGCGTACACCCTTCCGCGAAGGACGCACGGCCGGTGGCGCGGTCCTTGGACGCGACCACTACCCAGACTGCTTCTCCGTCATGCTGGCCGGCGGCGGCGTGAAGGGCGGTTTCTCCTACGGGGAGACCGATGAGATGGGCTTCGCCGGCGTGAAGGACAAGGTTCACGTCCACGACCTCCAGGCGACGATTCTACACTTACTGGGCTTTGACCACGAGCGATTGACCTACCGATTCCAGGGCCGCGATTACCGCCTGACCGACGTCCATGGCCACGTGGTGAAAGCGGCGCTGGCCTAACGGGGGCTCCATTTACCTCGCAACCCAAGGCGGGAGGGCTTGTCTCAAAGGTAAGCCCCACCCCGCCCTATGCGCCCCACCCTCGCCTTCCTCGCCGCTACCGCGTCCCTCGCGGCCGCGGAGATCTCGTTCACCAAGCAGACTATCACCAAGGACTTCGTCGCTGAAGGCTGTGCGGTCGCCGATTTCAACCACGACGGTCAGCTCGACGTGGCCGCCGGTCGCTTCATCTGGCTCGGTCCTGACTTCAAGGAAAAGCTGGCCTACACGCCGGAGCGCCAGAACGCCAGCGGGCCCAGCAAAACTCCTTACAACCCAGCGACGGGTTACTCCGACTATTTCATTCAGTTTGCTTACGACTTTACCGGCGATGGTTGGCCCGACCTACTCGTCTACGGCCTACCCGGCGAACCGGCCTTTGTCTTCGTCAACCCCGCCGGCAAGGGCGGTGACTGGGCCCGGCATAACATCTTTGATGTAGCCGATGGTGAATCGCCTGGGCTCGTGGACATTAACGGCGACGGCAAGCCCGAGCTACTCTGCCATACGAGCGACCTGGTGAAGCCGAAGGATGCCAAGGGCGGTAAATCCGGTGGCCAGTTCGGCTACGTCGAGATCGACTGGAACAACCCGCTCGGCAAGGCGCGCTTCCGTCCCATCACCCCTAAGTCGCCCGCCAACGATCAGAAGATTTTCAAGTATACTCACGGCTACGGTGCCGGCGACGTCAACGGCGACGGCCGCATGGACATCCTCGAGAAGGACGGCTGGTATGAGCAACCCAAGGACACGACGAAGGACACTGACTGGGTCTTCCACCCTGCGAAGTTTGGTCAAGGCGGCGCCCAGATGTATGTGCTCGATGTTAATGGCGACGGGCGCAACGACGTCATCACGAGTCTTAAGGCTCATGGCTATGGCCTGTCCTGGTTTGAACAGAACGCCGACAGCTCCTTTACCGAACGCAAAATCATGGGTGCCACGGCCGCAGAGAACCCGCAAGGCGTCGTCTTCAGTCAGCTCCACGCCATCCAAATGGCCGACGTGAACGGCGACGGACTCCTCGACATCGTTACCGGTAAGCGCCGCTGGGCGCACGGCCCCAAGGCCGATGACGATCCCATGGGCGACCCCGTCGTGTATTGGTTCGAACTCAAGCGCGACGGTAAGGGCAGCGCGACGTTCATCCCTCATCAAGTCGACCGCGATAGTGGCGTCGGCACGCAGTTCTGGACGGGGCCGCTGACCAAGCAGGCTAAGCCGGCTATCGTCACCGCCAACAAGCACGGCGTCTTCGTCTTCACCCAGAAGTAAGCCGCCCCAGACCTTCCCCATCATGGGGTCAGACCCTATTAATGGGGTCTGACCCCATTGTTTTTGCACCGTCACGACTTTACGCCCAATTTGTCTCACCCCCATGCGCTCCCTGCTCTGCCTGCTAGTGCTCTCCGCTGCCCTCTTCGCCGAGCCTTCCGCCGACCGGAAAGTGGCGCTTGGGCTTGTCGATGCCTGCGCGCAGGCGCCAAAGACCTACGAGGCCGAGGGCTTCAAGCCCGACGGCACGGTCCGTGCCATCTTCTACGACGCGCTGCCCTGGCAAGGAAAGCCGACGCGTGTCTTTGCTTGGATCGGTCTGCCCGCCAAACGCGACGGCAAGGTCCCTGGTATGGTACTCGTCCACGGGGGCGGTGGTACGGCCTACAAGGAATGGGTCCAGAAATGGAACGCCCAAGGCTTCGCAGCCATCAGTATCGCGGTCGAAGGCCAGACCGACAATAATGAGAACAACGTAAAAGGCCGCAGCGGCTGGGCACGTCACGCCTTCGCCGGACCCGCTCGTGACGGCATCTTCGCCGACACGAAGCTGCCGATGAAGGAGCAGTGGATGTATCATGCGCTCGCGAACACGATGCTAGCGAACTCCCTCCTACGCGCCCTCCCCGAAGTCGACGCCTCGAAGATCGGCGTGACGGGCATCTCTTGGGGCGGCGTGATCACGAGCACGGTCATCGGGCTCGACGACCGCTTCGCCTTCGGCATCCCCATCTACGGCTGCGGGCACCTCTTCGACGCTGAGAATCAATGGGGCAAGGCGCTGCACGACAACGAAGGCTACAAGCAGGTCTGGGACGGCATGAACTACGCCGACCGCGTCAAGATGCCGGTGCTCTGGCTTTCCTGGCCGCAGGACGCCCATTTCCCGCTCGGCTGCCAGGCGGAGCATTACCGAAAAGCACCGGGGCCCCGCATGGTCTCGCTCGTCTCGAAGATGGGCCACAGCCACCCGGCCGGCTGGAATCCGCCCGACAGCTACGCCTTCGCGAAGAGCGTCGTCGAGACCGGCAAGCCCTGGGGCAGCTCCCCTTCAGCCACGACCAAGGACGGACACGCAGTTGCGGTCTTCCATTCCGCCAAACCGATCACCAAGGCTGTGCTCGTCTCGACGACCGACAAGGGATTCACGGGCACGCGCAAGTGGGTCGAGACGCCAGCCGCGGCCGCCAGTGGTGGCGGAGGTACGACCGCCTCCGCCCCCTTGCCTCCTGGTACGACCGCTTGGTATATCAACGCCTACGCCGACAAACTCACCCTCTCGACTGATTACCAAGAAATCAAATGATCCGTACCCTCCTGACCTGCTGGTTCGGCGCGACCCTCGCGCTTACCGCCGCCGACCAGCCTGCCGGCCGCTCATTCCTGATGCTTGGCGGCGTAACCCAGATCGTCGACGCCGCCGGCAAGGTGACTTGGAAATACCCCGCGGTCACCCGCGACGGCGCCATCCTGCCCAACGGCAATCTACTGCTCACCCTCTCCAAGACCAAGGTCTACCCCGGCGGCGCCGTCGTTGAAGTGACCCGCGACCAGAAGGTCGTCTGGGAATACAAAGGCACGCAGTCGGAAGTGAATACGGCCATCCTGCTGGATAACGGAAATGTCATGCTAACAGAAGCCGGCGACAAGCCGCGCCTCCTCGAGGTTGCCCGCGACGGTTCGATTAAGGTCGAGATCCCGCTGGGCTGCCAGACCACCAACCACCACATGCAAAGTCGCATGGCCCGTAAGCTACCCAACGGCAACTACCTCGTGCCGCAGGAGAAGACCGTCCGCGAATATGACGCCGCCGGCAAAGTCATCTGGGAACGTAAGAGCCCGGAGTCGACCTTGGATAACCGCACCTTCTGCGGCCTGCGCAACGCCGCCGGCCACACCCTCATCAGCCTCACCGTCAGTAACCACATCATCGAAGTGGACGCGGCCGGGAAGATTGTCTGGGAACTCCGCGACGGCGAACTCCAGGGCTTGCCGCTGAATCGGACCACCGCCCTCGCCTGGCTTCCCAACGGCAACATCGTTTTCAGCAACTACGCCGCCCGGTCCCCGCAGGCCAAGATTGCCGAGATTACCCGCGACAAGAAGGTCGTCTGGACCTACACGGATACCTCCAAGGAAGGCGTGCACGAGTTCCAGTTGCTGGATGATGCTGGCAAACCACAGGTCGGAGTGCTTCGCTGACGGGGACGTGCAGTTCGCCGACCCACAGGCAACGCTCAACCCTACAAGGGAACTCCATCGCTCGGTAAAACGGCCCGATACGACGGGTTTCGACTGCGGATACGTGGCCGGCTTCCGCGACATGTGGGTTGAATGGTTTACGCGATAAGGTACGGTAGGCTAACCCCGATGCGCGTTTTACTCTATCTACTGCTCCCGGTTGCCCTGTTCGCCGCTGACCGACCGCCCAACGTCCTCATCATCCTCGCCGACGACCTCGGCTACGGGGATATCCGCGCCTATAATCCCACGCGGGGCAAGATCGCCACGCCGAACCTCGACCGCCTCGCCGCCGAGGGCATGCGCTTCACGGACGGGCATTCTTCCTCGGGCGTCTGCTCCCCCTCTCGCTACACCCTGCTCACCGGACGTTACCACTGGCGCACGCGTCTGCAGTCCGGCATCGTCGGCGTCTTCGGCGAACCACTCATCGCGGCCGACCGCCTGACGGTGGCGAGCTTGGCCAAGAAACAGGGCTATCGGACCGCTGCCATCGGCAAATGGCACTTGGGCTGGGATTGGCCAATTGCGGATGGAGATAAGGCTCTTTTCCGTAACTACAAGGAAGCCGACCGCACTTCACCAGAGGCCGATAAGGCCGCTTGGCAAAAGGTGTTCACGCAAAAGATTCCCGGGGGACCGACCACCCGTGGCTTCGACACCTACTTCGGAACCGATGTCCCGAATTGGCCGCCGTTTTGTTTTATTGAAAATAATCAAACCATCGGCGTCCCTGACCGCGCGCTCCCCAAGGCCTTACTTGGAAATAACCAGGCGAGCGTACCGGGCCCGGCCTTACCCGAATGGAAACTGGAACGCATCTTGCCAGCACTGACCACCCGTGCCTGCGCATTCATCGATGAAGCCGCCCGGAAACCTGAACCCTTCCTACTCTACCTTCCGCTGACGACTCCACACACCCCCTTAGCCGTCAATGAGGAGTGGAAGGGCAAGAGCGGCCTGAATAACGCGGCCGCCGACCTCATCATGGAAACGGATGCAGCGGTGGGCCAAGTCCTTGCCGCGCTCGAAAAAAGCGGTGCCGCCAGCAACACCATCGTACTCTTTACCAGCGACAATGGCTTCGCCAGTTATGTCGGCGTCAAGGACCTCGAAAAGCAAGGTCACTTTCCCAGCGGCCCGCTGCGCGACTATAAGACGTCGGTCTATGAAGGCGGTCATCGCGAACCATTCATTGTCCGATGGCCAGGTAAGGTGTCCCCCGCTTCCACTTGCGACCAATTGGTCCATCACGCCGACCTGATTGCTACCCTAGCTGAAATCTGGGGCACCGCACTCCCACCGGAAGCCGGAGAAGATAGCTTTAGTTTCTTGCCCTTACTCAAGGGTGCAGCCAAACCGACGCGCCCTCATGCCATCAGTTGTGCCGCGACCGGAACCCCGGGTCTGCGGGCCGGGAACTGGAAATACATCGCGACCCAGCCGGCCCAGCTGTACGACCTGGCTACCGACCTCGGTGAGACGAAGAACCTCGCCGACGAACAACCTGAGCGCGTGGCGGAAATGAAGTTACTACTGGAGAAACTCATCACCGACGGTCGTTCCACGGTGGGCGAGCCACAGAAGAACGACGTTATGGTCGTCCGCTATCCCAAGACCGGCGCGCCCAAAGCCAAGGCCGCCAAGAAGCCCAATTCCAAATAACCTTAGCGTGAAGCTCACTTTTATTTTCCTCACGGCCCTGCTGCTCACGCCGCTGGCCGTACTGCAAGCCGCCGATGGACCCGCCCAGAAGCCTAATATTATTTTCATCTTAACGGACGATCAGGGCTTCGGGGACCTGGGGCGACACGGGCATCCATTACTCAAGACGCCGAATATAGATGCGCTGCACGACCAGAGTGTGCGCTTCGAACAATTTTATGTGAGTCCGTCCTGTTCACCCACGCGCGCGGCGCTCCTCACGGGCATGCATGAGTTCCGCAATGGCGTCACGCACACCATCCAGCCCAGGGAGCACCTCAACAAGGACGCCGTCATCCTGCCGCAACTGCTCCTGTCCGCTGGATATCGCACGGGATTCATCGGCAAATGGCACCTAGGCGGCGACGGCGAGTACGCTCCTGAGAAGCGTGGGTTCGAATGGTGCTCCACCAATGTCGGCGGTCCTAACGTCCACTTCGATCCGGCCATGGTCCGCAACCGCAAGCGCGAGTCGCGGAAGGGGTACCGGGAGGACATCTTTTTCGACGAGGCCATGGCCTTTATGGATGAGTGTAAGGACGCCCCGTTCTTCTGCTATCTCGCCACCTATTCGCCCCACGCGCCCCTGGCCGCGCCCGAGGAATTCGTGGCCCCGTTCCGCGGCAAGGTGGATAAAGAGGAAGCGGCCTATCTCGGCATGGTCGCTAACCTCGACTACAACCTCGGACGGCTGATGAAGTATCTCCAAGCACGTAAATTAGAGGACAATACGATCATCGTCTTCATGAACGACAACGGTCAAACCCACGGGTTGGATGTATTCAACGCTGGCATGCGTGGCAGTAAATGCACCATCTGGCAGGGTGGCTCGCGAGCCATGTCCTTCTGGAAATGGGCGGGGAAGTGGACGCCGCACAAAGTGAGCAACCTGACGGCCCACCTCGACGTCCTGCCGACGCTCTGCGACCTCGCTGGTGCGACCATCCCGCCCCCACTCAGGGCGAAACTCGAAGGCTACACGCTCCGACCGCTGCTCGAATCCACGCAACCGATCCAGTGGAACGATGATCGTTTACTATTTCATCATGTCGGCCGCTGGCCCAGCGGCATGGCGGCTGCGCACAAGCATGCGATGGCCTCCGTGCAGACGGGTGATCTCCTACTCGTGCGCAGCCGCCCGTGCGATGACCCCACCTGCAAGACCTACTCCAGCCAGTGCACCACCCTGCGCTCCGTCGAAGCGGGCGCCAACGCGGCGACGTACACCAAAGCGAACGCGCAGTTCCACTGGGGCGTCACGCCGCCGGGGCGCTGGTCTTTGTTCGACCTGAAAAATGACCCGACTTGCCAGAAGGATCTCGCCGCAGAAAAGCCTGAACTCGCGTCCAAGCTCGCCTCATCTTACGACAAGTGGTGGGATACGCTCTACCCAACGATGATTCAACTCGGCGGTGACAAGGGTGAACCCGAGTTACTCAATAAAGGTCGCGTACAAAAACAGAAGTAACTCCCGCCCAGTATGAAAATCGCCCTCACCTTCCTCACGGTCCTGCTGCTCTCCCCGCTGGTCGGATTAAACGCGGCCGACTCACCCCAGAAACCCGGAAAACCCAACATCGTCTTCATCTACGCCGACGACTGGGGTTGGGGTGACCTGTCCTGCCACGGCAACACCTGGCTGAAAACTCCACGGCTTGATAAGCTGGCCAGTGAGGGTATCGACTTTCAACAGTTCAATGTGCTGAGTCCGGTGTGCTCGCCTAGTCGCGCGGCGGCCATGACGGGGCGTTTCCCTGGTCGCTTCGGCATCAATACGGTTTTCGGAGTCAGCAAGCCGCCGGAAATGCCGGACTGGTTGGATTCCAAGGCACCGACGATCCCACGCTTGCTCAAGACAGCGGGCTATCGCACCGGACACTTTGGTAAATGGCATCTAGGGGAAGGCAAGCCGACCATGGCCGACTACGGCATTGACGACTCGGCTGTCTATCACGGACCGGGGCCCAAAGTTAGTCCTTACGGCAACGACATCCCGAATCAGGCGGTGAAGTTCATCGAGGCGAATAAAGACCGTCCTTTTTACGTGAACGTGTGGCTCCACGAAAGTCACGTGGCCCACAGCCCTTCGGCCGAGGCGATGGCCAAATGGAAACATCTCGACCCCCGGCAACAGGTCTATGCCGCCGTCATCACCGACGGCGACAACAAGGTCGGTCTGATCCTCGATGCACTGGAACGCTGCGGGATTGCGCAGAATACCTTGGTGGTCTTTTCCAGCGACAATGGCCCGGCAAAATCCAAGGAAAACGATATCGGCGTTACGGGGAAGTATCGCAGTCACTACAGCATCGGTGAAGCCGGCGGCCTGCGAGCCCGCAAGACCAGCCTCTTTGAAGGTGGCGTGCGGGTGCCGTTCATCGTCCGGTGGCCGGACCAAGCTCCGGCGGGCCTGAAAGATAACGCCACCGTGCTGACGGCGGTGGATCTACTCCCCACCTTCTGCGCCATCGCGGGAATCACCCCGCCGGCCGACGCCAAAGGCGATGGCGAAAATATGCTGCCCGCCCTCAAGGGCGAATCCCCTCGGCGCACCCGACCCATTTTCTGGCGGAACAACGGCAACAAGAAGGACCCCGACTTCTGGCCGGATCTGGCTGTTCGGGACGGGGATTGGAAGCTGGTGACTACTTTCGATGGCCGGCAGGTCGGGCTCTACAATCTAAAGGCGGACCGGGCTGAGGCGAAGGACGTCGCCAAGGAGCATCCCGCTGACGTTACCCGCCTGACGAAACTCGTACTGGACTGGAACGCGACACTGCCCACCAAGGCAGATCCAGACTGTTCGGAAACACCTCGCTAGGCTAGGCGGTGGTGCGGGACTAGCACGCGGAGTCGTCTTTTGATGCACGCGCACCGATGCTCGACTGCAACCTGCTGACGCCTTGGGGGCGGTCGGGCTCATCGTCGGCTGACCGCTTGACTCCGCCTAGCGGAAAAGCGGAAATATTAGTCTTATGAAGACCCCCGCACTCGCCCTTATCGCCGGCCTCGCCCTCGTCGGCTGTCAGACCCAGAAAACCGCCGCTCCGGCCAAGGTGGTACCTGTCCAGCGCAACCTCGCCGTGGGGGCCACGCCCGAGAGCGTGACGAAGGGCTTTAGTGGAAAATATTTCGTGACCCTCATGGGCACCTCCCGCAAGGCGGGCGACGGCGACGGCAAGATCGTCAAGGTCGACGGCGACAAGGTGACGACGCTCACCGAAGGACTCGATGACCCGAAGGGCATCGTCTTCGTCGCCAACCAGCTCATCACGGCCGATTTCGATAAGGTCTGGTCCATCGACGCCAAAGGCAAGAAGACCCTCCTCGCGGGTCCCGACGCCTTCCCCACCCCGCCTACGTTCCTGAACGACGTCGTCGTCTCGCCTGACAAAAAGAGCGTGCTGATCACCGACATGGGCGCAGTCACCAAGATGCGCGGTGCCGACGGTAAACTCTTCGCCATCGACAGCCCCGAGCATAAGGCCATCCCGGTCGTCGCCCGCGTCTTCAAGGTCACCCTCGAAGGCAAGGTCACCGAAGTCATCGCACCGACTGCCAAGATGCTCAACCCGAACGGCATCGACGTCCTAGCCGACGGCCGCATCCGCATCGCGGAATTCTTCACCGGCGACGTGCTCGAATATAACAAGGGCGAATGGAAGACCATCGCCAAGGGCCACCGCTCCGGCGACGGCATCGTCCACGATTCCAAGGGCCGCTTCTACATCTCCGAAGTCATGACGGGCCGCGTCACGCGCTATGAAGCCGATGGCTCCGCCCCCAAGGAACTCGGCCAAGGCCTGAAGGCCGCCGCCGACCACTGCCTCGACGAGAAGGCTGGCGTGCTCATCGTCCCTGACAGCAAAGCAGGCGAACTGGTCTTCCTAGCGCTCTGATCACTATGCGCCTCCTCTTCGGCTTCCTACTCCTCCACCTCGCCACACCGACTTTCGCCCAAGAAGGCTTCCAGCCGCTCTTCAACGGCCAGGACCTTTCAGGCTGGGACGGTGAACCTGGTCTCTGGAAAGTCGTCGACGGGGTGATTGTCGGCACGAGCGAGGTCGGTAAGCCGAAGACGAATTCGTTCCTCATCTGGAACGGCAAGGCCAAGGACTTCGAACTCCGCGCGACGGTCAAAGTCGTCGGCGATAACAACTCGGGCATCCAATACCGCAGCCGCCGCCTGCCTGAAGTGACGCCGTGGACGATCCTCGGCTACCAGTGCGACGTCCATCCGACCGATGTGCATACGGCGATGACATACGAAGAACGCGGCCGCGGCATCTTTGGCTACAACGGCGTCGATGTGGTGATGGACCCGACGGGCCAACGCTGGCAGGTCGGCGAACGCCCACGGGTGCAGGCCGATATTTCGCAGTGGAATGAATTCACGGTCATCGCCCGCGGCAATCGCCTCGAGCACAAGGTCAACGGCCAGACCACCTCGATCTTCGTCGACCACGATGAAAAGGGTCGGGCCCTCGAAGGCCTCATCGCCATCCAGCTCCACGCCGGCAACCCCCACCAGACCTTCGTGAAGCAGGTCTTGCTCAAGGTGCTCGCTGACAGCCTCGTCCTCCCCTTCGACCAAGCCACCCTCCCGGCCGGTGCGAAGAAGATCGATAAGCCCAAGGTCGTCAGCGCGCAGGGCAAGGCTGCGCCAGCCAAGAAGGCCGCGCCCGCCCCCGCGGCCGCGGTGACACGTCCTAACATCTTACACATCCACGCCGACGATCACCGAGCTGACGGCTTGGGTGCACTTGGTGCCCCTGGCCTCATCACCCCGAACCTGGATTTACTCGTCACTCGTGGGATGACCTTCACCCGGGCCTACACCCAAGGCTCTATGATTGGTGCCGTCTGTACGCCCAGCCGCACGATGATGCTCACTGGACGATCCTGGCAGCGTATTCCCGGAGCACCGGGCGCACGTCCCGAGGCTGCGGAACCCAGCACATACCTCCCCTCCGTCATGGCGGAGGCGGGTTACCGCACTTGGCACATGGGCAAGGCCGGCAACGGCTTCCCACAGGGCCTCCGGACCTTCCAGACAAGCATCGCCGACGAAGCTAAGTCCGCCAACGACCCGGCCACCAACCGTGCCTATTGTAGCCAAAGGCTCGCCGACCGAACCATCGCGTTTCTCAAGGAGCAAGCTGGCCGCAAAGATGGCGCGCCCTTCTACGCCTACCTGGCTCCGCCCGTCCCCCACGACCCACGTTCCGCCGAACCGAGGTTCCACGCCATGTACGAGGCCTCCAAGATTCCGCTCTCCCCGGCCTTCATGCCTTCGCACCCATGGAATAACGGCGAGATGACCGTGCGCGACGAGCGACTGGCCCCTTGGCCCAGAACGCCGGAAGATACCCGCCAGCAAACCGCCGACTACTACGCCTGCGTGACAGGCTTCGACCACCATATCGGGAGAATTTTCGCGGCCTTGAAAGAGACCGGACAGTGGGAGAACACCATCATCGTCTTCTCCGGCGATAATGGGCTTTCACTCGGTGAACACGGCCTCTTCGGAAAACAGAACCTCTATGAATACGGCGGCATGCACGTGCCTCTCGTCATCGCCGGCCCCGGCATCCCACATGGGCGTACGGAGGCCTTCGCTTACCTGATGGACCTTTTCCCAACCTTCACCGCGCTCGCAGGAGCCAAGACACCTGCGGGGGTTGAAGGCCAGAACTTACTCCCTGTCATGCGCGGCGAGAAAGCTTCCGTCCGCGAAAGCGCTTACCTTGGATATCGTAACAGCATGCGGTCGGTCAGCAACGGACGCTGGAAACTCATCCGCTACCCCCTCATCGACCGCACGCAGCTCTTCGACCTCCAGACGGACCCGAAGGAATTGATCAACCTGGCTGAGCAACCTGAGCATGCGGCCCGCAAAGAAGAACTCATGCGCCTGCTGAGCGCCGAAATGCAACGCTACGGGGACACCCACCCCCTGACGGTCGCCCAGCCTAGCAAAGCCGAATGGACCCCGCCCACCAAAGCGGAACTAACCGCTCAAAACGCGGCCGCGAAGGTACTCCGGAAGAAAGACTCGGCCGCCAAGCCCAAGAAGTAAGCCTCGAACCATACCCGCATAATAGGGTCAGACCCTAATATGCGGGTGCATCATCCCGATGAAACCACACACCTTACTCTGCCTATTACTCACTTCGCTCGCACCGCTTCTGGCGGCGGAAACGAAGAAGCCCAACGTCTTGTTAATCGTCGCGGACGACCTCGGCTACCGCGAGCTGGGTTGCTATGGTGGCAACGGCATCCCGACGCCGAATATCGACCGGCTCATCGCCAAGGGCGCACGCTTCACGGAAGGTTATGTCACGGCTCCTTTCTGCGCTGCGTCCCGTGCCGCGCTGCTGACTGGCCGCTATCAGACGAGCTTCGGTTTCGAGTTCAATCCGATCGGCAGCAAGAACTTGGAGCCCGGCATCGGCCTACCCGTAGGCATCCCGACCGTCGCCGATCGCCTGCGCGCCGCGGGGTATCACACGGGTCTGGTCGGCAAATGGCACCTAGGGGGCACCGCCCCCTTCCACCCGCAACAGCGAGGCTTCGCTGATTTCTTCGGCTTCCTACACGAAGGCCGCTACTTCGAGCCCGAAATCGGCAAGGGCAATACCACCTGGCTTCGTCGGAAGAACCTGCCCGATGGCGCCATGGGCCGATGGACCTCTCCGGATGGCCGCCAGATCGAGAGCGACCACCTGAAGTCTGACGAACCGGAATACAACAAGGACAACCCGATGATGCGCAGCGACAAGGTCATCGTAGAACCTCGCAACCTCACGGATGCGTTCACGTACGAGGCCATGGATTTCTTCGACCGCTCGAAGGAGAAACCGTTCTTCCTCTATCTCGCCTATAACGCCGTCCACAGCCCGATGCAGGGTACCGACGCCCACATGGCGCGCTTCAAGGATATCCCCGACGTGCAACGACGCATCTTCGCCGCGATGCTCACGCACCTCGATGAATCCGTAGGCAAGCTCATGGCTAAGCTCGACGCCAATGGGCAGACCGAGAATACGATCATCATCTTCCTCAGCGACAACGGCGGCCCTACGCGCGAGCTTACCTCAAGTAATTATCCCCTCCGCGGCGAAAAAGGCCAGCTGCTCGAAGGCGGTATCCGCGTGCCCTATGCGGTGACCTGGCCCGGCGTGACGAAGCCGGGGTCGGTCATTAAGACACCCGTCATCTCCACCGACCTCACCGCGATGGCCCTCGCCGCCGCTGGAGTGGCTACGCCAGTCGATGCCGACGGCAAAGACCTGCGCAACCTGCTGGTGAATCCTGACGCTGGCCCGCTCCACGAGACGCTCTACTGGCGCGTCGGTAAGAGTGGCGCCCTGCGATCCGGGAAGTGGAAACTATTCCGGGGAGGACCCCGCTGGGAACTCTACGACCTGGAAGCCGACCCTTCCGAAAAGAGGGAAGTATCCGCGCGACACCAGGAGTTGACCAAGACCTTGATTGCGCGATGGGAGAGTTGGAGCAAGCAGCAGGCCGAGCCGCTCTGGAGATAAAACGGTAGCCGAAAAGAGCTCCTTCCTCGGCATCGATCAGGCCAAGTCCCACATAATAGGGTCAGACCCTATTAGTGGGGTCTGACCCTATTTCTGTCTTTGCACCGGCTAGGCTTTCGGCTGAATGTGTTCTCACCCCATGCGCTCCCTGCTGACCCTGCTATTCGCCACCCTCACGGCCTTGGCCGCCCCCCAACGACCCAACGTTGTCCTCATCCTCGCGGATGACCTCGGCTACTCCGACCTCGGTTGCTACGGCAGCGAGATCGCCACGCCGAACTTAGACGCACTGGCGCAGCAAGGCCTCCGCTTCACGCAGTTCTACAACACGGCACGCTGCTGGCCCTCGCGCAGCGCCCTGCTCTCTGGCTACTACGCTCAACAAATTCACCGCGACGCGCTACCTGGCCTCGGCGGCGGCGGCCAAGGGGTCCGCCAATCTTGGGCCCGGCTGCTCCCGGACTTCCTCCGCACCGCGGGCTACCGCAACTACCATAGCGGCAAGTGGCACATCGACGGGAAGATCCTCCCCACGGGCTTTGACCGCTCGCTGAACATGCAGAACCAAGGGAACTTCTTCACCGCCCGTGGCAACTCCATCGACGACGTTCCGGTCAAAGTGCCCGACGACGAGAAAGATTACTACGCGACGACGGCGACGACCGCCCATGCCCTCGATTGCCTCAAGGACCACGCGGCCAACTATAAGGATAAGCCTTTCTTCCACTACGTCGCCTACATCGCCCCGCACTTCCCCCTCCACGCACTGCCCGAGGATATCGCCAAATACCGCGACAAATACCTCGATGGCTGGGAGGCCATGCGCGCCGCCCGCTTCGCCCGCCAACAGAAGATGGGGCTGACCAAGACGACGCTGTCGCCGCTCGAGCGCGAGGTGGGGCCACCCTACGCCTTCCCTGCTGCCATCGAAAAACTCGGAGCCGGCGAGGTCACGCGTCCGCTGCCTTGGTCCGAATTAACCGCCGAGCAACGCCGCTTCCAAGCGACGAAGATGGCGATCCACGCCGCCATGGTCGACCGCATGGACCAAGATATCGGTCGTCTCATCGCCCAGCTCAAAGCCATGGGCGCCTATGAGAATACGCTCATCCTCTTCGCCTCCGATAACGGTGCGAGCGCCGAAATCATGGTGCGCGATGGCGGACACGACCCACAGGCCCCCATGGGCAGCGCCGCTACTTACCTCAGTATTGGGCCTGGGTTCTCCAGCGCCTGCAACACTCCCCACCGCATGCACAAGACCTGGGTCCACGAGGGCGGCATCAGTACCCCCTTGGTCGCCCATTGGCCAGCGGGTATCGCCGCACACGGCGAACTGCGCGAAACCCCCGCCCACCTCGTTGATATCGTGCCCACCTTGCTCGAACTGACGGGCGCGACCAAGCCCAAGGAATGGCAAGGCCAGCCCATCCCGCTCGCCCCGGGCAAGAGCCTGGTACCAGCCTTCGCCAAGGACGTCCCTATCGCACGTGAGAGCCTCTGGTGGCTGCATGAAGGCAACAAGGCCCTCCGCGTCGGTGATTGGAAACTGGTGGCCGCCAAGGACCAACCTTGGAGCCTCTACGACCTCCGCACCGACCGAGCCGAGCAGAACGACCTCGCCACCAAGATGCCCGACAAGGTGAAGGAGATGGCCGCCCTCTGGCAAAAGCAGACCGATGAAACCATCGCCCTCGCTCAACTGACCCAAGACCAGCAACCGCGTGCCAAGGCTAAGGCTGCAGTGAAGAAAGCGAAGTAAGACCCAAATAGGCAACCTACACCCTACCCAAATCCAGAGTATTGGCGTCCTGTGGCTAGGATAATTCCATGAACAAATTTTGTATGCTCCTCGCCTGCCTCTGTGCGCTCGCGCTGGCAGCGGTGGAACCGATTCCGGCCTTCACGCCGAATGAGCGCGTCCTCTTCCAAGGTGACTCCATCACCGACGGGAACCGCGGCCGCTCGGCCGACCCGAACCACATCCTCGGTCATGGGTACGCGTTCATCATCGCGGCCCGCCACGGCGCAGGCTTCCCGGAACGTAAGCTCGACTTCACCAACCGCGGCGTGAGCGGCAACACCGTGCTCGACCTCGAGAAGCGCTGGGCCAAGGACACCCTCGCGCTCAAGCCCGACCTGCTGTCCGTGATGATCGGCGTTAACGACCATAGCCGAAACGTTCCGCTGGAGGCCTACGAGGCGACCTACGACAAGCTCCTGACCGACGCCCGGGCGCAGAATCCGAAGCTCAAGCTCGTGCTGATCGAGCCCTTCGTCCGCCATCCCGGCAAGCCTGTCCCCGAGGGTATCGTCGCCCGCCAAGCCATCGTCGCCAAACTCGCCCAGAAGCACGGCGCCGCGCTGGTGAAGTTGCAAAAGGTCTTTGATGACGCGGCGGCCAAGACCGCCGACGACTACTGGGTCTGGGACACCGTCCACCCCACTTACCGCGGCCACCAACTCATGGCCGATGAGTGGGAACGGGTCGTCCGGGAATATTGGAAATAAAGCTGAGACGATTGGCGTCCGACTAACTTCTGCTCTAAATCCCAACCATGACGCGCAGCTTCCGCTACTACGACCTCATCTTGGGGGCCTTCGTGGCCGTGTTGCTTTGCTCGAACCTCATCGGACCCGCCAAGGTCGTCATGCTCGACTTACCGTTGCTTGGTCCGACCCAGTTTGGCGCCGGTAACCTCTTCTTCCCGCTGTCGTACATCTTCGGGGATATCCTCACCGAGGTCTATGGCTACGCGCTCGCCCGACGTGTCATCTGGGCCGGCTTCGGCGCACTGCTCTTCGCCACGGTCATGACCTGGGTCATCCTCGCCCTGCCCGCCAGCCCGAACGAACCCTTTAGCGCCCAACTGCAGCCTGCGCTCGAAACCTGCTTCGGCGGAGGTTGGCGCATCGCGCTCGGCTCCATCGTGGCCTTCTGCGTTGGCGACTTCCTCAACTCCTACGTCCTCGCCAAGATGAAGGTGCGCATGGGCGGACGGCACCCCTGGGCACGCTTCATCGGCTCGACCGTCGTCGGCCAAGGCGTCGACAGCCTGATCTTCTACCCGCTCGCGTTCTTGGGCATCTGGAGCCCCGCGACGCTCCTCGCCGTGATGACCGCTAACTGGCTCTTCAAGGTCCTCGTCGAAGCCGTCATGACCCCCGTCACGACCATCGTCTGCGCTAAACTTAAGCAGGCCGAAGGCGTCGACGCCTACGACGACCAAACGGACTTCAATCCGTTCTCACTGAAGCGCTAACCGACGGAAAGAGAGCCGTACCCAAGACCGGACTCGAACCGGTAAGCCTTTCGGCGGCAGATTTTAAGTCTGATGTGTATACCGTTCCACCACTTGGGCAGGCGGGGTGGACTCTTACGACTGTGACCTGTTTGGCAATCCGAGAAAATCAGGCGACTTTATCGAGGAGCGGCTGGCAGGCTTTATAGGTCAGGGCCGTGACAGCACAGGCCAACACGAGCGAGAGCCAGAAGTTTAGGCCGAAACGGAGGCAGATCGGAAAGACTAAGAAGAGGACGAACGAAGGAATCGTATACGCCAAGATTGACCAGTTCAGCGAGATGACCTTCGCCTGGTCGCCCGTCTCGACATACAGCCAGATTATTGCCAACAGGCTCGTCAGCGGGAGCGCAATTACGAGGGCACCGAGGGAGACATTGCGCTTAGCGATCTCGGACGCACCCGCAATGACGGCTGCAGAGAGGAGGAACTTAAGGACGAGCTGGAGGTTCATGGGACGACCTTAAACCGCGACAGGGGTGGTGGAAAGCGGAGAAAACCGATGACGGGCGGGGCAAACGGGGTCTCGCCTTGCCCTCCGGCCCAAAGGCGTCTTGTTTGACGCCTCCCATGGACCGACTCGCCCAGACGTTCGCCCGCTGCAAAGCCGAAGGCCGCCCGGCCTTTGTCAGCTATGTCTGCGCTGGCGACCCTGACGTCGAAACTTCCAAGGCCATCCTGAAGTCGCTGGCCGACGCAGGGGCCGATGTGCTCGAAGTGGGCGTGCCCTTCTCGGACCCTTTAGCCGACGGCCTGACTAACCAGCTGGCCTCCCAACGCGCCCTGGAGTCGGGCATGACTTTCGATCACCTGTTGGAAATCATGGCCGCCACGCGGGCCGCGACCGATAAGCCGATCGTTCTTTACTGCTACTACAACCTGCTCTTCTCGTTCGGCGTCGAAGCCTACTGCGGAAAGGTCAAGGCTGCGGGCGGCGATGGGCTGCTCGTGCTCGATTGCCCACCAGAAGAAGCCGGCGACCTGATTGCGGCCTGTAAGAAGCATGGCTTGGCGAACGTGTTCATCGTGGCACCGACCACGCCGCCAGCACGCATCGCTCTCATCACGAAGCACGCCTCCGGTTTCATCTACTACGTCTCCCGCGAGGGCGTCACTGGCGAACGCTCCGAGCTCGCCGCTAACCTTTCCTCGGCCGTGGCCGAGATTCGTAAGCATACTTCCCTGCCCGTCTGCGTCGGCTTCGGTATCTCGAGCGCCGCCCACGTCCAGGCCGTTGGTAAAGTCGCCGATGGCGTCGTCGTCGGCAGCGCCCTCGTCAACGTCATCGCTACGCACAAGGACAAGCGCAGCGAAGCCGCTGCCGCCATCGGCGCGAAGGTTCGAGAGTTGTTGGGGAAGTAACCAAGAGGGAGGGGATGGGCAAGAGCACGTGCAAAGGTGCAAAAGTGGAAAAGTGCAAAGCGCTCGATCAAGGGAGCGGAAGTGACGGGATGAAGTCGCGAATTTCTTTTCGTGCCATCCACTGCCTCGGTAGGGTCGGGACTGCGTACCGACCTAGGAGTTCGCCGCAGGGCGAACTCGGTAGGGGCAAGGCTTTGCCTTGCACTCCTGCGGGGGAGGGCGCGGCGAAGCCACGCCCCAACCTTAAGATGCAACTAGGTTGGCACGCAGTGCCAACCCTACCTCGATGCAGGAGGCATAGAACGACGAACCAAGCAATCCCCCAACCCAGTCTCGCCCCTTCCCGCAAACTTTTGCACGTTTGCACAGGCCGTAGGCCGTTTTGCACCTTTGCACTGCCCCCTCTGGCGCCCCCTTTCCTTCTTGCCAACCCCCTCCCCCTCCGCACTTTCCCAATGGTCCTAACTTCGTTGGGGCCACGCACCTACCCAGCATGGCCAAACAAGAATCCTGGACGAAAAAAGACCTCACGGGCATCGAGGAACTCTCCCGAGCCGAGATCGAATTCCTTTTCCGCCAGGCCGACCGCTTCCTGCCCGCCCTCGCGCCCGGCAAGGGGCTCGACCTGATGCGTGGTCGGACGGTGGTGAACCTCTTCCTCGAGCCCAGCACGCGCACCCGCACAGCTTTCGAAATCTCAGCCAAAAAGCTCGGGGCTGAAGTGGTCTCCATCAACACCACGGCCTCCTCCTTGGTAAAGGGCGAAACCCTCCGCGACACGGCCATGAACATCCGCGCCATGGGCGTAGACGCGATCGTCATGCGCCACTCCTCGGCCGGGGCCGCCCGCTACCTCGGTAAGGCGCTCGACATCTCCGTGGTCAATGCCGGCGACGGCGCCCACGAGCACCCGACGCAGGCCTTGCTCGATGCTTTCACCATCCGCCAACGCTTCGGCAAGGTTCAAGGGCTCAAAATCACCATCCTCGGCGACATCCTCTTCAGCCGGGTGGCCCGCTCGAATATCCTCTGCCTCACCAAGCTCGGCGCCGAGGTCACCCTCGCCGGACCCGCCACCCTCGTCCCCGCCACGTTAAAAGAAGCCTACCCACAGGTCCGCATCGTGCACGACCTCAAGAAGGCCCTCTCGGGTGCCGATGCCGTGATGCTCCTGCGCATCCAGCACGAGCGGCAGACAACCACCCACTTCCCTTCCCTCGGCGAATACACGTCGCAGTTCGGCCTCAACGCCGAACGCGCCGCCTGGCTCAAGCCCGAGGCCATCGTCATGCACCCCGGTCCGATTAACCGCGGCGTGGAAGTCGAAAGCGAAGTCGCTGACGGCCCCCGCTCGGTCATCCTCGAGCAAGTCCGTAACGGCGTCGCCGTCCGCATGGCCGTCCTTCACCTCTGCACCGGAGCCATCGCCCGATGAATACTGACGAACACACCCCCCTCTGGATCCGCGGCGCCCGCGTGATCGACCCGTCCGTCGGCCGCGACGACGCCCGCGGCGAGGTCTTCGCCAAGGATGGCCGCTTCGTCGACAAGCTCTCGAAGTCAGACCAAGCTCGCGCCCAAGTCATCGATGCCGCGGGGCTCATCCTCGCCCCAGGTTTCGTGGACCTCAACTGCCGCCTCGGAGAACCGGGCCTCGGCGCGCGCGAAAGCATCCGGGCCGGCACCCTCGCGGCTGCCGCCGGTGGTTTCACGTCCGTCGTCATCATGCCCGACTGCCTCCCGGCGGCGGACAATGTTGGCACGATACAACTCATCCGTGAACTCTGCGACCGCGACGCCTCCGTCCGCGTGCTCCCCGCGGGCACTCTGACCAAGGGCCATGAAGGCAAGGCCCTCGCGCCGATTGGCTCGCTCAAGAAGGCGGGCGTCGTCGCCGTGACTGACACCACCTCTGGCGTGCAGAATAACGAGATTATGCGTCGTGCGCTCGAGTATGCGGCGATGTTCGACCTCGTCGTGCTCGACCATTGTCAGGACAGCAGCATGACCGACGGTGCGCAGATGCATGAAGGCGCTTGGTCCCTTCGCCTCGGCCTCCGTGGCTACCCGCGTGCCGCCGAAGAAATCGTCGTCTCGAGCGACTGCGTCCTCGCTGGCCTCACCAAGGCCCGCATCCACTTGCAGCACCTGTCCTCTGGTGGCTCCGCCGAGATCGTGCGCCGTGCCAAGGCCGCTCAGGCCTCCGTCACCGCCGAGGTGTCTGCGCTCCACCTGCTCCTCACCGACGCCGCGTTGGCCCAATACGACACCCACCTGAAGCTCAACCCGCCCCTGCGCGAAGAAGCCGACCGCCAAGCGCTCATCGCCGCGCTCGTCGACGGGACGATTGACGCCATCTGTTCTGATCATTCGCCCTGCACAGCGACTGAGAAGGACTGTGAGTTCGACCTCGCTCCCTTTGGTGCGGCCACCCTTGAAACGGCCTTTTCTGCCACCCTACGAGCCATCGTCGCCGATGGCCATGCCGACCTGACGCTTCTCCTGCAGCGCCTGACCTGTGGACCCGCGCGTGCGCTGGGCCTCGATGCAGGCACGCTCCGTATCGGCGGCCTCGCCGACATCGTACTCATTGACCCTAAGGCGACTTGGAAGCCTTCGGCGAAGACCTTGCTTTCGAAGTCGGGCAATAACCCTCTCCTCGGCCGGACCCTCAAGGCTCGCATCCGCTCGACGTTCGTGGGTGGTAAGCTCGTCACCAAGGACGGCCAACCGTCCAAGTAAATGGATACGCCCCTCGGCTGGCGCGACTACCTCTTCATCGCCTGGATGCTAGCCACGACACTAGCGGGTGTCTGGTACTTGACGCGTGACCTCGCCCATCCTGCGGTGGACCACCCGCGCAAGGTCTTCAGTTCCAACCTGCCGAGGTGGGTCGTGCAGGTCGTGACGTTCCTCCTCTCGCCGGCGCCGATTATCATCTTCCTCGTCTGCATGGCGGGGGCTGCCCTCATCCTGGGCAGTACGGCTAGCCTCTTCGGGGCTGGCATGCTCGCTCAAGCCGTGATGGGCCTGACTGGCCAAGGGCTGGCCGCACTGACGCTCATCGTCTTTACCTTGGCTGCCCCCGGCACCGTCCATTGGGCCCCCAGCGCGAGCACCGCTGGCGAAGCTCCGCCCTCGGAACCGACCGACGGCATGGATGAAATCCGTTTAGCGGGGCGGGCCTTCCACGTGAGCACCTTGCTCAAAACTTACCTGTCGATTATCGCGCTAACAATTGCCGCCGGGTTGATCTGGAGACTCTTCTACTATTTCTGCGAACTCCAGGGACAGGTCTTACCCGACGAACCCCAGACCGTCGTCAAGATGGTAGTAGACTACGATTGGTCCGGCCCCTGGGCGCCCATTCTAGTCTTCGGACTTTCCATCGTCATTGGTGCCCCCATTGCCGAGGAGCTCGCCTTCCGCGGCATGTTCTATCCGCTACTCAAGGGCTGGCTACCGCGTGGTTATGCCATCGTCCTGACCGGCGTGGTCTTCGCCCTCATCCACGGCAGCCTCTCCGCCTTCCTGCCCCTCGCCGCCTTTGGTGCCGTGCAGTGTATCTTCCGTGACCGCTATGGCCTGCTGACCTGCATCGGTATCCACATGCTCTTTAACTTCGTGACCTTCATCTGGCTCAACATCGCGCCCAACGCCTCGACGCAGTTCTAGGTGGCGGTCCACGCGTTTCCTTGAGCGGAGGGTTGCGGACGGACGGAAATGCCTCCATCAAGGTTGCACCATGGGCGTCTTCACGAAGCAAAGCGAACTTAGCGTCGGTAAGTTGACCGAAGGCGAAATCATCGACCGTTTTGTCGCTACCTTGGCCGACGCCTGCCCAGCCTTTCCCGCTGGACCTGGGGGCGACTGCGCCATCTTCCCGGCCACGCAAGAACGTCCCTTCCGCGTTGCCACCATCGACTCCGTCGTCTTCGGAAGACACTTCGACCTCTCATGCCCTGGCGAGAAAGCCGGCGCCAAGCTCGTCCAACGTAACCTCAGCGACCTCGCCGCCGCGGGCGCCACGCCTGGCGATGCCTTGCTCTCGATTCTAATGGGTCCGGACGTCGAAGCTAAATGGCTCGAAGACTTTGCCCATGGCGCCGGCCGCGCAGCTGCTCAAGCCGGCCTCAAGCTCGTCGGTGGAGACGTCTGCCGCACCGCCCCGGGCACCTTCAGCGCGACCCTCGCTGTCCAAGGCTTCGCCTACCGGGTGCTCACCCGTCGCACCGCGCAAGTCGGCGACGTGCTCTTTGTGACCGGTCACCTCGGTGGCTCGATCTACGGACAACACCTTAACTTCAAGGCTCGTCTGGCCGAAGGCGAATGGCTCTGTGCCCAAGGCGCCGTCACTGCTTGTACGGACCTCTCTGATGGCCTCGGCAAGGACCTACCCGGCCTACTCGGCCCCAAACTGGACGGACTCGTAGACCTTAAGAAGTTACCGATTTCCGAAGCCGCCACCAAGCTCGCTCGCCTGGACGGCAAGCCGGCCCTCGAACACGCCCTGCAGGATGGCGAGGACTACGAACTCCTCTTCACCGTGCGCGCCGAGCAGGCCGACTTTATCGCGGCGACCTTTACTAAAACCTTCCCAGGCACCCCGCTAACCGCCATCGGCACCATTGCCAAGGGCTCGGGACGGCTCTGCGACGCCGCCGACCAGCAGCCCATCAAAGCCAAGGGTTCAGTCACTTCGGGTGAAGCCCTCGGCTCGACCGCTAGAGCTTAAATTGGCGGATGATAACGAAGAGCGCAAAGATCAGCGAACAGCCCGCGAAGGTCACCGTCGTCGTCTCATAGGTGGAGAGCAGTTTCAGGACCTGATCGAGCAAGGTGATGCAATCCTTGGTATCGCGCTCGGCGTTGATGAGCGCCGCGGTGGCCTTGTTGGCGGTCTCCTCGACCTTCTTATTATCCGACTTCGTGCCCTCGTCCGTGATCAGAACAACAGCCGTCTCGGTCGACTTCATCGCCTTCTTGTAGGCATCGACGGAGGACTGGATGTTGACGGTGGCACCGCGGACGCGCTCGGTGGTGTCCTTGAGCTCATGGCTGAACCAAAGGCCGGCGAGGGAGACGAGGAGCGTCACCACGGTCATGCCGACGATGCCGGCTTCGGCCTGCACTAGGCCAGTCTTGGCGGTTCGACGTCTGGAACGGGTGGCACTCATAGTTGGGTGGGTTTCATAGTAAAGGGGTTCAGCGTGGTTTACGCCGAGAGGGCTTGGGGGGCGGGACAGCGGCGTCTGGATTCTTGGGTTTGGAACGCTTACGTCCGGAGGAACGCTTGCGGCCACGGCCCTTGGACTTCTTGTCCTTGATGCCGAGCTTGGACTTAATGGTGGCGGAAATCCAGTCGACGAGCTCGGGCGCCAGCGCGCCGGTCAGGCCTTGGATGATGGCCTTATTGATCGCGGACATCTCCCACTGGTAGGTGACGAAGAAAGCGATAATAGCAAAGAGGGCGGCAGCGAGGATGTGCTTCGCAGAACGACGCCAATTGGCGTCCGCGGCATCGTCGATGAGTAAACGGCCAACCATCGCGGCGGCACCAATCAGGGAGACGATCCAGCCACCCTTTTTGAACGCAAGAATCGCGCCCTGAAAGTTATTGGTCACCGCATTCGGGTCCTTGACGGCCTTGACCGCTTCGACGGCAACATCCGCTAAAATAACGTCTAACGTCAGCATGTGCCCACCTCTCTAGCCGCCACGGCGTGGCCTGAAACAGGCGAAGGGATGGAACAAGGGGCAAGCACGCGAAGAGGAAGGCGACTAATCCGCCAAGGGCAGTCCAGTCGACTTCTATGATTTATAGGAATCGGCCGCCCCAACTCAATCCTCAACCACCACTCAGAGTGCCTGCCGACGGGCCGGGCGACCCTCATCGACCTCGATATAGTCAAACATGGTGTCCACACCGGCCTCAGGCCCGAGTTGATTCTCCTTGAGGCGCCGCACGAGCACCTCGTTGGCTTCGTCGCGCCAACCACGCTTAGTCATAAAACCGTTCCAAATCTCGATGTCGTTCGTGGTGAGCTGACGGCCCCGGGCTTCGGCCCAGACCATGACTTCCTCATCGGTCACGGCCGGGTTACCCAGCACCCAGATACGAAGTTCGTCATACTTAATCCCTAGGTACTGACAGCAACGGTCATCAAAAGCCTTGCCCAGGTTATTAACGAAGTCGGCATGCAGCGCTCCGTGGGCATGCAGGCGAAGCTTATCGAGCAGGCGCGGGAGATAGACGAAGCCGCGCACGGCTTCATAGGGGCTACGGAGTCCGGGGACGTTGGGCATGCCACAAAAAGTAGAAACAGCGGCCTCTTTGGCAAGGGGACAACGGCGAGGTCGCTTTCCCCCTTTACAGGGCCGGGCGTTTCTCCTGCATTTAAGTCACCCCACCATGCGCGCCTTCCTGCCCCTCTTCCTCGCCGCTGTGCTCTTTGGCGCCGACACCCCCAAGGCCGCTGAAAAGCCTGCCGCCAAGGCCGTCGAAAAGGCCGCCGTCCGTAAGCCTTTGGCCGAGCAACCCCTGCGCATGGCCAAAGATATCGAGGCCTTTGAAAAACAGGATAAGGCTACCCCACCGCCTAAGCACGCCCTCCTCCTCAGCGGCGCCAGCTCACTCCGGATGTGGAAGAACGTTGCTGAAGAGATGAAGCCCTACCCGACCATTAACCGCGGCTTCGGCGGCTCCTACACCACCGAGGTCCTCGGCTACATGGACCGCATCACCCTACCCTATCACCCGCGCGTGATTGTTTTCCACTGCGGCGGCAATGACATCAACGCTGGCGACCCGCCGTCCGCTCCGATCCAACGTATCCGCGAATACCTCGCCCGCCTCCGCAAGGACAACCCCGACACTGCCGTCGTCTTCATGGCGACCACCCGCGCCCCGTCGCGGAAGGCCAAGTGGGTTGACCTCGACCAGTTCAACCGTGACCTCGCCGCTTTAGCGAAACAGGAAAAGAACACTTGGTTCGTCGACATCAACCCAGCGCTCAACCAAGCCAGCGGCGAAGGCAAGGAAGGCCACTACCTCAAGGATAACCTCCACCCCAGCGAGCTAGGCTACAAGGAAATCACCAAGGTGGTTCGTCCGGCCGTCGATGAAGCCTGGAAGGCCACCGAGGCGGCCTTTAAAGGGAAGTAATTGTCGAGGGGACAAGGGGGCATTCTGCAAAGAGTGCAGAGTCTAGAGTGCGGATTACAGAGGAAGTAAGGACACTCAAGTCCCGTTTCCCCTTTTCATCCACCTTCAGGTAGGGTCGGGACTACGTACCGACCTAGCCGTCTTTGGGACTGGGATGCCGCTAGGTTGGCACGCAGTGCCAACCCTACCTCGATACAGGGGCTTACCTCCCAGCGAAAGGACGCGACACCGTCGCGCCCCTACCCGCCCCACCCCTCAACTCATTCCTCGATTCTGCCCTCGACTATTCCACGCCCCTTTCGCCTTTGCACTTTCGGACATAGTCCTCATTTTCCGGGCGATGCCCGACGCCGCCGAACAGACCGAAGCCGCCGCGACGCCGGCGAAGTTCCCGCCCCCGGCGTTCGTTCGCTACATGATCGGCGAAGGTATCTCGATGACGGGTACCTGGATGCAGGCCATGGCCGGTGGATGGGTCATGGCTGGCCTGACGACGAGTGCCACGATGCTCGGACTCGTCAACCTGATGGGTGGCCTGCCGATGATCGCACTGACCATGACGGGCGGCCTATTTGCCGACAAGTTTGATAAGCGCCTCATCCTCCAAGTCTGCCAAGTCGTCCAAATCATTCTGTCGCTCACGCTGGGTTACCTAATTGGGCAGAACTCCATCGAGATGTGGCATATCTTCTTAGCCGCCTTCCTGCTCGGAGTTTCGAACGCCTTCGAAATGCCCGCGGCTTCCGCCCTGGTCCCCGAGCTCGTGGCTAAGGAACACGTTGCGCGAGCCGTGGCTATCGACCGGGCAGTGTTCCACGGCACGCGCCTCATCGGCCCAGCCGCCGCGGGCTACTTGGTGGCACAGTTTGGCGAATCGTCGGCGTATTACCTGAACGCCCTGACGTTCCTCGCCCTGATGGTGGCTTTACTGACCATACCACCCCGACCAGTCGGCTCGGCTGAACAGGAAGAAAAACGCAAGGGCGGCATGGGGGAAGGCGCCAAGCACATTCTCAAGGATCGCCCCAGCCTCGCGATGATTCTGCTCATGGCCACCAATACGATCTTCGTGTTTCCAGTGATGATCGTCCTTCTGCCACTCTACTCCCGCCTTGTCCTTAAATTAGACTCCCAGGACATGGGCTGGCTCATGTTCAGCTCGGGGATCGGCTCACTCACGGGATCATTATTAATCCTGAAAGTCCGCCGCGATCAACGCCCCTGGGTCTTGGCTACGGCCGTTGCGCTCATTTGCGTCGCCCTCACCAGCCTGAGTTACGCCGACAGCTTCCTCTGGGCGGCGGGCTCGCTGACCTCCTTGGCCCTCGGGGTCTCTACGCTGGTCGGGCTTTCTAATACGGTCGTCCAAGAACGTGCGCCGGCCGAGATTCGCGGCCGCGTCTCCGCCATTGCCGGCCTGAGCTTCTTTGGGCTGCTTCCCTTCGCTGGTATGATTATGGCCGCACTTGCGGACTGGATTCAGATTCGGCCCGCCCTACTGACCGCCGCCATCGCCTACGCCGTCATCGGGTGCTTCGTCCTGCTCTGGGCGGGTAAGGCCGCCGGGGAAGAAATCGCCTAAGGCCTTTTTACGGCTGGGGAAGGAACAGTTGGGCTCTGGGGCTGTTTAAGAAGGGACCCCACCCCACTATGCTCCCCCGTCGCACCTTCCTCAAGAACGCCGGCCTCCTCGCCGCTGGCGTGGCTGCCCTTCGCCCGCTCGCCCGTGCCTCCGCGCGGACCGTCTCGCCCAACGAGAAACTCAATGTTGCCGTCATCGGCTTCGGCGGCGTCGGCGGTAGTAACATCAGCAACTGTGCCGATGAGAACGTCGTCGCGATGTGCGACCTCGACCTCAAGCGCTGCGCGGGGACGATTAAGAAGTTCCCGAACGCGGAGCTCTTTACCGACTTCCGTAAGATGCTCGAGAAACGTAAGGACATCGACGGCGTGATCATCGCGACGCCCGACCACTCGCATGCCTTCATCGGCATGGCCTGCATGCGCGAAGGCAAGCACGTCTATATTCAGAAGCCAATTGCGCACTCCGTCTTCGAGGCCCGTCGCCTCACCGAAGGCGCCCGTGAATTCAAGGTCATCTCCCAGATGGGCAACCAAGGCCACTCGGGCGAAGGCATCCGTCAAATCAGCGAATGGATTGACGCTGGTATCATCGGCGAAGTCCGCGAGGCGCATGCCTGGACTAACCGTCCGATCTGGCCACAGAGCTCTGACATGGGACGCCCGCAGGGTGACGCCACTCCGCCCGAAGGCATGGATTGGGACCGCTGGTGCGGCCCTGCACCGCTGCGTCCGTTCAACGCCGTCTATCACCCCGGCAAGTGGCGCGCGTGGTGTGACTTTGGTACTGGCGCGCTCGGGGACATGGGTTGCCACATTATCGACCCAGTCTTCCAGGCACTGAAGCTGCTTTATCCCACGAGCGTTGAGGGCAACGTCTCCACGACCTTCGAGGAGTTCGGCAAGAAGAGCGTACCGAAGAATGAGTGCTTCCCGCGGTCCACCATTGCCCGCTTCCGTTTCCCCGCCCGCGGCGCGCTGCCGCCCGTGGAACTCACGTGGTGGGATGGCGGCCTCATGCCTTCACGTCCGGTCGAACTGGAAGACGACATGCCCTTCGGCGACAACGATGGTGGCTGCCTCTTCGTGGGCACCAAGGGCAAGATCATCTGCGGTTGCTACGGCGCCAAGCCACGCCTACTCGACGCCGACCAACGCAACTTTGTGAAGACCTTGGCCAAGACGATTCCGCGTATCCCCGGCAACACCTCCGGCCACGAGAAGGACTGGATCCGCGCCTGCAAGGGCGGCGTCGCGGCCTGCTCGAACTTCGACTATTCTGGCCCGCTTTCCGAGATGGTGCTCATGGGTAACCTGGCCATCCGCTTCCCCGACCGTAAACTCCTCTGGGATGGCGAAAAGATGCAGGTAACGAACGACAAGGCCGCTAACGCCTTCGTCCACCGACAGTACCGCAACGGGTACACGCTGTAAGAGCCGTCATAACGCAACCTTCCGGGGTCTAAGGGGGTTCAACGGGTAGGGCATTTGCCTCGCCCTTGGACCCGCTTTGGCTTGATTTAACCCACCCCGCCCCTTTCCCGCCCCACCCATGCTTTCCTTCGGCCTAACCATCTTCTGGGGCGCGTTCCTGCTCTTCCTCGTCCAGCCGCTCATCGCACGCTTTATCCTGCCTTGGTTTGGCGGTGGCCCCGCCGTCTGGACGGCCTGCATGCTCTTCTTCCAGGTGATGCTCCTCGCGGGCTACGCCTACGCCCACTGCAGCATCACGTGGCTCCGTCCGCGGCAACAAGTCCTGCTCCACTTGGCTCTACTGGCCCTCGCGGTCTGCTTCCTGCCGATCGCTCCCGGTGAACAGTGGAAGCCCGTGGGCAACGCCTTGCCGACCGGCCACATCCTCTGGCTTCTGCTGGCCTGCATTGGCCTACCCTACCTCGTACTCTCTGCCACTGGCCCACTCCTGCAGGCTTGGTTCAGCCGCAGTCATCCAGGCGTCTCACCCTACCGCCTCTACGCCCTATCCAACGTCGGCTCACTCCTTGCACTCTTTGCCTATCCGTTCGGCATCGAACCGAATCTCACGCGCCAAGCACAATCCATCGGCTGGTCCATCGGTCTCGCGGGTTACGCGGCCCTCGCCGCTTGGTGCGGCCTAGCGGTCTGGCGCCGCGGCGATTCGGTCAGCGATACCGAAGTCACTGGTCAAGCTAAGCCCGCGGCACCGACCTCTTGGAGTCAGCGCTTACTCTGGTTAGCACTGCCCGCATGTGGGGTCGTGCTACTGCTCGCGATCACGAATAAGCTCTGCCAAGATATCGCTGTCGTACCGTTCCTCTGGGTCCTACCGCTCGGGCTCTACCTAGTGTCATTCATCATCAGCTTCGACAGCCCCCGCTGGTATCAGCGCTGGCTGTGGTGGCCGGCTTTGGCGGCGTTACTCGGCACCGTCCTCTGGAAACTCCATGAAGCCGACCACTTCCCTAGTATGGCTGGCGAAGGCGCCGTTTACCTCAGCACCCTCTTTGTCGGCTGCATGGTCTGCCACGGCGAAGTCTATCGCCTTCGTCCAGAAGTTAATCGCCTCACGGGCTACTACCTCTCGCTCTCGGCTGGCGGCGCCGCTGGTGGCATCTTCGTAGCGCTGCTCGCGCCGATGATCTTCCCACACTACTTTGAACTGCACGTGGGGCTTTTCCTCGTGGTCGTGCTCGTGCTGGCAGTTCTAGCCAGCGAGACGACGAACTTCCTGCACCGCGGAGCAGGTCGCTGGACGTGGGTATCGTTACTCCTCGTCTTGGCCGCCTACGGAATCGGACTTTTCCAAACGGCGGCGACTTCGATCAGTAATACGAAGCTAACGGTCCGTGACTTCTACGGCGTCCTCAAGGTTTCCGAGGACGAGGCAGGCGACCCGCAGCGGCATAAACTCACCCTCCTCCACGGCGGCACCATCCACGGCATGCAGTACCTTTCGCCTGGGCTCCGTTCCACCCCGACGACCTATTACACGTCGGGCAGCGGCGTCGGTCGCATCCTCGCCACGCCCAGCCCACTCCACGGACGCAAGGTGGCAGCGGTCGGCCTCGGTACCGGGACGCTCGCCGCTTGGGGCCGCAAGGGTGATGAATTCCACTTCTACGAGATTAACGACAACGTCGTGCGTATCGCTCAAGATACGTTCCACTACCTCCGCGATAGTCAGGCGAAGATCGACATCCGCATGGGTGACGCCCGCCTAACGCTCGAGAAGTTGCCGCCGCAGAACTACGACGTCATCATCCTCGACGCCTTTAGTAGCGACGCCATCCCGGTGCACCTGCTCACGCTCGAGGCCTTCGCGACCTATCGCAAACACTTGCGCCCAGGCGGGGTCATCGCCGTTCACATCTCCAACCGCTACCTCAACCTTGAACCAATCGTGATGCGCGCGGCCGAGTATGCGAAACTGAGTGCCCTCTACTTCAATAACTCAGGGGAAGTACCCGAGGAAGCGGACACCGAAGACGCCTACTCATCCGATTGGATTCTGCTTTCCGACGACCCAGCGACGCTCCGCCAGACGAGCCTCGCCAAGCATGGCACCGTCCCGAAGCCACCCGCCGCTGGCATCGGCCCTTGGACCGATGAACGCAGCGATTTACTGCACGTCCTCGTCGCCGACGACGATTCCTTCATCGCTTGGCTCAAGAACCTTTAAACCCGATGCTCCGCCCCCTCCTTGCCCTCCTCCTCGCCGCCACGGGCGTCCACGCCAACTATGCCGACGAGGCCTACGCGGCCACTTACAAGCTCCACAACTCGGCCTTGAACGGCACCTGTTCCCTGTACCGACGCCCGGCGCCCGACACGGCGCTCTACCTCGTGACGACGCAGCACCAACTAGAAGGCTCCAAGGGCGACTTCTGCCAACTAGTCCTGCGCGAACCGCAGCCCGATGGCTCCTTTAAGCGCAACGACTTCAAGGTCGTGACGCGTGTCGACGGCAAACCGACTTGGGTGAAGCACCCAAAATTCGACCTCGCCGTTCTGCGCATTAGCACCCCACCCACCGGAACGTTCTCAGCCTTACCGATTGAAGCGATTGCCAATGACGAGCGACTCAAAGCCGCTCGTCCATCCGTAGGCACACCGCTCTTGCTCTTCACCTTCCCACACGGCGTCGAATCCATCCGCCAAGGCTTCCCCGTGGCCCGCCAAGCGGTCTTCGCCCAGCCACCGTTACTCTCGTCGACAGCCTACCCGACCTTTCAAGCCGACTTCCCCGCCACCGCTGGAGACAGCGGCGGCCCTGGTGTCATTGAAGGCCCAGGTGGCAAGCCGCTCATTATCGGGATGTGCTTCCAACGCATGAACCACGACGAGAAGGTCACGACCCAAACCAGCTCGACCACCATTAAGCACCCCTTGAACATGGGTACCTTCATCCACGGTCGCTACCTACTCGAAGCCATCGAGCTGGCCGCCCAACAATAATTTACCGCACCCGCCATGACCCGTCTTATCTTTCTTTGGACCTTCTGCTTGGCCGCCCTCAGCGCGTCGGCGGCCGACGCGCTTAAGCCCACCAATACCATCGTCCTCTTCGTGGATGACATGGGCTACGCCGACATCGGCCCCTTCGGCAACAAGACCCTACGCACGCCTCACCTCGACCGCTTCGCCAAAGAAGGCATGCGCTTCACCAGCTTCTACGCCACGCCCGTCTGCTCGATGTCCCGCGCGAGCCTCTTGACCGGTTGCTATAACGCACGCATCAGCATGCCCGGCGTGCTCTTCCCCCCGAATCGAATCGGGCTCCACCCAGATGAGGTCACGGTCGCTGAGGTGGCGAAGTCCCGCGGCTATGAGACGATGATGATTGGTAAATGGCACCTCGGACACTTCCCCGAATTCCTGCCGACCCGCCAAGGCTTCGACCACTACTTCGGGCTCCCTTACAGCAATGACATGAAGCAGAGCCGGGCGGGCTTTCCGCCTCTACCGCTCTACCGCGATGAAAAAATCGTCGAGACCGAGCCGGACCAATCCCAGTTGACGCGGCGCTACACCGAGGAGGCGGTCAAGTTCCTGCGCACCAAACGCGAGAAGCCTTTCTTCCTCTACCTCCCCTACACGATGATCCACGACCCGTTGGCGTCGTCGGAAGGCTTCAAAGGCAAGAGTGCCCAAGGTGCCATCGGAGATGCCATCGAAGAGATTGACTGGTCGGTCGGACAAATCATGGCCGCACTCCGCGAGCAGAACTTGGACGAAAACACCCTGGTGATTTTCACGTCCGACAACGGCCCATCCGGCCGTCCCGCCCCGCCGTTCTCTGGTAATAAGGGGACCAACCTTGAAGGCGGCGTCCGTGAACCTTGTATCATGCGCTGGCCGGGACGCATCCCGCAGGGACGACATGTGAGCGCATCGCTGGCAACATCGATGTACTGCCGACACTCGCCAAGGTGTTCGGCGCGGAACTTTCGAAGGAGCGCATCCTTGACGGACGGGATCTCGGGCCGTTGCTAGCAAACCCGACCGCGGCACCTGTCCGTGACACGCACTTGTATTTCAACGCCGGCCAAAAGCTAGAAGCCATCCGCCAAGGGCAGTGGAAACTCTTTCTACTGGACCCCACTAAACGCAAAACTGAACCAGTCCGCACGGCCCACGCCTTGTATGATTTGTCGAAGGACTTAGCCGAACTGGAGAACGTCGCCGCCCAATACCCCGACATCGTGGCTCGCCTAAAAAAGGAAGCCGCCGAACGTCTGGCTGAGATTGAGGCCAACAAACGCCCCATCGGCAAACTCGGTGACGGCAAAGATGCACCCGCGGTGGAGGCCCCTGCGAAGAACCTCACTACGTTGACCAATCTCAAGCCCGGCGCAGTGCTGAAAGCAGGGGTGGCCCCCCAAGTCGGTGAACGGGCCTTCGTAATTACCTGCACCTTCGCCACCAGCCAGGCTAACACCATCCTGCTCTCCCACGGCGGCGTGCAGCTCGGCTATGCGCTGCATATCCGTGACGGGAAGTTGACCTTCTCGATTCGCCGCGGAGCAGACGATAACAGTGAAGTCTCACTCCCCGCACCGACCGATGGCCAGCCCCACCGCGTCCGCGCGAGCCTGACTAAGGACGGCAAACTCCACCTGCAGTTGGACGACCAACCAGAAGTGGTAATTCAAGGCACTGGTCTCATCAGCAAGCAGCCCGCTGAGGATTTCAGCGTCGGGCACGATGCCGCCAACCCAGCCGCGAAATACTCGCAGCCGGAGCCCTTCCGCGGAACCTTGGCGGACCTGACTATCCGTTAAAAACCTTGCTAACGGCGGCGTAAGAAACGGTCGCCAGCGGGAGCAATCTCCCGGGCACCATGATCACCGAGCCCCTGCCTATTCCTCGACCGACTAAAAAACTTTTGACCCCTATGCGCATACTAAGCACCTCCCTACTCATCCTGCTGGCCAGCGTCCTCGGCGCCGCCGATGCCACCCTGCCAAACTGGCCGAACCATGGCACGATCTTCCTCCTGACGGACCGCACCGGTGTCGACCTGCCCGCCACGGAAAGCGTGACCGACTTCCCCCTGCTCGTCCGCCTACAGGGCGATTGGTTCCCATTCGCCCAAGCCAAACCGAACGGGGAAGACCTCCGCTTCACCGATGACCAAGGCCAGGTGTTGCCTCATCAAATCGAAGCATGGGATGCCGTTGCTGGTACGGCAGCCATCTGGGTGCGTATCCCTAAAATCATCGGGCAGCAGCGCCAACCCTTGCACGTTCACTGGGGCAAAGCTGACGCCCCGGACGTTTCTGACGGGGCCAAGGTCTTTAACGAAAGCAACGACTACCTGACCGTCTGGCACCTCGGCGAGACCCCGCTGGATGCGACGGGGCGCCTCACGGCGAAGGATACTGGTACCTCTGCAGTGGTGGGCATGATTGGCGCCGCCCGCCACTTCCCCGGCAAGGCTGGCCTGTTCGCGGGCGACAAGATCACCGGCCTTCCTACGGGCTCGCAGCCACATACGACCGAGGCATGGTTCCGACCCGAGCAGGCCAACGGCAACGTCTTGGCCTGGGGCAATGAGCAGGGGCAGGGCAAGGTGGTCATGCACTACCGCAGCCCCTCGCACGTGAAGATGGAAGGCTACTTCTCTGATGCCGACGTCCAAAGTACGCCGTTCCCAGCGGGGGAGTGGGTGCACGTCGTTCACACCTACACGCTTGGTGACTCCAAGGTCTACATCAACGGCGAGCTGGCTAACGCCGCCAAGGGACGCTCGACCCCGCTAAACATCCGCACCCCTGCCCGCTTCTGGATTGGCGGCTGGTACCATAACTACAACTTCGTCGGCGCTATCGACGAGGTGCGCCTCTCGCGCGTCGCGCGGTCCGCTGCGTGGGTCAAACTCAGCTACGCCAACCAAGGAACCCGCCAGAGCCTGCACGGCCTCCTCGTCGCCCCCGGCAAGGGTGAAGTCACGCTGACACCCGCCACGGCCGAAATCGCCGAAGGCGGACGCCTGCCCTTCTCTTTAGTCGCACCAGGGGCCCAGAAGGTGACCTGGCTTGTCGTCCGCGATGGCCGTGAGCAAGTCATTGCCATGGATCGGTTCCGCTTCGAATTAGTCGCTGGCCGGACGCAAGGCGATGCCACCGTCAAGGTGATTGCCCGCGTGGTCACGGCGGACGGCACAGTCGACCGCATCGCCACAGCCTCCATCCGCGAGGCCATTCCCGAGCCCAAGGTCCACCTGCAAGCGCCCACGGGCTGGGATGGCCGAAGCCCGCTGGATATCACGGTGATCGCCGATAACCAAGCCGCCCTGAACAAAGCCGGCGCCGGAGCGCTCACCGTCCGCTGGCAGGCCGATAGTTTCGCGGTAACCCAAGAAGCCCGTGGCGCGACCTTACACCTGAAGCGGGCGCAACGGAGCGGCCTCCTGACTGTCACTGCCACCGTCGATAACGGCGGCATCCCAACGATCGCCAGCGCGACAATCGACGTTCGAGAGCCGACGAAGGAGGCGTGGACGACCCGTGCCGCCGACCCCGACGAAAAACCAGCCGACCACCAATTCTACGCCCGGGATGACCGCGGCGAAGGCACCTTACACTGCAATGGCCAGCTCGATCGACCAGGTGCAAAGCTCACCCTCACCGTGACCGTCGACGGCAAGCCCTACGCACAGACGACACCCACCCTCGTCGGCGATCGCTACACGAGTGCGGTCAGTTTGAAATCCGGCCTCGTGCGTTACCGTGCCGTCCTGACCTCCGAACTCGATGGGCAGAAGGCGATCCTTCACACCGCCGACGACTTGGTCTGCGGAGATGCCTTCATCATCATCGGCCAGTCGAACGCGGTGTCGACGGACTGGGGCAAAGGGGAAGGCACTTACCAAAGCGAGTGGCTCCGGTCCTTCGGCAGCATGTCGGGTAGCCCGCAAGGCCTGCGTCTCTGGGGACCAGCAGTGCATCGCAACCACCAAGGCGGCGCGTTGACAATCGGGTACTGGGGCATGGAACTCGGCCAACGCATCATCGAGCAACAAAAAGTACCCGTCTGCTTTATCAACGGTGCAGTCGGCGGTACCCGCATCGACCAACACCAGCGGAACACCGTCGACCCGACCGACATGACCACGATCTACGGACGCCTGCTCTGGCGCGTCCGCGAGGCTAAACTGACCCACGGGATTCGCGGCATCTTCTGGCACCAGGGTGAGAACGACCAAGGTGCGGACGGCCCGACCGGTGGTTATGGTTACGAACTTTACCGGGAATTCTTCCACCGGATGGCGGGCAACTGGAAGTCAGACTACCCTAACGTGCAGGTCTACCACTTGTTCCAGATTTGGCCAAAGTCCTGCTCGATGGGCGTCAATGGTTCCGACAACTACCTCCGTGAAGTGCAACGCCGCCTGCCAGAGGATTTCGCCCGCATGACGATTCAATCGACGCTGGGCATCGATCCGCCCGGGGGTTGCCACTTCCCGCCGGCCGGCTACGCCGAGATGGCCCGTCAACTCTACCCAGTCGTGGCCCGCGAGCACTATGGCTTCCAGCCGGACGGGCCCGTGACAGCAGCCAACCTGCGCACCCTCAAAAGCAATGCGGCCCAGGACACACTGACGTTGACCTTCGACCAGCCGATTGATTGGGACGATGCCCTCTGCGGTCAATTCAGCGTCGACGGCATCACCGGCGTCGTCACGGGCGGTAAAGTCGCGGGGAACGTCCTCACGCTAAGCCTCAAGACGCCAGGTGGCCGCACCTTGACCTACCTCGACAGTAAAAATTGGAGTCAGAAGACCTTACTGCGCGGAACGAACGGACTCGCCGCCCTGACCTTCTGCGCCGTCCCCATCACTCCCTGACCTTCATCCCACTCTACTCACTCCACCGTCGCCCGCTGACCCACCACCCCAATGCGCCTCCCGTACCTTCTCGTCCTAGCCCTGATCGTCGCCGCGTGTACCAACGCCGTCCATGCGGTCGACGGCCCCCGCAAACCGAACTTCGTGTACGTGTTCACCGATGACCAACGCTGGGACGCCCTCGGCGCGGTGCAACGCGAACAGGGCGAGAAAGGCCGCTTCCCGTGGCTCAAGACGCCGAACCTTGATCGAATCGCCGCCGAGGGTATTCGCTTCCGCAATGCCTTCGTGGTGAATTCCCTCTGCGCCCCGTCGCGAGCCTCGCTCGTCACGGGACAGTACGGGCACGTTAACGGCGTGACGAACAACCATACCACCCACCCCGCAGGAAATATCTCGGTCGCCACCCTGCTCCGACCAGCCGGCTACGTCTCGGGCTACTTCGGTAAGTGGCACCACGGCAACCAGTCCGGCAAACGCCCGGGCTTCGACACCTCCGCGAGCTTCGTCGGCCAGGGCGTCTACTTCGATTGCCCAATCGAGGTCGACGGCGTCAAGACCTCGAGCAAGGGTTTCGTTGACGACGTCACCACCGAGTATGCGACGAACTTCATCAAGGCCAACAAGGACAAACCGTTCCTGATGATCCTGGGCCTTAAGACCTGCCACGGCCCTTTCACCCCTCCGCCTCGGAATGAAAAGGACTACGATGGGGCGATGGCGCGCTCCGTACCCAATTACGGCATCCCGGCCATCTACGCCAAGGTCGGACCGAACGGTCCCAAGGGCAAGGCTACCGATGCCAAGGAAGTAAGCACTAACCTCGGCATGTTCCGCGGCATCAACTCCGTCGACGACAACGTGGGTAAATTGCTGAAAATACTCGATGAGCTCAAACTGACGGACGATACCGTCTTCATCTTCTCAAGCGACAACGGCTACTACCTCGGTGAACATAACCTGGGCGACAAGCGCACCGCCTACGAGGAATCCATGCGCATCCCGATGCTCGTTCGCTACCCGCGGGGAGTGAAGGCCGGCCGAATCGAAGACCGCATGGTCCTCAACGTCGATCCAGCGGCGACCTTTCTTGACCTCGCCGGCCAGCCGGCCTCTGCCGCGATGCACGGACGCAGTTGGAAGCCGCTCCTGGAAGAGAAGCTCACCGACTGGCGAGATAGCTTCTTCTACTGCTACTTCTACGAAAAGACCTCCGGCTCCCCGATGACGACCGCCGTCCGTACCGCCGACGCCAAGCTGATTAAGTATCCAGGCCACGACGAGTGGACCGAAGTCTTCGACCTCAAGGCCGACCCCTACGAAACCAGAAATCTGGCCGCCGACCCGGCCGCCGCGGATCTCCGCCGAAAACTGGAAGCGGAGTACGACAAACAGGCCAAAGCCATCGACTTCAAGATACCCACCTTCGCCGACCAACCCGCGCCCGCAGGCACCGAAGCACCAAAGAAGAAGGCCGGCAAAAAGGGCGCTAAATAAAAAACCCTATTACTTCCATGAAGATGCTCCTCCCCCTCCTCCTCGCCTTCCTTCTTCCGTTCGCGGCCGCCGCCGAAGATCCTAAGGTCACCGTGCTGACTGCGGTCGATGACGCCCGGGTGGCGGCGATGCTGAAGCCGAGCAAGGCCACCCTCGACACCGTCCTCTCCGACGACCTCCGGTACGCGCACTCCAACGGCAAAGTCGACACCAAGGCCTCCCTGACCGGCTCCCTCCTCGGCGGCGAAGCCAAGTACGTGAGCTACAAGTACAGCGAGCGATCCTTCAAATTCCCCGCCCCAGACGTCGCACTCATGGCCGGCCGGCTTGAAGTCCAGGCGGTCGTGGACGGAGTCAGCATGACCACGGGCATCAGTTATCTCGCCGTCTGGCGCCTCGAAAAGGGCCAGTGGAAGTTCCTCGCCTGGCAGTCCTGCAAGATTCCGCCGGCTACACCGGCTAAGTAAGACCTGACAGGGGATTGGGGATTGGGGGGGATTGGGGATTGGGGATTGGGGATTGGGGATTGGGGATTGGGGATTGGCGGCCAGCGTGAACGTACTAGAAGTCTCTTTACACCATGCTCCCCACCCTCGCTGCCCTCTGCCTAGGCGCCGCTACAGCCTTGGCGCTCGAGTACCCGCACCCGCCCGCCGATCCGCAACCGACCGGCTGGCCGCTCACCGCGGCGGAACGCGTCTACGTGACCGAGAAGCCCGAACACGACCGCCGGCCAGGAAAAGAGGTCAACAAACACCTCCCGCAGCACTGGCCCAGCGTGCCCACCGCCGGCCATTGGGGCGGCACCAGTTGGCTCGACGTTCACGGCAAGCTCGTCGCTCATGCGCAAAAGAACGCCGGCCCTTGCGACGTGCTCCTCGTTGGCGACTCCATCACGCAGCAATGGGGCGGGCCGCTCGATAAGACCGGGCCCAACGCCGCCTGGCTCAAGCACTTCGGCCACCTCAAGACCATCAACCTCGGGATCGGCGGCGACAAGACCCAGAACGTGCTCTGGCGCCTGGACCACGGTGGCGTCGCCGGCCTCCAGCCCACCGTCATAGTCCTGATGATCGGGAACAACAACATGTTCTTCACGCCCGAAACGGGCGTACCCGCCGCCGCTCAAGGCATCCGTACCTGTGCCGCGAACCTCCGCGAGAAATTCCCCGCCGCTACGCTCATCGTCGCCAAGATCCTACCCTGCCACTCGCCCAAGGACCGCTTCTATCAAGACATCGCGGCGACCAACGCCGAACTAGACAAACTGGCCTTGGACCAGGACCCCAAGGTCAAGGTGCTCGACCTGACCAAGGACTTCCTGAACGCCGATGGCACGATTCGCGCCGAACTCTACCTGCCGGATAAAATCCACCTTTCCCTCGCCGGCTACGAAGCCTACGCTCAACGCCTGAAGCCGCTGCTCGCTGCGCTGACCCAAAAGTAATCCCCCATCCCCCATCCCCTACCCCCGATATCCCATCCCCTACCCCCGTCCCCCAATCCCCTATTCTCCCATGAACCCCATGCTCTCCTCTTTCGTGGCCCTTTCCCTCGGCTGTGCTTCCCTACTCGCCGCCGACACGCCCGCCGCACCCAAGGCCGCCGCCCTAAGACTGAAGCCAAGAAGGCACCGGTGCGTTTCCAGAACGATGGCAATCCCGAACGCCTTAAGACGCCGCTCGTGGTGAAGCCCGACGAGAATATTCCGTACGGCCCACACCGCATGCAGGTGATGTATTTCTGGCGCGCGAAGTCCGATAAGCCGACGCCCCTGCTCTTCTACATCCACGGCGGTGGCTGGGCCAATGGCGACCGCTCCAGCGTGAACGGCCTGCTGAAGTCCTGCCTCGAGGCTGGCATCTCCGTCGTCTCGGTGGAGTACCGCTATATCAAAGACGCCACCGCCGATGGCGTAGTCCCACCCGTCAAGGGACCGATGCTCGATTGCGCTCGTGCCCTCCAGCTCGTCCGTAGCAAAGCCAAGGAGTGGAACCTCGACAAGACGCGCGTGGTCGCCAGCGGCGGCTCCGCCGGGGCCTGCACCAGCCTCTGGCTCGCCTTCCACGACGACCTTGCCGACCCGCAGAGTGCCGACCCGATTGCCCGCGAATCGACCCGCCTACTCGGCGCCGCAGTCTCCTCGCCCCAAACCTCGCTCGACCCGAAGCAAATGCGCGAATGGACGCCCAACAGCGGCTACGGCGCCCATGCCTTTGGCGTTACCGGCGACACGACGAAGAAGATCTCCGCGTTCCAGGCATTCTTTGATGCCCGCGAACGGCTCCTGCCGTGGATTAAGGAATATTCTCCTTATGAACTCGTGTCCAAGGATGACCCCGCGGTCGCCCTGTATTTCCCAACGGTACCGAACATCGGCAAGGAAGAGAAGGACGCCACCCACTCCGCCAACTTCGGTGTGAAGCTCAAAGAACACTGCGACTCAATCAAGGTGCCCTGCGAACTCGTCTACCCTGGCGCACCCGACGTGAAGCACCCGAAAGAAATCGACTTCATCAAAGCGAAGCTCCTGACCTCCACCAAATGAAGTCCATCGCCACCCTGGCTTCCTGCGTCACCCTCGTCGCGGCTGAACCGACAAAAAGACCGACCGCCGAGGAGATGAAAGCGCTGGCGCTCAAAATGGCCGTCGACGTGATTAGTACCAAGGACGGCACGCCGCAGAAAGTCGTCTACTACCAGCCAGAGTCGGCGGCCAAGAATCTCTCCGGTCCCGCCGTACCACTGCTGGTCTTCCTGCACACTTGGTCGGGCAGTATCGAACAAGGCCCCATGCTCGTGGGCTTGGCTAAGCAACGCGGCTGGGTGATGGTCGCCCCAGACTTCCGAGGGGTTAACAACCAACCCGAGGCCTGTGCCTCCGATCTGGCCTCGCAAGACGTCGTCGACGCCGTGGATTACGCCAAGAGCCACGCCCGAATCGACCCCGACCGGATCTACCTTGTCGGCGGTTCGGGCGGTGGCCACATGTCACTCGTCATGGCCACCCGCACCCCCCAACTCTGGGCGGCGGTGAGCGCCTGGGTCCCGATTTCCGACCTGACCGCTTGGCACGCCGAAAGCACCGTGCGCAAGAACGTTTACACCAAGATGATTGAGCAATGCTGCGGCGGCATACCGGGGCCCGCGACGGCCGCAACCTACCGCCATCGCTCCCCGCTCTTCCACCTCGCGGCCGCCAAGGGCATACCGCTCGATATTAATACCGGCATCCATGACGGACACACCGGCTCCGTGCCGGTCAGCCATTCGCTCCTCGCATTCAATGCTTTGGCGGCAGCGGATAAACAGGTCTCGGCCGAGGACATCGGCTTCATGGTCCGCGAACAAAAGATTCCGGCCACCCTTGCCCACGAAACGCAGAATGACCCTGAGCGCCAAAAAGCCGTGCTCTTCCGTCGCAGCTCCGGCAACGCCCGCGTAACGGTCTTCGAAGGTGGCCATGATTCCGAACCGTCCGCCGCACTCGCCTGGCTGGCCCGTCAGCGTAAAGGCCAGCCCGTCGACTTTAGCCTGAATTCTGTCACCTTGCCGCAAGCACCCTCGGTGGAAGTAGGCAAGTAACTCCGCTCCCAAACACCTATGAAACTCTGGCCTGCGTCTAACTCCTTCCTCGCCCTGCTCCTCAGCCTGAGTGTGCTCTCCGCTGCGGAGCCGACACTGACGCTGAAAAGCCCGATCGCCCAGTCAGTTTTACAACGACAGTCCGTAAACACCGGGCGGGTCGAAGTGATTGGCGAGGTGCATGGCATGGATCAAGCCTACGTCTCCCCGATCGTTGAAATCCGTGTCGATGGCGGTGCCTGGCAACGACTGATTCTGTCGGCGGTGGAGCGCAACCGGACCGATACGACCTTCACCGGCGCCGTTGAACTCGCGAAAGGTATGCACACTTTAGAAGTGCGGGCAGTGCGTGACGGTCAGCCCTTGGCCAGTGCGCCCAGTGTGAAGTTCGGCATCGGCGAGGTCATTGTCGTGACTGGCCAGTCCAACTCCGCTAACCACGGTGCCGTAAAGACCAAAGCCACATCGGACCAAGTCTTCACGCTCACGCCGAAGGGCACTTGGCAATCCTGCGCCGATCCACAACCGGGGGCTTCCGGCGGCGGCGGTAGTATCCTACCCGCCCTCGGCGACGAACTCCAAAAGCGCCTCGGTGTTCCGATCGGCTTCATCTCCTGTGGCATTGGTGCAACGAGCATACGCGAATGGCTCCCCACCGGCGTCCCCTTTCCGAACCCGCCGACCATCGTGAGCCGCGTGCGCAAGACTGCCGACGGCCCATGGGAAGCCGACGGCAAGGCCTATGCCATGCTCGTGGCCCGTATGCGTTCGGTACCCTCCTTCCGGGCGGTGCTATGGCACCAGGGCGAAAGCGACGCTAACCAGAAAGACCAAACGCGTACGCTGTCCGGTAAACTGTATGCAGAATACCTGACCAAGCTCATCGCCGGTGCTAACAAGGATAGCCAACGGAACAGCCCTTGGTTCGTGGCCCAAGTCAGTTACCACGGCCCCACGGACGTCGGCTCCGAGGATATTCGCTCCGCTCAAGCAGGCCTCTGGAAAGACAAAGTCGCCCTCGAAGGGCCGGACTCCGATGCCCTCCGTGGCCCGCTCCGCGATAACGGCGGTAACGGCGTCCACTTCTCCGGCGAAGGACTTAAAGCCCATGCCCATGCTTGGGCCGAGAAGCTCGTCCCCTGGAATCGAAGCCCAACGGTAATTCGACCGATTTAGCCCTCTAAAAGTCTTTCCTTTGGTCGGGCTGGTGAGATTCGAACTCACGACCTCTTGCACCCCATGCAAGCGCGCTACCAGACTACGCTACAGCCCGAGAAAGGAAGGTTCGTTAAGCCGAAGGGGGGCAGAGATGTCAACCCGACAAACAAAACCGCCCCTTTCCTCGACAGGATGGGCCTGATTGCCTAGGAATTAGCCATGCGACGTCTCCCCACGCTCCTGTTGCTGGCCTTGGCCGGACTGGCCTCCGCCGCCGAGTCTCGTCCCAATATTATCTTCATCTTGGCCGACGACTTGGGCTACGGCGAAGTGGGCTTCATGGGTCAAAAGAAAATCCTGACCCCGAACCTCGACCGTCTCGCCCAAGAGGGTCTCGTACTGACTCGCCACTATTGCGGCAGCCCGGTCTGCGCGCCGTCGCGCTCGGTGCTGATGTCTGGCCTCAACCCCGGCCGCGCCCCCGTCCGCGACAACCTCGATGTCGGCAAGGGCGAGCAGATTCCCCTCCCCGCCGGCATCACGACTCTGCCCAACGTCCTCCGCCAAGCAGGCTACGCCACCGGCGCCTTCGGGAAATGGGGTCTAGGTGGCTACGATTCCACCGGACGTCCTGACGTCCAAGGGTTCGACAAGTTCCTCGGCCTCACGAGCCAATGGGTCGCGCATAGCCACTACCCGCCCGCGATCTGGGAAGACGGCAAGGAAGTGCCACTCGACAATGGCGAGAAAGGCGTGCCTGGCCACGGCGGCTTCCCCACCGGCGCCGACCCGCAGGACCCTAAAGCCTACGCCGCATTCACGGGCAAAGACTTTGCGCCCGACCGCTTCATTGCCGGCGCTGAGAAGTTCATTGCAGCGCATGCCCAACGTCCGTTCTTCCTCTACTTCGCCTCGCCGCTGCCCCACGTTTCCCTGCAGCTACCAGCTGCGGACCTGAAACCTTACGAAGGGAAATTCGCCGAAGACAAACCCTTCGCCCCCGCCGCCAAGGGTTCGTACGTGCCGAACCGCACCCCTCTCGCGACTTACGCGGCAATGATTACGCGCCTCGATAAAGACGTCGGCCGCCTCATGGTCGCCCTCGAAAAAGCGGGCGTGGCGGGCAACACACTGATCGTCTTCACGGGCGACAACGGTGCGACGCACGATGTCGGTGGGGTGAACACAAAGTTCTTTAATTCCGCAGGCGGACTCCGCGGGCTCAAAGGCTCCCTCCACGAAGGCGGCGTCCGCGAACCGACCGTCCTCCGCTGGCCCGCCAAGGTTGCGGCCGGCACGCGCTCCGATCGTCTCTCGGGCTTTGAAGACTGGCTCGCGACCTTCGCCGAACTCGCCCAGGCCAAGGTGACCACCACGCACAGCGGCGAAAGCCTCGTGCCGACGTTGCTGGGCTCGAAGGAAGCGCGGCGCGCCCCACTCTATCGCGAGTTCCCGGGCTACGGCGAACAGCAGGCCATCTGGGAAGGTAAATGGAAGGCCATCCGTACCGAGATGGGCAAGCAGATGACAGCTAAGGGCAAGGTGACCACGCAGCTCTACGACCTCGAAGCCGACCCAGCGGAGTCGAATGACCTCGCGGCTAAATTCCCCGAGGTCGTCAAAGACCTTGAAACCAAGATGGCGGCTAACCACGTGCCCGACGAACGCTTTCCGCTCGCCGGCGTGGACGCCGAGAGCGGACCCGAGGCCAAAGCAAAAGCCAAGGCTGCCGCCAAGAAGCAGGCCACGGCCAAGTAAGCATGCGTGTACTGCTCCCGCTGCTCGCCTGCGCGGCGCTGACGTTCGCGGCCGAACCCACGGCCGACGAGCTACCGGTGGGCGCCAAGATGAGCTACCTCGACAACGGCATCATTCGCGTCGGGGTCGACCTCAACCACGGCGGGGCCATCGTCTACCTAGCGCCCAAGGGTGGGCGTAACCTGATTAACAACTACGACCTTGGGCGGCAGGTGCAGATGTCCTTTTACTCCGGCCCCGTGCCGTATACGGAAAAAGGCCAGTCCCCTTCCGAGCACTGGAAACACCTCGGCTGGAATCCGATTCAGACGGGCGATGACTTCAAGAACCCCTCGAAGGTCATCGCGCACGAGAACGACGGCAACAAACTGCACGTTACTTGCATCCCGATGCAATGGCCGCTCAATAACGTTCCCGCTGAATGCACCTTCGACTCCTGGCTAGAGTTGGAAGGGTCTTGGGTGAAGGTGCGTTCCCGTCTGACTAATGGGCGTTCGGACCATACGCGTTACGCCGCCCGCCAGCAGGAATTCCCCGCGCTCTATGCCAACGGGGCATTCTTCCGAGTTGTCAGTTACGTCGGCACGCGCCCCTTCACAGGCGAAGCCATCACTGAACAGCCTAAGTCCAAGACGAAACACCCTTGGGTCTATTGGGAAGCGACCGAGCACTGGTCGGCCCTGCTCAATGCGGCCGACGAAGGCATTGGCCTGATTACGCCGGCGCTCACGGACCACACCGGTGGCTTCGCTGGCCAACCTGGGCCGAATGCTTCCCGCGCCAATGCCACGGGCTATTTAGCGGGACAGGGTAAGGAAATCCTCGATCACAATATCCGCTACGATTATGACTACGAACTCGTCGTGGGCAGCGTGAACACCATCCGGTCGCGAGCCCAAGAAGTGACAGCTATGCGCAAGCCTCCGGCCCCACGCTGGCGCTTCACCGCCGACCGCCAGGGCTGGTTCTACGCGGGTGTTGGCACCTATGCGGGTTGGCCGATCCGCGGCGAGCTCGACCTCCGTCCGGACGGCAAGACCCCCTTACGCGCCCTCAGCCCACTCACCTTCTGGCAGGCCGAACAAGCAAGTACCCGTCACCATCGAGGCAGCCTTCAGCGGCGATGGCGCTAAAGCGACCCTCACGCTCAGCAAACATCCTTTGAATACCGGAGGCGCGGACATCCAGTTCTCGCTACCGATTCTTACAGACGGCCAGATGCGTCGACTTGTCATCCCCGTCCCCAAGGCGGGTTACGACGGCGCCTATCATCGCGCCACCCTCACGCTTTCCCCGCAGACCATCAGCGCGCGGGTGAAGTCGATCGAGTTCGGCAAATAATTGGTAGGGGCGCGACCTGCGTCGCGTCCGTTCGCTGATAGACCCGACCTAGCTGCCCCTTTAGACTGGGCAGCCCGTATCTCAAATTCGCAGTCCGGGCTCAATCAAAAGAAGCGTCCGCCGCCAAAGCCATTTCCCGTGCCCGCTCGGCCGTCGATTTCATCGCTGCGGCCGCCTTGGGGTCTTTCTTCTTAACTTTAGCTTTGGTTTCACCAGCACCGATGGAGAGAGCAAAATCATTCTTCTGCGCTGCGCCGACCGTACTCCGGCCCTCGGCGATATAGCGCTGCATGAGCGCTGTCAGCTTTTGCGTAATCTCAGGATTCGCCGCACCCACATCGGTCTTTTCGCTTAAGTCGATTTGTAAATTGAAGAGTTCTCGCCGGCCATCTTTGTGGAAGATGAGCTTCCAAGGACCCTGCCGGAGAGCCAAATCACCCGCGGCGGACTGATGGATGGTGGCTTCGCGCACGCCGTCCTTCGCGGTACCGAGCAACTCCTGAACCAAACTCACACTGTCCTCGCCGGCGCCAGCAGGAACTTTCGTGCCGGTGATTTCAGCGGCGGTGGCCATGAGGTCATTGAGGCAAACGGTGTGGTCATTCACCGAACCAGGCTTCACCTTGCCCGGCCAGCGCACGATGAACGGAACCCGATGGCCACCTTCATAGATACTGCGCTTGGATTCACGTAAAGGCTCATAGGATCGATGTTCGGCCCCGTTATCACTGGTGACAATGATGAGGGTGTTCGCCGCGAGGTGATTCCGCTCCAGCGCTTCAATAATCTGGCCGAGGAAGGCGTCGCCCTCGAAAAGCCAGTCGCCATACTTAGGGTCCTTCTTCACCAAGTCCTGGGCGCCGCTCTTCCCGATAAACTCGTCCGAGGGCACGATGGGCTCATGCGGAATGCCGACCGGGAAGTAGAGAAAGAACGGCTCGCTTGCTTTCCTTTGGTCGAGCCACTCCACCACTTTCTTCGCCATGAGCGGCTGGTTCGCCACCGGCGCCACATGGGCGACCACCTGATCCTGTTCGATGATGGTGCCGATATTCCGGGCGTGCGTGAAGCCGTAAAAGTAATCAAACCCGAGCGCATTGGGACCACCAGTCATCTTCGCCCCGATCGGCACTTCCTTTTCGCTACCTGGCTTACCCGCCACCCAATCCATGCCGAGATGCCACTTGCCGATGCAGGCCGTCGTATAACCCTGAGATTTAAGCAACGAGGCCACCGTCGGGCGACCCGGAGGGATAATCGGCTTGGAGAATGTGGTCAGCACACCGAACTGCCCGATGCGGGACGGATAGCGCCCCGTGAGAAGGCCGTAGCGAGTTGGGGTGCAAACTGCCGCGGCCGTGTGCGCATCCGTGAACCGCATCCCTTGCGTGGCTAACTTATCGAGGTTCGGCGTGCGCAGGGCGGACTTCGGGTTATAGCTCGGCGGCTCGCCGTAACCGAGGTCATCGTAGAGGACAAAAATGATATTGGGCTTGGATAATTCGGCAGCGCTCAGCGGTGCTAGCCCCATCAACAACAGGGCGACGAGGAGCATCCAGCGGCCGAGGAGGGTTAGTCGCATAATGTTATTTATTAAAAACCAGTTAGCACTGAAAGTTAATTGTTTATCCTTCAAGATTTCGTGCTCCCTGCGGATGTAACGCCCCGCTGGCAAACCAACCGATACAAACTACTTGCCCGCTGGACTTGAAATCAGCCCGTCAGGGACGGCCAACAACATAGATGGAGGCTCTTCGCCTTGCTCGCTGCCTTCGGGGCGTGCGTCGACCTATTCTGCCGACCCTTCCTCGAGGTGAAGAGACTCATGGCCGTCCAGCTGGCGCTGATAGTCGGACCTTCCCTGATCGACATCCCCCTCGGCCACCGCATCACCCGACTCGAACGCGTGCGAGCCGAAGCCACGCCGATAAAGACGACGAAATCCTGAGGTTCGATTTGCTCTGGCAAGGAGTACCCGCACCTAGGGAAGCATGCGTGGAGTCAAAAAAGCTGACTTGCCGACCAAAGTCTGCCCCACCTGCCAAAGGCCGTTCAGCTGGCGGAAGAAATGGGAACGCTGCTGGGCAGAGATCCGCTTCTGCAGCGACGCCTGTCGCCGCGGCACCCCGCGCGGCATGGCACAAAAAAGCCCGGGTTCACCGGGCTGATTTTAAACCTAGGACCTTCTGGCCCTCAGGTCCTCTTATCTCGGCTTACTTAGGGCCACCCGAGCGGCGGGTGCCAGGACGGCCAAACGGACGGTAGCTGCCCTGCGCGGCGCGGTAGCCACCGTTGCGACCACCCTGCGGACGGCCTTCACGTTCGCTGTGGTGAGCGCCGGCACGGGGATCCTGATTGCGCTGGAAATCTTCGGGGGTGCGGGGCGGAGCCTGCTGCGTGTAGTCGAAGCCCGGGAGCTTACCACAGTGCAGGTGCTTACCGACGATACGCTCGAGGCGACGGAGATCACCGAGGTCTTCGCGGGTGATAAAGGTGACGGCGGTGCCCGTGGAGAGCGCGCGGCCCGTACGACCAATACGGTGCACGTAGTCTTCAATCTGGTCAGGGAAGTCGAAGTTCACGACGTGGCTGATGCCGTCGACGTCGATACCACGAGAAGCGATATCGGTCGCGACGAGAACGCGGATTTCACCGTTCTTGAAGGCTTGGAGAGCGCGCTGGCGCTGGGCCTGCGAGCGGTTGGCGTGGATGGCGGCGCAGGAGATACCGTCTCCGTCGAGCTTGCGGCAGACGCGGTCAGCGCCGTGCTTGGTGCGGGCGAAGACGAGGACCATGTTCATGGCTTCGTCCTTCAGGAGGTGGTGTAGCATGACCTGCTTGAGGGCACCAGGGCACTCAAAAAGGAGCTGGGTAACGGTTTCGGCCGGGTTGGCGCGGCGACCAACTTCGATCAGCTTAGGCGAGCGCTGATACTGCTTGGTCAGGGTCTCGATCTCGCGGGAGAGCGTGGCCGAGAACATCAGGGTCTGACGTTCAGGCGGGAGTGCACGGACAATCGTGTTAATCGCCGGCAGGAAGCCCATGTCGAGCATACGGTCAGCTTCGTCAAGGACGAGGCACTCCACGGCGGAGAAGTCACCGTGGCCTTGGCTGCCTAGGTCGAGCAGACGGCCGGGGGTAGCGACGAGGAAGTCGCAACCCTTACGGAGGGCAGCGATCTGCGGGCGTTCGCTGACGCCGCCGTAGCAGGTAGCGACGACTGCGCCAGAATAGCGGGAGTAGGCGGCCACGTTTTCGGCGATTTGGACGACCAATTCCCGGGTCGGGGCCAGAATGAGGCAACGGACACGTCCCTTATGGGTGTTATTGGCCGTGCGGAGCAGGCGGGTGAGCAAAGGCAGCGTGAAGGCGGCCGTCTTGCCGGTACCCGTCTGGGCGATGCCAATGACGTCGAGCCCCTCGATGACCGACGGGATGGCGGCCTTCTGAATCGGCGTGGGTTCAGTGTAACCCTGGTCGGCGACCGCTTTGAGGATGGAGGCGTCTAGGCCTAAGGAAGCAAATGGCATTACAGCAACGTGTAGAACCTAAACGCAAAGGGCGAGGATAATGGGTGAGGCTGTTTTTGGGCGTTTTGGGCGACTTTACGCCCATCTAAAGCAACGTGACGACAATGCCTCGCCTTGCCCTCCGCCCCGCCCGCGCTTATCTCTTAGCCAACCCCACCCATGACCCAAAAGAAAACTGAAGCCTGGAGTTCCAAGATTGGTGTCATCATGGCCGTCGCCGGCAGTGCCGTTGGCCTCGGCAACTTCCTCCGTTTTCCCGGCCTCGTTGCTGACCAGGAAACTGGCGGCGGTGCCTTCCTCATTGCGTACTTTATCTCCCTACTCGTCGTCGGCCTCCCCATCTGCTGGGTCGAGTGGACGCTCGGTCGGTTTGGCGGTACGCAAGGCTTCAATTCTTCGCCGGGCATCTTCCACGCCATCATCCGCAAGCCCTGGGGTAAGTACCTCGGACTGCTCGGCTTCATCATTCCCGTCGGCGTCTACTTCTACTACGTAGTCATCGAATCCTGGTGCCTGGGCTACGCGTGGCAAAGCTTCAGTGGCGCCCTGGACCTCGGCAAAGACCCCGCCGCCTATGCTGCGCATTTCGCCCAGACGACGGGCATCAAGGCCGACGGAACCGTCCTCGGCTTCACCGCCCCGTTTCTTTTTTTTATCGGAGTCTTCATCCTGAATTTCGTTATCATCTACCGTGGCCTTTCGAAGGGCATCGAGTTCATCTGCAATTGGGGTATGCCGCTCCTGATCATCATCGCCCTTGTCTTGCTGGTGCGCGTGCTCACCCTCGGAACACCAGACCCCACCAAGCCCGAATTGAGCGTCTGGAATGGCCTCGGCTATATGTGGAACCCGCATGATATCGCGAAAGGACTCTCCAATCCAGCCGTCTGGCTCAAAGCGGCCTCCCAAATCTTCTTCACGCTCTCCGTCGGCTTCGGCGTCATCATCACCTACGCCAGCTACCTGAAGAAAAATGACGATGTGGTCTTAAGCGGCCTCACCGCCACCGCCGCCAACGAGTTCTGTGAAGTCGGCTTGGGCGGACTCATCACGGTTCCCGCGGCTTTCGCCTTCCTCGGCGCTTCGGCCGTGGCCGGTGGTACCTTCGCCCTAGGCTTTAACGTCCTGCCGCAAGTCTTCGCCAGCATGCCCTACGGCCACCTTTTCGGCGGGCTCTTCTTTACTCTACTCTTCATTGCAGCCATCACCTCCTCGCTCTCCATGCTCCAACCGGGCATCGCTTTCTTAGAAGAAGGCTTGGGCCTAGACCGCCGCGGCTCGGTCGCACTGCTCGGCCTCGTCACCGCGGTCGGCTGCACGCTCGTGGTCTGGTTCAGCGAAGGCCTCATGGCCCTCTCGACGGTAGACTTCTGGATCGGCGACATCGGCATCTTCCTGCAAGGCACTTTACTCATCTACGTCTTTAACTTCGCCTTCGGGACCGAACGCGGCTGGACGGAAGCCCACCATGGTGCGGACATCCGCATCCCGCGCGTGTTCAAGTTTGTGATCCGCTGGGTGTCCCCGGCCTTCCTGACCGCCATCTTCGCAATGTTCGTCCTCAAGAACGTCGCTGGCTGGAATTTTTCCCTCTCGACGCCGCTCTTCACCCCCACGGAGCACATCCTCGACCTCGTCGGCGGTCCGGGCCATCCCGCCAGCGGCGTCGCCCAGTTAACGGCTTTCTTCCTCCTGCTCTTCACCCTCTTCTCCGCCCTGCTCATTCAGCGTGCAGGCAAACGCTGGAACGCCCGCTAATCCTACAACCTAACGACCATGACTACTGCAGGACTCCTCTTCATGCTCATCTCGGTGGGCGGCGTGACGGCGCTGTTCGTCTGGTGCCTCTATAAGGTACTCACAGGCACGAAACCGGCCGACCACTTGGCGCACATCGAGCCCGTCGAACAGGCCGACATCGAAAAGCGTTAAGCTCGGCTTACTTCGTCGGGGCGACTAGCAATTCCTGGCGCGTCGCGATCGGCACGTAGCCGATTTCGAGGCCCTTCGGCGGGGTCACGACCTGTGCAGGATCGAGGTCGGCGAGCTTACCAACGGTCGGGGGTGCGAGGTACTCGCGGTCCTTGGTCCAAGCACGGTGTAACTTCTCCACCTTGACCTGCATGGCCTCGCGCTCGGCTTTGGTGAGGTCGGCGTTGAGAATCGCCGGCTGATCGGCGAAACGATACCAATAATACGTGACGACGCTGCCGTCACCGAGGAAGGCTTTGAAGGGCCCCGCCTTCGGACCGGGTACCTTCCAGGTCGTCTGCTCACCTGGCTGAGTCTCCCGCGGCAACTGCGGCTTTTCCACCGGGGGCTTGAAACTCATCTGCGCTAGACCGGTTGCGGCCGGGACCTCGACGGCCTTCACCGGCGTCCACTGCCCGTTTTTCCCGCCAGCGCCGAAGCGATAATACTGAGGTAGCGTTACGAGACCGGGCGTAGTGCGCGAGACGAGTTTATCGTCCCACTTATAGCCATACGTGGCTGGATCGGGTGAGTGCGGCGTGGCGAAGGATTTCCAGGCGAGCCCCGGCTTAGCCTCCCGCTTGGTGCCCTGCTTGTAGATGCTCCAGGTCGAGCCGCCGTTATTCTTGAAGTTCTGGAGATAGGCACCAGCTGGATTGATTACTCCCGTCGCCACGGGGCCGCCGTCAAACCAAGCCTTCACGCCATCGTAGAGCGCGCGCCGGTCATACGAAGTCAGCCGATGCAACACAACGGTCGTGCCGTCCGCGCCGACCGGAAAGGATATCGGAGCTACGCGCGCATAGGTCTCCCCCTTCTCGTCCTTAGCCTGCGCAGCGGGGACATACTGGGTCTCCATCTGGAAATGCTTGTTCGGATCCGAGCCGCGGGAATCGAGCATCTGGCCTGCGACGGCTGGATTGCGGAGGGCCGCACGCGACCAGAAGTTCGGTGTGAAGAAGCAGACCGGCCCCTTAAAGTTCGCGGTGTTCAGGAAGAGCGTCCAGCAGTTGCCGCCGGTCGGGATGTCCTTGCCCTCGGTCTTTGTCTTCGCCTGGGCGAACGGCATCGGCAGGTAACCATAGCCGAAGAGTTCGCCGTTGACGCCCTGCTTCAGATTAAGGCCGTCGAGCGGGAAGAGCAGCCAAGGCGTGAGCTGCGCGACGCCGTAGAGCCCACGCGGATTTTCCCAGGTGCCGCGCCCGTAGCCTGGTCCGTTGGCGATGTCGTAGAAGTTCACGCCGACGCCACCCATGATGAACTTCGGCGTCGTTGTCGGGAAGTGCGTGTCGCGCCACCAGCCCAAGCCGCCTTCGATGTCGTTATAAAGATCCTTGGGTTTCTCGTCCTTAGGATACTGCGGATGCATCCAGGTGCCGAAGAGGCCGGTCTGGAAACGATGGCCAGGGTATTGATTCAACAGCGGCCAAGCGGCGGCGTAGATCGAGAAGCCGGCGTCGTAGGTCTCCGGCACGCGCTCGGTTGGGACGAGCAGGTAGCCGGCCATCTCGACCTTATCTGGCTCAGCGGCGACGGCGCCCGTGACACCTAAGCAAAGGGCTAAAAGACTTAGAGGGAAGCGAGGGCGACGCATAGGGGTTTCCATCTATGGCATCTAAAACCTTGAAAAGGGCAATCGGAAGCATGGCGGTTAAAACAAAGGGGACCGGAGACCGGACAGGAGGCCGGCACTACACGCCCCACCCTCATACCCAGCCCCCGGTCCCCCTTTTCATTTCCCCATCCCCTATCCCCTATCACCTTTCCCCTATCACCCCATCCCCTACCCCCTATCCGTATCCCCTTTCCTCGGGGTTAATGCTTGTTTCAGGGGGGGATTTAAGGGTAACCATAACCCTTAACTTTTGCCGCCGACCCTGCCATGAACCGCACCCATACCTGCAACGCCCTCCGCCCCGCCGACGCCGGCCAGACTGTGACCCTCGTGGGTTGGGTCGACACCAAGCGCGACCTCGGCGGCGTGACCTTCGTCGACCTCCGCGACCGTGCGGGCGTCACCCAGGTCGTCTTCCGTCCGGGCCAAGGCAACCTCCAGGAGACCGCACAGCGCCTGAAGACCGAATCCGTCATTGAAGTCATCGGTCAGGTGACCGCCCGTTCGGCCGAAACCATCAACTCCAAACTCGGCACCGGCGCCATCGAAGTCGTCGCCACTAGCATCATCGTACACAATATCTGTGCCGACCTGCCGTTCCCGATGGACGACGATAAGGCCGACAAGGTGAACGAGGACCTTCGCCTCGAATACCGCTTCCTTGATCTCCGCCGTCCCCGCAACCTTGGCCTGCTCAAGCTCCGCCACGCCGCCGGCCGTGCCATCCGTAACGAGCTCGACGAACAAGGCTTCCTCGAAGTCGAGACCCCGACCCTCTTTAAGAGCACCCCGGAAGGCGCGCGCGAGTTCCTCGTGCCGAGTCGCACCAACCCCGGCGAGTTCTACGCGCTCACGCAGTCCCCACAGCAGTACAAGCAGATGCTCATGGTGGCCGGCGTGGAACGCTACTACCAGATGGCCCGTTGCTACCGCGACGAAGACCTCCGCGCCGACCGCCAGCCTGAGTTCACGCAGGTCGACTTGGAGATGTCCTTCATTGACCGCGAGGACATGTACAAGCTGATCGAAGGCATCCTCAAGCGCACCTGGAAGGAAACCCTCGGCGTCGACATCCCCACGCCCTTCCCGCGCATGTCCTACCAGGAAGCCATGGACCGCTTCGGCATCGATAAGCCCGACACGCGCTTCGGGATGGAGATTCACGACTTCACGCCGCTCTTCAAGAACTCTGCCTTCAAGGTCTTCAATGGTGCCGCCAACACGCCGGGCTCGGTGGTCCGCGCTATCAATGCCAAGGGCCTCGCTGACCTCACCCAAGGCGAGCTGACCAACCTCGAGACGATTGCCAAGAGCCAAGGCGCCAAGGGCCTGGCCTTCATCAAGGTCGAAGCCGGCGAATGGAAATCCCCGATCACGAAGTTCTTCTCCGAAGAAGAAAAGGCTGCGCTCAAGACCGCCCTAAAGATTGAAGACGGCGACATCATCTTCTTCGCCGCCGCCCCGTGGGAACAGGCCTCGAACGTCCTCGGACGCATCCGCCTCGAGTCCGCTGCACTGCTCAAGGCCAAGGGCCGGCTCAGCCTGCCGACCGACCAATATAACTTCCTCTGGGTCATCGAATTCCCGTTGATGCTCTGGGACGAAGAAGAGAAGCGCTACATCTCCGCTCACCACCCGTTCACGGCTCCGGTCAAGGAAGACGAGCCTCTCCTCGCCACCGACCCAGCTAAGGTCCGCGGCCAGCACTACGACATCGTGCTCAACGGCGTCGAACTCGGTGGCGGCTCCATCCGTATCCACAACCCGGCCGTGCAGAAGCGCGTCTTCGAAGAAATCCTTAAGATCCCGCAGGACCTCGTCGAAAGCCGCTTTGGCTACATGCTGAAGGCCTTCTCGTACGGCGCTCCGCCCCACGGCGGCATCGCCCTCGGCTTCGACCGCGTCGTCGCCATGCTCGCCGGTCGTAGTTCGATCCGCGACATCCTTGCTTTCCCGAAGAATCAGAACGGCCGCGACTTGATGGCCGACTGCCCAAGCCCAGTGACGGCCAAGCAACTGCGCGACCTCCGTATCCGCACCGTCGAAGAAGAAGCCAAGCCAAAGGCGTAAGGAAGTTTGAAGAGGGGATGGCGGTTGGGGGTTGGGGATGGCGGTTGGGGGTTGTGCCGCCGCGGTGCGGCGTGTCATGGGCTTTAGGTAGGGACAGCACGGCGTGCTGTCCTAGATGCATCTTATGGTAGGGGCGTGGCTTCGCCGCGCCCTTCTCCGTTAGGAGTGCAAGGCGAAGCCTTGCCCCTACCCGCGGGCGGAACCCACGTGAGGATGCGAACATTATTCGGCGAGCGGTAAGCAGCCCAGAAGCCATCACCTCGATTCAGTCCTCGACCCAGTCATCGACACTGTCCTCGACCCAGTCATCGACCCCGCGATCGACTCTCCCCTCGCGTCCCTACCACACCTCTTCCGTCATATGCTCGGAGCCGCAGTTGACGCAGAGGGCCTTCTTACCGGCTTCGCGTGTAAACGTGTAGAGGCCACCGACAAAGGGGTTCGCAATCCAGGTACAAATTTCCATGAAGAGGTTCCCCGGCTTTTCCTCCCGCACGGTGTTGGATTTGTGGCCACAGCGCTGACACTCGTAGCGTAACGGTCGCATCGGCTTAGGCACGGGCTTAGCGGACGACGCCGGCTGCGAAGGCGTAGCGGCGGGCGTAGGCGTCGGCGGGTCATAGGTCCTACCCAGCACCAGCCAGTAGGCCATGCCCTTCTTCCAATAGTGATCCGTTCGCCGCACCGTCCCGGCCCCAATGAGCACAGGGAGGTCCGCCTCGGGGTATTTGCCGATGTGCGAGCCTGAACGAGCGATATGAACCTGGACCATGGGGACGCCCTGACTTTGTCACCCCCTGCCCGTTCAGCAAGCCCCACGCCCCCGTGGGCATTACAAATAGGCACCGGCTTTTCGCCCTTCCGACATGCTCCCGACGCTGTCTCGACCCTCTCCCGACTCTACCCCGACTCTGTCCCGACTCTGCCCCGACTCTGCCCCGACTCTGCCCCGACTCTACCCTCCCCACATTCTTTTAGACTGCACCAGCCTTGGGGGACGCTCAATCTATGCCCATCCCTATGCTCAACCCTTCCTGCTTCCTGCTGGCCGCCCTGACGCTCAGTGTTGCCGCCGCAGACATCCCCACCACCGCTGCCAAGGTCCACACCGTCACGGTCTACGGGGATCGCGCCGAAGTCGTCCGCCACCTCACGGCCACCATCGAGGCCGGCGACCATACGCTGACCTTTGAGAACCTTCCTGGAGCGACCGACCTTTCGTCCGTCCGCGTCGATGGCAAAGGGGCCTTCACGCTTATCGATATCCGCGGGGAACGCATCCAGACGAAGGAGGTCGCCGACGAGCGCGTGCTGAAACTGACCAAGGAGCTCGAAACACTCCGTGCCCAACTCAACGATCTAACCCTCGCCGACAACCGCATCACCCAACGCAAGGCCGCCCTGGAGAAAGTCCTCGGCCGCCTGACCTCCGTAGGCAAGGAATCCGCTAACGCCGAGATGGACCCGTCCAAGTGGGCGGCCTACCTGCAATATCATGTGGATACGCTCGCCAAGCTCGACCAGGAGATCCTCGCAAACGGCGTCAGCCGCAACAGCTTGACCCTCGACCTCGATCGCGTGCAGCGCGAGCTGAATGAGCTGAACGCGCAGCGCTTCAAGTTCCGTAACGTGGCCCGCGTGCGTATCGAAGCCAAGCAGGCCGGCCCCATTGAACTCGACCTCGCCTACGTCGTCCGCGGCCCGAGTTGGAACCCGCTCTATGATATCCGGGCCGACACGAAGGCCAAGACGGTCCAGGTCAACTACCACGCCGAGGTCCGTCAATCGACCGGCGAAGACTGGAAAGGTGTCGCGCTCAAGCTCTCCACCGCGCAGCCGAACCTCGGCGGGCGCGAACCGCAGATGTCCCCATGGTTCATCCATCGCTTCGTACCCCCACCGGTGGTGGTCACCGGGGGCGTTGTGCTCGAGAGTGCCTCCAAACTGGACCGCGCCGACCGCGGCTCTTCGGAGAGGAACAGATTTTCAGCCCTCAGCGCCTCCGCCCCTGCCCCAGCGTCCGCCGCGATGGACTTCAGCTACGCCCGCGTGAACACCGGCGGGACGGCCGCGACGTTCTCCATTCCGCGCGCCTACGATGTGCCGTCCGACAATAAGCCAGCCAAGGTCGCCATCGCTTCCGAATCCTTCCCGAGCGAATTCCGCCACACCTGCGTGCCCAAGCTTTCGCCCCACGTCTACCTCAAGGCCAAGGCTATCAATAAGTCCGACTTCCCCTTCATCGCTGGCCCGACGGCCGTCTTCCTCGACGGCGCCTTCGTCGCCAACGCCAACCTCGACCTCGTTGCCCCTGGCCAGGAATTCTGGACCTACCTCGGCGCCGATCAGTCGGTGAAGGTCGACCTCAAAGACCTCGGCAAGGTGGAAGAGCTCTCTGGCATCTTCGGCAAGAAGACCGCCCGCACCGTCGTGAGCAAAGTCTTCAAGGTAACCAACGGCAAGGCCACCGATGTCCAACTCTCCATCCGCGACCAAGTGCCTTCTTCCAACCACGAGGAGATCAAGGTCGTCTACGAAGAGCCGAAATACGAGAAGGACACGGACGGCTTTAAGGTGGACCAGTCGAAATTCGTTGAATGGAACCTGACGCTTAAGCCCAGCACCAAGCAGGACGTGCCCTTCCGCTTCGCCATCGAACGCCCCGACGGCTTCCCCATGGTCGGCCAATAAGCCCCCGCTCACACCCAACCCCTTTTATAAGACTATGAAAACCCTCTCGCTCCTCTGCTTCGCCGCTACGCTCGGTGCCGCCGAAGTCCCCACACCCGACGCCAAGCCGCGCGAGGTGACTGTTTACGCCGACCGCGCCGAAGTGGTGCGCATCTTCCAGGGCGACCTCGCCGCGGGCGACCAGTCCCTGCTCTTCGACAACCTACCCGCCAACGTCGACTTCTCGTCCATCCGCGTCGAAGGCACCGGTGCTTTCACGCTCATCGATATCCGCCCCGAGACCGTGCAGGTCAAGGAAGTGGCCAACGAAGCCATCCGCGCCCTACAGGCCAAAATCCAAGCTCAGGAACTCGTCCAAAAGGAACTCTCCCTCGCCGAAGGCCGCGTGGCCTTCCGTCGCAGCGCCCTCGAGAAGGTGCTCGGTCGCCTCACCTCCGTGGGTAAGGAATCCGCTAACCCCGAGATGGACCCGCTCAAGTGGGCCGCCTACCTCGACTTCCAAGCCGAGCAACAGGTCGCCTTGGACAAGGAAGCCACCGACCTCGCTAAACGCATTAAGGCATCACGCCAACAGGTCGACACCTACAACCGCGAGATTGCTGCCCTCAACGGAAACCAGAGCCGCTCCCGCAACCTCGCTCGCGTCAACTTGGACGTGAAGACCGCCGGTCCCGCCGTCGTGCGCCTCAGTTACGTGGTCCAAGGACCCAGCTGGAAGCCCGTCTACGACCTCCGAGCCGACACCAAGGCCAAGTCCCTCGAAATTACCTACCACGCCGAGTTGCGCCAATCGACCGGCGAAGACTGGCAAGGCGTGTCGCTTAAACTTTCCACCGCCGAACCCAGCGTCGGTGGCCGCGAGCCAGAGATGTCGCCTTGGTTCCTCGCCAAGTCCGAACCCGTCGAGCTGGAAGCGCTCAGGAAGGACAAGGACGGCGATGCTCGCCGCGAAACCCGCGTAGCCGGTCGTATCCCTGTCGAAAAGCAGAACTTCGCGGCGGCCACTGGTAATAATCTATTCAATGAATTTTCTGCCAAGGCGGGAGCGGCCGTACTGGCCGACGCCACTGTCAGCACCGCCTCGGTCGTCACCGGTGGTACCGCCGCGACCTTCGTCATCGAACGCACGACCGATATCAAGTCCGACAACAAAATGGCCAAGGTCACGGTGACGCGCCTGCTGTTACCTTCGACCTTCCGCCATAGCTGCGTCCCGAAGCTCTCGAGCTACGTCTACCTGAAGACCCACGCGACTAATAAGTCTGACTTCACTCTCCTGCCAGGCCGGACCTCGGTGTTCTTGGACGGCGCCTTTGTCGCCAACTCCAGCATGGACCTCGTGCCCGCTGGCCAGAAGTTCTGGACGTTCCTCGGTGTTGATCAATCGGTCAGCGTGGAACGCAAAGAACTCGCCCGCCGCGAAGAGAGCTCTGGGCTCTTCGGAAAGAAGACGCTCCGCACAGTCTTCGACCAAGTCTTCAAGGTAAAGAACGGCAAGGCTACGGAGATCGACCTCGTCATCTGGGACCAACTCCGATGGGCGACCACGAGGACATCAAGGTCGTCCTCGAGGAGCCGAAGTATGAGAAGGACTCCGAGAGCTTAAGATGAACGAATCGAAGTATGTGGAATGGCGCCACGCCGTGAAAGCCGGCGAAAAGCTCGACGTCCCTTACCGCTTCGCCATCGAACGCCCAGAAGATATGCAGGTGGTTGGCTACTAAGCCGCCCTGCCCGCAGGCGGCCCTACCCGCCTCTATCCTTCCCATCGGCCGCGTTTTGCTCTAGTCCTCGGGCATGTACCCATTCACCGCGTACCTGCGTTGCGCCTTCCACCCGACCGCCCAGGCCGAAGAAGTCAGCCTGAACCGGCTCGCGGGGATGTTCGACCATTGGTTTCGGAAGTCCCTGCCGCGCGAACCGCACGTGACCAGGGTGATGCCGCTCCGCCGTCTGAACGGCGCAGGTAAGCACGAGGCCATCTACGACCTCATGGTCATGGGCGAAACTCCGACGGAGAATGACCCGCACTTACTCCCTGACCTCATCCAGCTTTTCACAGATGCAGCTTCGCCCGAGCAACTCGACCGCTTGGATCCTGAAAAGCATCCGGACCTGCTAGCCTTACGTCTGCAAGAAGTCTCCTCGCTGACGGGCCAGCGCACCCAACTAAAGGTTTCGTTCCGCACCGACACCCCTACCCTCAAACGCCTGCCAGCCCCAAGCGACCTGCTCAAGGTCGGTCAACTCAAGGATGCGAACGGCTTCTGGCTCTGGGACGTGTGCTTCGACCTAACGACCTGGACGGAAAACTGCACCGAGGCCGCTTACCTGCTGACGTTGAGCGAGCTCTCCAACACCGCCGGCGACCGCTCCAGCGAGGTGAACCCTTGGGCCGACACCCTGCGCACTCGCCTCTCCACCGCCGAAGCCGCGCACGCCTTTGAAGTCACGACCGGCCAGCCAATGCACTGCGCCGGCGTGGAGAAGGTTGGGTAGGAAACCGAATAGAGTACGGAGTGCAGAGTACTGATTACAGAGAATGGTTTAATCCACCTCTGCAATCGGTCCTCCGTACTCTGTAATCTGGACTCCGTACTCTTCTTCGGCCGTCCCCCTCACTTATCACTGCGCCAAGGACCGGCCGGCAGCGCATCGGAGCCAGCGGAGTAAACAGAGACTTCTGGAAAATTAGCCCAAGCATAGCGGGCGGCCTTGGGGGCCTTCACGTCTGCGGCGGAAACGGTGACCTTGGCGCCATCAGCCTTCGCAGTGGCATAGGCCCACTTACCGTCGGCGCCTTGCACCGCATAACCCTTACCTTCGCCCTTGATGACGACGGCCCGGTCGTAGGTGAGCACCCAGGCATCGCCTTGGAGCGCGGACTTCACCACGCGCGGGGCTTCACCGTCGGGGCGGCTCTTATAGACGCGTTGGAGGGCCACCGCCGCGAGACGATCGCCAACCTGGAATTTATCCTTCGGGTGAATATCCTTCTCGTCGCCGAGGTCGATATTGACCGACATCATAGCACCAGGGACGTTGTCCGCGATCCACTCCATGGACTCGCGGATGACTGGCCAGCCACCGTCTTCCACGGCGACAGGCTTCTTGGCCATGAAGCGCGGAAGTTGGACAATGATGAAAGGAAATTCGCGGCCCCAGGCCTTGTGCCAAGCCTTAATCATGTCGCCGAGGATCCACTTGTAGGCAACGGCCTGACCAGCGTTGGACTCGCCTTGGTACCAGATAGCGCCCTTAAAGCTGTAGCCAATGAGGGGATGCACCATCCCGTTCCAATTCATGTGCGGGCCGTTGGACCAGGCCGTCTGAGCCTTCGGGTCAGCCTTGGCCTTGGCAGCACGTGCCGCCACGGCGGCGTCTTCCTTCTCCTGCCAACCCTTGGCGTCCGGCTGCGCATCATACATGCCGCGGGGCCCCAGGCTTCCGCGCGGGTGCCGCCGATCGAGGTGACAATCATACCAACGGGCTGCTTGAGCTCAGCGCGGACGGTGGAAGCGAAATAATAAGCGGCGGCGGAGAAACCAGCAACGGTGTCAGGGCCAGCGATTTTCCAGGAACCCTTGACGTCTTCGACGGGAGCAGTGGCAGGGATGCGCTGGACAAAGAAGACGCGGATGCCGTTATCGCGCGGCTTGGCGACGGATTCTTTCGCGGTAAAGGAGGCACCGACAGTCCAGTCCATATTGGACTGACCGGACCCCACCCACACTTCGCCGACGATGACGTCTTTGGCGATATGGGACTCCGCCCCAGACTTGAATACCAGGTCCTTACCAGCTTCGGTCGGCTTCAGACCCGTGAGGGTCGTCTTGAAGATGCCATTGGCACCCGCGGTAGCGGTGGCTTTTACATCGCCATAGACGACTTCGACCGTCGAACCAGGCTGCGCCTTGCCGTAGACGTTGGCCTCACCGGCCTGCAGGACGGCGTGGTCCGAGAAGATGGAGGAGAGCTTTAAGTCGCCGGCCTGGACCAGCGCGGAAACCAACAACAGGAGGGGGGTAAGACGGGGCATGCCTTCCAGACAAGCCTCAGACCGCCAGGTTCCCAGTAAAAACCTATTGTAGATAGCGGCTAGTGGCCGGGGGTTGGCGGTTTGCGGCTGCAGTGATGCAGGCGCTACGCCGTGACGAGCATGGCCGGACACACCGACCATCTACGCAGCTCGGCGAACGGACGCGACGCAGTCGCGCCCCTACCCCTTTGTGCTTCTCCAACCGCTACCCCCTAACCTCCAACCGCTAATCCGCCATCCCCTATCCCCTATCCCCCATCCCCTAGACCCTATCCCCCATCCCCTATCCCCCATCCCCTATCCTCAGGCCTTCTTAACGAAACAGGCCTTTAGGCCGACCTGGATACCATCCATCCGGCAATCGATCTCATGGTCCCCATCGACCAGCCGGATGTTCTTGGCCTTGGCCCCGCCCTTCAGCGTCCCCGCCGATCCACGCAGCTTGAGGTCCTTAATGAGGACGACGCTGTCCCCGTCGACTAAGACCGTGCCATGGGCGTCCTTAACGACGCGCGGGTCTTCTGTAGCGGTAGCGACCGCGGGCTTATCCCATTCGAAGCCGCACGTTTCGCACTCCCACTTAGTCGGATGGCTGAGTACGGCTTTCATCCCACATTCGGGGCACTCGGGTTCGGTCATATCAGACTATCGCACTTACCGCCCCGAATGACAAGGCTGGCGCCCGGCCAACAAAAAACCCGCCATTTTCATGGCGGGTTCGTGAGGTCAGAAGAACAGAGGGCTTAGGCAGCCTTCTTTTCCTTCTTCTTCTTTTCCTTCTTAGGCTCTTCGGCCGGAGCAGCGTCAGCGGCGGAGACGGCGAGTACCTTGGTCTGGACGTGCTTATCTACGTCGACTTTAACGGTCTTGCCCTTGAGGTCAGCGACCTTGGCGACGCCTTCGGTCTCTGGGGTCAAGGTGTAGCTGGAGTCTTTGCCGTCGACGGAGACAACAATCTCCTTCTTGTCGGCGTCATAGGACTTCAAGGTGCCCTTGGAGGAAATCTTGGCACCGCAACCAGCCTGGGCGGCGGCAGCGAGGGCAAGAACGGTGAGGATGCTGAGGATGTTCTTCATGTGGTTTTGGTTTGGGGAGCTTTAGTGGAGCACTTTTCCGAGGGTTGCCAATGACAATCGGGTTGAACCGCCCAACCGAGGGGGCATCGTCCGAAGCCATGCCTTGGACGCCCCCCCTACTCCGCTCCCTAGTTTGGGTCTGCTTGACCTGCTTAGCCGTGTCCGGGTACGCCCACTCCATCCCCGACATCCCGGTCAGGGGCGATTTCCAAGCCAATGGCACCGCGGAAATTACCGTGGAAATCAGCCCCCGAAGCTGGGCCGAAAGCCCCAAACTAGCCCCCGACCTCGAATTTAAGGACTTCCAGAGCTACAGCGCCGAGCAACGCGCCGACCTGCTCAAGCAGATGCGTGCCTTCCTCTCCGCCCATGTCGAACTGCGCTTGGAGCCCATCGGCCGGATTCAACCCGACTTCACCTTCGAATTCATCGCCGAGACGGGTCAGCCGCTAAAAGACCCTGCTGATGCGGTCATCGCGCGGGGCAAGTGGCAGACCAAATTGCCTGCCGGGGTGACTGGCTGGCAGGTGCGCTCCCTCCCGGGACACAAAGTCTCCGTCGTCTTCCAGAACACCGTCAACGGACAAGCCCACCCGCGCATCGCTGTCCTATTTCCCGGCGAAAGCAGCTACACCTTGGACCTGACAGGCTTGACGACCGCACCCTCCAGCGGTGCGACCAAGGGCGCCATCTCCGCGCAGAGCGATACGGGCGGCAGCTGGAGCACGTTCTGGAGCCGCGTACGAGAAGGCTTCCATCATATCGTTCCAGAAGGACTCGACCACATCCTCTTCGTGCTCGGCCTCTTCCTACTCGCCCGCACTTGGCGGCCAATTCTCGCGCAGGTCACAACCTTCACCTTGGCCCACTCCATCACCTTGGCGTTGGCTACCTTGGGTTACATCTCAGTGCGGGCGGAGATCGTGGAGCCAATCATCGCCGCTTCCATCGCGATCATCGCACTAGAAAACCTCTTCCGGCCAACGTATGGCAAGTTCCGCTTGGCGATGGTCTTCATCTTCGGCCTGATCCACGGCCTTGGATTCGCGCAAAGGCTGGTGGATGATCGTATCCCAGCCGATTCCCTCCTGGGCTCGCTGCTTGGTTTCAACGTTGGCGTCGAATTGGGCCAATTGGCGATCATTGCCCTTGCGCTTGCTGCGACGGCTTGGATCAAGGACGAAGAGCGCTATCGCCGCTGGGTCGTCATACCCGGCTCGACAGCTATCGCGTTGGCGGGCGTCTACTGGGCCGTATCCCGGACGTTCTAAGGCTCAACGCAAGGCCTGCTCGGCGGCCGGTGAGGCTAAGATATATAACGCATACTTTGCACGGCTGATGCCGACGTAGGCCTTCCGGCGATCGCGTTCGGTCGCCAGGGAATCCAAGTCGGCCAAGACGACCGCGTAACTTTCCATGCCTTTAAACTTGAAGACGGTCGAGGTACGCAAGGTCCCCGGCACATAGGGACGCGACGGGTCAAAGGGCACGAGACGTAATCCCGCCAGGGTGGCTTGGCCGGCGTAACATTCCTTACCAGCCCCACGAACACTGAGGACCACGATATCCTCAGGGCCTTGTTGATGCAGCACCACGTGTTTCATCATCGCCTCTAAGGTCGCGTGTTCCTTACCGGGCTGATACGCGGCGGTGGTCACGGCGGGTCCGCTGATGCCAGAGCCCTCATGCGCCGAACGGCCCATGACTTTCGCGGCGGCACGGGCGATCTGTTCCGTGTTCCGCCAGTTACGCTCAACAACGGCCTCAGGCGCACCATCCAGGAGTGCAAATAAAGCCTGTCCCGCTGCCGAGGGCAGCACCGATTCCTCCGGGGAGAGAATCTGGTCAAGGTCTTCAAACCACCACCAACGGCCGTCCTTGAGCCCACCCTTTAAGATGGCATCCATGAAGGCTAACTTGCTGGCATCGTCACGTAAGTCCTGACCTTCATCAATCACGAGGAGATCGAACTTCGCCTCCAGCGGCCACACTTGCGCCACTTCGGTCGCCCGCTGTACGCGCGCCCGGAAATACGCGGGGTCGGTGGCAGCCGCATCCGAGACGTCGCCTAAGACTTGATCGATATGTGCATAGAATGAGCCAGCCCGGACCGTCGTGAGGCCTTCGCGAGCAGAGACGTCGGTGAGGTGCGCGCCCAAGTGACGATTGAAACAAAGTAAGCCGATCTTAGCGTAAGGGGTCGCCGCCCGCTCGCGCCGGCAAGTCTCTACAGCCAAGAGCGTCTTCCCTGAACCCGGGCCGCCGGTGATGCGTAGGCGCTTATTCTTCTTCACCAAGTCGAGGGCATTAAGCTGCGAAGCGGAAAGACGAATCAGTTCTAAATCCATGTCCGTCGCCGAGAGATTAGACGTCAGGCGTAAATCCGGCCGCAGTAACTGTGCCACGCCCAGCAACTGCGCATCCGTTGCGGGAGCGGGTAACTCGCGGTCTGGGAAATGACGGCGAAAACGCGCTTCACCATCATCGAGTAGCCGGCTGACGATCTCGGCCAGCGTGTGCACGGCCAGTTCGGCCCGGTCGACAATGCGTTCCTTGGGGCACTCGAAGGTCTGGGCGTTGAAATCGACGTCCGTGAAAACCATAGCTTGATTGAACGGCATCCGTGCCTCCACCGACTCGCGACCACAGAGACGCTCGAGGTACTCGCGGATTTCATAGCTGTTGTCGCGAGCCTGGTAGAAAGGTGGGGCGATGGATTCGCGATGGCCTTTACGGACGCGATACCAGCGACCGCCTTGGCAACCGATTTCCCCGCCTTTGACCTCGAGCACGAGTCGCCCCGGGGATGCAGAATCACAAAATCCGCCTCCGAATCGATGGCTCCACGCTGACGGGGAACTTCCAGACAAGGAATCACGATGTACTCATCGGAAAGCTCGAACCGCAGGCGCTCAAGGAGTTCGGCCTCAGCCTCATCAAACTGGACGGCATGAAGTCGGTCGGGAATGCATCGAGCCATCGACCTTAATTACCCAAGAAGAAACTGCCCGCAAGCCTGCTCCGAGGGCAGTCCAACTGCTTGACCGTCAAGGGGGTATCGTTCCGGTAGCCCCCCTCTGACCCAAGGCCACCAGGGCACCCCTCCCTCCCCCGCCAGCGGACGCCTCCGTAAAATCATCCGGCCAGTGCAGTCACCTCCTTTAGTAGAAGCATCAAGATTGTGCCAAATGTTACCGTTCGGTGTATGACACATCCGTCGTTAACCTGTCATCAATCTGTAATGTTAAACGGCTAAGGTGCTATCCCCACCATGAAAAACCTCGCCCGTTCGTTCCTCCTCGCTGCCGCCGCCACGGTCACGCTCTCTGCGCAGAACGTGATCACCGGTCCCTCCAGTTCGCAAACGTCCTACCTCACGCCCACTTCACCGGGCTGGTCGGCAACTGCGTTACTCACCGTGGGCGATGCCATCAATGGCTATCAGATGGCCGGCATCCCCGATGGCCTTGGCGCTTACAGCAACGGTAACGGCACGATGACCGTTCTCGCCAACCATGAGATCGGTAATGATTATACGACTGGCGTCCTTAAGGGTGCCGTACGCGCTCACGGCGCTGCTGGCGGCTTCGTCTCGAAATGGGTCATCAATACGTCCACCTGGCAGGTCATCTCCGGCGGCGACTTCGTCACGTCCGCCACGAACCAGATGATGTGGGACACCACCGCCAACTCCGGAGCAGGCAACTGGGCCGCACGCACCGTCAGCACCCCGTACGCCTACCTCCGCCCCTGCGCCGCCGAACTTCCGAAGCTCGAGGCCCTCTATGACAGCGTCTCTGGTTATGGCTATAACGGCCGTATCTTCATGAACGGCGAAGAAACCGGCGCCGAAGGTAAGGCTTTCGCTTGGATCGTGGACGGAGCCGAAGCCGGCAAGGTCTACGAACTCCCGCACCACGGTAAGTATTCCTACGAAAATCTCGTCCCACGCTCGAACTACGGCCCGGCCTTACTCTCCGCCCGCCTCCAGACCGTCGTCGTCGGGACGGATGACGCCACCCCCGGCGAAGTCTACGTCTACATCGGTACCAAGACCAACCTCGGTAACGCCGTCCAGATGGCTGGCCTCGCCAACGGTAACACTTACGGCATCAAGGTGACCTCCGCCGCCGGCTACACCGGCGCGGTGACCATTGAAAACGCGACGGGCATCACTGGCACCTTCGCTCTCGCCCAGATCTTCACCAATACGACCATCGCCGCCAAGACGGGTGCCCAGTTCCAGACCGAATCGACCCTCCTCGGCGTGACCCAGTTTGCCCGCCCCGAAGACGCCCAATGGCTCGATCACGACTCCCTCCTCTTCGCCACCACGGGTGCGACGGTGAATAGCGTGGTCGTCACCTCCAAGATTTACCAACTCGACTTCAACAACGACCCCTCTGGCATCCTGACCACGGGCGGCAATATTAAGGTGCTCGTCGATAGCGCCAAACTGACCGGCAAGGATGGCGCCAAGGCTGCCAGCTTCGACAACATCACGGTGGGCGATGACGGCCTGCTCTACATTCAGGAAGACCCAGGGAGCAAAGAATACGTCGCGAAGCATTGGGTCGTTAACCCCCTCGCCGGCTCTCAGACCCAAATTGAAGGCACGGCCGTGCAGATCTTCGAATCCGACCGTAACCGCTTCACCACGGGCGCAACCCAGTTCCAGACCATCGACGAAGAACACTCTGGCATCGTCGACATCACCTCGATCGTCAACGACGGCATCAATGGTAGCAAGTGGTTCCTCGTCGCAACCCAGAACCACGCCGCCGCCACGGGCGCCAGCGCCGCCACCCTCGTTGAAGGCGGCCAGTTCATCGCCCTCAACTACAAGACCAGCTCCAACAGCGGCCTGATCGGTAATCTTCTGACGCTCGACAACGGCGGCACGATCGTCGCCAGCGGCACGGCCATCAGCCATAACATCGCCCTCAACGGCACGGGCGGTGTCTTCAACACCACCGCAAACACCTCGGTCTCCGGCGCCATCGGCGGTAACGGCGGCCTTTGGAAGAACGGCTCGGGTACGCTGACCCTCACCGGGGCCAACACCTTCGCCGGCAACACCAACGTCGAAGCCGGCAAGCTCGTCGTCAACGGCTCGCTCGCCTCCGCGGTCCGCATCCTCAAGAGTGGCAGCTTCGGCGGTAACGCCAGCATCGTCGGCAACCTGACCAACCTTGGCACGCTCGCTCCTGGCAACTCCCCCGGCACGATCAATATCTCCGGTAACTACATCGAAGCGGGTACGCTCGACATCGAAGTCTGGGGCCTCACCGCAAACACGCAGCATGACCAAGTGATCGTCTCTGGCACCGCGACGTTCCAAGCTGGCAGCACCATCAAGGCCACCAAGACCGGCGGCACCTACGACCTCGCCCGCACCGAATCCGTCCTCGCCGTCAGTGCCCTCGCCTACTCGGGTGCGTTCACGAACCTCGACCGCGGTACGCAGACCACGCAGGTGTTCTTCAATAACGCCACCGGCCGCATCCACGGTTCCGGCCTGACCGAAACCCAGACGTTCGCCGACCTGACCGTCGACACCAACCGTAAGGCGATTGCCACCGCACTCTACGCGGACGGCCTCACCAACGCCCAGGTGATCAAGAACGGAACTGCCGCGCTGGCCACCAGCAAGGCCTTCATCACCACCGGCGAGATGGGTGCCGCCGCGGTCGCCTTCCTCGGCGCCGCGAACGTCGACACCGCCCTCGACGCGCTCTCCCCTGAGCCGTATGGCACGACCATGCTGATGGCCTCCCGCAACTCGCTCTCCCTGGCTCGGGCCTTTGTCGGTGCCACCGCGGAGAACGCTGGTTGGAATGTCCACCTCGGTTATGACCAACAGCAGTCGACCTCGACCGCCTCCTTGACCACGCTCAATGGTAGCTTCGACGTGAACGCCCGCTACGCAGTCCTCAGCCACCAGGCCGGTGCAGACTCGGTCTTCTCGGTGCTGGTGTCCGATAACTCCGGCCAGTCCAGCGCTAGCGGCTTCGCCTCCGAGGCTTCGGGTCGCTCCTACGGTCTCGGTTTCGGCACCAATATCGGGTTAGGTCGTCTGGACGTCGGCGTGGTAATGGGAGAGCTCAATGCCAACGGCACGCGCTCCGGCCAGTCCTTCGCCAACCAGAAGATTAATTCGACGAGCCTGAACGCCCGCCTGAGCTTCACGAAGCTCGGTGCCTTCACTCCCTACGTCGGGATCAGCCGAAACATCGGCTCTTCCGATGCCTTCCTCGAAACGGGTACGGGCGCTAACCTCAGCGTCGCCGCTGCCAACCAGTCCGATGTGACCGCTGAAATCGGCATGGGTTATGGCATCCAACTCGGCGACGTCCTGACGATTTCGCTCAACATCGCCTACGAGCATGCCTTAAGCAACGAAGGCGGCACGTTGAACGCGGGCTTCGCTGACGCGGCAGTACCGACGTCCTTCAGCGTCCGGACCTCCGGCGCAGGCCAAGACCTGCTGCGCACGGGAGTCGGCCTTAACCTGGCACTCGGCGAAGGCCGCTCCGCCACCCTCGGCTACGACTACCACACCGGCGCCGACATCAAGTCCGCCCATCAGTTCAAGGCTGGCTACTCGTTCCGCTTCTAAGCCTCCACGCAGTCGTTAAACGCAGGCCGCCCATTCGGGCGGCCTGCTTGTTTGGTGAGGTTGAGAGCCAACAGCTACCACTGGCGAGATTGGCCCGGCCCAAGCGTTCATGGCAATCAGGGGGTACGGGTCACCACCCCACCCTGACCGCAGGTTCTTGTTTCCACCTGTCAGGATTAGCCTACAAACAACCTACCCCATGGCCACGTTGTTGCGCTTTTTCCTGCTTTCCCTATCCGCCATCGGCCTCACGGCCGCACCCTCTGACCTATTTGATGGCAAATCCTTGGCGGGCTGGGGCGGTGACGCCTCCCGCTTCTGGAAGATCCAAGACGGCGCCATGGTGGGCGGCGGTCCGGCTCAGCCCGTTGACTCTTGGTTGGCCACTGCGCGTTCCTTCGAGAACTTCGACCTGAGGTTCAAAGCCAAGACCGTCGGCAAAGTCGGCACTGGCCTGTTCTTCCGCAGCGAGGTGGCCGCGGGTAAGCGCATCGTCGGCTGGGAATGCGATATCGGCCAAGGCTATGATGGTGGCCTGTTCAAAGAAGGGCCCAAGGGTGGCATGATCGCCTACCCATCCAAAGAGAAACTGTCGGCGACGGTCAAGGCAGGCGACTGGAATGAGTACCGCGTTCGCGCCGAAGGGGCCCACCTACAAACTTGGGTTAACGGCGTCCCAATGGCTGATTACCACGAGCCCGCGCCGCGGCGCCGCCAAGGGTCTTTCGCGCTGGAGATTTCCTCCGCCGGCGGTGGCCAAGCTTTCTTCAAGGATTTCAACATCGAGGAGTTACCGCCTAGCCCACTGGAGGCCGCCGCGCTGCCCGCCCCCATGCAACGCCTCAGCCCCGCCCCCAAGGCGCAGGTGCGACCCGCGCCGTTTGTGGACCGTCAGTTCGCCATCGCCCCCGCCGAGGTGATTGTCTTCACGGGCGGCGAAAACATGGTGCTCGAGCAACGCCAAGGTGAACTTGAAGCGCGCCTCACCCAACATGGAGAGAAGCTAGCACCGAAATTCCGCCACATGAGTTGGGAAGGTGATACGGTCTTCCGGCAGAACCGTATGATGGAATGGGGCTCTTGGCGCGAGAACCTCGTCGGCGCTGGCGCCACGATGGTGTTCACGTGGTTCGGCCAAGTCGAAGCACTCGACGCCACGCGCACGCCCGCGGATTTCCAGGCCGCCTATGCGGCACTGCTCCAAGACTTCGCCGCCGTGACGCCCCGGCTCGTGGTAATCGGACCCGCCCCGTTCGAAAAGCCCACTGACCCGCGTATCCCCGACAACACCGGGCTCAACTCCCGGCTCGCAGAATTCAACGAGGCCGCCCGTTCGCTCGCACAAGCCCGCGGCTTGATCTTTGTCGACTTGTTCACCGCGCTTAAAGATGCCCCCCAGCCACTCACCCGCGACGGGATGCATTTCACCGCGAAGGGCTCCCAAGTCGTCGGCGAGGCTATCGCCCAAGCCCTGGGCAGCCCTGCTCAAGTTGCTCCTGCGTTACGGACAGCCATCGTCGAAAAGAACCGCCTATGGTTCGATACCTGGCGCTGCATGAATTGGGCCTTTGCTTATGGAGACCGCACCACCCAGCCATTCGCCAAGTCCAGCGCCGAGCGCCCTTCATTCATCGATGAACTCAAGAAGCACCTCCCGCGACTCGAACATGCTGAAGCCACCATCCTCGCTTTAGCCCGCGGCGAAAAGGCCCCTGCCCCGCTTCCGCCCGCACCCCCGCGCGCTGATCCAGCCGCACTCTCCCCCGACGAAGAGAAAGCCAACTTCAAGCTACGCGCGGGCTTCGACGTCAGTCTGTTCGCTGATGAAAGACTCGGCGTGGTCCGTCCCGTCCAAATCCGCTGGGATGAGCGCGGTCGCCTCTGGGTGGCCTGCATCCCCTCTTACCCACAACTGCAACCGGGTGAACACGGCCACGATTACATCCTCATCCTCGAAGACACCAATGGCGATGGTAAGGCCGACAAGGCGTTGCGCTTTGCCGAAGGCCTGACGATGCCGATGGGCTTCGAGTTCGCCCCCGCAGAGGTGGGCGGAGGAATCTACGTACTCGAGAGCACCCAGTTGGTGCACCTACCCGACCGTAATCACGATGATCGCGCCGACAGTCGCGCCGTCTTATTAAGCGGCTTCGGCACCGGCGACACCCACCAAAATGCCAATTCGCTCCGCTGGGGTCCCGATGGTTCTTTGTGGTTCACGCAGGGCTACCACATCTGGTCCTATGTCGAAACCCCGCACGGGCTTGCCGAACTCAACCGCAGCGGCGTCTGGCGCTTCAACCCACGCACGCTCCAACTGAATTCATTCCTCAATGAGAGTGCCGGGGGGCTTAATTGCTGGGGCACGACCTGGGACGAGCATGGCCAGACGTTCCATGGAAGCGGCGCGGATATGACGATCTGGCACACGACACCGGGGCTGATTCCTACCTTGCATGCGCTGCCGATGCCGACGGCCCTCGCCGTTTCGCGGGGCAAAAGTATGGAGCCGGAATTCCTCGGCGGCAGCCACCTGCCGGCTGACTTGTCCGGCGTGTTAATGAAAAGCACCTACTTCACCAGCCAGGTCCAACTCTATCGTCTCCGCGATCAAGGGTCTTCATTCGCGACCACCGACCTCGGCGACTTAATGTCCGGCGGCAAAGAATTCCGCCCCGTGGAATCGCGCCTCGGTCCCGATGGTACTATCTTCGTCGCTGACTGGCTCAACCCGGTCATCGGCCATTACCAAGCTAGTTACCGCGACCCCCGCCGGGACCGCTCGCACGGCCGCATCTGGCGCGTGACGGCGCAAGGCCGGCCACTCGTGACCAAGCCCGACCTATACCATGCCAACGCGGACGACTTGGTCGGTCGCCTATCATCTAAGGAGCCATGGGAACGCGCTCAGGCGAAAAGCCTACTCTATCGTCTCCCGGCAAAAGAGGCGCAAGCCGCCTTACACAAGGTCGACCTCAAGCAGGCAGACCTACGGTTACTCTACGAACTGAGTGGCGTCTTCGCCGCCCACGAATCCCCGCAACCGTTCATCGTTCAACGCATGCTGACGTCCGATGACTACCGTTGGCGCGCTTGGGGCGCTCACCTCCTCTGCACTTGGGGACCGCAGCTCCCCGAGACTTTAACTTGGCTCGAGAAGGCTGTCCGCGATGAACACCCGCGGGTTCGCCTCGAAGCCGTTGTTGCTTGCGGCTGGCAAGCCCGCCAAGGCACGGCCGCAGTGCAGGTCGCCTGCCTCGCCCTAGACAAGCCATTAGACCCCGCGCTGAACCACGCGCTCACGCTGACCATCCATGCGTTAGCGCCGATCTGGAAGTCGGACCTCCTTGCCGGGAAACTCGGACCGCAGGTCCGCGGCGATACCCTCACCCACCTCATCATCACAGCCAAAGACCCCCAGCTGCTCATCCAGACCCGCGCCTTAGCCGAACAAGCCGCAAACCCGGCCACCCGTGAGACGTTGCTCACGGTACTAGTCAAGTCTGGGACGGTCGCCGATGCGCTCGTCGCCTTGGATCGTTCCCGCTCCGCACCCGCCGTCCTGCTGGCCTTGACCGAACGCGCTCAACTCAAACCAGCTGAAGACTACACGGCCATCGTCGGGACATTACTGTCGGGCAACAGCTCAGCTCAGCAAGCAGCCTTCAGCATCTTTGCGAGCACCCGCAAGGAGTATGGCCAAACGAGTCAACTGAATGCCCTCTGGAAAACGACCGCCCTCGCAGCAGAGATTCGCGGACCGCTCCTGCGCGCACTCGCCCGCACGCGGGGCAAACCTTTCAGCACAGAAATCACCCCCTACCTCCGTGAGGCTGCCCTCCAAGACGTGGCCCTCGCTGCACTGACCGAACTAGACCTGATTGCGGGTGCTACCGAGGCGGCCAGGCGCCTGCAGTCGCTGCAGCCCGGCGTGCCCGTCGCCCCGCTTCTGCAGAGCCACCTTGGGCTCAAGAATGGCTCCATGGCGCTCGCCACCGCGATTACAGCTAGTCCCCCCAGCGCCGACCAAGCACGCCTAGCCTTGGCGTGGCTTGCGCAGGTCGGCCGCGACGACGCCGAACTCCGTCTCGCTTTACAAAAAGCGGCAGGCTTCCAGACCACCGGGGCTGTCTTCAGCGAAGCCCTCGTCAAGCAACTGATTGAGCAGGCCGACGCTAGCGGCAACGCCCGGCGCGGCGAAACGCTCTTCATGGCAGCGCAATCAGCCTGCCTGAGCTGCCACAAGGTCGGCGAACTCGGCGGCATCATCGGGCCCGATCTCAGTGCACTCGGCCGGGCGCAGACCAAGGAAGCCATCGTGGAGTCCGTCCTCTGGCCTAAGCGCCAGGTCAAGGAAGGGTACATGTTGACGGTCCTCACGACCAAAGACGGGCGGACTTTCCAAGGCTACCGCAGCAGCGAGTCCACGGAAACACTGACACTACGAGACTTTTCTGCGAATGCCTTGGTCGCCGTCTCCAAGCGAGAACTCGCCGCCCGTAATGACGCCGGCACCATCATGCCAGACGGTCTCACCGACCGGCTGAGTCCCGCCGAGCTAGCCGACCTCCTCCGCTACCTCTTCGAGTTAAAGTAACCGCGGACTACCACGGATTATAGCGGATGCCGAAGAGCGCCAAGATGGCCAAACCCAAGGCCACCATGGCGGGGATAAAGAAGGGGTCGTAGTAATCCGCCGCCCGCGGCTTCTTCTCTAGGATCACGACCTTCTTCATTTCATCAATCTTCTTGAAGACTTCATTCAAGGCTTCGGGCGTCACGGCAGGCCAAGCGGCACCGCCCGAACCCTGCGCAATCGAGACCAGTGCGGGCGTGACCGGTTGATCAATGAGGAAAATCACGAAGACCTTAATGCGCTTAGCTTGGAGATCGGCGATAATCGCACTGTCCTTAGGCGGCACGATATCGTTGCTCAAGCCATCCGTGAGCAAGATAATCATCCGGTCACCGGTCTTGGCTTGATCGAGGAGTTCCGCCGCCCCGTAGAGAGCCTTGCCGATGAAGGTGTTACCCCAAAACTCATCGGGGAAGACGTATGGGGCGATGAAGGGACGAGCCAAGACGATGGCTTCGGTATCCTGCGTCAGCGGCACCCAGTGCACGAAATTACGTGAGAAGACGGTGAGGCCGAAGGCATCACCCTTGCGGTAGTGCAAGAACTGCTCGATCGAAGCCATCGCCGAATCGAAACGCGAATTCACGCCCTTGGTCTGCGGGCCATGCGGCGACTTCATACTCCCCGAGGTGTCCAAGACAATTTGGACGTTGGTGAGCTGACGTTCGACTTCCGGTGGATTGAAAATAACCGGGTGGGCTAAGAACAGAATCGCGATGGCGAGCAGGCCGGCGGGTAAACAGTTGGCACTGTTGATGAGAAACTGCCAGAAACGGCCGCGGCCGACCTTAGCATGGTCAAACGGCATCGCCAGCGGCTGCCCAGGACGGACCCACTCCCAAAAGGCAAGGATGACGGGGATGGCGAGGAGAGCCAAAAGCTTAGGGTAAAGGAAGGTCATCGAACGAGGGAGCTTGCGGGCTCCTGGGCATGGGGGGCGACGAGGGTGGCAATTTCTTCCACCGTCACGACTGAGTCACGGCGGTAGAGCCAGGCCTGCAGGCGACGGAGGTCTTCCGCGGTGCGGCCATCTTTCGCCACGGCAGCCAGCACCTCATGCATGGGGGCATCGGAGCTTAAGAGCCCGGCCCGCCAACAGCGGAGCAGAATCATCTCCATGCGGGCTTGCCCTGCAGCGCCCAGCGAGCCCGCGCGGAGCTTAGCCAAGAGGCCGTGGAGTTCTTCGGCTTCCGTCAAGGGCGGGACGACCGGCGCCAACGCCAAGCGCTTCGGCCGACCGCAGAAGATAATCGGGTAGAGACAGGCCAACCAAACACAGCCGAGGATGGTCAATTTCGTGAAGTAACGCCCACCGACCTGCACGCCGACTAGTTCGGTCTCCTTAATGCGCGCTTCGAGCTCCTTCGACATCTTGGGGTCACCGTGGAACTTAAATACAGGCAGGCCTTCGGGAATGACGCCGCTCGCGCTGGCCAAGTAGTCTCGTAAGTCATAGTCGCCCTCGCGGTTCACCAGGTAACGAACGTCATAGACACGGCCACCCGGCGCACCCGTGACTTGGGCGATACGGACATTCACCGCGACGCCCCACTTAAAAGGCTTCACGACGAGTTCCGGGCCACCATAGGTAATGATAGCAGCCTGCTCGACGCCCAGAGGGACATTAAGGATGTCATCCTCGCGCGTCAGCCACCAGGCCAACGGCAAGACCACGACGAGCGCCAGGCAGGTCCAACGGACCCAGTGGCGGCGAAAGAATGGAAGCACGGCGGACATGATCAGCGGACGCTCCGGGCCGACTGGCCACGATGCTGGAGGAAATGCGCGAGCGGAGCCAGGATGGGACGGTCCGTACGCAGGTGAAGGTAGTCGATGGCAAAACGGCTCAGCTCAGCCTTCCAAGCCGAGGTATCAATGAAGGGGCGACCGCCACGGCCAATGAAGGCCTCGCCGGACTCAGCTTCGACGCCACGGAAGAAACCCGAGCCGCGCACGCCACGTTCGGCCGGATCCTCGAGATGCAACGCCACGCAGTCGTTGCGCTGGGCTATCACCTGCAAGGCCTCCAAGGAGCCAGGGTCGTGGAGGTCACTCAGCACGATGACGGTCGTGCGACGCGTCAGGGAGGGCGAGAGTTCGCGGGCGCGCTTCGCTAAGGAGGTGGCTTCCCGGAAATCATGCTGACGCAACTGGTGCGACCATTCCAAAACCGTAGTGCGTGAAAGCGTCGGGCGGATGTGCAATTCGCGGGCGCCACAACCCAGCAAGCCAACGGGAGTGACATTACCCTGCGCGGCCAGACCGATACCGGCGGCGATGCGTACGGCCCAAGCATACTTACTGAGCGTCTGCGAGGACACGCACATCGAAGCAGAGGTGTCGACGAGGAGATACAGCGGCACCTGCTTAGGTTCCTCGTATTCCTTAACGAAGAGCTTGCGCATGCGCGCGGAGAGTTTCCAGTCGATGTACTTCACCGAATCGCCTGCCACGTAGGGACGGGACTGCGCAAACTCCAAGCCGGCGCCATGGAAAACCGACTGCTCCTGACCGAAGCGCAAGCTGTTAGCCAGTTGCTTAACGGCTACCTCAAAATCCCGCGAATCAACGGGATCGTGGGCGAGGACGGCTTGGCGACGCATATTCGGAGTGAGGGAGAAAACCGCCGGAACGGGCTCAGCCGAGGCCAGCCAAGATGCCTTGCAGCACCTTCGGACCCGTGTGACCCGCGGCCGAGGCTTCGTAGCTCACACGGATACGGTGAAGGACAATGTCTTCCGCGAGGTCGAAGAGGTCCTCCGGCGTAACGTAGTCGCGGCCATGAATGACCGCACGGGCACGGGCCGCGTTGACCAGCGCTAAGCCCGCACGCGGCGAACAACCGAAGTCGAGGAGCTTGGATTCGCGCGTCCGACGGACGAGTTCCACGGAATGCTTTAGGAAGACTTCGCTGACGTGGACTTGCTGGACGGATTCCATCGCGGCAACGAGGTCGGTCGCGGTCCCGACGGGCGAACCATCAATCATATCGAAGGCGGTCTTCGGCACGGCCCCACCCTCTTCCTTGCGGAGTCCCATACTCAGCTGACGACGCAGGATGTCCTGCTCTTCGTCGCGGCCTGGGTAACCAAGGCGGTGCAGAAGCATAAACCGGTCCAACTGCGCTTCGGGTAGCTCAAACGTGCCGGACTGTTCGACCGGATTCTGGGTCGCGATGACGAGGAAAGGCGTCGGGAGTTTCATACTCTGGCCACCCAAGGTGACCTTACGCTCTTGCATGGCTTCAAGCATGGCACCCTGGACCTTCGGAGCGGCGCGATTAATTTCGTCCGCCAGAAGGAGGTTCGTGAAGACTGGACCGCGGTGAATACGGAACTCACCCGTCTTCAGGTCCACGACTTCGGAGCCCAGAATGTCCGACGGCAACATATCCACGGTGAACTGGATGCGCTTGAAGTCGAGGTGGATGGCCTTGGCGACGGTATTGACGAGCAGCGTCTTCGCGAGGCCTGGCATGCCTTGCAGAAGCAGGTGGCCGCCCGTGAGGAGCGCGATCATCACGCGTTCAACGACGACGTCTTGGCCGACGACGACCAAACCGACGCGTTCACGAACGGCTGCGACAAACTGTTGGGAGGATTGAGTAGAGGACATGGTACGAAAGGAGTTAGGGGTAGGGATAAGGGGATGGGGTCAGGGCTTAGCGGAGTTGCTTAAGCCACTTCTGCAGGATGGTGCGCAACTCGGGCTCTCCCACGTCGGTGGCACCATTGAAGCAGCCGACTTGGATGCGGGTTAAATCCTGAGCGAGCTCACCCTTCTGGGCCGCATTCAGGGCGATGAGCGGGCTGGCACTATAGCGACGGAGGAAGGCCGCGGCCGCAAAGCCATCGACGTCCGTCGGCATCTTAAAGACATCGCGCGCCAGCGGGGCGACCGGTCCCTTCGGGCCGCCGCGCAGACCGAAGAACAGGCCGAGGCCCAGCAAGGCGACGATACTGCCGAGGGAAGGCCAGAACCACGGGCCAGTCGGGGCCGGCGGAATCGCGCCAGTGCCAGGCAAGGCTTGCTGACGATCCAAGCGGACCGAAGCTTTGGGCAAGACTTTGAGGTCCTGATCTTCGTAGGTCCGCCAGATAGCGCCGTTGGCCGTATTCTTCAGCGGGGCAAAAGGCACCTCGGTGGCTGAGTCGGCTGCGCGGATCTTATCGCCATCCAGAGAGATGACCCAATGGCGCTCCGAACGGGGGGTGACCTGCTCGCCCCACGTATTGAGCTCCTTGATTGCAGGCCTTCACCCGCCCCGACCTGCCGGACCGCGGCGACGCGCTTCACGATCTCGAGGTCCACGAGGTCGTCGAGGTCAGGCACCAAGCCCGTCCCCGTCGCATGGATATCCAAGTTAAGTTGGCCATTGATGGCAAACTGACGGGTGTCGAGGGTCTGCGTAACTTCGACGCGGCCCGCCGGACGCGGACCAGACGTCGGCGAAACCTTGAACACGTCTCCGCCGACACGGCCGGTACGGTCACCGGACCCGAGAGATCGATGAACTTTAACTCGAGCTTCACGGGCGGGACCTTGTCGACGCTGGCATCTTTAGCCCGCACCAGCACGTATGCCAAGACGGTCTCTTCCCAGCCGGGATTGGCGGTCGCCCGCGGCTTAACATCGGGCGCGGCGAAGGTAATCGAACGAACCACAAAGAACGGTGACAGCGCGTCCTCGAGCTCGAACTGGAACTCATCACGCGGTCCTTGGGCGTCGCGACCCTTCTTCGTAGCCGGACCGCGACGCTTATTCTTAGCGGCGGTGGCGGCGGCATCGTTGGTGAGGTATTGGCCCAGCTTGGCCACGCGGCCCATGGCTTCGGTGTGGATCACACTGACAAAGATACCAAACTCTTGATTAGAGCCGACCGTGTTCGGGCCGTCGAGACGGGTCTGGACGCGGACTTCGCTGAGCAGTTCGTCGAGGTAGGTGGCGCGCTTCTGCAGAGCCATCGTAAACGGGTCGTCCTTCGTGACCACCAAGGCCGCGGCGAGGTAGCGATACTTGATGTCTTCGTGCAAGGGGTCGCGCTCATCGGTCAGGCGCGCGTTCAGCGTCTTGGCCAAGAGGTTCATATGCGTCTGGGCCGCCTTGCCGGGCAGTGCTTGGATGCTGGACCGAATCTTCTGGAGGCCAGCGCGGTTCACGGTCTTAGCCAAGTTGACGGTGTTATTGTGGCCAATGCCGACGAGGGAATTAAACCAGACCAAGTAAGGCTCGATCGATTGGGTCGTGCCGCCATTACGGATAATTTCACGGCCATAGGCGTCCGCCCCTTTCTGGAAATACTCCAGGGCCTGCAAGCTCCGCTCCTTCATATTGGCTACCCGCTTGGCAGGTCCACCGGGGCCAGCTCCTGTAGGTACTCGAAATCGGACCAGTCATTCAGCACCTTCGCACCGAAGATTAGGGCGCGGGAAGAGGTCGGGTTATTCTTGGTCCAAGCCCCGATCATCGTGACGAGGGAGCTGTAACTGCCCTGGACCATCTCATAGGTCTGCTGCTCAGTGCGGCGCGTCAGCATGTTGCGCTGTAAGTCCTGCCGGCGCCAGCGGTCCGAAAGGTTGGCGTGCATGCGGGCGGTCAGGAGGAAGAAGACCTCTTCGTCCATCTGTTCGGCCGAACCGAAAAACCTTTTTGATGTGGGAATCGCTGTAGGCTTCGGCGTTACTGTAAGCTTGGTCAAAGGCAGCGACGACTTTACCTTGATCACGCGGTTTGATATTGGCGCCCGAAAGAGCTCCATCATCTTGGCGAGGCTGTTGATATTGCGCTCCATCATGA
>BGOK01000003.1 GCA_003569205.1 Verrucomicrobiota bacterium | reverse complement strand
GTACGAGCAAGACGGCGCCGGCAAAGACGAACAGCCAACCCAAGGGAATCAGGCCGAAGGGCTCATGAAGGATGCCTTGGTCATCGACGTGGCTACCGAGGCGATGAAAGAGCTCATAACAGCCCTTAGCCGCAAGAAGACAGGCCATGGAAGCGACTAGATACCGGAGGTTCATCGCTCACTTCCGACGCTGCCGGACGGCCTCAAACAGCACGATGCCAGCCGCCATCGAGACGTTCAGGGAATCCGACAAACCCGCCTGAGGGATGGACATTTTTTCGTTCGCCGAACCAAGTAGGAAGTCACTGAGTCCATCCTTCTCGGAGCCCAGCAAGAGCGCGCTCGGGCCACGGCAATCGACATCCCAGAAGGTCTTCGTGGCCGCCGGCGAAGTCGCCAGCGAGCGGATACCCTTAGACTGCATCCAAGCGACCGCTTCGGCTGAGGAGCAAACGGCCACGGGTATCGAGAAAACGGCGCCTTGGGACGACCGCACGACGTTCGGGTTTAAACAGGTCTGTAATGGGGGTCGCAGACGATCAAGGCATCGCAACCGGCCGAATCCGCCGTCCGCAGTAAAGCACCAAGATTACCAGGCTTTTCGACCGATTCAGCGACCAGCAGTAAAGGAGTAGCGGAGAGCTTAAGGCGCTCGAGCGAGCAATCCCAGGTCTTGGCGATGCCGAGGAGACCGTCGGGGCCTTCGCGGCGCTGATTTTCTCGAAGGCAGAGCGACCGACCTCGCAGCAGTCGATTCCGGCGGCACGGCAACCCGATACGAGTTCGGCGGCTTCGACCCACGGAATAACTCGGGGCAGAAATAGACTTCCAAGACCTCCACTGGCGTTCCCGTGCACGGCTCAGCTCACGTAGGCCTTCTGCGATGAAGAGCCCACGGCTTCCCGCTCGGGGCGGTCGCGCAGACGGGCGACCGCTTGAATGCGGGGATTTTGGCGGCTTTGGATGACCTCGTACTGGCACGGGCGGGATGAAGCAGGATTCACGAGCAAAGGGCAAGGAAAGCCGTCAGCTGGCCAGCGGGACAGGGATAAGGCTCGACCTTCCGGGCGGGCAGCCGAGTTTGCTCACATGTCCGAAGAAGAAGCCATCGATGCACCGCAGGGCCGTAAGCCCGACTCCTCCAAGTTCCGTGAGGGTAAGTTCACCTACCACCAAGAGGTGGAAGTCGATATTGCGACCATCACCAATCTCGGCGACGGCCTCGGCCGGATCGACGGTTGGGTCGTCTTCATCCCCGGGGCCCTTCCAGGCGAAAAAGGTCGTCGCCCGCATCTGGCATAACGCCGCTAACTTCTCTCGCGGCGACCTCGTCCGCGTGATTATCCCGTCCGCCTCCCGCGTCCAACCCCGCTGCGAACTCTTCGGCGAATGCGGTGGTTGCCAGTACCAGAACATGGCCTACGCCGAACAGCTCGTCTGGAAGCGCAAGCAAGTCGCCGAAGTCTACGAACGCCTCGGTGGCCTGACGGTTGAAGTCGAACCGACGCACCCTTCGCCGAAGCAAGTACGGCTACCGTTCGAAGATTACCCCGCACTTCATGACCCCACGACGGGCCGACTTCCCGATCGGCTTCCTCGCCGCCGGCACGTCCCGCCGCGTGGTCGATGTCACTAAAATGCCCTCTCGCCACGGATGCAATCAACGCGGCCTACGCCCGCTCGCGTAAAGATATTCGCGCCAACCCTGGCCGCTTCGAACGTGGGGCCACCCTGCTCTTCCGCGACTGCCAGGAAGGCGTCGTGACAGACCCCCGCGAAACGGTCACGGAACAGGTCGGCCGCGTGAAGATGAAGTTCCTCGCTGGGGAGTTCTTCCAGAATAACCCCTCGGTGCTCGAAGACTTCGTCGGCCACGCCATCGGGCTCGCCAAGGCCTCGGGTGCCAAGCACCTCGTCGATACTTATTGTGGCTCCGGTCTCTTTGCGCTCTCCGGGGCCCGCGACTTTGAATCCGTCAACGGCGTCGAAGTCAGCGCCGAGGCGGCCCGTAAGGCCGCCGAAAACGCCACCCTCAACGGCTTCGTCAACTGCCGCTTCATCGCTGGCTCCGCCGAATCCATCTTTGCCAAAGTCCCCGTCCGCGGACCCGAGACGGCCGTCATCGTCGACCCGCCTCGTCGCGGCTGCGATGAGTCGTTCCTCGAACAGCTCCATGCCTTCAACCCGCGCCGCATCGTCTACATCAGCTGCGCCCCAGACACCCAAGCCCGCGACCTCAAGTACCTCTGCAGCCGCGGCTGGAAGGTCATCTCGGCCAAGCCGTTCGACCTCTTCCCCCAGACGCGTCACGTGGAGTGCATCGCGGCCCTGGAAAAAGCCTAAGGTCGCTAGCGCTTAGGCACAAAAAAGGGGCGCCGTGAGGCGCCCCTTCTGCTTTCTGCGCTGGCCGCTTAGGCCTGCGGCTTGGCAGCGTTCTCTTCCTCTTCGTCCGAGCGCTCGACCTTGGAGATGCCCAGCAACGACTCGCCTTCCTTGAGGCGCATGACGCGGACGCCCTTGGTATTGCGGCCCGCCGTACAGCGGATGTCGGACACCTTGGTACGGATCGACTGGCCACCCTTGGTCAGGAGCATGACTTCGTCGGCTTCCTGGACGCTGAGGGCGCCGGCAACGCCGACGTCGGTGCTGATGGCGATGACGCCCTTGCCGCCACGCGACTGCTTGCGGTAAACGGGCTCCTTGGTTTCGGGATCATCGAAGGGTGTGCGCTTACCGATGCCGTCGATGCCGACGACGAGGAGTGTGCAGGACGCATCGACGACTTCCATCGCCTTTACCTGGTCACCGCTATCGAGCTTCATCCCGGCAACGCCGGTGGTATCGCGACCCATCGAACGAACGTCGGACTCATGGAAGCGGATGGACATACCCGACTGCGAAATCATGACGACCTCGTTGTCGCCGTTGGTCAGCTTAGTGGAGATGAGGCGATCGCCGTGCTCGATGTTAATACCGATGATACCACCCTTGCGGTAGTTGGCATACTTAGAGATTTCGGTCTTCTTGATGGTGCCGTTAGCCGTGCACATCATGAGGAACTTGCCTTCCTCGAAGTTCGAGACGCAGACCATCGCGGCCAACTTCTCATCATCCTTCAATTCCAGCAAGCGGGCGATAGACTTACCGCGGGAAGCCCGGTTGGCCTCTTCGATTTCGTAAACCTTCTCCACGTACACGCGACCATTGTTCATGAAGAACAGGATATGGTCGTGGGTGTTAGCCGTGAAGAGGTGTTCGATGAAGTCGCTGTCGTCGTCGGAGGCAGCCTTCGAGAGCTCGGCACCCTTGGTGCCCTTGCCGCCGCGCTTCTGGAGGCGATACTGGGCGACCGGCGTACGCTTAATGAAGCCGGCATGCGAGACGGTGACCACGCAACCTTCGTTGGCGACGATGTCCTCCATCGAGAGGTCACCTTCTTGGGCCGTGACCTTCGTCTTACGAGGACCGATGTGCTTCTTGGCGGCAGCGCGCAGCTCGCCCTTAATCAGGGTGAGTAGCTTCAATTCGCTGGAGAGGATGCTACGGAGCTCTTCGACGAGCGCCATCAGTTCGCGGTACTCGGCCTCAATCTTATCGCGCTCGAGACCGGTGAGCTGGTAGAGACGGAGGTCAAGGATGGCCACGGCTTGGCGCTCGCTGAGGCCATACTTAGCCATCAGCTTCACGCGGGCCTCGTCGCGGTTGGTCGCGGCGCGGATGATCTTCACGAAGTCGTCCAGGTTGCGGAGGGCGATCTTGAAGCCCTCGAGGATGTGGGCCCGGTCCTCGGCTTTACGGAGACGGAAGCGGGTGCGGCGGGTGACCACGTCACGGCGGTGCTCGACGAAACATTCGAGCAGCTCGCGGATATTCATCTGCTTCGGGCGACGCTTGTCGAGGGCGAGCAAGATGACGCCGAACGAGTTCTCAAAGTTCGTGTGCTTATAGAGCTTGTTGATGACGACCTTCGGGTTCTCGTTGCGCTTGAGCTCAATGACCACGCGGGTATTTTCATCGGACTCATCGCGGAGGTCGGAGACCTCATCCAGCACCTTGTCGGTACACAGTTGGGCGATATGCTTCACTAGGGAAGAGCGGTTGACGTTGTACGGGAGCTCCGTGAGGACGATCTGCTCCTTGCCGTTCTTCATCTCCTCGGTGTGGGCGACGCCGCGGACGCGGATGATGCCACGGCCCGTCCGGAGGTACTGCTTGATGCCCTCCTTGCCGTTAATCACGCCGCCGGTCGGGAAGTCCGGACCGATGATGACCTTCTCGAGGTCCTCGACGGTGGCGCTGGGCTTGTCGATGATGAGGCAGGTAGCCTCAACGAGCTCATTTAGGTTATGCGGAGGGATATTGGTTGTCATGCCGACCGCGATACCGGTCGAACCGTTCATCAGCAGATGGGGCAAGGCACACGGTAGGACCGTCGGCTCGGTGGTTGACTCCTTGTAGTTAGGGATGAAGTCGACGGTATCCTCGTCGATATCGGCGAGGAGCTCGGCCGAGACTTCGGAGAGACGGCACTCCGTGTAACGGTAGGCGGCGGGTGGATCGCCGTCGACGGAACCGAAGTTACCCTGCGGTTCGATGAGCAGGTAGCGCATGACCCAGTTCTGGGCGAGGCGGACGAGCGTGTCGTAGACCGAGCTGTCGCCGTGCGGGTGGTAGTTCTTCAGCACTTCGCCGACGACGCCGGCGCACTTGTCAAACGGGCGGTTGTAGACGAGGCCTTCCCGCATCATCGCGTACAGGATGCGACGCTGGACGGGCTTCAGGCCGTCACGCGCGTCCGGGAGGGCGCGGGAGACGATGACCGACATCGAGTAATCGATGTAGGCCGTCTGCATGATGTCCGTGATGTTGGCAGTCGTGAGTTTTTCTTTGTCAGAATACATTGTCGAAGAGGTCTAGGGTAAGGTCGGAGTGGGCTTAGACGTCGAGGTTCGAGGTGTTGAGTGCGTTGTCCTCGATGAAGGCTCGACGGGAGGGGACGTCCTCGCCCATGAGCATGGCGAAGATGCGGTTAGCTTCGGCGGCATCGGCGATGTCGACCTTAAGGAAGCGGCGCTTGGCCGGATCCATCGTGGTCTCGAAGAGCTGCTTGGGGTTCATTTCACCGAGGCCCTTATAGCGCTGAATGGTCAGGCCCTTACGGCCGAACTGACGAATCTGGCCGATGAGCTCGAGGATAGAGCCGAGCGGGATAGGCTCGGCTTTTTTGACGATCTTCTTGGCGGGCTTTTCTTCGCCCTTGGCCTCTTCCTCGCCTTCGACCGCAGGCACTTCCTCGACCGTCGAACCATCGATGAGGTTGTAGCGGGGTTCTTCGCCCGGCGTGAATTGCTTTACGTCCATGCCTTGGGTTTCGAGTTCCTTCAGCACCTTGGAGATGGAATCATTCTCAAAAATCTCGATCACGTTGACACGCTCCTGGACGACCGTGCCGTCCTTAAGCTGCTTCTCGCGGTCGATCTTATCGGCGAGGAAATCTTCGACACCCGCCTTACGCAGGTAGGCCTGCTTGGCGTCGGTATCCAGGAGGAACTCGTAAGTCTCCTCATTGCCGTGCGGGTACGGACGATAAAGCGCGGCAGCGCATGCGTCTTATGGTCCTGCTGGTCGAGGAAGGTGCTGAGTTGGCAACCGGTCCGACCGATGGCCGCGCCCAAAGACTCAAGGCGGGCGAGGGATTCGACAATCTTGTCAAGTTTCTGACCTGGGAAGACGTGCTTGTCGCGCAGACGCAGTAGGTTCACGTCCTCGGAGCCGAGTTCCAGGAGGATACGGTTAAGCTCCGGGTCATTATCGACGTACTGCTCGCGCTTCTTGCGCTTGATGCGGTACAGTGGCGGCTGGGCGATGTAGACATAGCCCGCCTCAATCAAGCCAGGCATCTGGCGGTAGAGGAACGTCAGGAGTAGCGTCCGGATGTGCGAGCCGTCCACGTCGGCGTCCGTCATGATAACCAGCTTGTGGTAGCGGCACTTCGTGACGTCAAAGGCGCCGTCGCCCTCGTGCTTGCCGATGCCAGTACCGCAAGCGGTGATAATCGTGCGGATTTCCTCGTTAGAGAGAATCTTATCGATGCGGGCCTTCTCGACGTTGAGAATCTTACCCTTAATCGGGAGAATTGCTTGGTAGCGCCGGTCGCGACCTTGCTTGGCGGAACCACCGGCAGAGTCACCTTCGACGATGTAGAGTTCACAGACGGAGGGATCACTTTCGGAGCAGTCGGCCAGCTTGCCTGGCAGGCCACCGGAGGACATGGCGGACTTACGGACCGTCTCGCGGGCCTTACGGGCGGCCTCACGGGCACGGGCCGCGTTGAGACACTTGTCGACGATACGACGACCCGTCTTGGGGTCGCGCTCGAGGTAATATTTCAGCTGCTCGCCGACAATGGAATTCACGATGCCTTCGACTTCGGGATTCGTCAGGCGCGTCTTATTCTGCGATTGGAACTTCGGGTCGGGGTGCTTGACGGAGATGACGGCCACGAGCCCTTCGCGCATGTCGTCGCCGTTGAGCTTGGCGTCCTTATCCTTGATGAGGTTATTAGACTTCGCGTAGTGGTTGATCACGCGGGTGAGCGCGGAACGGAAACCGGAGAGGTGCGTGCCACCTTCGGGCTGATTGATGAGGTTCGCGTAGCTAAAGACCATCTCGTCGTAGCGGTCGTTGTACTGCAGGGCGACATCGAGGGTCATTCGGCGCTGTCCGGGCTTAGGCTTCTCGCCGTCGGCCATCACGCGCGGGTTGGACAGATCGGTAAAATCAACCTCCGCGGAGATAAGGATCGGCTTATCGAAGAGACGCTCTTCGTTAGCATTAAGGAAGGAGACATACTCGGCGATGCCGTCCTTAAACTCAAACTTGTCGGCCCGGTTCGAACGCTGGTCCTTCATTTCGACCGTGATACCTGGCACGAGGAAGGCGAGTTCGCGCATGCGGCGGACGATGGTGTCGTACTTGAACTCTTGGGTAGCGACGAAAATTTCCGGATCAGGATGGAAGGTAATCTTCGTGCCCGTGCGCTTGGTCTTACCGATCACCTTGATCGACTGAGTGACTTCACCGCGGCTAAACTTCATCTGGTGCACTTCGCCTTCGCGGCTGACTTCGGCGATGAAACTATCGGAGAGAGCGTTGACGCACTTGGCGCCGACGCCGTTGAGGCCGCCGGAAACCTGGTAGGCACCCTTGTCGAACTTACCACCAGCGTGCAGGTTGGTCAGCACGAGCTCGAGCGTCGGGACTTTCTCTTCCGGGTGCATGGCGACAGGGATACCGCGGCCGTCATCTTCGACGGACAGCGAACCATCCGCATGAATCTCGACCTTGATGCTCTTGCAATAGCCAGCGAGCGCTTCGTCGATCGAGTTATCGACGATTTCATAGACACAGTGGTGCAGGCCCGTTTCGTTCGTATCGCCAATATACATACCGGGTCGTTCACGCACGGCCTTGAGGCCCTTCAGGCGCTTGATGTCGGCCGCACCATAGCTTTCGTTGCCGGCATGCTTGCCGCGGTTCGGGTTTTTCTCAGAATTTTCGCTCATGTTTTGGTGATAAAATAGGGATAGTGAATCCACGCTGAGGTGGGTCCTAGAAGCGTGTTTTTCACACCGTTTTCTGCAATAGGAAACGAGGGGTGAACGAATGTTTTTACCTCAGCCGAAATACCTACTTATCAAGCCCTTACGGAAACTAATATGGGGCTTAAGAAATGCTTGTTCACAGGGCTTTTCGCACCCTATCCACGGGGCTATCCACAGGGGCAATTAGACCCCCGTCAAGAAATCGACGGCGGCCTGAATCCCGCTGTCCCCGCTGTCCTCTAAGACGTAATGGCCGGCGTCGGGGAAAAGGCGCTGCTGAGCCTCTGGGAAGCGCTGGGCGAACCCCGCCAAGAAGGACCCGTCGAAACAGAAATCCTGCAGCCCCCAGAGGAGGAGCATCGGCTTGCCGCGGAGAATCGGCAGGGCGGCCTCGACCGCGGCCAGGACGGGGCGGGTCGGGTGGGCTTGCTCCATCGGGATATCTGCCACGAAGTCTGCGACCGCCCGGCGGCTAGCGCTCGTGCCATAAGGAGCCAGGAAACCAGCCTTTACGGCCTTAGAAAGTGGTTTTTCGACCGCCATCCACGTGGCTGGCCAGGCAAAGCCATCCAAGTGCTGGGCGATCCATCGTCCGACCAAAGGGGCCCGGCACAGGGCAATCCGCTTAGGGATACGGTCCGAGAGGAAGGCTCCGGTGTTAGTCACGAGTATCCGGCCGATGCGGTCAGGCATACGGGTCGCTAGGCCCAAGCCGATGGCGCCACCCCAATCATGGACCCCCAAGTGGAAGGACTTCAGCCCAAGATGGTCGACCAGGCCATGGACGGCCCGGATGCGGTCATCTAGGCGCAGGAAACGGTCTGGGCGAGCGGACAGGCCCATCCCGAGGTGGTCAGGGGCGATGACCCGATGGCCTTTGGCCGCCAGGGCTAGGATGAGGTTACGCCAGAGGAACGACCACGAAGGGTTCCCGTGGAGCAGGAGGACTGGCTGGCCCTCGCGCGGGCCATGGTCCACATAACGCATGACGCCATCGGGCGAGGCCCAGCTTTGGACGTCAAAGGGGTATAGGGCCTTCACCTCGGCGGGTAAGGCGGCTGGGTCGGGGGTTAGCATTCGACGGCAAGCATGAGGCTGGCGAGTCCACTGCCGATACCCAGCAAGGCCGCCTTGTCACCACGACGGACACGCCCCTCGGCGCGCGCCAAGGCCAGCGTCGCCGGCAACGAGACCGACCCGACGTTACCGAGGCGATCAAACGATTGGTAGTCCTTCGCGGGATCCAAACCGAGCCGCTCAAAGAGTAAGGAGGAATGCCGACGGCCCACTTGGTGGGTGATGATGCGGTCGGGCGTGGTTTCGCCCCACCCGCTCTCGACCTTGAAGCGACCCCAGCAACGCTGCGCGAGGCCGACGCCGGCGGCGAGTAACGCTTCCGAGTCCGTGCGCATGTCGAGTTCGTCGGAGGATGTATCGCCTTCGCATAAACCATTCGCCGAAGAATCGGTTTCCCACGCGCCCGCGAGCAAGCGAATCGCATCGTCACCGGCTAAGTCATCACGCGAAACGACCGCGGCGGCCCCGCCCGCGCCAATGGTGAGGTTAGCGAAATACGGTTTGATACCATCGCGCGTCAACGTGAGGTCTTCGTTGAGCATGCGAATGGTGCGCTCGACGAGCGGGCGACCGTTTTCGCCGGAGCAAACTAAGGCCCGGCGGATTTGACCAGACTCAACGAGGCCCGCCGCGAGCACCACGGCATTAAGAAAACCTAGGCAGGCGTTGGAGACGTCGAGAATCTGGGCCTGAGGCCCGAGGCCCAAGAGGCCATGCACATAAGCAGCCGTCGAAGGCTCTAGGCGATCGCGGCACACGGACGAATGGATTAAGAGGTCGATGTCCGCTGGACCCACCGAGGCGGCTTCCAGTGCGCGCCGACCGGCGAGGGCGGAGATTTCCGAGGGACGAATAGCCTGCGGCCAGAAGCGACGCTCCTTGATGCCCGTCATCAATTCCAAGCGGCCTTCCGGTAATTTCAGCCGGCCATACAAGGGCGCCAAGCGGCGCTCCACTTCGTCGGAGGTCCAAACCTCCGGCGGGAGTTCGGCCACTAGGCCGGTCAGGACTGAACGTTTAAACTGCACGTTCAGAGAAGACGGGCCGAAGCCTTCACCAGCTCCTCGTCAAAGAAGTTTAGCCCCATGCCGGCGTCGACGATGATGCCTTGGCCGTTGACGCCACTAGAGCGCGGCGAGAGCAGCCAAACTGCGGTGTCTGCGACTTCCTGCGTCTTGAGGGCTTCCTTGCGGAGCGTCATCTTTTCAGCGTGCAGATAGTTATCGAGGTAGCCGGGAATACCCGCACTCGCGCTGGTCTTAAGCGGGCCAGCGTTAACGCTATTAAAGCGTACGCGCGTATCAGCGGAGAAAGACTTCGCCAGGAAGCGGCTGGCGGACTCCAAGGCCGCCTTGATGGGCGACATGTAACCGTAGTTGGCAGCGGTCACTTGGGAAGAAATGCCGATGGAGACGACCGAGGCATCCTTGGCCAGGTGCGGCTTGAGCGCGCGAGAGAGCTCCACCAAGGAGAAACAAGAGATCGCGGTGGCCTGCAGGAAGTCCGCACGGGTCGTCTCATGGAACGGCTGCATCCCGCGGGAGAAATTAGCGAAGGCGACGCTATGCAGGACGCCGTGGATTGGGCCATGCTCGCGGCCGACCGCCGTCGCCAGCGCGACGGTTTCCTCTTCGCGCTCTAAATCACAAAGGTAGGTCGGCTTACCGTCCAGCAGGCCCTTGAGTGAATCCAGACGAGCCTGCGAGCGCACGGAGTAGACCACCTTGGCGCCTTCTGCCTCCAGCGTCTTGGCGACGTGCCAAGCGACCGACTTCTTATTGGCCACGCCGAGGACGAGGAAGGTTTTGCCGCTAAGGCCGAGGAACGACATGGCGTGATTTCAGGCGGGCTGGTCGACGAGGGCGAGCGCGAAACGCAACGTCAGGACGGCCTTGCCATCGCGACGGACCGTGCCCGTGAGGAAGTGAAACTGCTGCAGCGTCTCCACATGCTTCACTTCGATGACAACCGTATCGCCGGGCTTCACCATCCCCTTGAACTTGGCTTCTTCGATACGGCACAGTACCGGCGTTTTGCCATCAGGGGCACCGCCTTCGGCTTGCAGCTTGCGGGTCAGGTAAACCGCACCGGTCTGAAAGACCGACTCGCACAAGAGGGCCCCGGGGGTGATGGGGTTCCCGGGATAATGGCCGGCATAAAAAGGCTCATCGGCCCGGAAGGTACGGGTGCAAATCGCCCCATCGGCCCGGACCTCTTTGATTTCATCGATGAAAAGGAAAGGGGGGCGGTGCGGGATGGTGGCGAGGACTTCCGGCAGCATGCGTGCAAATTGCCCCCAGAACTCCCGACAAGCGATATGAAAACACCCTAGGGACGTTTGCTTTTTTCTGGGAACGGGCCAAACTTATCTGGGTATGAAAGCCCTCGCCACCATGCTCCTCTCCCTCCTCCCCTTCCTCGGCAGCGCCGCGGAGCGCCTCGCCGTCGGCGACGCCCTGCCCGCCGTCATCTGTAACGACCAAGACGGCAAAGCCGTCGACGTGGCCGCCGAAGGTGCCAAGGGGTACCTCCTCGTCTACTTCTACCCGAAGGCCAAGACGGGTGGCTGCACCAAGCAAGGCTGCTCCCTCCGCGACAGCTGGGCCGACCTCAGCAAACTCGGCGTCAAGGTCTTGGGCGTAAGCACCGATGGCGAAAAGCTGCAAAAAGAGTTCCGCGATGAACAGAAGTTCCCCTTCCCCCTCCTGGCCGACAAGGACAAGAAAGTCGTCGCTGCCTTTAAGGTCCCCACGACGATGGGCTTTGCCAGCCGTTGCGCCTACCTCTTCAAGGACGGCAAGTGCGTCTACGCTGACAACAAGGGCCACACGGGCGACCAAGCCCAGCAAATCCTCGCGTTCCTGAAGAAGTAAGCGGACGCGCTGAAAACAAAAAGGCCGCCTCAACCGAGGCGGCCTTTTTTATGCCCGGGGCAGACCTCAGTGGCCCTTAATCGGGAAAAGGTCCGTCACGCTGTTATTACCGTGAATGCGACGGATAGCGTCAGCGAGTAACGGGGCGATCGACAGGACGGTGATGGGCAGGCCACGGGTCTCGATGGGCACGGAATTAGTCGTGATGACTTCATCAATGACGCCCGTCCGGAACCGTTCGTAGGCAATCTCCTGAATCATGCAGTGCGAGACCATCGCGCGCACCGAGCGGGCGCCATTTTTCTTCAGCAATTCGGCGGCGGCGGTCAACGTACCGGCGGTTTCGGTCATGTCGTCGACTAAGATAATGTCGCGGCCATCCACCTCGCCGACGAGGCTAGTGGCCTGAACGGTCGTCGCGCTCGTGCGGCGCTTAGCCACAAAACCATACGGCAGGTGCAGCATATCGGCCACGGCCGAGGCGTATTTAAGGCCACCGACATCAGGCGAGAACACCGTGGCATCCTTGAGCCAAGGCTTGTCCTTGATGTGCTTGTAGAAGACTGGGGAGGCGTAGAGATGGTCGACCGGGATATCGAAGAAGCCCTGGATCTGCTGGGCGTGGAGGTCGACCGTGAGAACGCGGTTGGCGCCAGCGGCGGTTAAAAGGTTGGCGACCAGCTTAGCCGTGATTGGCACGCGCGGTTTGTCCTTACGATCCTGACGGGCGTAGCCGAAGAATGGAATCACCGCGGTGATGCGAGCGGCCGAAGCGCGGCGCAGGGCATCGATCATGATGAGCAGCTCCATGATGCGGTCGTTAGCTGGCACGCACGTGGGCTGAATGATGAAAACATCGCAACCGCGGATATTCTCGTTGATCTGCACGAACGTCTCGCCGTCGGGGAAGCGGTTAACCGTAGCCGAACCCAGCGGCTCGCCGAGGTTCTGGCAGATTTCCTGGGCGAGCGCCGGATTGGCGTTCCCAGTGAAGATTTTCATCGCAGGCAAGGTCATGGATTGGAACGGCTACCAGCGTCCAAGGACGCGACCAGCGAATCAACCTTTTTGAACAAGTCGGGGAGTTTTCGGGATAATACGACTAAGCGCCGCTCCAAACCGATGGGAATGGCAGGTGTGCCGTTATAAAAGCCGTCCGCGGGGATATCGACGAACACGCCCGTTTGGGCGCCCAGTTGGACGCGATGGCCGAGGGTGAGGTGGCCCGCCACGCCGGACTGCCCGCCCAACACGCAGAAATCGCCTAGCGTTGTGCTGCCGGCGATGCCGACCTGTGCGGTGATGAGGCACTGTTGGCCGATACGGACGTTATGGGCAATCTGGACCAAGTTATCGATTTTCGTGCCGCGGCCGATGACCGTCTGGCTGAAGCGAGCCCGGTCGATGGTCGTGTTGGCGCCGACATCCACATCATCTTCGAGGATAACATTACCAATCTGCGGGATGCGGTGAATCTGGCCGCCGGCGGGTTCGTAACCGAAGCCGTCAGAGCCCACGACCACGCCGGGCTGGAGGCGACAACGTAAGCCCAAGCGGCAATAGTCCGCGAGCGTTACACCGTTCTTTAACCAGCAACCTGCACCGACGACGGCCTGAACGCCGATCAAGCATTGGGCTTCGATGACGGCCCCCGCGCCGACGTGCGCACCGGCGCCAATCACACAGAGCGGGCCGACATAGGCGGAGGCGTCGATGACGGCCGTGGCGTCGACTACGGCCGTCGCATGGATGCCGGCGGCGGGCTTCGGCCAAAGCTGGGCCTCGATGGCAGCGCAAACGAGTGCCAAGGCATACGAAGGCTTAGGGACGCGGAGGAAAGCCTGCCCAGCGGCGGGCTGACCGACGTAATCGCCAGGGACGAGAATGACTCCAGCCCGGGAAGTCGGGACTTCCGTCGCATACTTGGGGTTACCCAAGAAGGATAAGTCCTCGGGGCCGGCTTCCGCCAAGGAAGCCAAGGACCGCACCTTGCCCAGATACTCGCCCTCGACCTTCGTCGCTCCGGTGAGGGCGACGAGTTGTTGGGTGTCGAGTGAGATGGACATGGGCAGAAATAAACCGCCCCTGACGAGCAGGGGCGGTTGGTCTTATTTGGCGGCCGGCTTGTCGCCAGCGGGCGCCACGGGAGCGGCAGGAGGAGCCGGTGCGGCCGGTGCGGCTGGCACTTCGGCGGGCTTGTACCCGGCGTTCAGGACCTTCACGACCTCATCGGTGATATCGAGTGAAGCGTCGGTGTAAAGCGAGACGCCCTTCGGGAGGACGAGCTGCAGCGACTTCGCCTTGGAGATTTTTTCCACTTCGGTACGGACCTCAGCGCCAATCGTCTTAGTCATCTCGGCCTGACGCTGCTGGATGGTCGCATTGGCTTCCTGAATAAACTTCTGCAGTTCGGCGCGACGCTGCTGAAAGACTTCGGATTTGCTCTGGAATTCGGCTTGGACCGACTTCTTCCCGGCTTCGCTGAGGAGCGGGCTCTGGCCGCGCTTCTCGATGGCTTGCAGTTCGGCATACATACCTTCGACTTCCTTGCCGCGCTCGTTGATGGCGGCCTGAGCGGCGACTTGGGACTTCTGGATGTCCCCCTGAATGGCGACGGCCTTACCGTATTTCTTCATCACTTCTTCAGCGTCAACCACACCGATACTAGGGACAGCGGCGTGCAAGGTGACCGAGGTGAAAACAAGGGCTAGGAAAAATGACTTCATAGTAAGGAGAGGAAGAAGGTTGGCGGAAGGCTTGGCAATCAAAAGACGGTCCCGAAGCTAAAGTTGAACTTCATCCCGCCGGTATTGAGCTCGGCCCCGGTAGCTGGGTTTATCGTGGTCTGTAGCGGAAACCCGAAATCGAGGCGCATCACTGCGCCGCCAAGGAGGATGCGCAGCCCGACCCCAACGTCGGAATTGGCTTCGGACAGGCTGAACCGGGCGGCTTCCTTATTAACGAAACCATAGTCATAAAAAGCTGCGAGACGGAGGTTGTCGGCCGCCTTGATCGTATACTCTGCGCTCAGGTAGCCATAGGTCAGGCCCCCGACTGGCTGATTTCCGTTAGTCGTGTCCCAAGTCGAGGCTGCCCCGACGTCATTATAGTCGAACCCACGCATATCGTAGGCACCACCTAGGTAGAAGCGCTCGTAGAATGGCAGATTACCGCCGGATCCGGCGATGGTCCCAACGCGACCAATCAGGCCAAGGGTCTGCTCCGCGGTCTGCGAAAGTAGGAACCACTTACCGGTTCGTAGCTCGGTCCTAAAGTAATCCAAGCTACCGCCGAGGCCGTTGCCGGCGATTTCCTCGGAGAGTGAAAGCCGCGAACCCTTCGTCGGGAAGTTGAATTCATCGCGGGTATCTTGCGTCAAGGAGAGCGTCACCGAGGAAATCGTCTTCGGGTGACCATCCTCAGCCTGAACATCGAGGGGCGCGGTAGGAGTGACGTCACCCACGCTGACGCGACGCAGGTCATAGGCGATGCGGCCTTCGACGTTGCCGAAGAGCCGACGGCGGACATAAACACCGACGCCTTCATTAACGACGTTGTAGTTAGCCGAGGAATAACCCGTGTAGCGCCGCTCAATCTTGTAACCGACCGCCAACTCACGTTCCCAGAGTGCGGGCTCTTCGAAAGAATGTTCGAAGGCGTTGGAGACGCTGCCGGCCTGTAATTTGACGCGGAACTTCTGACCACCGCCACGATACCAGCCCTCGGGGTTGGTGAAGTCGAAGTTACCCTCGGAGTACTCGACGAAGCCAACGAGTTGCTCCACCGTGCTATAGCCCGCACCAAAGCTCACCGAACCAGTGCTACCCTCTTCGACGATGACGCGGAGGTCGCTTTGGTTTGGAACCGGCGAAGGCACCGGGACGAGCCGGACCTCTTTAAAGAACTGCGTACTGCGCAGGCGGGCCTCGGAGACGCGGACGCGGGCCAAGTCAAAGACTTCGCCGGGGCTCAGCGCCAACTCACGTGCAATCACGGTGGAACGCGTCTTAGTGTTCCCCTGGATATCCAAGGAACGGACGGTGAAGCGCTCCCCTTCCTGAATTTTAAAGGTCACCGCGATGGCGCCCGTCTGGAAGTTGGGTGCACGGAGGGCTTCCACCTGGATATTCTGGTAGCCCATCTGCCCGTAATACTCCCTGAGCTTCTCGGTGGCGGCATCTAAGGCCACCGTTGCGAAGGCCTCACCCGTAATGAAACGGTCGACTTCAGGGCGATAGGCCCCACGACGCAAGGACGGCGAAGTGACCACCTGCTGCAGCGCCTCAGTCGTAAAGACCGGGTTCGTCGCTCCGAGCTTATTACCCGAGATGTCCAAGGCTCCGATGGTATAGCGACGGCCTTCCTTTAACTTGAAAATGACTTCCAATTTACCGGAGCCATCCTTCAGGTCCTTTTGGCGACATACCTTCGCTGGATCGAGGTCCTCGACTTCGACGTCTAGGAAGCCTTTGAGGCGATAGAAATCCCGGATGCGGTTGCAATCCCGGCGGTATTCCTCGGTGTCGAGGTTGGTACTGAAAAAGACTCCCCGAAAAGGCGCGAAAAGAAACCTGGCTTCTCCGTCTTTATTTCCGCGCCTTCGATGATCTCGTTCTCGGTGAGGACCATGGCGCCCTCAATGGTGATAAAATCAATCGTCAGGCGAGGGCTTTCACTGGCGGTCAGCTCGACGCGCACACCCGGCAGTCCCTTGACCTCGGGCATGGTCTTTGCTTCCAAGACGACGAAAGGGCGTTCCTTGCGGAGCTCTTTCTGTAAGGCCAGCACCGCCCGTTGCATCGCGGCGTCATCGAGCGGTTCACCCACGCTGAAACCAGCGACCTTCAAAGCATCGGACTCGAGGTCGATTAACTTCCCGCCCGCGATGATTTCCCGGAGGATTGGGCGTGGCTCAACGGTAATCTCTAAATTGACCTGTCCGGTCTGCGGATCCAAGGTCGGCACCACCCTAACCTGGTTAAAGCGGCCGGTGGCGTAAAGCGAACGAACCGTGCTGGTGATGGCATCTTTCGAAAATGGCTCACCCGCCCGTAAGGCGACATGTCCGAGAATAAAGGCCTCCGGGGCCGGCAGAGTTTCACTCTTGTTTTTCTTTTCGTCCTTTTCGTCTGGAACGATTCTCTCCGCTTTAATCGTCACTTTGCCGACCATCAGCGGCTTTTCGAGGGTCGATGCATTTACTTGGGCAAGACCAGCTAAGGGCGCCAAGGCCAAAGCGAAGCAGGCAGCCCGAAGGAAACTTCGGCATGTGGTCACATCATTCATTGGAATGGCTTTTGGCAGGTGTTTCGAACCTTGTCAGCCCTGGATTCCAGAGCAGGTCGAGATCATTGGTTGGGCCGTTACGGTTCTTAGCCACGATTAATTGGCGGGCATAGCACCCATCTTGGCCCATTTGCTCCGCCTCGGCTTCGGCCGCCTTACTTTGGCTGACATTAGGCCGGGAAATCAGCATCACGATATCGGCGTCCTGCTCGATGGAGCCCGACTCGCGTAGGTCGGACATCTTGGGCTGGCGAGCCTCGTCCTCGGACTTTCGGTTGAGCTGGGCGAGGGCGATGATGGGGATCTGGAATTCCTTGGCCATGGCCTTGATACTGCGCGAGACCTCGGCGATTTGCTGTTCGCGCGCTATGCTGGAGTCCAAACCGTTGATGAGCTGGATGTAGTCGATGACGACCATATCGAGCTTACGGCGGCGGGCAATTCGCCGGCACTTGGCCCGGATCTCGAGAATCGTCTGGCCGCCGTTGTCATCAACAATCAGCGGCTTACCCCGGTATTCATTGGAAGCCTGCACGAGGTCGAGTTGCGTCTGGGCGTCGGGTCGACTGGAGCGCATCTTCTGTAAGTTGACGCGGGCGCGGGAGCACAGGAGGCGCATTGCCAATTCCCGGGCCGGCATTTCCAGGGAGAACATCACGACGTGCGCGGGTTCGCGGCCAGAGTTAGGCGGCGGGAACATGGCGGCTTCGATAAAGTTGAGGGCGATGGAAGTCTTCCCCATGCCTGGGCGGGCCGCGACGACGATCATCTGGCCGCTCTGGAAGCCATAAGTAAGCGTATCGAGCTCGCGGAAGCCCGTCGGCACGCCTTGAACCCGGCCGTTTTCCGCGATCATCCGGGCGACCATCTCCATCGCCTCTTCAATCGGCTTGTCGATCTGTTGCGACGTTTCGGCGATGCGGCTTTCGCTAATACGGAAGAAGGATTGTTCGACGTCCTCGAGGAGGCGATCGATGCCTTCGGTGTGCGCGTGGGCCTTCTCAACCGTGCTGACCGAAGTGGAAATCAGGCAGCGCAGGAAGTGTTTCTCGCGCACGATGACCATCCAATGCGGGGCGTGCGCCGAAGAGGCCACCTGGCCGGTCAGTTCGTTGACGTAGGCGGCGCCACCGGCGGAATCCAAGCGGCTATCGCGGCGGAGCTGCTCGGTCAGCGTAATCTCGTCGATGCCCGTGTTGGCCTGCGAGAGTTTGACCGCGGCCGCATAGATATCCTGGTGCTTCGGGTCGAAGAAGAAGTCGGGCGTGATTTTCTCGGAAAGGCAGCGCTGGAGCGTTTCGCCGTCGATGATGATACTCGCAATCAACCCGCGCTCGGCGTCGAGGTTATGGGGCGGCACGCGGTCACCGTAATTAGGCTGGGTATCGCGGCGGTTGCGGGGGGACCGGCCGGCGGGGAAATCGCTCATAGAAGGGGTGGACTTTGCGGGGGGACGAGAGGGCTGCACAGCCCGAATTAACAGCAAGTTACCCCCAGCCCTTTGTGAACAAAGTGGTAGGCCGTTGTCACAAATGCCATAATTCAAGGCTGCCGAGGGCGACGTGACAGTCCGGTGGCAAAAAGGCACCCAGCAGGTTAAACCCCCGGGTCATATCTCCAATAGAATAGACCCCGAAAACGGGGGAGTCTGAATGGGTGGTATGTGGTTTCACTTTGTCATGCTGGCGGCGGTTTTACCGGATCCGGAAGCCATCCCCGTGACCGTGAAGCTGATGAGTTTCGACGACCCCCAGCGCGAAGTCGCCGTCCTTAATGCCGCCGGTAAGCCGGTGGCCATTCAGCTTTATTCACACAGCCTGACAACCGCCATCACCAGCCAGGTGAAAGCGGGGAAGTTTAGCGTGTTCGGTAAGCCGGTCGACCAAGACCCGAAGAGCCCCTACCCCGTCCTTGCCTCCGCCGCCCTTCCCCCCGGCGAAAATAAACTCATCGCCATCGTTTCGGGTACCGGCGCCGCCACTCGGCTAAGCCTCGTCCCCGATAAAACCACTACTAACGCCGCGGGGACGATTCGCTTCTTCAACCTGTGCCCCCAACCCGTGGGCCTGAGTATGCCCGGCGAGAGTCGAGTGATCCCCTCAGGTCAAGATATCACACTACAACCTAAGGTAAAACCGTCCGAGTACGGACAAGCGCAATTTTTCCTGCCCAACGAAGACGACGGCTGGCAAGTGGCTGGAGGGTTACGCTGGCTCCAGTTACCAGACATCCGCTCCCTCCTCTTCCTCCTACCCGCTCCGGGCGATACTGGGATGATTGTGGTTCGGGGCGTTGAAGAGCGCATCGTCGAAGAACTCGCGCCATCCCCCGCTCCGCCCGGGGATAAGCAAGTTTCCAAAAACAAGGCGCTGCGCTAAAGTGCGGTCGACGCCGCCAGAGCCCCGCCAGACGAGGCAAGGATTCACCCTCGTCCTCTCCTTGACGATCATGGCCATGATTGTCCTGACGATCTTGGTGCTGGCCGCTTTTATCACCGTGGAAATGCGGGCCTCCAAATGGCTGGCGCTCAAGGCGCGCTCCCGGCTAAACGCCACGATGTCCGCCCGGCTGGCGTTAGCCCATCTCCAGCAAGCGGCTGGCCCGGATGTCCGGAGCACCGCTACCGGAGAACTCGCCTGCACTCCGGCTCCAGTCAGCCCCTTTGATCCCAATCTCGCTTGGAGTTTACGGCTGGGCCAAGGTCAACGGCATTGGACCGGTGTGTGGCGCACTGACAAGCCCGACGAACCACCGCAGTGGCTCATCAGCGGTCGCGGTGAGAAACCGTTGGACGATTCGATTCCTATCTCCTGCAAACGGTCAACCTAGCTGGCAAGACGGACTATGACCTAGGCTACTGGGCCCCTTGGCAGACGGACTATCCCTTGGCCCTCTCGGCCGGCGGCGGCGAATCCTTCGCAACCCTGGTCGGCAATGGAAGCGCCACCTTGGACCTCGGGCCGGACGGGCTCATGGATACCAGCGATGACGTCGATGGTCGCGTGGCGCTACCGAAAATTCCGCTGCCGGGAGCTTGGGCAAACTCCACCACCGGGAATTTCGCCTACTGGATTGGCGACGAAGGCGTGAAGGCTGCCATTCAGCTCAACGAGACCCGCGACCCTGCCAAAGCGGCACCGGCGTCGCTGACGACCGCCACCACCCTGCGTTCCCCAGGTCGCCGTGGAACTGAACTCCTCCTCGGCCTGAAGAGCGTAGACCCTTACGAGGCGACGCGACCAGCGATCATCTCCACCTCGACACTCCCACTACTGAAGGGGTACGACGTGAATGACGCCGCGGCCAACGGCCAGCCGGCCCATAAGTTGTCTTTCCATCACCACACGCTGTGGTCAGCCGGCGTCCTTGCCGACAGTTACCGCGGTGGCCTGCGCCGCGACCTTTCGCTCGCCTTCGAAATGGACGACGCTCAGTTCGATAAATCCGACTTTGGTTCGGGCGCGGGCCATGAGACGGTCACCGAAGCTTACACAGCCGACCTATTACTCGGCAAACGGCGTTCATGGTTCCCCAGTTACGGGACCGCTAAGGTCAACCCAGGCTTCATCACTTCGCCCGATCCCCGTCCGCGGGTCTGGGTCCCGATGTATGAAGTGAACGCCGATAACCCGAGTCGAAACCTAGGCAACAGCGGGACCAAATACTTGCCCTGGTCGCCAGTCTTCATTCGCGAAGACGAGATGGGCCAGCCGTTGACCGATACGAGCAGCACTCCACCGACGACGACCGTGAATTCGCTCTGGGATAAACAACCTCGCCGGCTCGTCGGGCCCCTCTGGCATCTCGTCCGCGACTACTACCGCCTCTACAAAGACGTCGACTGGGCTGGTAATGTGCCAGCCTTAGGCGCCCGCGCCTTCTACCCCAACACCAACCAATTGGACAAAGGCGGCTACCGCATGCATAAGTATGCACGCTTCGATTTGGACAACTCCTTATGGTCAGGCGGCGGTAAGGCCACCACCCCGTTCACCGACTTTTACGATAGCACCCCGGATCCTTTGGGCTGGATTAATGGACTCAAAGGAGGCGATCTTACGGGCGGCGGTAAGGGCCGCTTCATCCCGCGGGCCGTGCGCGGCGCCTACATGCCGACGGTGCACCGGTTCTCGATGGTCTTCTCTTTACGGCGGGTTAACGTCGGTGCCGATTACACCCTGAAGCTGGTCTGTACGCCCATCCTTGTCCTGCACAACCCCTACAACGTCCGGATCAAACTCAAGGAGCCGGCGACGGCTGAACCCGACCTCCGCGTCAAGGGTGGGTTGAAGCTGGTCTTCTCGCAGTTCGACCAGATGCGCCTGCAGATCTTCACCCACAACGGCAACGACCCCGCCCAGCCGTTCGCCGCCACTGCCACGACGCGGCTGATCGACTCGCTTTATAACTTTACGGCGGCGGCATCCTCCGCGACGGGAGCGAACGCCGAAAACTTAGTCGCCGTCGTGCCAGCGACCACCCTCGAGCCTGGGGAGTTCGCGGTCTTTACCACCCAAGACCTCGTCGATGCCTCCACGTTGGGGCGCTCCAATGAAAGTACGCCCATCCCAATCCTCAACATGCAGCGGGGGTTTTACTTCACCGGTGGCTTCCATACGGACATTAAAGCCTCGACCGTCTCCGCCCCTTACAAGTTCGCCGCCGCTGACCAGGTCAAATGCTGCATCGACCTCACGAGCTCGATGTATTGGCACCACTGGATCTACCTCAACTCGGGCTGGAAAAAATCTCTCCGCGCGGACACGGTGAGTGCCGACGGGCAAGACCTCGGCTTCGATGAAGTGCTGGGCACCAGTCGCAATAATTCCTACGCCAGCTACGCACACTACATCAACGTCGGCGGCAGCAACTTCGGGGTCACGCAACTCGGTGACGGTGGCAGCGTGACTAACCCAGTGATCGTTGGGCCCGTTTCCGCCATCCGTACCATTAGCGAGACGGCGCCGGGGCCGGTAATTGCGGCCTTCGACACGCGAGCCCGCCTCCCGGACACGGCCCGGACCACCACCCATAACCGTACCGTTCTCTCCTGGTTCTCCGCGCAATCGAGCCCAGTGCCCGCGGCCCACCCCGTCTGGGTCTTCTCCAACCCTCTGCCGCAGACTTCTTCCAACCCTGCGCTCAATGGGCTACCAGGTATCGGCACTGCGAGCCTGCGTACGCAGCTCTTTGGCGGCGACGAATTAGGGCTCAATGGCGTCGCGACTTCTTGGAGTCCCTTACTGCAGGTCGACGCCGCAAACGCGAATGGGGGCAATGCTTTGGGCGGCTCATCGCATGGCGCCGCCGGCCAGGGAAAATCCACGGCGGTAGAGATTCCGGTGACGGCGCCCACTTCCCTTGGCCAGTTAATGCATGCTAATCTCAGCACTTGGGATTGGATGCCCTATCGGACGGTTGGTAATTCGTTCCCCTCGATGGTCGTACCCCTCGATAAAGCTTGGACGCAAGGGACGCCCCACACCAACGCAGTTACATCGGCGGCCACACTTTCGGCGACATGAGTTACCTCATGAACAATGCGCTCTGGGATAGCTTCTTCTTCTCCGGGGCAGCCCCGAGCATCGCCGACAATGGTTCCCGCCAAGGCAACTATAACAAAGTCCGCAGCCGGACGCTGGCCGAAGTGATGAATGATTTTGCGAGCGGTACCGGCACGTTGGCGAATCCGCGCATGCTGCTCTACCAAACCAGCGATAACTCAGCGGCGACGGCCATCACGGCCGATGGCTTCGCCACCGATAGCACTGGGGCAGCCACGGATGGCTACCGCAAGTTTGCCAGTTACCTGCTGAACGTCGGCGCGTTCAACGTCAACTCGACGTCCGTCGAAGCTTGGACCGCTCTTTACGGTTCCCTTAAAGGGCTGGCGCTGGGCTCCCAGTCAGCCAACGCCCCGGCGGCGACAAACAATGCACGCTTCCCACGTATCCTCGGCGACTCAGCGCAAACGCCGACCACCCGGAACATCGCCGATGCCGCGTATTGGAATGGCTACGCCAACCTCTCCGACACCCAGATTCGCGCCTTAGCGGTCGCAACGGTCGCCGAGGTGAAAGCGCGGGCGCAGTTCTTCCAGCGCACCGAGCGGGATCAGGAGTACCTCCCCACCTCGCGGCGCTTCCGCGGCTTCCCGGCAGCCCAAAACCCAGGCACGCCGTTCCTTGGTCTCGGCGAGTTCGTCAACCGCTACCTAGGGCCGACGCGTACCGCCGGCGCGACGGTCAGCAACCTCGTCACATTGAACCGCTCCTATTACCCCATCGTCAATACCGCCGCCAACACCGTGTTACCCGCAGCGGCACAGAACGTGCGGTGGATGTTCCGCTCCGGAACCTTGGAAGCAGCCATTGCCCGGGCCGATAAAACCCTCGGCACGGAGAGCCTCGCCAAAATGCCCGCCGGGGGGAAGATGATCGACCCATCGGTTTCCCATAACTGGCTCTACCAAGGGGTCGCCGGCGGACGTACTGGAATGCCGCCCGGGCTTTACTTCCGAAACGTTGAAGTCCTGGATCCGGATAACGTCAACCGGACACATAATGGCTTCGGGGCCAATGGCTGCCTCTTCCAAGGCGATCTCCTGCAGGCCCTCGGACCCATCCTCGCCACCCGTTCTGATACCTTCCGCATCCGCGCCTACGGAGAGGCCGTCGACGAGCCGGTACGGCCCAAGGCTCCGTCCTGGAAATGGTCGTGCAACGTACCCCCGACTATCTCGACCCCGTCAACGCCGCACACGATCGCTTGAAGGATTCCGCCCGCTCGCCCATAAATGTGCTGTTGGGCCGCCGCTTTATCATCCTATCCTCTAAATGGCTTTCGCCTGAAGAAATCTAAATCATGGAACCCCTCCACCTCCGTGCCATCTGCAAAAGCTATCCGTCCCAGCCGCAAGCGGTCCAGGTACTGAATGGCATCACCCTCACGATTGAACCAGGTGAACTCTTCTTCCTGCTCGGTCCCTCCGGCTGCGGAAAGACTACCCTGCTGCGCTGCTTGGCCGGCTTGGACTTCCCCACCAGCGGCGCGATCTTCTTCGGTGAACGCGACGTCACGCATCTCGCGCCGCACCTCCGCGAGACTGCGATGGTCTTCCAAAACTATGCCCTCTGGCCGCACCTCACCGTGGCGGAGAATATCGCCTTCGGCTTGGTCGAGCGGAAGATTCCGACCGCGGAACGGACCCAGCGGGTCGAACAAGCCTTACGGAGCGTGCGACTAGAGGGTTTGGGAAATCGCGCCATCGATCAGCTCTCTGGCGGGCAACAGCAGCGCGTCGCCTTGGCTCGGGCCCTGGTCGTCCGCCCACGTTGCCTCCTGCTAGACGAGCCACTCTCCAACCTCGACGCGCAGCTCCGCATCGAGATGCGCCGCGAGATCCGACGCATCGTCAAAGAAAATGGCCTCACCGCGGTCTACGTGACGCACGACCAAGAAGAGGCCTTGGCGATGGCGGACCGGATGGCGATTCTGGAGAAGGGCGTGGTCGCCCAGGTCGGCACTCCAGAGGAAATCTATCGCCGCCCAACGAGCACCTCGGTTGCCCGTTTCATCGGCGAGACTAATCTCATCCCGGCTGAACTCCTCGAGGCGAGGGCCGAGCACATCCAGGTCAACACGGCGGCGGGCATCTTCACGGGACAAGGCGCAGGTGCCCCGCTAACCGCAGCTGCGGGCACACCAGTCACCCTCTCCGTCCGCCCCGAAGCTTGGCAGCCCGCCGCGGACGGCGCCCCTAATTCAGTCACCGGTCAAGTCGTCGAACGAGTCTACCTAGGGGCCCGCGCCCAACTCACTTTGGCGAGCCCACTGGGGCCGCTCAGCGTCATCATCCTGAATCCGCCCACCGGGTTGACGACAGGGCAAACCTTGACCGTCGCGGCGGCGGTCCAAGATATCGTGGTCCTACCCAGCGTATGAAAAACCTGCGGGTATGGTGGCTAACGCTGGGGTGCATCGGGCTACTCATCGCCTTGCCGTTGGGACTCCGCAAGGACTCCACGCAGATGCCCACCGCCGGTACGCGGCGACTCGTGATTTATACGCCCCATAGCGAAACTATCCGGAAGGAGTTTGCCGAGGCCTTCTCCCTTCATTGGCGGAAAACCCATTCGCAAGACGTCTACATCGACTGGCGTAGCCCCGGGGGAACGTCGGAGATCCGGCTGGTGCTCGACGCCGGCTTCAAAGCCGCCGATGAGGGTAAACTCGCCGGCATCGGCGCCGATCTTTTCTTTGGCGGGGGCGAACCCGACTTCGCTAGCCAGGCTAGGAAAGGCCGCTTGGTCCCGTTACAAGTTTTCCAAAGCCACCCCGAGTGGTTCGCACCCGGCGGACCCATCCCAGAAATGTTCACCGGTGAGCGACTATGGGCGAAGGATCGGACGTGGTCTTCTTCTTGCCTCTCCCGCTTCGGCATTTGCTGGTCGCCCGGTCGCTGGCAGGCCTTGGGCTTAAGCCCACCCACGCGCTGGGCTGACCTGACCCACCCGAAACTCCGCGGCCAACTCGCATTGGCCGATCCGACGAAGAGCGGCTCGGTCGCCCGTACGTTTGAGCTGATTATCCAAGCGGAGATGCAACGCAGCCTGAAGGATCCGGCGCGCCAAGGGTTAACGGAAGCCCAGCGGTTAGCCCTCGGCTGGACCGATGGCTTACGCCTCTTACAACGTCTCTCTGCAAATGCCCGCTACTTCTCCGACAGTTCCACTAAGGTCCCCCTCGATGTAGCCGACGGTAATGCCGCCGCCGGCATGTGCGTGGATTACTACGGGGCCGCCTTCGCCCACCAAGTTAACCGACCGGGCACGACTCGCTTGATCTGGACGGCTCCGGCCGCGGGCACCACGGTCAGTGGCGACCCGATTGCGGTCCTCCGTGGGGCCCCCGAGCCTGAGCTCGCTCAAGCCTTTGTGAAATTTGTGCTGAGCCCGGAAGGGCAAGCGCTCTGGAGCTCTCCAGTCGGCGCCCCGTATGGTCCCCGCGAACGGGAACTCTTTCGGCCACCGGTCCGTCAGGATGCCTACGAGTCGCTGCCCGCTGAGCGGGCCGCCCTCTCGCCCTACCGCACCGGCGATCACCTCCAGTATCGCCCCGAGCTTACTTCGGCCGCCTTCGGGACCATCCGTCGGGCGGTTCGGGTGATGTGCATCGATACGCACGAAGAACTCAAAGAAGCCTGGACGGAAATCGTGCGCGCCGGCCTGCCCGCGGAAGCGCTAGCAACGATGGCTGACGTCAGCGCTTTTCCTTACCGTGAAGGCGGCAAGGGGGACCTGGGCTTAGACAGCACCGACCCACTCGTCTCCGCCCGACGCATGTCCGAACTCGCAGAAATCTTCCGCCAAAATTATCGTCGAGCCGCCGAGCAGGCACGACAGCACCCGACCGCCCGCTAACATGCACCGCCGCACCGCTTGGATTCTTTGCGCGACCATTGGCTTACTATTGGCCGTGGGCTTTATCTACCCGGCCGCCAGCGTACTCAAGGAGGCTTTCGTGGACCCGTACGATGGCACCTTCACTTTCGGCTTTCTCTTCGCCGTCCTCCGCGACCCACTTTATCGGGAAGGCCTGACGAATGCGTTGCTGCTTGGGGTGGCCAGTACGTTCGTAGCGGTCCTGCTGGCGCTGCCGCTGGCCCTCCTCAACCACCGCTTCACCTTCCCTGGGCGCGGCTTCCTTTCACTGGCCTTGCTCATCCCGATGATTCTGCCGCCGTTCGTCGGGGCAGTCGGTATCAAATGCATCCTCGGCACGGAGGGCTCACTCAATGCGCTCCTGATGTCGCTAGGTTGCATGGACCCCTTACACCCGTACGACTGGATGGCGGAGCATCGCCTACTGGGCATCGTCGTGATGAATGCGCTGCACCTTTACCCCATTCTCTACCTCAACGTTGCCGCGGCCCTCGCACAAGTGAACCCAGCGCTGGAACAAGCGGCCGCCAATCTTGGCTGTCCGCCGGGGCGAAGGTTCTTCCGCGTGACACTACCCTTGATCATGCCGGGCTTATTCGCTGGTGGAGCGCTCGTTTTCATCTGGGCGTTCACCGAACTCGGCGTCCCCTTAGTCTTCGACTTCCCGCGGGTCGCTCCCGTGCAGATTTTGGATGGAATAAAAAACCTGGACCGCAACCCCTTGCCCTATGCGCTCACGACCATCGTGCTACTCGTCGCGGGCGGCGTCTTTCTCGCCTCCAAACTCGCCTTTGGTCTGGGCCAGAGTGGCGCAGCGCCACGTCCCAGCCAACGCGCCGAGCCGCAAGCCCTCCAAGGCTGGTCGGGCTGGGCCTGCTCAGCCTTCTTTGCGGGCGTGGCGGCAGTTGCCTGCCTCCCGCACTTGGGTGTCTTGCTTATGTCTGTTTCTGGCTACTGGCATCAATCCATCCTACCAGTCGAATTCACGGCAGCCCATTGGCAAGAAGCCTTAGGCAGTGCCTTGGTCGTGCCCTCCATTCAAAACAGTTTGGCTTACGCAGGCTTGGCGACGTGTCTGGCCTTAGTGATCGGTACCGCCGCTGCTTGGGTCATTACCCGCTCGGATCTCCGGATCAGGCACCTCCTCGATACCTTGACGATGCTGCCGCTCGCAGTGCCCGGTTTAGTGTTAGCCCTAGGCTACCTCTCCCTGTCCCAAGAAGGTAAGCCCTTTGCGATCCTCGTCGGCGCGGGCGGGAGTCCCTTCCTGCTCCTCAGCGTAGCCTATGCAATCCGCCGACTGCCTTACGTCACTCGAGCTGCCTGTGCTGGCCTGCAACAATGTGACCCCGCACTGGAAATGGCGGCGCGTTCGATGGGGGCATCGCTTTGGTCGACGTGGCGGCGCATCACCCTACCCCTCCTCGCAGCCCATCTGGCCGCGGGCGCGGTCCTGGCGTTTGCCTTCTCGATGCTCGAAGTGAGCGATAGCTTGATCCTCGCCCAACGGGCAGAACACTACCCAATCACGAAGGCGACCTTTGCGCTGATGTCCGCCCTCGGCGACGGCCCGCAATTGGCCGCGGCACTGGGCGTCTGGTCCATGGCCTTCCTGTCCGCGTCGCTCATCGGGGCCGCCCTCCTGAACGGACGACGTTCCGGACTCGGCGGCAACTAAGACCAACGCGACCGAACTTTAAGCCTTAGGGGCGGACTGGCGGCGGCGGCGGACGGCGACAAACGCCAAGGCCAAGCAGCCCAGGCCCAAGCCATAAGTGGAAGGCTCAGGAATCGCCGACGCATAGGCCAAGGTAATGGCCGCACCGTCATAGGCTAGCGACCAGTTCGCGAGTTCGGATTGCGTACCATCAGTGAAGCGGAACTGCGTGAGGTCGTAGGCGAAGAGATCCGTGATATTATTCGTCGCGCCAGGCATCGTGATAGACGCCACGTTCGCCAAGGTGAACGTGCGGGCCTGGCCATTGGCAAAGGCCGTGGAATTGCCAAACACGGCGTCGCCCGCGTTGGCAAAGGAAACGACGCGGATAGTTGCCTTATTCGCGGCCGAGAGGTTGCTAAGGTCGAGACCCAAGCCGAAAGCGAAAGTATCGTAACCAATGCCAGCGAGGCCGGCCGCATCATTAACCTTCCACTCGAGGACGGAGCCGGAATTCAACGTCGTGAGTCCATTGGTCGTCAGGGTAGCAGCGTTCAACAGACCAGGAGTCGTGGCGGCAGCGAGCACGCCAGTCGAATTCACGGTGACCGCGCCCGTGGCACCATTACCAGCCAAACGGCCGCCGGCATTCACGATGAGGTCGTTGGTGATGGTCGTTGCGACGAAGAGCTGGCCCGTGCCGCCGATGACAACGCCACCGGTACCCAAAGCGGAGCTACTGGTCGTGTTGGCGGCAGCGACTACCTTAAGCACGCCGCCGTTGACGGTCACGCCACCGTTAAAGGCGCCAAAGCCCGAAAGCGTCTGCGTATTCGAGCCGGTCTTCACAAGGGAAAGGCCGCCGACACCGTCGGAGAGGTAACCCGAGAAGCCGGTGCCAGGAGAAGTATCCCCGCCTAAGGTGAGCACCGAAGCGGTCGCAGCGTTATTGGTGATCGTCAGGTATTTCGAAACGTCGACCAGGGCACCGTCGGCCAGATAGGCGACCTGTTGGCTATAACCATTCAGGTCAATCACCGGGAGCCTCACACCCGTCTTGGTGCCGACGATGATACCCGTGGCCGTCGGCAAGGCGTTGTTGATGCCGAGCACGAGGCTAGCCGCCGCCGGGGTGCTCGCGTTGATGGTCGTGTTGCCGGTGTAGGTGCTCACGCCCGTGAGGGTTAGCGAGCCCGCACCGCCGCCCGTCGAAGAGTTATTGGAAATATCTACATCCGAGTTGCCGCTAATCTTATTAACCGACAAAGCACCGCCAGTCGTGCCACCGATGGTAGTCGCAAACGATGTCGACGGCGCGTAGGTAGTTCCCGTCCAAGCGCCCTTGGTGAAAGCGGCACCCGTGTTATTAAGAATAATTTCCGAGGTAATCGTACCGCCTAGGTCGCCTGACGAGTTGGAAAAGAGTGTGCCCGAGCTGACCACCTTGATCGCACCTGGACCGGAAACCGTGCTACTACCGTTGACGTCGAAACGGATGGGGCCGCTGAGGACTAGGTTACCCGTTAACGTCGAGTTCGCGAAGACCTTGACGATGCCCGAAGCTTGTCCGAGGACGAGGTCGCCCGCGGCAACGTTGAAACCGGCCCCGGCGGAAGAAGAGATCGTGCCACCGAGGGTCAAAGTGCCCGTGCCCAGTTTAGTCAGAACTCCCGCGAGAGCAGCGGCACCAGAAATCGTGCGGTCGGCGGCAGCATCAATCGAACCACCTGCGGCTGCCACGCTCAGGGCGTTAGCGACGGTATAAGTCCCAGCTGCGAGCTGCAGGGTGCCGCCGGCGAGGGCGATCGTGCCCGTGCCGAGTCGGCTGGCGCCATCGACCACGATTGTTCCGCCGCTGATGGTGGTACCGCCGGAATAATCATTATCGGAGGTCAGCTGCAGGATGCCCGCACCGGCCTTCGTCAACGCCGTCGCCCCAGTAATTTTGTCGGTAGCAGTGGCACCGCTGAACACGTAGGTCCCCGAGGCATTGCTCACATTGACCGAAATCGGCGCCAAAGCACCCGAAAGGGTGATGGTGCCACCCGTACCATTGAAAGTGACCCCATCTCCCGCGGCGTAAGCCGTCGGTGTCAGGTTATTGGCCCAGTTAGCGGTGGCCGCATCCCAGACCCCACTGCCGGCCAAATTCCAGACCAAGTTGCGGATGACCGGGGCACTGAGAGAGAAGTTATCCACCCCAGCAAGGGCGTCCGAACTCGCCTCATCCGTCTCTTTCCAAGCAAGATACAAGAACTGACCGGCACCCCAACCCAAGCCCGTCAGGTTACCAGCCTTCGTGCCGATTGTAAACATGGGGCTTCCAGTGGCGGACTGTGTGCCTGGAGCGCCCGTACCCGTCGAGGGAGTACTAAAACCCAGCGTCGTGGCGGTCATCGTCGCACCGAAAGTGCCCGCGGCGCCCGAAGCCGTCGAAGTGCTGACATCAGTAGAACTTACTAAGTAAGAAAGTGGGTACTGATTGACCGTGGTCGCTGGGTTCCGGTTCATGACCGCATCGTAAGAGAGACTCAGCGTGTTAATCGTAGAAGCGGAAGTGTTCTTCAGTACCAAACCGAAAAATCCTTGGGCCGTGCCAGACCCCTCGGAGCCGAGCGCACGAGCACCGGTGGAGCTGTCATACAGCTGCCGGAAGCCGCCCGAACTACTGGAACCAGGATCCGCACCATACCACTTCTTATTGTTATCGGCAGTGAGCCAAGTAAATCCGTAAATAAACCAGCCTTGCACCCCCGCGGAGCCAGTAACGAGCGTGGACACCTCCGTCATGGTAGAACTGACCACAGGCTGCGTCAGCGTTCCCGCCGCTGTCGAGAGGATGGTCGTCCCCGTCATCGTCTGGAAGTCCTGCGTGTAGGCGGTCGTCCCGTCGAAAGAGATCACGGCAGCGGGAGCGAGCGAACCCATCGCCAGCAACGCGGTGAAAGCAATCAGCGGACGGGATGGAGGGGAGGATAGGTTTTTCATATGTACTAATATTATGGTGACAAAGTGAAGTGGCGGTGACCGGGCACGAGCGGGAAAGCTTCCGCGTGGGTTACATGTTCTGGGCGGATAAGTGACGGGCAGATGCCGCGACCGACGCGTGTCGAAAAGACGGCAGTGACCAATAGTCGTGACATTCCTGACACCTGCTCTTCACATTTTTGCCATGGGCTAAAGCCTTCACTCGAGAATGATGGTTACACCCTGCATCCATGAAACGCTTCCTCTCCCTCACCTTCTTTCTGTGTACGTCGCTGGTCTGGGCGGCGGAGACGACCACGCCGTCCGCGCAACGCTTCAGCGTCATGGCCTTCAACGTAGAGAACCTCTTCGACCTCGATGAAGTATCGCTCTATGATGACTTCGTGGTGACAGGCTCCAGCCCCGAGCGCTGGACGCCCGAGAAGCTGGCCAGCAAACTCAGCCGGATTGCCGCGGTGCTCAAGGCCAGTCACGACGGTCGCGGGCCCGAAGTCCTCATCTTGGGCGAACTCGAAGCGGACCACACGCCGACTTCAACGATCACGCCCGAGGCCTTCGTCGCGGCTCACCGCGGACAAAACTATCGGGCCCTCCTGAAAGGAGAGCTGCCCGCCGAATTAACCGGCGCTCCCGTTGAAGCCTGGCTACTCAAGGCCTTGGAAGATGAGGGCCTAAGCGGCTATAAGGTCGTGCTCGGCGATATCTTGGATATCAAACAGGAAGCCATTCATTGCGCGATCCTCACGCGCCTTCCCATCAAAGCGGTTCGCCAACACCGTGTGCAGGCGGCGCGCACTATCGTGGAGGCAGAAATTGACGTGGGCGGTGAATCCGTGTTCGTCTTCGCCAACCACTGGAAGAGCGGTGCAGGTAGCCCAGCCACCGAAAGCACCCGTATCCAAAACGCCGGCGTAGCCCGCGCCCGGCTTGACGAAATCCTTAAGGCCAACGCGCGCGCGAATATCGTCTTCGGCGGGGACCTGAATTCGCACTACAATCAAAAGCAGCGCTACCCCGCCATGGCCAAAACTGGCATCCAGGACGTTCTACGCTCCCAGGGCGATCCCGCCAAACTGGCGAACGGTAGCGCCGACCTTTACAACCTCTGGTATGACGTCGAACCGATGGCCCGGAAGTCCGATGAGTACCACGGCGAATGGGGGACGCTGATGCACCTCATCATCTCGCAGGGACTCGCCGATGGACAAGGCCTGGACTACGTTCCCGGCAGCTTCGGGGCGGTGATTCTTCCTGGACTGAATGCCCATCCTTACCCAGCCACTCCTTGGCGCTGGACTAACTACGCCGCGGGCGCCGGCATCAGCGACCACTTCCCGCTTAAGGCCGAATTTACGGTTCACGCTAAACCAGCCGCCGCCCCACTGACCCGCCCTGAACTCTCGCCCAGCGAGGGCCTCCCGGCCTATCCCACTGAGTTGGACGTCTCTAAATTCGGGAATGCCAAGACCATTCCCGCCTTGAGTCCGGACGAGATTGCCCAGCAAGTCGGAAAAGTCTTTGTTCTCGAAGGCGTCTATAACGGCGGGGCTAAGCCGACCCTAATGATTGGCGATAAACGCTACGCCCTTTATGTCCCCAATCAGGCCCTCCTGAAATCCGTCAAGGCTACGGAGAAAGGCCAAGCCGTGCGCTGGCTCGGTCAGCTTAACTTCTACAAAGGCCAACTGGAGTTCATGATCAGTAGCCCCGACTGGCTGAAGGCACGCTGAGCCTAGGCCAAAAAAAGCCCGCTCGAGGAGCGGGCTTTTGGAAGGAGAAGAACCGAAGGCTTACTTCGTTTCCTTCTTATCCTTGCGCGGCTTGCGCGGCTTCTGGTCGCGGTCGAAGCGTTCTGGTGCTTCTTCGGCTTCTTCGGCGACAGGCTCGATCGGATTCTCCGAGACCACTTCGAACTCCTGCTCAATCGAGACGGAGGCGTGGAGACGGATAGTCGCGAGATGCTTGCCGAGAACCTTGACGGGACCCTGGCCGAGGTGGATGCGCTTGCGCTCCAGCTCAATGCCGTGTTCGGCGAGCTTGGCGGAGATTTCAGCGGTGCTGATGGCGCCGAACATCTTGCCACCTTCACCGGTCTTGACGGCAAAGACGAGTTTGAGGGCGGCCAGCTTTGTAGAGGTCGCGGTAGCGGACTCGAGGTCCTTGGACTCGCGGGCTTCGCGGGCCTTCTTCAAGGACTCGATGTACTTGGTGTTGGCGCGGTTGACGGGGAGCGCGATGCCCTGCAGAAGCAGGTAATTGCGCGCATAGCCCGCGCGGACGCGGACCTGTTCGCCTTCGGCGCCGAGGCCGTCGACGGGCTTAATGAGTAAAACTTCGGTGAATGCCATGTTGGTATCTTGCTTGGGTTAAAGTGAAAGTGGAATTTAGAAGGGGACGTCGTCGCCGCCGTTGTCGCCAGAAGGAGCGGGGGTGTCGCCACCGCGGGAACGAGGAGCCGAACCGCCCTCTTCGCCGCCTTGGGCCTTGCCGCCAATAAAGGTGAAGTTCTCAAGGACAACGCCGAGGCGCGAACGCTTCTCGCCGGTCTTTTTGTCATCCCACTGGTCGAGCTTGAGGCGACCTTCGACGAGGATGCCCGAGCCCTTACCGCAATACTTGGCGATGATTTCGGCCTGCTTGCCGTAACTCTCAATGTCGACGTAGGTCACTTCCTCGCGCTTTTCGCCTTCCTTGGTGGTGTAGGCGCGATTGACCGCGAGGGAGAACTTGGTGAGGGGCTGACCCGAGGGCAACGCACGCGCTTCTGGATCGCGGGTCATATTGCCGGCGAGGATCACGCGATTGAAGGACGAGGCCATGGTCGTGAGGAGACGGGACGGGGCTTAGGCGCGGACCGACTGCACGAGGATACGGTCCACGGTGCGGTCGAGGCGAAGCTTGTCGGCGAAGGCGGTCGGTGCGGTGACCGGACCTTCGAAGTGGAACTGGATGTAGAGGCCCGAGAGGAACTTGCGGTCAACGGCGCGGCTGAACTCGCGCTGACCGAGGTTTTCGACCTCGGTGACCTTACAGTCGACGGACTTAAGGATTTCCTTCAGGCGTTCGATAGCGGCCTCGGGAGCCTCGGCGGAACCGCGGAGGTCGAGGATTAGGCTGACGCGGTAGGCGCGGCGAATCGTGGCGGTGGTCATGGTAATGGTGATTTTCTATTGGTGAAGTTTTGGGCGGCCGGGAGGCCGCGGGAAAGGAGGGTTTCGAGTCCTAAGAGGAAGTCAGGGGTAGCTTGGTGGAGGCGCTGCAGGTCTTCGGCGGGGAATTTACCGAGCACATGGTCGGCGAGGTCTTGGGCGGGGTGCCGCTTGGGACCGATACCGAGACGGGCTCGGAGGAACGCTTCGCCAAAATGCTGGATACAACTGGCGATGCCGTTGTGACCAGCCGCGGAACCACCTTGGGAAAGTCGCATCTGGCCAGGCTCGAAAGCGATGTCGTCGTGTAAGACGACCATGTCGGCGGCGGTGAGGCGATGGAAGTGAAGGAAGGCGGCCAAGGGTTCGCCGCTCAAGTTCATGAACGACTGCGGCTTGACCAAGAAGACTTGCTGACCACCGAAGGTGGTCTTGGCCACGGCGGCCGGGAAACGGCTTTCGTGCTTCCACTCCGCGCCGGCCTTGGTGGCCAGCGCATCCAGGATGATCCAGCCCGCATTGTGGCGGGTGGCGACGTATTCCTTGCCGGGATTGCCGAGGGCGGCGATGACCGAGAATACCATCTGACTTCAAAGAACGGGTGCCGGGGACGCCCGGCGCGGAAATTACTTCTTGGCAGCCGGAGCGGCGGCCGGAGCAGCACCAGCGGCGGGAGCCGCGGCACCAGCGGCCGGAACAGCAGCACCTTCGACGCCAGCGATCGGAGCGGCGGCGGCTTCGGGAGCGGCTTCTTCGGCGGCCATTTCGGAACAGACCACAACGACACGGGCGGGGTCGCCGGGGAAAGTGATACCAGCCGGAGCCTTGAGGGCGCCGACGTGGATGGATTCATTGACCTTCAGTTCAGTCACGTCGACTTCGATGAACTCAGGGAGGTCCTTCGGTAAGCAACGGACATTGATGGTCTGAGAAACGATAGCGAGCGTGCCGCCATCGGTCTTCACGCCGTGCGCTTCGCCCACGGTGCGGACTGGAATCGCAACGCTCATCAGAGCATTCGGGTCGATCTGCTGGATGTCGATGTGCAGGAACTTCAGGGTGATGGGGTGACGCTGGAACTCCTTGATGATGGAGAGCATCTTCTTCCCTTCGAGGGTCAGCTCGATGAGGGCGGCAGCGTTGCCCTTGGCACGCATGAGGTCACGGAACTTCTCCTGTTCAACGGAAACACTGTGGTTGCCGGCAGGGCCATAGATGATGGCTGGGATGGAACCCGCGTTGCGCATGCGACGTGAGTGGCCACGGCCAAGGTTCTGACGATTGGAGACGGTGAGACTGAGCTGCTTCATGGTGTGTAAAGGTCTTTGGAGGCCTAGTAAGTCGCGGGCCCGCGTTGTGCGGCCGTGCCTTGCCTAGGGAAAGGAGGGTCGAACTTGAGAAGCCCAGCCACGGAAGCAAGCGGGAAATTAAAAGGGGGCTTTCCTTCCGGAAAACCCCCTGAAAAGCCTGAATTAAGCTTCCGGCTTAGTTGTAGGTGGCCAACCAGGCGGCGATATCGGCTACATCCTGCGCGGTCAGGCCAAGCTGATCAGACGATAGCATCAGGGAGCGGTTCAGCTTGGACTGTCCACCGATACGGTTCTTGGGGACGAGTTGGGAGACGCCGCCAGCCGACTTGACGACGACTGGGTCGTTATTGGACTGGATCAGGCCGTCAATCTGGCCGCCAGCCTTGAGCTTCAGGGTCGAGCCTTCGTAACCGAGGGCGATGCTCGCGGAGGGCTCTACAATGGCGGTCACCACTGATTCGACGCCTTGGCGGGCGGCGAAACCACGGAGTTCTGGGCCATAATTAGCACCAATGGCGCCCACTTGGTGGCACATCGTGCAGCGCTGGACGAGTTCCCCACCCTTGATGGCGTCGCCCTTCTTAGAGAGAACGTCCTGAACCGTGAAAGTGGCCTTCGGGGCCTCGGGGACTGGGGCTGGGACGACCACGACCTTAGCTTCGTCGTAAACGCCCGCCTTCTTCAACTCGGAGCGAATATCAAAGGCCGACCAAGTACCCGTCATGCGCATCAAGGCCCAGGTGGCGGCTTCGCCCTTCACCGGCGAACCTTCGCCAGCGAGCTTGATCATGGCCAGTGCGGCCTCCTTGGACTCGACAAACGAGAGGGTCTCCGTCGCCAAGGTGCGCTGGGCGGCGGGAACCTTCTGGCCGCTAGCCTGCGCGACGAGCTCATCCATCATCTCGGGCGTGTGCAGGACCCAAGCGATGCGGGATACCTGCGGGGACCACGTTTCACCGTTCTTGACGTAAGCAGACTTCACAGCGGCCCAGACGGCGGATTCCTTACCGGCCGCACCGATGCCAAAGGCGGCGAGGGAATTCTTGTCGGTGACATCGAGTCGCTTAGCGAGCTCGACGAGGATCGGCACGGCCTTGTCGGCGGCGACGGCATGCAGTGAGGTCGCGACGTCGCGACGCACCGCGAGGTCGGCGTCCGTCGCTAGGGTTGCCGAGATGGCGAGCACGTCTTGGTTAGCACGGCGGAGGGATTGGAAGGCGAGGCGACGATTCGCTGGGTTTGCATCCTTCAGAAGTTCCTTCGTACGGGCCAAGCCTTCGTCACCAAGGTAAGGCAAGAGCCAGACGGCGCGGGCAGCGACGTAGGGGTTGCTGTCCTTGGCGAGTTCTAGCACCGCAGGCAGAGCCTTAACGCCGAAGCCCTTCGCAGCGTTGAAGCCGAGGTGACGGACATTGACCGCTGGGCTGCGCAAAGCGTCGACCGCGCCAGCCGCACTGGAGAGGTCGAGCTTGGGGATGACCGACTTAAAGCCCTTCGGGGCGATGCGGTAGATTGCACCCGTGCAGGTGTCATCGAGCGTCTGGTGACCACCCACGCGCGTGTCGAACCAATCGGCCACGTAGACTGCCCCATCGGGACCAACGGCGACGTCCGACGGACGGAACCAGATATGTTCACCGCTCTTACCCGGGGTCTTGATGCGATGGAAGTCTGTGCCTTCGAATTCGCGCGTGGGATTCGAAGTGATAAAGTCCTTACGCGTGGCTTCGTTCAGGGCGAAGGCGCCCTTGTGCGGCTGCAGCTTGTAGCCGAAGATTGTGTTACGGGACGGCTCGCAATTCAGGAGCGTGCCATTGAACGCCGCGCCCAGCGCGCCGTTTTCGTAAATGGCTACCCCCGTCGGTGAGCCGGACCCGTAGACATCACCGACGTCCATGGTATCGGGGTCGTCTTGGCGCCAATGGGCGCGAGCGGTCGGCTGACCAGGGCGGCGAACCGAATTGTAGCCCGTGGCCTTGGGTGTGGTGTAACCGGCGGTGCCGTACTCGAGGATGTAAGACGTGCGGCAGCTGCTGGAGTCGTCATTGTCGCCCTGGAAGAGATCGCCAAAGGAAGATGGGAAGTGCTCGTAACTATTGCGGTAGCCGTTGCCGATGATTTCGACGCCCGAGGTGTCCGCGTTCATGCGAGCGGAGAAACCCGAGGACCAGACGAACCCGTCATCGCTCTTGGCCCCAGACGTAGCCTTGGGGTCGAAGGGCCAAGCACCACCGCGCTGGTCGACGTAGCCAGAAGCAACGCGGTAGGTCTTGCCGGCCTTATCAGTGAACGAGCCACCGCAGTTACCAGCGTTGAGGTAGAGTTTGCCATCGGGGCCGGCGACAATCGCGTGCAGCGAGTGGTCATGGTCCTGACCACCGAAACCGCCGAGGAGCACTTCGCGCTTATCGACAGCGGGGTCGAATTTGCCGTCGCGGTTCACGTCGGTGAACTTGATGAGGTCGGGCGCATGCGAGACGATCACGACATTATCAAAGACCGCGATGCCGAGCGGAGAGGTCCAGCCCGCGTCTTGGATGAAGGTGTGGGCCGTGTCGGCCTTACCGGCGCCCTTGCTGTCGCTGAGCACCACGACGCGATCGCCTTCGGGGCGACGCTTGCCGCCCTTGTTGTAGACGCGGTAGTTGACGCCTTCGGTCACCCACACGCGGCCTTGGGCATCGATGTCCAAGTTCGTTGGGTTGGCCAGCATCGGCGAGCGCGCCCAGACCGTGACCTCCAAGCCCTCGGGGACTTGGAAGAGGTTGAGCGGAACGGAACCCCCTTCAGTGGGGACGTAGGGTTGGGGGGCGGCCGAAAGAGAAACGGCGGCCATCAGGAGGAAGGCAAGACGGGGCATCCCTCGATAACAAGCCCCCCATGGGAAAGTTCCAGCCTAACTTATCGACCAACCAAAAATCAGGCCCACCAGGCCCGGAGGGTCGCCAGATCGGCCCGCGAAGCCTCGATGGCGTAATCCAGATAGCCGGGGTCACCGATGGCGCCTTTTAGGTATTCCACATGGAGGCAGACCGGCCCCTGGTAACGCGACGCCTTCAGCATCTTCACATAGCCGGCATCGATGACGCCGTCAGCGAGCGGGCAGGAATCCACCGCCCTCCCCTTCCAGCGGAAATTCTTGAAGTAGGCCATGGCCATGCGCTCCCGGGCCAAGGCCACTTGGTTGGGCCAAGAGAGCCCGCCCTCGACGGTCGCATGCAGGATATCAAAACTCCAAGCGAGATCCTCTGGGCGATACTCGCGCATGAGTGCGGCCATATCCCAGACCGCCGCCCCGACGGTCTTGGCGCCTGAGTGATTCTGGTAACAAGGCTGGATGCCAATCTCCTTGCTCAACGCAACGAGGTCACGCAACCGCGGTTTGATCTCGTCGAGCTGCGCCCACAGAGGCTTATCGGGCGCATAGGCATACCAATTCATACGGTACCGCTTAATCCCTAAAGCCTTGGCCGTCCGCAGCACGGCCTCGGTGCGCGTGGTATCGCTCACCGCGTTGATGCCAGTGGTCAGCATCGAAATCGTGATGCCATTGGCTGCGAGCGCCTCAACCAGTTTAGGTAACTCCACTTCCACCTGAGCTGGGAGCACGTGTCCGCCTGAACGCACAGGCGCCTCGATACTCGTCACGCCAATACGCGCGACGGCAACTGCAAGTTCACGGTGCGATAGCCCGATCAGATGCTTGGTAAAGAGGCTAATTGCAGGGCCGCTAGGGGCTCCGGCGACCGTCGGCGCCGCCAGCGCATTCCCGGCCCACAGGCCCGCCAACGCGGCGCTCGTCGAACGCAGGAAGTCGCGGCGCGTCGTCATCGCCGCTTACTTCTTCGGGGCGAGGCGCTTCAACTGGCCGGACAGCGTGACGAAGAGCACGTCGCCATTCACGGGGTCGTGGCCGAAGCCAGCGATCGTCATGTCTTTAGCAATGACTTCGCCCGTCCACTTGCCGTCCTTCTCCTTAATGGCGAACAAGCGGCCCGAGGCGTAGTCACCGAAGACGTAGGCGTCACGGATGGCAGGAATACGTTCGCTCCGGCAAACGACGCCCCCGGTCACGGAGCCACCGAGCTTGCGGTCGTATTCGTAAATGGGCGCCACATAGGCGGAAGCGGCGGCCGGCTTCGCCGGGCCTTGTTTGGCGCTCGCGTCTTTTTTATTAAAAATATGGTCAGCTTCGACCTCGCTCCAACCGTAGTCCCCGCCGGACACCAGAATGTCGATTTCCTCGTAGAGGTTCTGGCCGACGTCACCGGTGAAACAGGCCCCGGTCTTGGGGTCGAAGGAGAACCGCCAGGCATTGCGGAGGCCCGTAGCCCAGGTCTCGGTCCGGACGGACTTGGGCTCGAGGGCCTGCCCGCGGTGGGTCGTGGCCTTCACAAAGGGGTTATCGGCCGGTACGGCATAGAAGGCTGCCCCTTGGGCGTCGACCGGCACCGAAGCATGGGCATTCGGAGGTAGGTTGCCGGGGCGCTTGTCGACATCGATACGGTAGACCGCGGCATGGAAACCCTTGTTGATGAAGCCGGCCGTATTGAAGGCGTCCCCACCCGCCCCGCCGTCGCCGCAACTGAAGTAAAGGTAGCCATCGGGACCGAAGTGGACATCGCCGCCATTATGGTTGGAGGCTGGGTCCGCCTGGGTCATCAGCGGCTGCTCACTGTCGGGGTCGATTTTAAAAGGCTTTTCCTTGGAAATCAAGAAGCGGGACACCCGCTGGTGCAGTTTTCCGTTAATCTTAAGGCTATAATAGACAAAGACTTGCCCATTTTTATCGACGTTCGGGTGGACCGCCAGACCAAGCAGTCCGCACTCCCCGCCGGCCTCGAACTTGCCATCCTTCACCTGCAGCTGGAAGACCGTGCGCTTGGTGGGCTGGCCCGACTTGAGCCCCTCAACCAGCTGAATCTTACCGCCGAAGAAGTTACCCTTACCCGCGGGATCGGGATCACCCTTTTCGACAACGAAGAAGGCATCGGTCCGGCCAGGGTAAGGGGTGATGGCCACGGGGAGGCTAAAGCTCATGCCGGGATAAGCCTGTTCGACCGAGACCGAATCAGCGGCTCGAAGCGGAGCCGTGACGAGGACGGCCGCCAAAAGAATTGTGGAGAGGGTCGAAGGCTTCATGGGAGTCAGGGATAGGTGCCTTATGACAGACAGCGAACCCGACTAAAAGTTTTTTTTAAATGTGCGGTGGCCCCGGGGGCGGACGGTAACCCGACAAATACCTTTATTTTTCGCTGGTTTTCAGCACGCAGTTCGATACTAAATAGAACCGCATCACTGCACACCAACCCATAAACACCATGTCCAAAGCCCTCACCAAGTCCCAAATCGCCGCTGCTATCGCCGAGAAGGCAGAGCTCACCAAGAAACAGGCCGTCGCGATCCTCGAGATCATTGCCGCCCTCGCCTACAAGAACGCGAAGAACTCCTTCACGCTTCCTGGCCTCGGCAAGCTCGTCCTCGTGCACCGCAAGGCTCGCCAGGGTCGTAACCCTGCCACCGGCGAAGTCATCCAGATCAAGGCAAAGAAGGTCGTGAAGTTCCGCGTGGCTAAGGCCGCTAAGGACGCGATCCTCGGCGCCAAGTAATCTTCGATTACATCTGCCACCAGAGGCGCCTCGTAAGAGGCGCCTCTTTTGTTTGGTGGAGTGCCGAACCTGCGACGGTTTTTCTTGCGAGCGCCCGCACGAGCAGAATGAATGTTACTACGTAAGTCGCCCGGGTGGCGAAATGGCAGCCGCAGCGGACTCAAAATCCGCCGCCCTCTAAAGGCATGAAGGTTCGAGTCCTTTCCCGGGCACTTGCGTGAAGGTTTCGTCGCGGCTCACGCCGCGGCGAGCCACCACGCGCCCGCGCCCGCCAGCAGGCCCAGTCCGCCGACGACGAGCGAGGCACACCCGCGATTCGCCAAGCGTTCCCGGTACGAGAGTCCCGTGCCCGGCACGCCCACCGTCCCATCGACGCGGTCCTTCCGCACGTTAAGCGTCGCCCCAGGGCGCCCGACCGAAGCTGACACGCCCGTCTTGGAAAGGTTCAATTTTAGAAACCGGCCCAACGAAAGGACTTTACGAAACGAAAGAAACCCATGCGTTCTTAAGAGAATAGAAGAAGCTGGGGGACCGCGAGCGCTTTCCGCGCCGGCACTGCGAGGTTGCCGCGCGGCCGCCGCGCGCTAACGTCCCCGCCATGCTCCTCGTCTTTGCCGCCCTCAGCTTGGCCGCCGCCACCCCCGATTTGCCGCCGGCGCCGCCCCGGGTAACCATGATGACCATCCCCGGACGCGGCGTCTTTGCGTTAGCCTACGACGTGAAGCACATCGACCTCCCGACCAGCCGACAGGCGGAAATCGCCGAGGCCCTGCAAAGCGCACAGCTCGACCAACTATTGTCCGCCCACCTGAAACTCCGGACGGCAACCGATGTGGCCAAGAAAGCCAGCACCGCCCAAGACGAAGCGGCGAAAACCGTCGACCGCGAGAAGGGTAACATGCAGCGGCAGCAAGCCGATGTGGCCAAGGCGGAGAAGCAGGTCGACCAAGCGAAGCAAAATCTGGAGGCCGCGCGCCGCCGCCGCGAAGACGCCAAGTCTATCGACGGCTATCAGGCAACGCTCACTTCCAGGACCAACCAGGTCAGCAATGAACAGAAGCAGGTCAGTCGCGCTAGGGAAATCCTCACCCGGGCCGAAAGCCGCGTCAAAGAGGCCGCGCAAGTGGAGGCCCAGGCCGAAAAAGCCCGCCAGATACTGGCGGACGATTACGCCAAAGCCGCCACGACCGCCGAGCCAGGCTTGCGTAAGCTGCGCGCGGCGGTGGGGCTAACCGAGCCGAAATAAGGCCCGAAAGGCCTATGACACAGGCCAAGCCGGCCTGGGCTTGCCTTTAGCCCGCCGCCGTCCATGGTGGGCTAAGTTCCTTAACAAACGCATCACGAGCAAAGCAGCCCCCTGCCTTGCACCAACCGAGCCTTCTAGGCCGCGGTGGTTTTCAGGATAACCATCCTGAGATGAGGACCGAAAGGTCACAATTCATCCTCCCCCCGGAGTCGATCGTGCTGCGTGCCGTTTTTATCCACACGCCATGATCAACACCACCGACACCGCTCCCACCGCCCCGCGCCTCTCCATCCGCGTTCAGGGCGAGAACCCGTTGCACCACCTCTGGAACAACAACGGAACGTGGTGGATCCATTACACGATTCACCCCGACGCCTACACGAAGGCCCGCGTCCGCCGTTCGTTACGGACGCACGACCTCGCCACGGCCCAGCACCGGCGCGACGAAATCCTCGACGCCTTACCGCGAGCAGTCACCGCAGCCCGCGCGGCTTAAGGCCACGACTGCTCTGTGGCTCAGTAAAACTCGACGATGTATTCGAGCTTCGCACTTCGCCAGCCTTTGACCGGCAAGGAAACTCCGAAGCGGTTACCGCGCTTGGGGGCGACTTGAGGGCGGAAGATCACGCACTGGGCGATGCCCATGCCCTCACGAGCCACGCGCACATCCGTCAACTTAAGTTCCTTTAGCCCCTTGGTGTCTTGCGGAAAGCGTTCGGTGCCGCCGAGGAGGTAAACTTTTAGTTCCGGATTGTCTTCCACCCGATAACGACCCGGGTCCAGGGAGATACTCCAAGCAGGGCTGTTCGGCCAATAAGCCAGGGGCCAGAAACCGGCCGCCGGAAAACAGACGATGTGCTCGCCCTTACCGGCGGCGTTGCTCGCATCCATCGACCACATCGCGGAATAACCCCGGACCTGTCCAAACCCGGTGGCACCCATCGCGGGATTAAGGCACCAGCGACGATGCCCGACCTTGGCGATATTGGAGGCATCGCTGTCGTCCATATAGCCGTTAACGGAACCCGTGAGCCCATCGGGACCGGATGACCAGAATAGGTTAGAGCGCGAGGTGCCTTCGTAGCCTTTCTTGTAAACTAATTCATCCAGGCCCGCTGGTTTCGCTGGGGTGTGCTCGATGCGCCCGATCACACTGCAGAGATAGGCACCGAATTTACAGGTCAGATTGTATTCCTCTTTGAGCACAACATTCGCCTCGAGCCCGCATAGGTAGCGATAGGCGTTCAGCTGGAGTAGTTCGGCCCGGGCGCGCTTGAGTTCATCGGGCTTAATGACCAGGTCATTCACGATGGCCTTGGCCCCCTTCCCTTTATCGGTGCCGACGGGCGTCTTCGGCTCCTCTTTGGCGGTCCGGGCCTTGGTCTCCAAAGCCTTCAAGCCAGCCTCAATCTCGGCCCGCGTCCGCTTCGCGGTAGTATCAGGAGAAACCGCCGCGCCAAGCGACGCGACGAGACAACTGAGTGCGAGAATCCAGCGCATAGGATAAGAATAGTCGCGGGCTTAGAAACGTGCCCCGGCGCGAACGGAGAAGCCCCACGTCGCGGCGGTTTGGAAGACGCCTTGGGTCTCACCCGCGTGCACGAAGGAATGCCGGGAAAACGCCACCCACTCGAAAGAACCTTGGACAAACCAGGTACCGCTCCGCTCCAGGAATTGGGTGACACCGATGCGCAGTGGCACCTCACCGACGGAAACGGCCCGGCTACCATAGGTCGAGCTATCAGCCAGCCGGAAGGTCAGCGTCTCATACATCACGGAGAGATCGACGCGGGTGGCCCGGTCCTCGGTCAGGTAACCGCGGATGATGAGCCCATTCTGGAGACCCGTAGCCCGCAGTTCGACCTCTGCAGCTTGGCAGGGCCGCCAAACCGCCTTGAGATACGGGATCGGGAGCACCCCCGACTCGAAGCGGTCTTGCAGCATCACGCCAAAGGTAATGTCCGTCTCGGCATCTGGCCGCCAACGGGCGGCGCCACCGAAGCCCCAGCGAAAGCCCCGCGAGAGGCTAACCCCTTCTTCATAGGCGGACTCCAGGGCGTAGAGAGTCTGCACGGAATATTTTGCATTCCAATCCCACTGCTTAAAGCCGGTGAGCATCAAGTCCGTTGTGTGGCCGTAAGCTTGATCCGAACCTTGGATGGTTCCGGTGAAATCGTTTTTATAGCGATAGTACTCGAAATCGACCGCGGCGGTTGGCGTTGCCCAGATGACTTCAGTGCCCGAACGCGAACGCCCGAAAGTCCCGCTGACGGGGTTAGCATGGCTGACGGTTTCGGCACTGCGGGTCTGCCAATCTGCAATCACCATCCAGGGCTTCGCCGGGGCCTCGGCCGCCTGCAAAGCCGTAAAACCGACTGCCGAAAGTACGGCAAAGTGCGTAAGTTTAGACATTATTTAAACAGATTGAAAAATTGTGTCTTTGAAACCCTCGAAAGCAAGCGACTAGCAAGCGCTGCATAAAATTTGGCACGCATCTTGCTCAATAAATCGCACAATGCTCTTTTCTATCGCTGCCACCACCGTCACTGCGGGCGACAATGCCTGGGTCCTCATCAGCACCGCCTTGGTTTTGCTGATGTGCATCCCGGGGCTCTTCCTGTTCTACGGCGGCCTTGTCCGCACCAAGAACGTCCTCTCCATCGCCGCTCAGTGTGTGGCCCTGACCGCCATGGGCCTGCTGCTGTGGTGGGCGTTCGGCTATTCCTTGGTGTTCGGCAAGAGCCTCCAAGGCTCCTTCCTCGGCCATATCTTCGGCGGCACGGAGCACCTCGGTTTCGCGGGTATCGGCGCGGAGGCGAGTTCCTATGAAGGTCGCATCTCTGCGGGCGCCTTCGCCCTCTTCCAAGCCATGTTCGCGGCCATCACTCCGGCCTTGATCATCGGTGCCGTCGCCGAACGTATGAAGTTCTCGGCCGTGATGCTCTTCTCCCTGCTCTGGACCATCTTCGTCTATTACCCGATTGCGCACGCCATGTGGGGCCAGACGGGAGACTTCGCAGGCTTGGCTAATCCGAATGCCGCCTTCAAAGCCGCGGACTTCGCGGGCGGCATTGTCGTGCACATGACCTCTGGTTGGTCGGCCCTCCTGCTTTGCATCATGGTCGGCCCTCGGGCGGGCTTCGGGAAGCGCGCGATGACGCCCCACAGCATGGTGCTTTGCGTGCTCGGTACCGGTTTACTTTGGGCTGGCTGGTATGGCTTCAACGCAGGCTCCGCCCTCGCCGCCGACGGCGTCGCGGTGCAGGCCTTCCTGACCACCACGCTCGGGGCCGCCGCCGCGACCCTCGTCTGGGCCATCGTCGAAAAACTTCACCGCGGGAAACCTTCGGTGCTCGGGCTTTGCTCTGGCTCGATCGCTGGCCTCGCCACGATCACGAATGCGGCCGGCTTCGTTTCAGGCAGTTCCGCCGTTCTGATTGGCGCGCTGGCAGGCGGCCTTTCTTATTGGGCCTGCTCTGTCTTGAAAGGTAAGCTCGGCTACGATGACGCCCTAGATACCTTTGGTGTCCACGGCATTGGTGGCACCTTGGGGGCGCTCGCCACTGGTCTCTTGATGAGCTCCACCGCGCATACGGCCGGCGGGGCGCTCATTCCCCAGGGTCTGCTCCAAGGCCAACTCTTAGCGATGCTCTTGTGTATTCTTGTTTCCTTGGGAGCGACGTGGCTGATTGCGCTATTCGTTGCGAAGACCATCGGCCTGCGTCCCACCGAGGAAGAAGAAGCCCAAGGCTTGGACATCGCCGACCACGGCGAAGAAGGCTATCAGCATAATTAAGCGCGGCGCTGGGTCGGTTGAACGCTTAAGTGCCCCCTGATTGCTCGAAAAGAGGCAAGGGAGGGCGGCTGGTTAGTCGGATTTTAATCAAAAACACTAGGGGGGCGATTCCCTGCACGGTTGGCACGACCGTTGCGATAGAGGGAATGCCATGAACTCCCTGCTTCGCACACTCACCATCCTCGCTCTCGCGGCGGCGCCCTTCTGGGCGACGGCGGCGGACAGCGCTCCCGCCACGGCAACCGCTCCTGCGGCTGAAGCCGCTAAGACCCCCCCAGCCCCGCCGGCCCCAACCTTGGAACAGCGCTTGGCTGGCATTGAGGCCTACCTCGGCAACGGCGACCCCTCGGCCGTCCTGAAAGATGCCAAGGGCACAATCCCCGCTGGTCTAACCACTCCGGCCGCTAGCGCCACAGGCCCAGGCCACAACGGCTTCATGATGATCTGCGCCGCCTTAGTGCTCTTCATGACGCTCCCCGGCCTCTTCCTCTTCTACGGCGGCTTGGTCCGCACGAAGAACATCCTCTCCGTCGCCGCCCAGTGCTTCGGCCTCGCGGGATTGGTCACCATCCTCTGGTGGGCCGTCGGCTACTCGCTCGTCTTCGGTAAGAGCTTCGACGGCACGCTACTCGGCCACATCTTCGGCGGCAGTGAGTTCTTCTTCTTGAATGGTGTCACCTCGGCACCGAACACCGACTACGCTTACTGGATCTCCCAGAACGTCTTCGCGATGTTCCAGCTCATGTTTGCGATCATCACCCCGGCCCTCATCGTGGGTGCCGTTGCCGAACGCATGAAGTTCTCGGCCTTGATGGCCTTCATGACGGCTTGGATGTTCCTCGTCTACTTCCCAATGGCCCACGCCATCTGGGGTATCACCGGCGACATGAATGGCGTCTGGAATGCTAAGGCCACGATTAAGGCTATCGACTTCGCGGGCGGTACGGTCGTCCACATGACCTCCGGTTGGTCCGCGCTGCTCCTCTGCATCATCCTCGGACCGCGCATCGGGTTCGGTAAGAAGTCGATGAGCCCACACAGCATGGTCCTCTGCGCGGTCGGTACGGGCATGCTCTGGGTCGGCTGGTACGGCTTCAACGCGGGCTCGGCCCTCGCGGCTGATGGTGTTGCCGCCCAGGCCTTCACCACGACGACCCTCGCTGCGGCCGTGGCTGCCTTCACTTGGGGTGCCCTCGAGTGGGTCCTCCGTAAGCACGCCAGCATCTTAGGCCTCTGCTCGGGCGCCGTCGCTGGCCTCGTCGTCATCACCCCCGCTGCTGGGTTTGTCACGACTACGGGGGCGGTCATCATTGGCGTCCTTGCGGGTGTGATTCCCTTCCTCGCGGTGGTCTACCTGAAGTCTAAGCTCGGATACGATGACGCGCTCGACACCTTCGGTGTGCACGCCGTCGGCGGTACCTTGGGCGCCATCATGACCGGTGTCCTCGCCACGGTCGACGCCAACGCTAACTTGGCCACCAACCTCAAGGACATCGTCGGCCAGACGCTCCTCACCGAGCAGTTCAAGGCGATCGGCATCACCTTGGTAATATCCCTCGTGGCCACGGCCGTCATCGCCTACGCACTTAAGGCAACGATCGGCCTCCGCCCCACCGAAGAAGACGAGTCCCGCGGCCTCGACATCTCGGACCACGGCGAAGAGGGCTACAACCACAACTCCTAAGCCCCTCGACAGGGAGTCAGGCCTCCAGGCCGCCCAGCAACGGGCGGCCTGTTTTTTGGCCTAGTGGAACAATTGCCCCTGCTGGGTGTTAACAAACCACGATAAAGGATTGCCACATCAACCGATGCTGACACCTTGCTGTCTATAAAAGAACTCTATGTTAAAAATCTCAGCCCAAATAGGAGACGACTTCCTCGGCACCGCCGAAGAGCTGGCCCACCACGTCTCGAAAAAGCTCGAGGAACTGGGCTTTGGCGATCGGCACCACGCCACCGAGCGTCTCGTCCGCTTCTATACCTACGAAAACCTCATCTCCAAGCCCGAGCGGGCCAATGATGACCGGCGCAAAGCCAACTACGGCAGCCTCCAGGTGCGCCAATTGCTGCTGGCTAGGCTGTTGGCCGAACGCGGCTGGGAACTCGACCGCATCCGCAATCTACTCAAGGACAACGCCCAGGTCGATAAACTGAACAAGTTGATTGATGAATTAGCCCAGCCCAACGAGGCCGAACGCCTCTTCTTCCGGACGGCCGCGCATCAAGACCCCGAGGGGCATATCCGCCCAGCATCGGTGCGCGCCAACCGGCTCTACAGCATCGACTCTTTTGACGCTGCTTCGCTCAATGAACCCGACGCAGGCATGCCCCCGCCGCGCAAAAGCCGGTTCGCCCATGAGACCTTCCAGCAGCTGCGCGACCTCTCGGAATCCCCGATGCCAGCCCTGCTGTTCCGCAAACTGGTCGTCAAGGAGTCCATGCGCCCCGATCTAGAGCCGGAAGTCCGCGAACTTTATCAGCAATTATTGGCCTTCCATCCGACCTCCCGCGGGGAAGAACCCAAGCGCGAAAGGTGGACGCGTTTACGCCTTTCCCACTGGTGCGAAGCCTCTTTCCATATTGATAACCGCGGTCGGCCTAGCGAAGAAGACCTAGATGAAATCGTGAATAAATTCCGCAAAGCGTTGAAAGATAGTTACTTAAGAGTTTAATCCATATTTATGACAGTATCTTTTCGGTGTTAATAACAAAAAAGATGCTCTGGTGGTGTTGACAGTTTACGGGTGGTATGCATAGTGGTCTTTCCATGATCGCTCCTATGCACTCCCCCACCATCGAAATCCTGCCCCTGAAAAAGGGCTTCCTCCGTGCCGCCGCTGATGCGACGCACGTCCTCGTCCGTCTCGTCGCTCCGGCCCAGCCCGTCACCGAAAACTCCGCTTCCACCCAGCGCGCTCCGCTTGACCTCGCCTTGGTCATCGACCGCTCCGGCTCCATGAGCGGCGATCCCCTCAAGGCCGCCCTCGAAAGTTCGGTCCGCATCATCCAGGGCCTTCGCTCGGATGACCGCATCGCCGTGGTCACCTTCGATGACCATGTCCAAGTCGTCCAACCCTTGGTCGCCGTCGGCGACGCCCATGACTTGGTCACCCGCGTCCGCCTAATCGAATCGGGCGGCTCCACTGCCCTCTTCGACGGCTGGCAGGAAGGCGTTAAGCAGCTCGCGCCGTTCGTGAAGAAGGAGCGTATCGCCCGGGTCATCCTTTTGACTGACGGCCAGGCCAACCACGGCCTCGTCGATGAGGCCAAAATCTTCGAACACGTCGCCAAGGCCGCTGGCGCCAGCATCACGACTTCCACGGTCGGCCTCGGCCACGGCTTCAATGAAACGCTCCTCACGGGCATGGCTAAAGCCGGCGAAGGTGCCGCCAACTTCGGTCAGACGGCCGATGACCTGAGCGAAGCCTTCGAAGAGCAGTTTGCCATCCTGTCCAATAGCTTCCTCCGCCAGGTGAAGATCACCGTCCAGGGCGGGAGCGATGTCCAGGCCCGCCTGCTGGGTGAATTACTCGAAGACGGCGTGACGCGAACCCGTAAGCTCGGCACGTTGCCTTGGAATTCCGCGCTGACGGCCGTAGTAGAACTCAAGATCGGCGCCAACGCTAAGGCCGATTCGTTACTCGCGGTGAACTTCACCGCCGTTACCAAGGACGGGACCCCAGTCGCCTTTGGCCCGCAGATCCTCATCCTCCCGGAAGTCGACCTCGCGACGTTCAGCACCCTGCAGACCGACGTGAATGTGGCCGCCGCGGTGGGCGAAGCCGTCACGGGAGAAAAGCTCGATGTAATCCAAGCCCTCGTACGCGGTGGCCAAGTGGCCGAAGCCAAACAGAAGTTGGCCGAGCTCACCCAGCAGACCGATCTCTCCGAGTGGGCGCGCGAGAAGGTCATTTACCTGACGGGACTCCTGGAAGAGGACCAGATTATGGCGATGAAGGAGATGCGCTACGCTAGCCGCAACTTCAGCCGCAGCATTAAGGGCAGCAACGTCGCGGAAAACTCCGAGAGCTTCAATGAGGACATTGAGAGCGCGAAGGCTCTCTTCCTCCGCAAGAAGCGTGCGGCCGGGCGCAGTTCGGCCCCCCAGCCGCCCCAGCAGCCTCCGCAGGCCTAAAGGGCCCGCCTAGACTCAGTCGCCAAGCCCGGTGGGAGTAATTCCACCGGGCTTTTTGTTGCCCGGTTGCCGAAGCCGCCCAATCTGGAGGCATCGTCCCATGCCCCGTGCCCTTCGTATTAGTCTTTGGACCCTCGGTGTCGTCGTCGTCCTTCTGGGTGGTGCCGTCCTCTGGATTGATTCTGAATTAAAACCCGACCCCCTCGGCAAACGCGTCGCCGCCGCCTTGGCCGATGCGAAAATCAAAGGGGGCATCGGTAAAGTCTCCGCCGCCCTCGATGGCACCTTCGAAGTCCTAGGCGTCGACTTAACCCTCACCGACGGGACCAAAGTCAAACTCGCGAGCGCCACCGGCAAAGCCGACGTCTGGGCTTCAGTCTTCGGCACCTACACGGTCGAGAAAATCGCCATCCGCGGCTTCGACCTCGACCTTTCGACGCGCGTGCCCGCCCCCGCCGAACCCACCGGCACCCCGCTAGTTCCAGCGCCCACCGCTACCCCGAAACTGCCGGGCTTCAAAGTCGGGCCGTACTCCGCGAACGGACGCGTGACCTTGGTGGACGGACAAGAGATCCGCTTTAGCGCCGCAGGTGAAGGCATCGACTCCGCTGGAGCCATCGCACTCCGGGCCGGCGTGGTATGGCCAGGTTTTAAGATCGGGACGACCATCACGCGCCCGCGCGCCGAAATCATCTTCAAGGGGCAGCTCCAACGTGCGCTTGGTCAGGCCGGGCTCGATATCAAAAATCTGACCGAAGATGTGAAATCGTTCGAACTCAATGTCATCGCCAAAGATGATAGCCCGCTGGCCGCTGGTGCCATGGGCTTGGAGTTGCGTGGTCAACGCGAGCCGCTCAAGCCCTTGGCGCTGTCCGGTCAAGTGCTCGATGCCACCCGCCGGCCAGCACTCAAGTTCACTGGCACCGCCGACCAAGGCACGCTTAGCTTAGAGGCGACCCTTGACCTGGATCCAACGCGCTTCGGCATTCTTAGCTCCAGCCTCCCCGACTGCCAAGTCGCCGGCCTCATCAAAGCACAGACGGCTCCGCTGGCCGGCACCTGGGCCGTCCAAACAGACGTGAAGGCGACTTGGACTGACCTCTCGAAATTCTCTAAAACGATCCCGCGCAACACGACTTCCTCGTGGACGATTAAAGCACAGGCCCGCAATGCGGCCGAAGGCCTCGACGTCGAGCAACTCGATGTCTCGGGCAATGGAATCTCCTTAATCCTCGCCAAGCCCTTACACCTCGCCAGCGGCAAGCTCCCCGAGGAGGCCGCCCTCACCTTGACGGCCCGCGACGCCAACCTCGTCTCGCTCACGCCGTTCTTGGCGATGGCTGAACTGACCGCCACCACTGGACGCTGGACGGGCGAAGCCGAACTGGCGCTCGTTAAAGGCGAACCGACTATCACGACGATTAAGACGCACGCGTTCGCGGGCCTGACACTCGAGCGCGCGGGGAAGGTCCTGCTCAAGGAAGTGGATGCGCAACTCCCACTACGCTCCGAAGGCGGCGCCATTTTCATCGCCCCGTTTTCGCTCAGCTCCGCCGCCGGTCAAATCGCCTCCGGCGATGCGGTCGTGCGCCCAGGCAAGGATGGCGCTTGGTCCGTGACGGCGAATGCCCAAGTCGGTATCGCCGAACTCGCTGAGCAGCCGGGCTGGGAAGACCTGCCCAAAGATAAGTTAGCCGGTATCCGCGTCTTCGCGAAGACGGCGCTCGGTGCGGAAGCCGGCAAAGGCCCGGCCCTGAACACCCTCGAAGCGCGCATCACGCGCGGCGGCGAGAACCTCCTCAGCCTAAAACTGCGGCAACCCTTCCCCTTCTCCGGCGAGAAGCCGGTGGGCGTCCTCGTGGAAGCAAGCGCGGCGAAGTTGCCACTGGAATCGCTCGCAGCATTGGTGCCTGGGCTGAAGCTCTCCGGTAACCTAGACCGCGCGGACCTCGTCGTGGGCTTCAAATCCAGCGGCCTCTTCATCCGTACCGAAGGCGCCTCCGTGGCGTTCGTCGACACGAGCGTGAGCTGGCGCGATAAACTCTGGGTGAGTCACTGTGACCTCACGGCGGACCTGGACCTCAGCTTCGGCGACAAGGCCAGCGTGTTAGCGTTCACCCAAGCGAAGCTCGCGAATAAAGGCCGCATCTTAGCAACGGGCGACCTTTCTTGGGGCATGGGTGAGGCCCCCACCACGATGCGCTTACAGGGAAATCTAGGTGCGATGGCTGAACAGCCCTTTGCCGAGGCCCTCAACGTCATCGCGACCGGCAGCTACGCGGCGGCGGCGACGATGGCGCCCACTGGCGAAATCAAGGCCACGCTCAACCTCAAGGAACTCGCGTTCAAGGACCGTGAAGGCAAAGTCAAAGCCGCCACATTGAGCGGGACCTACACCCCGAACGCGCAAGGGCTCGAAGTTTCCGGCCGCATCCGCATCGAAGCCGACGGCGTCTCCGAAGGCCAGTTGCTCATTAAGCAGACCAAGCACGGTGAACGCACCGAATGGAAAGTCCTGGCGGAATTCCCCAACGTCGCGGGCGACGACCTCCTCGCCGTGCTGTCCAAGGCGGAAGCAGAGCCGACCGATAAACCGGTCAAGCCGAACACCGCTAAGGATGCTAGCCCGCTCTGGCATAATCAGTTTGGCCAAGCCCAAGTGCGCATCGGGAAAGCCTACGCCAAGGGTATCGTCGCGCAGAACGTTTCGCTCCAGGTGGACGTCATGGAGGAACAGGTCACACTCTCAAAGATTCAGGGTAAGATCGCCGAAGGCACCTTGGGCGGGGGCGGTAAACTATCCTTCCAAACCACGACCACGGGCGGCCCATATACGCTGACGTCTAAGCTCACGTTAACCCAATTTGACTTTGGCTCCGTGGCCGCCGCGTTCCCCTCGTTGCGCGAATTCGTCGACGGTAAGGCCGATGCGTGGGCTACCGCGGAAGGCGTCTCTGGCAACCTCGACGCCTTGGTGGCGAAGATGAATATGTATGCCGGTCTCACCTCGAAGGGCGGGCGGATTCAAGCCTTCGGTGGCAAGGATAGCGCCATGTCCCTCACCGCCGAGAAGGCGGGGGACGCCGCGGAAGTGGTCGGTGGACTCGCCATCCTCGCGGGAGTACTCACCAAGAATCAGCAGCAAGGCGAAAAGGTTGCCAAGATTGGGGCCGCCATCTCGGCGATGGGGAAATTGCAGAAGTCCCTCGCGAACTTCCAATATGATAACGCCGAGTTCCTCGCTCAGCGTATGCCCGACGGCACCATCAAGATCACCAAGGCCCAAGTTTCCAACCCTGACCTAATGCTGAGCGCCATCGGGGAAATCGGCGCCCGGTCCCAACTGACTTTCTCGGATTGGCCCTTAAGCCTACAGGCCGATATGCGCGGTAAAGGGGATTACGCTCAATACTTCGCCCTGCTCGGCTTTGCCGATGGCATCCCGGTGCCAGATGGCTCAACCAAAGGACCCGGCGTAAAATTTAGCGGGTCGTTGAATAACCTACAGAACGACCTCGTCGAGCGGCTCCAGACGGCCGTGAATAACATCCGTTCCGGTGCCAGCTACCAAGATCAGAATACCGTACAGCCCGACCGGACGACGCCGCCGAACAATAACGCGACGCCGAAACCGCGGAACCCGTTCGATTCCTTATTCGGCAAGTGACCATGAAGGGTCACGTCGGCACCATCGTCCTCGCGGCGCTGCTCTTGGCCTTACTAGCCTTAGCGGCGCTTGCCTGTGGCAGCGCTGGCTTCGGCTGGGGCACCAACGGCGAACTGTTCATGCTTCGCCTACCGCGCGTACTGGCCGCCCTCGCCGCGGGACTGGCCCTTGGACTGGGCGGGGCTAACCAACAGGGCGTCTTCCGTAATCCCTTGGCGGATCCGGGACTGACGGGCGTCTTCGGCGGGGCACTCCTTGGTATCGCGCTCCTCTTGGCGGGAGCCACCGAGTTCACGTGGAATCATCGCTGGGCCCTCCCCGCCGCCGCCTTTGGCGGAGCCTTGGCGACCTCCGCCATTTTAGTTTGGCTCGGCCGCGGTCGGTCGACCACGAAACTTTTGCTCACGGGACTAGGACTGAACGCCTTTACGGCAGCGGGCACGTTACTGATTGCCGCCCGCTTTCCGGAAACGCGCGATATCTTAGTCAATGGTGCCGCGGGGGATTGGTTAGGCACCGCCACGCTTGAACTAGCCTGGCTACCGATCCTCGGTTGCATACTGGCTGCGCTCTTATTGCTGACCCAAGCATCGGGCCTCGACCGGCTCGCCTTGGGCGAAGACATGGCCTTCTGCCTTGGTACCGATGTCGCGCAGACCCGTCGGCAAGGCGTCCTCCTCACCGCCCTCGCGGCAGCGGCGGCCATTTGCCTCGTCGGACAAGTAGCCTTCATCGGTTTACTCGCACCGCACCTCGCACGGGCGCTGGTGGGACCACGCCATCGGGCCATGCTGCCGCTCGCCGGTTTACTCGGGGCCGGCCTTCTCCTCTTAGCGGATACCTTAGGCCGTTCGCTGTGGCCGCAGACGCCCATCTCCGCCGCCGCGATGACGGCCCTCCTCGGGGCTCCGGCGTTTGTCTGGATCGCCTCCCGCCGCCATGAGTGAAGTCCTCCTTGCATCCCTCCGCCTCTCGGTGGATTTAGCCGGGCGCACCGTACTCGATGGCGTTGCCCTCACGGTCTCCGCCGGGGAAGTCGTCGCCGTCGTTGGGGCCAATGGGGCCGGCAAGACAACGTTGCTGCGCGCTTGCGCGGGCCTGCTACCAGAAGCCACCGGGGACCTGACCCTCGGCGGGGTCGACCCTCGGCAGACCGCACCTGAAAAGCTCGTGCGCCTACGCGCCTACGCCCCACAGCACCCAACGTCGGCCTGGGACTATACCCTCGCAGAGCTCGGCACGCTCGCGTCTTCGGCGGCCGAGTTTCGCCACTGGCAAGAGCGCTTCGGACTGCACGAACTGACGGCTCGTAAACTTTCCGAACTTTCCGGCGGTGAACGTAAGTTGGCCCACCTGAGTCTAACCTTCAGCGCCCTCGGCGACGCCTATGGTAAAGTCTTGCTCCTCGATGAACCGACGACTGCGTTGGACCTCTGTCGCGCGGAGCTCGTTGGGCGCGCCATCCGCGCCAGCGCCCAAGCCGGTGCAGCGGTGCTCGTTTGCACCCACGACCTCGCTTGGGCCCGGACTTGTGAGCGGGTCCTGGTGCTCAGTGAAGGCCGCCTCGTCTCGGCCGGCCCACCCAGCACTGCACTCACCGCCGAGCTCGTCCGCGCGACTTGGGGCGTGGCTTAACCACTTCAGCTGGTAGCGCAAAAGGCTGCAGCAAGCGGCCAGCGCGAGCGGCGGCGAAAAGGTATTGCTGGGCGAGGCCCGCCGCTGGGCCGAAATGCGCGCGCCCAAACTCCTCTAACCGCGCGGGCGCCCAGCCATGGAAACCATACGCACCGGCCAAGGCCTGCACGACCCAAGTATCGACCGGGAAACTTTCCAGCCGTCCAAAGCCAAACAGTGCTACGCAGGCGGCGACCTTCGGTCCGACTCCCGGTAAACCCTGGAGCTCGGATAATAAATCCGCCGTCGTTAAAGCCTGGAATTCCTCGGCCCAATGGGGGCGAGACTGTAAACGCTGGGCCGTGCCACGCAAAAAGGCCGCGCGGTAACCGAGCGCGCAGGCCTTCAGTTGACTGTCCGTCGCGGCCGCCAGCTGCGCCCACGTCGGCAAGGCATGCAAACCGCCGCCCAACGGTTCACCGAGGGTCGTCGCCAACTGTGCGACCATCTGACGAATCTGCAGGATACGTTTATTGGAACTACAAAGAAAGCCGATGAGGGCCTCATGCGGATCTTGGCGCAAGATACGTAAACCAGGATTCGCCGCGATGGCGGCACGTAACACCGCATCGGAGCGCCAAGGCAAAGTCTCCACGAGCCCGGCCTGCCCGCCCGCTGCGTCTAAATAGGACTGCAAGGCGGCCTCGGTGGTCGACACCCCGACGACCCCGCGCCACTCGAGGCCATTCGAGCCGGCGCGAACCCCGGCGACGGTGCGTCCAAAGACGCCCGTCCACACACCGTCTTCAGCGGTATTCCAGCGAAACGCCTGGCCGCCATCCAGCTGCTCGCGTAAAGTCTGCGCCGGCACTGGGTCCGCGAGCCGTAAAGGGCGCCAAGCGGTCCAAGCCACAGCCTTCATCGCTTACTTCTGGCCGAGATCCGTGGGCGAACCCCAGAGGAAACTATGCGTTGCAGCTAAGACTTTACCTTGGGCGTCGACGACGGAAAGGCGCCAAGCGATCGGCACCCACTTCGGGCTACCCGCGTCCTTACCCGTCAGGCCGATGACATATTCACCGACCGGAAACTGCGGACGAACCTTCGTCGAGAAGACATAACGTTCGGGCGCCGTGGCCTCGGTGCGGACTACTTCCAAGACCAAGCGGGCGTCGGCGGGCGGCTCGAAAGCGAACTTCGTGTAAAAATAATAGCCCGCCCGCTCGGTTTCAACGGAGCGAAAAACCACATCCTGACCATGTGTCTCCTTGGCGTAGAACGCCTCCGAGGCACGTGCCACGTCGGCTTCCGAGCGTCGCTTCGGGTGGACATAGGCCACTCCCGGTAAAACGACGGCGGAAGGCGGCGGGGAGTCGCAGGCGGTCAGGGCCAGCGCGATGAGCGCGGCCTGCCAACAGGCCATGCCACCGAAGCGCTTCACTTCTTCGACTTCTTCTTGCTGGCGGCGGCGCGGGCGGCCTTGATCCGCTCCTTCTTGCGCTCGAGGTAAGCACGGAGACGACGACGCTTGATAACTTTGTTGGTTTGCTGGCCCATAGTGACTTGCATCCTCCCGCAACCGCCCCCGTGGTCAAGGAGAAGGTGAAGCCAGCTAAGCCGTCCCGGGGAGGGTCGGCTTGCGAAAAAGTCCCTTTCTGGCTGCCTGGGTAGGGATCGAACCTACGACCAAGTGATTAACAGTCACCTGCTCTACCGCTGAGCTACCAGGCAGTGCGAAAGGACCTGAATGAAGGCAATAATCGGGCAAGGGTGTCAAACAAAACCCATCAGGGGATTCGGCGCCCCATTCGAAAGGGTCTTAACGACCAAAAACCCTAGGGTTATCTGAGTAAATGATGAGACTCGGTTGGCTAATCTCTGGACAGGGGGCGAGGGGCTGTCTTCCTTATGTTGTGATGCCAATGCGCTGGTCCCGAATTCCTGAATCTCCCAACGCCCCGGGCGTTGGCGGTGCCTTCCTTGGCACGTCGGGCGACCTCCTGCTCATGGCCGGCGGCTCCAATTTTCCGACCAAGCCGGCGTGGGAAGGCGGTGCCAAGGTCTGGCATGATACCGTCTACACGATTGGCCCACGTAACCGTAAGTGGACCGAGGCCGGGAAGTTACCGCGCCCCATCGGCTATGGCGTCGGCATTTCCATTCGCCAAGGCTTGCTGACCATCGGCGGCGCTAACGCTGAACGTCACTATCAAGATTGCTACGTCCTCAGCATCGAAGAGGGCGAACTCAAGGTCCGTCCGTTCCCCTTCCTCCCCCGCCCGCTCGCTTATGCGGCCGGCGCCCTAGTCGGCAGCAAAGTCATCGTCGCCGGCGGAACCGAGCGTCCGGATGCGACCGCGGCGTCTTCGACGGCTTATGCCATCGACCTCGCGAACCTGACCGGCGGCTGGAAAGAGCTCCCACTCTGGGCGGGCTCGGGCCGTATGCTCGCGCAAGCCGCTGGCACCAAGGACACGTTCTTCCTCTTCGGCGGCGTGGCCTTAACCGCTGGAGCGAAAGGCGCCGAGCGCGAGTACCTGACCGATTGCCACGCCTTCACGCTAGGCAAGGAATGGCGCCGCCTCGCGCCACTACCTCGTCCAATCGCCGCCGCCCCATCGCCCTGCCCCTTTGTCGGCGAGCAAGCGCTCCTCCTCGGCGGAGACGACGGCACCTTGGCTGGCAAAGTCGAAGGTGCGAAGCACCCGGGCTTCTCGAAGAAGATTCTTTCCTACGATAAGACGCGAGATACCTGGGCCGAGGCTGGTGAAGCCCCCGCGGCCTTGCTGACGACAGGCTGTACGAAGTGGAATGGAGGGATTGCAGTCGTAAACGGCGAAATCCGTCCGTGCATGCGTTCCTCTGAAGGCTGGTTGGGTCGCGAAGAATAGCGCTTAGGCTGGCAGGTATCCGTTGAGATGGTATCTACGTGGATACCCCGACATGCCCCTGTCCGCTCTCCGCATCTTTACCTTACTCTGCCTCGCCCTTCGCTTGACGGCGGCCGAGCCCTTGCCGGACATCCCTGATCCAGTGGGACGAGCCGGCATGATGGCGGCGGTGCTAAAGGATACCGACGGACAAGAGGTCATCCTCGCGGCCGGCGGCAGCAACTTCCCCGGCAAGATGCCTTGGGACGGTGGCACGAAAGTTTTCTACACGGATATTTTCCTATTGAAGAAAACTGCTGGCAAGTGGGCCTGGCGACTGGTTGGACAGCTCCCCACGCCCACCGCCTACGCGGCGTTCGCCGCAACGCCCACGCGTGATGGGCTCGTCATCGCGGGCGGGTGCAACGCCGACGGCCACCTCTCTGCGGTGCTCGTCGTGAAGGCCGACGGTCAATGCACCCCGCTGGCCACTCCCCTTCGAGAGCCGCGCGCCTACGCCGGCTGCCTGAGCATCGGGACACGCTTAATCATTAGCGGAGGCACGGCGCAACCTACCTCAACCGCCGCGCTCGCAACGATGACCGTGCTCGATCTGGCGCGCCCGCAAGACGGCTGGAAGTCGACCGACGACAAAGAAGAGTTTGCTCGGATTCTCCCGCTGGTCGGCGCCGATGAAAATGGCGTTGTCCTCTGGGCGGGCGGCTGCGCTTTGAGCGCTGACCAAGGTAAGCCGCTGCGCGACTACCGCGATGCGCTGACCTACAATAAACCGAATGGCCAAGGGACTAAATTCCACGCACTCCCCACCCCGCTCGCCGCGAGTGCGGGTCCGGGCGTCGCCGCGGGTCATCACCTCTTCTTCGTCGGCGGCGATGATGGCAAACACTACGGCAAACCGCCAGCGACGCACCCCGGCCAAAGCACCCAAGTCATCGCCATCGATACGGAAACGCTGGACGTTCAAGTTGTCGATCAATGGCCCCACCCCGTGGCCACGGCACCATTACTACGACTCGGCGATGACCTCGTCACCATCAGCGGTGAAACGCGGCCAGGTGTCCGCACGCCCGCCTGCACGCGCTGGACGATTCCGGTCAAACTGCGATGAAAGACGAAGCCCCCAACGCCTCCGCTATGCGCACCGCATGGCTGGTCGTCGCACTGCTCGTGCCGGTCGCGCTGCTCAACTACCTTGATCGCCAGATGCTGGCGGCCATGAAGGTTTCGATGATGAGCGATATCCCGGACATCGGGACCGCGGCTAACTGGGGCCTCGTACTGGGCTCATTCAAATGGGTCTACGCCATCCTCAGCCCGCTGGGCGGATACTTATCCGACCGCCTCAACCGGCGTAACGTCATCTGCGCTAGCCTGCTCGTCTGGTCAGCGGTGACTTGGTACATGGGGTACGTAAACAGTTTCCACGAGCTACTCGCCGCCCGCGCGCTCATGGGTATCAGCGAGGCCTTCTATATCCCGGCCGCCCTCGCCCTCATCACCGATTTCCACCTTGGCCCCACCCGCTCACGCGCCGTTGGATTTCACCAAATGGGTATCTATATCGGTATCATTCTCGGCGGCTTCGCTGGCTATGCGGCGGAGAGCCCAGACATCGGGTGGCGCTCGGCCTTCGCTTGGTGCGGGGCGATCGGCATTTTTTACGCGCTGCCGCTCTTCTTCCTGCTCCGCAATCCGCCCGCCCGCGCAGAGACGGGAGTTCCAACCCCGCGCTTCTTCAGTGCGTTCAACGAACTTCTCACGAACCGCAACTTCCTGCTACTCGTGCTCTACTTCACGTTGCCGGCACTCGCGGGCTGGGTCGTGAAAGACTGGATGCCTGATATCCTCCGCGAACAGTTCGGCCTCGGCCAAGGCAAGGCGGGCGTGTCGGCCGTGCTCTATGTCCAGATTGCCTCCCTCATCGGCGTCGGGATCGGCGGCTGGCTGGCCGACCGCTGGATACAGCGCACGGAACGCGGACGTATCTTCGTCAGTGCGCTCGGCATGAGCCTCTTCTTACCCGCCCTCTTCGGCGTGGGCAATGCGGGTACGCTCGTCGTGGCCATCGGCTTCCTCATTCTCTTCGGACTCGGCTGGGGCTTCTTTGACTGCAATAACATGCCCATCCTCTGTCAGCTCGTTCGCCCGGAACTCCGGGCCACGGGCTATGGGTTCATGAACCTGGTCAGCATCAGTTGCGGCGGCTTGGCCGACTGGGGCTTCGGCGTGATGCGCGACGCGCACATCCCTCTCAACGTCATCTTCGGCTCCTTCGCGGCGATTGCTTTACTGTCCGTTGGGGTCGTCTTATGCATAAGGCCTAACGCCGCTTTGCGACGCTAACCCCCTTCTCATGTCCGCTTTCAAGTTCCACGGGCTCTGTCCCGCCACCCACACCCCGTTCCACGCCGATGGCTCGCTGAACCTCGTGGTGGTCGAACGGCAGGCCGAACACTTACTCGCCCGTAAGATTGACCGCGTCTTCATCGGCGGTACGACCGGCGAAAGCGTCTCCCTACAACTCACCGAACGCCTCGCCCTCGGCGACCGCTGGGCCGCCGTGTCCAAGTCCAGCGGCATGAAGGTTGTTGTTCATGTCGGTGCTAACTGCCTCGCCGACGCCGCGACGCTCGCCGCCCAGGCCCAGCGCAATCAAGCCAGTGCAATCTCGATGATTGCGCCGTCTTACTTCAAGCCGCGCAACGTGGAGGACCTTGTCGCTTGTTGCGCTCAAGTGGCTGCCGCCGCCCCTGAGTTACCATTCTACTACTACGACATCCCTCCGCTGACGGGGATTAACTTCCCCGTCGACGATTTCCTGAAGCTCGCCGCCACGCGCATCCCTAACCTGGCCGGCGTGAAATACTCCAACCCCGACCTCGGCACCTACCTACTCGGCAAGCGCCTCGACGGCGGTAAGTTCGACCTACCCTGGGGCATCGACGAATACTTCCTCGCAGCCCTTGCCATGGGCGCGCAAGGCGGCGTCGGCAGCACGTACAACTTCGTCCCCGGCCCGTTGCAGCGCATGATGGTGGCCTTCCCCAAGGGCGACCTCGCCACCTGCCAGCTCGAGCAGGACCGCATGATGCAGGTGATCCGCATCGTCGCCAAACGCGGCTACATGGGCTGCGCCAAGGCTCTGATGACGCACCTCGGCGTCCCAGTCGGGCCCGCCCGCCTACCCAACGCCAACCCAGACGCCGCGGGCGTCCAAGCGATTCTCGGCGAACTCGAAGCCATCGGCTATTTCTCATGGAAAGACTAATCACGCTCTGCCTCCTCCTGCCGGCCTGCCTCACCGCAGCGCCCAAGCTCTCCGAAACGCCGACGATTGCCGTCTTCGAAGCGAAGAAGAATATCACGCATGCTTCCGTGCGCATCCCCGCGCTGCTCATGACGGCCAAGGGCACGCTCATCGCCATCGCCGAAGCCCGCGATAAAGCGACCGACCAAGCGGGTAACGACCTGCTCGTCGCTCTCTCCAAGGACCAAGGGAAAACGTGGTCGAAGCCCGCCCTCGCCTATGAGCAGGGAGATGACAGCTGCAATAACCCCTGCCTCGTGCAGGACGCCAAGAGCGGCCGCGTCTTCCTCTTCTTCCAGACTTTCCCCGCGGGTGGCAAAGAGTTCAGCGGCCTCCCCGCTGGCCCGAAGGACCCGAAGGGCAACCGCCTAAAGTTTGTGACGTCGGACGACGAAGGCGCGACTTGGTCCAAGCCCGTCGATGTGAGTAATGAAGTAAAGCCTGACAACGCCGTGACCTGCGCCTCCGGCCCCGGCATCGGCATCCAACTACAAAAAGGTAAATTTGCGGGTCGCCTAGTGATACCGTTCAACTCCCAAGACGAGAAACGGAATTTCGTGAACTGGGTCGCCTTCAGCGATGATGCTGGCAAAACCTGGAAACGCGGGGCGGAAGTGCCCCAGGAAGGCATGCAGCTCAACGAAGTCCAGGTCGCCGAAACCGCCGATGGCTCCCTCTATCTGAATTCGCGGCGCTGGCGTTCAGGCGCCCCCTTGCGCAAGGTTTCCTGGTCACAAGATGGTGGCGCTACCTGGGCGAAGGCCACGGAAGATGCCGCCCTGCCCGAGCCCGTCTGCCAAGGCTCCCTGCTTTCCGCCACGGCCGGCGGCAAGACGACTATCTTTTTCTTAAATCCTGCCGGAAAAAACCGGGCTAACGGCACGTTCCGTCGCTCCGAAGACGGCGGCAAGACCTGGGCCGAATCGACCCTACTCTTCCCAGGGCCCTTTGCTTACAGTTCGATGGCTCAGGTGGGTGCCGACGTGGGCGTGCTCTACGAGCCGGCCAGCAATACCATCGTCCTCTACCGCACCATCACAGGAACCCAGCTCGAAGGTAAGTGATTCGACCGGAGCATTTGCGCTCAAGGTTTGGGAATGAAGGCAGCCGACTCGCCTGCGGCACCGTTGTAGAAGCCGTCAATCGATCCCGCAAGGTACTCCTTCACGTCCTTGGCCAAGAAGGAACCAAAGCTGATTTCTTTACCGTCGGACGCCAAGACGACGGCGGTCACCGCGCTATTGTTTTCGCGGGCACCCCGGTAGGCTAACGAAACGCGGATCACCTCGCCGACGGCCAAACGCCAAGTCCAGCCGACGAAGGGGAACAGCCGAAACCGCACGGTCGCCTGCGCGTCCGCCAGTCGAACGGTGTAACGGCTGAGGGTGAACGCGAAGCCAACGGCAAAGAAAAGTGAGTAAAACGCCGAGAGCCCGAGGAAATGCCAGACGCTCGGGTGCGCGACCAACTGGCCGTTGATCCGGACCGTCCCGTACGCCAGCCCGTAGAACATGAATACGCAGTGGACGGTCGTGAAGGCCAACCAGAACCAACCGAACCACGTGCCCTGTCGCGCCACATAGACCTGCTCCGCCCCTTCAATACGCTGCGTGACCTTTGGATGCGTCGCCCCGACTGGCAACGGGCTGACGACCACCTGCCCGCCCGCATCATCCTGCACAGCCTGGCACCAAGGACACGCGACCTTACCGTCGACGAAGCGTGTGCGCGGAATACCGCGGTCACATTCGACACACGGCACGTAATCATCACCCGACATCGGCTCTCTCTGCCCAAGCATGGTATCAGCTTAAGCCCTCCAAGAGTTGCCAGCACACCAGTTTCTGGCGGGGCATATGAAAAGGTCCCTTCCACATGTTACCCTTGAGCTCGGTCGTCGGGCGGCCTTCGCGGTCAAGGTAACCGTACCATTCGCCGCCTTCGCGGTCGGGAAAATGCGCGTAAGACCAATCATGCACCTGGCGGTGCATCTCGGCGTACTTAGGGTCACCGGTCATCACGTGAGCCATGAGCGTTGCGATAATCGCTTCGTTGTGAGGCCACCAGAATTTCATGAAGTGCCAATACTCTTGGATCGGTTTCCCGTAGAGATCGACGAAGTAGAGAATCCCGCCATGCTCACGGTCCCACCCGCGGGCCCACATCCAATCGAGCATGTCGAGCCCGAGTCGCTGCATGGACTCGTTGCCGAGATGACGGGCCTCGCGTAAAATAAACCAAGCCGCCTCGATGGAGTGACCAGGGTTTAGCAGTCGGCCGTCAAAGTGATCGTAGATTTCACCATTGGGGCCCACCACTTCCATGACCGCCTTCAGGTCGGGCTTCACGAAATCCGCCCGGATCTCGGCAATCGCCTCAGCCGCCCACTGTGTCAGCGTCTTACCGCGCACAAAAATATCCCCGAGGTCGGCCCGCATGTCCTGGGCCGTCACCAAGGTCATCATCAGCGGCGAGAGACCCTTCATCGGACGGGTCTCCGGCGAAGTCTTCGGGGCGATGTGGCCTGACTCGCGGTTGAACTTCAGGAAAAGATCAAACGCGGCGATGGCCCGCTCCTTCCACTGAGCTTGGCCGGTGGCGTGAAAGAGGGCCCCGTAGGCGATGGCCGCGAAGCACTCGCTGAACACGTAACGGCGCATGCGGAGCGGATCGCCCTCGGCCGTCACGGTGAAATGGAGTTTGCCGGTTAGATCCGGACAACGGTCGTGCAGGAAATTGCCGCAGGACAAAGCCGCTTCGAGCCATTCCGGGCGCGGCTCCACCGTGTTATAGAGATTCGCGAACGTCCAAGCCGCGCGACCCTGAAACCATACCGATTTATCCGAATCAAGGAGTTCGCCGTGCCGGCCGAGCGCCGTGTAGATACCGCCGTTGGTGCGGTCCATGCCGTGCTTCAGCCAGAAAGGAATGACATCCTGGAGGAGCCCATCGCGGTAGGCCGTGAGGAGCTCAGGGCGACGCTGCTGCAGGTAAGGAGTCACGGGACTGGGTGTAGCCACAATCTCGGGCAGGTCAACGCAGGGCCTCAGCGGGGCTGGACGGCCCGATGCCGCACCTTACCCTCGGCGTCAAAGAAGCGGATCACCAGTTCCTCACGGCCAAAGTCCAAGGCCGTAAAGCCGGCATAGGCACCGATGAACTCCGAACCCTGGCCGGAACCAATCGGGTAAAGGTCGGAGCCATTGCCGCAAGTCACGTAGGCCACGCCCTTTTCCTTCACGAGTTCGGCGTGGTGGTTATGTCCATTAAGGTAAAGTTGGACGCGGTGCTTCTCGAGCAAAGGGGTCAGCCGACGGATATATTCGGGCTCAGTGGAATGGATACCGTGACTGCGGATGGGCAGGTGGCCGACGACAACCTTCCAGCGGGCGGGCTTGGCTAGTTCAGTTTCGACCCATGCCCATTGGGCCGCAGTCGCCCGCTCGGCCTCGGCGCTGAAATAACGCGAATTCCACCGCGGGCTCAGCGAGCAGGCGTCGAGGACAATCACGCGGATATCTTGGACGGGAAGATGGTGCGCGTAGTAAAGGGCTGGCATAATCCAGCGGCCCTTGGACTTAGCCGCGTAATCGACTTGAGCCTGCGCCGAGTTTTCGTGGTCATGGTCGTGGTTACCGAGCGAAGCAATCCATGGCACCTGCAGCGCTGGCGCGGCGTAAACCTGCTCAAACGACGTCGTCCAGCGCGGGTCCGTGACCGACTTCACGCCACTCGGATAGAAGTTATCGCCCGTCGTCACGACTGCCGAAACCGGCTCCTTCGCGGCCTGCACGGCCATCGCCTTCGCCACGGCCCGTTGTAAGTCGGCGTTTTGCCGTACCAACGAATACTGCCGCTCCATGTCGGGGTCAGCCCAGCCCCAATCGCCTAAGACAAACAGCCGTTCGACCGCAGGTTCGGCCGCGGCGGCCACGAGGGCAAAGAAGCAGAGGGCGAGGGGGCGAAGCACCCCGCCAAGTTAAGGGCTCACCGTCAAACGGCAAGCCCCAGCCCAGCCTCCAGGCGTCGCTGGGGACCCACAGGCAGCGAACGGACGCCCCACTTGAGTGAGTCAACAAAAGGGGCCGCCCATTTGGGCGGCCCTTGAGTCGGAAGCTCCGAACGAAGGGTTACTTCGTCCAGCGCATCGTGCTACCGGCGTAGATCGCGTGCTGGCCGAGCTCTTCTTCGATACGGAGGAGCTGGTTATACTTGGCGACACGGTCGGAGCGGCAGAGCGAGCCGGTCTTGATTTGGCCAGCGTTGAGGGCCACCGCGATGTCCGCAATGGTCGCGTCTTCCGTTTCGCCGGAGCGGTGGGAGATGATGGCGGAGTAGCCAGCGCGCTGGGCCATGGCCACGGCGTCGAAGGTCTCGGTGAGCGAACCGATTTGGTTCACCTTCACAAGGATCGAGTTAGCGGTTTCAGTCTTGATCCCGCGCGAGAGGAACTCGGTGTTGGTGACGAAGAGGTCGTCGCCGACGAGCTGGGTGTTGGCACCCATCGCGACGGTGGCGGACTTCCAGCCCTTCCAATCGGCCTCGGAGAAGCCGTCTTCAATCGAGACGATTGGGTAGCGCTTCTGTAGGTCTTGGTAGAACTTGATCATCGCCTCAGAGTTGCGCTGCGACTTGTCGGACTTGTGGAAGGTGTACTTGCCGGTCTTCTCGTCGAAGAACTCGGTAGCGGCAACGTCGAGGGCGAGGAAGACTTCGGAGCCGAGCTTATAGCCAGCGGCCTTGATAGCTTCGACGATGGCTTCGAGGGCGGCTTCATTGGAGGCGACCTTCGGAGCGAAACCGCCTTCGTCACCGACGGAGGTCGAGAGGCCCTTAGCCTTGAGAACCTTCTTCAGGGCGTGGAAAATTTCCGTGCCCATGCGCAGGGCTTCGCGGAAGGACTTGGCGCCGCTGGGGACGACCATGAATTCCTGGATGTCGACCGGGGCATCGGAGTGAGCGCCACCGTTCATGATATTCATCAGGGGCACCGGGAGGACCTTGGCGTTCGGGCCACCGATGTAGCGGTAGAGGGGCTGATTGAGGGCGATAGCGGAAGCCTTCGCTACGGCCATGGACACGCCGAGGATGGCGTTGGCGCCGAGCTTGTTCTTATTCTTCGTGCCATCGAGCTTGATCATGGCGCGGTCGATACCGACCTGATCCTGCGCATCGACGCCTTCGAGCATCGGGGCGATCTCTTCGTTCACGTTGGCGACGGCCTTGAGGACGCCCTTGCCGTTGTAGCGCTTCTTCGGGTCAACGCCCTTTGGGAAAGACTTGGCGCTCACGTCGGAGTCGCGGAGTTCGTGGGCTTCGAAGGTGCCAGTGGAAGCGCCGGACGGACGGCGGCGGCGCGACCGAGGGCGCCACAGGCCAGCCGGACGTCGACTTCGATGGTCGGGTTGCCGCGAGAATCGAGGATTTCGCGGGCGTTGATTTCGGTGATATGGGTGCTGCTCATGTTAGGAAATACACTCATAGGGGTAAGGACAACCGATGGGAGTGAGCGAGAAAAAAGGTGGGCCAGGCTCCGCGGGGCTAGGCAAAAAGAACCCCAGCCTAAGTCGGCTGGGGTTCTTAAAGTGGTGGGAGTAGAAGAACTCGAATCTTCGACCTCCTGAATGTCAATCAGGCGCTCTAACCAACTGAGCTATACCCCCAAAAAGCGGAAGGTGAACAAAGGGAACAGAAAGGCTGCTGGCAAGCCTTCAGTGCACATCCCCCAGGTAACGCGCGGAGCCATCTTGCAGGGACTGGCGATAATCGCCCCTAGTCCCTGCGGGGAAAGGGGGTAATCGGCCAGTTTTTCCAAGGGAATCCACTCGAAACCAATCTGCCGACGATCGGTAGTCAGGCCACCACCGATGGGCGAAAAATCACCACACGCACAGTGGAAGACGGCTTCGACCTGATGGAAGCGGCCATGGATGCGGTGCATGCCATGGTTCTTGCCGACATACTCGCGGAGGTAGACCAAGCGGCCGGGAACGACCCTCAAGCCCAGTTCCTCAAAAACCTCGCGCTGGACGGTATCGGTCAACGTTTCGCCATGCTCCTGACCGCCGCCTGGTAGGACCAGGAATTCCCCTTCGTCGGTCCGCACCCGGACGACTAATAACTCCGACCCCCGCAAAATCACCGCGCGGGCCGCCGTGCGGACGGTTGAGGGGCCAGGACGGGACGAGGAAATAGAGGCCACCCCGACAGGGTGGCCTCAAGGCAGCGCGCAGGGAAGCCGGAAAACGACCTACCCGAGCAACTTCTCGTCGATCTCGTGGTTGCCGTGCACGGCCTTCACGTCGTCGAGGGACTCCAAGGCGTCAATGAGTTCCATGACCTGCTTCGCAATCGCCACGTCGCTGACTGGCACCGGGATGCTCGTGACGTAGGCAATTTCGCTGGATTCTGGCTTCAGAGATTTTTCCTGCAAGGCTTTGGCGACGGAGTCGTACGAGGCAATCGCGCATAGCACCTCGAAGTGGTCGCCGTGGATTAATGATGTCATCGGCGCCGGCCTCGAGGACGAGCTCCATGAGCTGATCCTCGGAGATCTGCGCCGCGCCAATCAAGATTTGGCCCTTCCGCTGGAAACTATGCGATACGGCACCAGTCTGTGCCATGTTGCCCCCGTTATCGTTAAAGGCTTGGCGCACTTCGGCCGCGGCGCGGTTCTTATTATCGGTCGTGATTCTCGACAATGATACCGACGCCACCGGGGGCATAGCCTTCGTAGGTAATCTCTTCGTAAACGACGCCGGGAATTTCGCCGGTACCCTTCTGTACCGCCCGCTTGATATTGTCCGACGGCATGTTCGCCGCACGGGCCTTATCCATCAACGTGCGGAGGCGAACGTTGGTCTCGGGACTACCGCCACCTGCACGGGCCGCGAGGGAGATTTCTTTCGCCAGCACGGAGAAAACCTTGCCGCGCTTAGCGTCGATGACGGCCTTATGCCGCTTGGTCGTGTGCCATTTACTATGACCTGACATGGGGAGGTGGGGTTAGGTGAAATCAGCCTTTGGCCTTCTTCGGCCGGGACTCAACCACGACCACGTCCGTGGGGATTGTCGTCATCTTGGCCTGGAGGATCGTCAAAAGGTTCTGCACCGTCATGTAAAGGGATAAGGCCGCTGGCAGCGTATAACAGATGACTGGGAAGACCAAGGCCATCGTGTACATGATAATCTTCTGCGTCTCGTCGGCCGAGGGATTCGGGTCATGCGCATCGAAATCCACATGGTAATACCCATGAGGACCGGGAGGATGTTGATGCCGAAACCAGCGATAGAAAACACCGTGTCTGGTGCCGCCAAGTCGTGAATCCAGAGGAAGGATTCCAGCCGCAGTTCCACGGTGGTCTGGAAGGCCGTGTACAGACCAAAGAAGATGGGGATCTGGATGAAGATCGGGAGACAGCCGGCGAAGGGGTTGATCTTATGCTCTTGGTAGAGCTTCATCATCTCCTTGTTCAGCTTCTCTGAGTTGTCCTTGTACTTCTCGCGCAGCTCCTTCATCGGGCCGGCGAACTGCTGCATCTTTAAGGCGCTACGCTGCTGCGCGGCGGTGAGCGGCCAGGTGAGGATTTTAATGAGGACGGTCAGGATGACAATCGCCCAGCCCCAAGACCAACCGCCTGTCCAGGTGAGTAAGGAATGCACGCCACCTAGGCAGGCTAACAGGAGTTTGCAGATGGCACCGAATGAAATGAAGCCGAGGATTTTGGAGAACTGGAGCACGTCCACCTGGCCATCGGCTAAGGCTGAGACGCGGGCATACTCCTTGGGCCCAACGAAGAAGTTACCTTCGGTCGTAATGGAGGCGTCAGCCGCCACTGGGCTTTCCCAATAGGCAAAGGCCTGAATACCGAGGGTCTCCTTCGTTAACTCGACCGGACGAGCGAGGAATTCAGAGCGCGTGCCCCGGCTAGCGGCGTCTACATGGACAATGGAAGCGAAGAATTGATTACCCGAAGAGACCCACTGGTAGGGTTTGCCGACCGCAGCAGCCGGCTGCTCGGCCACCGCTTTATGCGAACCTAGGCCGAAGAAGCCAGAGGAGTCCACAAAGACCTCGGGACCGACGCGGGTCAGGTCATCCCCATCATGGGCCAAGATCGAAATATACTGATTAATGGTGTCACCCGCGGTCAAGTTCCAGCAACCGGTGGACAGCCAAACGCGCGTGGCGGCGACGCCCGCGGCGGACGGCACGACCTGCGTGCTAAAGCGAACGGCATAGGGCTCTTCGCCTTCCTTCTCGCCGAGGTTAAGGGAGAAGCGACGGATCACGCGGGTGCCGTCCGGTAGCTTGCCCGTAAACGTGACTGCGCGGGCCTTCTCGTCGACGCTCGCCGTGAATTCAGAATAGACTGGCTCGACCTTATTGGTCACCGCATTGCGCACGCCTAGGGCGAGGGCGGCCTCGGCGTTCTTATCGTTGAAAACGACCTTACCCTTGCGCTCGGTATCGGCGAACTGCTTCAAGAGCTCAACCGTCTCAATCGCGCCACCCCGAGAGGTGAAGGTGACCTTGACGAAACCGTTCTCGAGCGTGACACGCTTGGCGTCGGCTGGATTGATGGCGATACCACCGGCAGCACCGACCGAGGGTGCAGCTGGAACCGCCGCCAAGGCCTTCCCGGGGGTAGCGGCGCCGCTCTCGACCGCCTTCGAAGCACCTGGGACGACCGGGGTAGGCTTCGGGGCATTGAGGATGTACAGAAACAGGGCCAGCGAGACGCAGCCGAGACCTAAAAAGAGATTTTTGCGATCCATGGAAAGTTAGGGGTTGGCGTAGGGAAGAGCCCCGCCGGGTGCAAGGCACAAGGCGTTCCCGACTCGTTTGCGGGCGGTTTTACCCCCCAAGCAGCCCCTCCAGCCGCTTACGACCCCGGCTTGCTGGCCGGAATCTTCGCTAAATCTGCTGGTACCTGATCGGCCGGGTAGGTCGGGAAGGTCAGTTCCATTAAAGCGATGAAAGGCACCGTGAACTTAGTTTGACCGCCGGACCGGTCGACGAGACTCGTCGCAGCGACCGTCGTCGCCCCTTGCTGCGCGACGATGTCCAAGCATTCCTGCACACGCCCGCCACGGGTGACGACGTCCTCGGCAATCAAGACCCGCTCGCCGGGGCGGAAGGTGAAGTTACGGCGGAGGACTAAGCGATCGTTCTCCTTCTCCACAAAGATAAAGCGGACGCCCAGCTGGCGGGCGAGCTCCTGCCCGACGACCAAGCCGCCCATGGCCGGAGCTAGGACGACATCGCAAGGGTAAGCGGCCAGTTTAGGGCGGAGCAGTTCGATGAGTCGAGTGACCTTGTCCATGTACTGACAGACCTGGGCACACTGGAAGAAGTGGCCGCTATGCAAGCCGGAGCGTAGAACGAAATGCCCCGTCAGGAGGGCACGGGAGTCACGGAAGATCTGGAGGGCTTCTTCTTGGGACGAACTCATGATGATGTTGGTCTAATGCCTCCCAGCGCCTAAGGGCGAGGCGATATCCTCGGAGCGGCGCAAAATAAGAAAGGGTCGACCGTGCCAAAACAGCGGTTATCCCTCCCCTACCCACCCCATGAAAACCACCGAAGCAGCCGACGGCCCGGCCTCCCGGGCCCGTAGTACGATCATCGTGGCTACCGCTCTCTTCATGCTATTGCCCGTCGGGCTGTTCTACTGGATGAGCCGCACACCCGCAGTCGATCCAGCCAATGTCTGCAAGATGGTCTGGATCCCGGGCGGGGAATTCCGGATGGGGACCGTCAACGTCGACGACAAACACAAGGAAGAGGGCCCCGCCCACAATGTGCAGGTCAAGGGCTTCTGGATGGATGAAACCGAAGTAACCAACTCGCAGTTTGCAGCCTTCGTCCAAGCCACGGGCTATGTGACCGAAGCCGAAAAGGATCTCAGTGCTCAAGAATTTCCCAACGCCCCAGCCGAGTACCTCAAAGGAGGTTCGCTGATCTTTAAGCGTGTCCAAGGCGTCGACCCCTTCCAATGCGGCACGAGCGGCAACCTGCCGTGGTGGAAATTTACCGCCGCAGCGACGTGGCGCACACCCGAAGGCCCAGGCTCAACGATCGAGCAGCGCATGAACTACCCCGTCCTCTGCCTCACCTGGAAAGACGTGCATGCGTTCGCGACTTGGGCCGGTAAGCGCCTGCCCACCGAAGCCGAATGGGAATTCGCGGCGCGCGGCGGGCTGAAAGATATGCCGTTCGTCTGGGGCAAAGAAGAACGCCCCAACGGGAAATACCAGTGCAACCACTGGCAGGGCACGTTCCCGGCCAACGACACCGGCGTTGATGGCTTTAAGAGCGTCGCGCCCGTCGCCAGCTTCCCGCCGAACGGCTATGGCCTCTACGACGTAGCCGGTAACGTCTGGGAAATGTGCGAGGATTGGTATCACCCTGACTTCTATAAAGTCTCGCCCGCCGTCAACCCGCTGGGCCCAACCATCGGCTTCGACCCCGAGGGGACTGGCTATGGCCAGCACGTCATCCGGGGCGGCTCCTGGCTCTGCGACGAAGGCTACTGCTTCCGCTACCGCGCGACGTCCCGCCAAGGCCTTGATACGCTGACCTCAACCAACCACGCCGGCTTCCGCTGCGTGGCTGACCGGCCAGCACCGGCGGCCAAGTAAGGGCTACTTCTGCTCCTGGTAGTCGAGGTCCTTACCGTAGGTCTCTTCCATCTTCCAGAGCGCCAAGAAGGCTGCGCCGAAGCAGACGACGCCCAAGATTAAGCCCGCGGTCGAGGGGGCGTAGTTCGGAGCCTCCTTGGTGCCGATCAGCATCGTGAAACAGAAGGTCAGTAAGACAAGCGACCCGCGCGCAAAGTTCGGGACGGTCGTCGCGACCGTGGCGCGCAAGTTCGTACCGAACTGCTCCGCCGCAATAGTGACGAAGAGTGCCCAATAGCCCATGCCAAAGCCCATCAGGAAGATGAGCCGGTAGTAGCCGGTGGTCGTCCAGCCATCCGCACCATAGAGGAAGACGCTAACGCAAAGCAGGCTGAAGCCTAAAAAGGCGGCGACGACCTTCTTGCGCGACTTTAGCAGCTGGCTGGCGATGCCGCTCGCGAGGTCCCCGAAGGTCAGGCCAAGGTAGAAAGCAGCGACGGCCCAATTCGTCTGCACCTTCTCGCCCTGGATCCCCGCCGCCGGAGCAAACACGGTCGCCGCACGTTGGACGAGGATGCCAATCATAAACCAAGTAGGGAGACCAATGAGCACGCAGCGGGCGTAACGGGCGAAGCGCTCGCGGGACGTGAATAGGGCGAAGAAATTCCCGCGGGCGATGGAGCCTTCGGCGGCGGATTCCTTCGCATGCTGAAACATGCCGGACTCATGCACACCCACGCGCAAGAGAAGCAAGGCGAGGCCAAGGCCTCCGCCAATAAAGTAACTCATCCGCCAGCCTTCAGTTCCGAAGACCGCACCGATGGCGTCAACATGGTCGGCCATATAACCCGCCACGACCGCCCCAAAAACGCCCACGGTAGCGACCAAGGTAGTCCCATAGCCACGCCGTTCCTTGGATAGCGTCTCCGAGACCAGCGCAATGCAACCGCCGAGCTCACCCGCGAGGCCAATGCCGGCGATGAAGCGCCAAGCCGCGTAGGCCTCGAAAGTATCGACCATCCCGTTGGCGATGTTTGCGATAGAATAAAGAAGAATGGACCCAAACAGCGTCGTCAGCCGTCCCATGCGGTCGCCGAGGATGCCAAAGAAGATACCGCCGAGGAGCATGCCTGCCATCTGCCAAGAAAGGAGGTCTTGGTACCAAGGCGCCCCACTGATCAGGTGATGGAGCCCCAGCCCAGCGAGGCTCTTCTCGCGCACCGTCATGAAGAGCGTGAGGTCGTAGATATCGACGAAGTAGCCGAGGGCGCCGACAATCACGGCCGGCTGCATGAGGTCTCGCCATAACGGACGGGGGGTAGACGAAAAATCGGGCGCACTCATGGGGATGGGGTCAGGCCTTTAAACCATGCAGGTTAGCCATCGAAATGCCAGAAAGCATTGCGCCGGTGACGCCCAAAAACCCTTGGTCCGTCCCGATGAGAAAGAGGTTGGCGACATCGGTCCGGCCATCCCGGCGCTTGGTCGGAGCCCCGTAAATGGCCCCGTTTAAGTGCCCCGTAAACTTACGGACAGTGCGGGGCGTAAAGACGTCGGTCGACGTCTGGGCAGCGTCGTGGACAGCGTCCGCTACCGCGGGCAGGTGCGCCCGGGCCACGCGATTGAGGCGCGCACACCAAGCCTGCTTCTGCGCCAAGTACTCGGCTTCCGGCAAGCGGCACCAGGCATCGTGGTTAGCCAAGGCAGTGACACGCAGCCAGCCTTCATCCAGCGCCCGGCCCGCCCCGTAGTGGTAATTATTTGGAATACAGATGACCCCAGAGCGCGGGTCGACCAAGTCCGCCGGGGCACGATACGAGAAGCGCTCGTCGTCGCAGAAGAAAATGATCGTGTCCTGCCAACCAAAGTTCGCGAAGGCCTGCGGCTCGTAGGTGGCAATGGTCTCAGCGTAACCCAGCCGGCCAACCTCGCTAGCGCCGACGAGGGGCGCCTGATCAGAGCGCAGGCGTAAGGTCTCGATCGCGCCTGCCGAGGAATACACGCGCTCGGCAGTGACCTCCGTGCCGTCGTCCAAAGCAATAGCGGACACCCGATCGCCCCGCACCTCGAGGCGACGAACCCCACACTTCATGCGTCGCTCGACGCCATGCTCGCGGCAACGATCGATGAGTAAACGAATGACCTGACGGACACCGATGAACGGGCGCGCGAAGCCTTCCTTAAACAAGGAGCGCCACATGACGGCAAACTGCGAGACTTCGATATCGTCCTCGACCGCGCTGCCATAGAAGCAGGTCGGGAGGAGGAGCATATCGCGCAGGAGGGGGTCGCCGAGTCGTTCATCCAGCAGTGCACGGGCCGAACCACCCCGCGCCTCCAAGGCCGCCTCATCCAGGCCCGACAGATAAGCATCCAGCGCGCGGAAGCGATCGATGGAGCGCGGAAACTCTCGGGCGACATCCGCCTCGAAGTCCGCGAAGCAATTATTCACGCGAAGGTTCCGGCCAGCCATCGTGACGCGGGAGCCGAGCTGCGGACAAAGGTCGAGCTCTTCACGACGAATACGGAGCTGGCGCATCAACTTGACCAGCGGAGCTCCCTTGGTGCCTTCGGGCACCCAATTGGTGAGGGCGTGTAGGCCGACGTCATACTTGCGCTGCCCACGCGCGTAGAAGGAATTGAGTCCGCCCGCGGAATTATGCCGCTCCAGGACCAGGACCTTCTGGCCGAACATCCCGAGACGCACCGCCGCCGCGAGGCCGGACATACCGGCGCCGATGATGACCGCATCGTAATGGGTGCTCGCGACGCTCACGGGCTTACAGTCCAAGACCGCGGACAAGGGTCAAGCGAACGCATCACGGATTACTCAACTGCAGGACCTCCTCGGCCGCGCGGATTACTTGGTCGGGAGTAATCCGAGCCAAAGCGCGATCCATACGCTGCCGATAATCCTGCGACCCTTCACCCTCGAAGGGCGTGGTATCCACCCGCACAATGCGGTGAAGCACGCCCCACGGGCGGGACCGGATGTAGTCCGAGGGACCAAAGACGCCGACCACAGGCGTGTTCACCGCAGCCGCCAATTGTAGGATGGGCGAGTCAGCCCCCATGAAAAGCCGGGCTTCACTGATCAGCTTGGCTAAATGCGGTACGCCCAACCCGCCGCGAGTAGGCTGGGCGGCGGGACCAATCAGCCCGCATAAGGCCTCCGCCATGATTCGTTCGGAGGAAGATGTGCCCGCCGAAACAACGATGCGATCAACCCGGCGACTAGCGACGAGTTCGCGGCCGACCTTAGCCCACTTATCCACCTCAAAGACTTGTTCGACGCGCGAAGCTCCTGGGTGAATGACCGCATAACGGCGTGGCTCCACCAAGAGCCCGTGCGCCTCCATGCGCGAAGTTGCATACCAAAGCCCTGGCACTTCCTGGGCCAAACCAAAGACCGCCGACAGTACCGCATGATCGCGCGAAGCCTCGTGCGGATCGGCCACGGAGCCGGTCACCACTTGATGAAACCAAGGGTAGAGGGCCCAGGAGGGTTGGCCGGCGCAGGCGCGCTTAGCGGCCCCGCTCCACGCCACTAGGCGGCGAGATAAAGTATCTACCCCCAAGGCGACCGCCGCATCAAAACGCTGCCGGCGTAGGTGGTTGAGTAAGGCCCAAGCCTCCCAAGCACTGGCCTGCGGGTCAAAGGCCACGATTTCACTGACGACCGGACAGCCCTCGAGGCCGGGCTCGCTGCCGGGGGCCGTGACGAAGGTGACCGCCGCACCCGGATGCCGCTCCTTGAGCGAGCGGAAGGCGGCCGTGGTGGCGAGGGCTCCGCGCAGGCCGGAGAACTTGACCACCAAGATACGCATCACGAAATGCCCTGGGCTTGGTTATCCCACAGACGCCGAAAGAGTTCGTTCGAACGGTAGACCTCCTCGCGGGGGCCGTCCGCGACGATGCGGCCGCCATCGAAGACGAGCACGCGGTCGACATCACGGATGGTCGAGAAGCGGTGCGCCACAATCAGCGTCGTGCGCCCTTTCATCAGCTTGGCGAGCGAGTGCTGAATGCTTCGCTCGGTGTCGGTATCCAGCGCCGAAGTGGCTTCATCGAGAATCAGGATGGGGGCATCCTTCAAAAAAGCGCGGGCGATGGAGACACGCTGCCGTTGCCCACCCGAAAGGCGCGAACCGCGCTCACCCACCAGCGTGGCGAACCCCTGCGGCTGGGCCTCGATGAACTCCAAAGCTCCCGCCAATTGGGCGGCCGCACGGACCTCCGCATCGGTGGCGGCAGGGCGACCGAGGCGGATGTTCTCGGCGATAGTCTCATTAAACAGTACGGGCTCCTGCGAGACCAAGGCGATGTTGGCCCGCAAATCGACCTGCTTCACCGTCCGTAAGTCGTAGCCGTCGACCTGAATTGAACCGGATTGCGGGTCAAAGAAACGTGGCACCAGATTGACGAACGTGCTCTTACCGGCCCCGCTTGGACCGACCAAGGCCACCGACTGCCCGGCCGGAATCCGCAGCGTGACGTCGCTCAGGATGGGCTCAGTGCCGTAGGCAAAAGTCAGTTGGTCCATGCTGAGCTCACCACGCACGCGCCCCAAGGCCCGGGCGTCCGGTGTATCATCCACCTCAATCGGGGCCTCCAGAATTTCCGTCAAGCGCTCCAAGCCGGGCTCAGCCATACTCAAGCGGCTGTTCACGTAACCGAGGCGCTTTAAGGGGCCGTAGGCTAAATAGAACGCGGCAATCAGCGCCAGGAGTTCTTCGAAGCGGAAGCCAATACCAGCACCGACGCCAATGGCCAAAGCGATGCCGATGGACGCCGAAATTTCTAACAGCGGCGACAAAGCCTTTTCGTAGCGGACCAGCTTAGCCTGAATCCGCAGGCCCTCGCGGCTGGCGGCGTCGAACCGGGCACACTCGCGGTCCTGCAAACCATAGGCGCGCACCTCGCGGGCGGACTGTAAGTTCTCCACGGCGATACCGTTCAAATCCGAAGCCGAAGTGAGACCCGCGCGAGCGCGCCGCTGGATGGCGGCACCGATAGACCGCACTAGGAAAACGGCCACGGGCACGACGAGGAGGCAACCCAGGAACCAGTAGCCGTCGGGCTTGGCCAAACAAATCCAGGTCACGTAGCCGAGGGCGAAGAGTAACGTCAGCGGCTGAATCAAGATATCATTCGAAACGTCCACAAGGACGGTGCGAACCGAGTTAGCATCGTTGATCACTCGCTGTAAGAGATCCCCCGTCGGCAACTTGGCAAAGAAACCGAGGTGCAGGCGCTGCAGCCGCGCAAAGACCGCCCGCCGGACGGACTCGACCACGCGCAGGCCGGCAAGATTTAAGAGGAGATTGGCGGAGAATTCCGAGAGGCCACGGACGCAGAAAACGGCCGGCAGAAAAGCGACCGCGAACGTCACCTCGTGCCCCTTAGGCAAGTGCAGGGGGCTCCAACCCAACCATGCGGGGAAGACAATGAGCGGCGCCGCCTGCTGGGCCTCCGAGCCAAAAACCGCTGGCAAGACCTTCCCAATCAGGAAAGGGATACCTAACGCGCTGCTGGCCGCAAAACAGACGCCCGCTAACAGCGCCAACACCAAAAGCCGCCGGCTCCCCTTAAGGTGGACCAAGTAGGGTTGGTAGCGGCGGTTGAACACAGCCCTAGCGTGGCGGCGAGCCCCGCGGGTGGAAACACCAAATCTTTCCTATTTCTTCTTCGGGAACGCGACCGATAGAGCGATGGCGATGGCCAGGACAAAGCCGATGATTGAGAGGGAGACCGAAGTCGGGACATGCAAGCGGCCTTCGTGGACGAGGGCCTGCGCCCAGCCGGCGAACTGTCCCTCGGGCTGACCCAGACCGGCAGCCCACGGCAGGATCATCTTAACGCCAATGAAGACCAGGATGAAGGACAAGGCCGGCTTGAGGAAACGGAATAAGTGCATGAAGCCCGCTAAGGCGAAATACATCGAGCGCAGCCCCATGATGGCGAAGATATTGGAGGTGAAAGCGATGAAGCGCTTATTCTCGATGGACATCTCGGGAGGCAGGATGCCCAGCACGGCGGGGATGGAATCAATCGCGAAGATCAGGTCGGTGCCCTCGACAACGAGCAGCACGAGAAAGAGCGGAGTGAACCGGCGGACGCCCTCTTCTATGACCCAGAACTTGTTGCCATGTAAACGGGGCGTGAGCGGGAAGAACTTCCGGGCCAGCCGCACGAACAGGTTTTCATCCATGCCTTTGCCTTCATGCTCGTCCCGCGACAGGGCCAGCTTGACCCCAGTGAAGACGAGGAAAGCCCCAAAGACCGGGAGTAGCCAAGTGAAGCTTTCGACGGCCGCGACGCCCACGACGATAAAGGCCGCCCGCATGGCGACAGCCCCGATGATGCCCCAGAAGAGGACGCGGTGCTGCAGGTGATCCGGGATCTTAAAGTGGGCGAAGACTAGGATGAAAATGAAGAGGTTATCGACCGAGAGGGCGAGTTCGAGGACATAGCCAGCGGCGAACAACTGGGCGTCCTCCGGTCCCCGCCAAGCAGACAGCAGGAAACCGAAGCCGACCGCCAGTGAGACCCAGACGACGCACCAGGCCACCGCTTCCTTGAAGGAGGGCATGTGGTCCGTCTTGTTGAACACGCCCAGATCAAGGGCCAACATAAAGACGACGAAGCCTAAGAAGGCGACCCAGGCCCAGCCGGGGATTACCAAGGCGGCATCAGCGAGGACAGGTAGGAAAAACGGACATAGGAGAGAAATTGGTTCAAACCCACCGGAGTCAAGCCCCCGCCGCCGTTGCAGGCTTGCCCGACCACCCCTCGCCAGGCTAACTTACTCCTGCGTTCCCGTAGTTCAACGGATAGAACATTGGTTTCCTAAACCGAGGATGTGGGTTCGATTCCCGCCGGGGACAGCAGGGGCTTCAGCGCTTGAGGCGGAAGCCCTGGATGCGGGTGTCCGCTGAACGCCGATAGATAGCCTCCACGTCCTTAACCTGCATCAGGACCCACGGGGCCAAGACGCTGTCGCCGTTCTTCGTCAGGACAATGTCGTCCGCGATGTAAACGCAGGTATGGAGCCCTTCACCGCCGTCAAGGAAGCAGAGGATGTCGCCATACTTATAGGGTGCTTCGACCGTGGCGTAAGCCTGCACCAGACGAGTGGCCGCTTGGCGCATGTCGAGGTACTCATCCTTCGGAGTCGAATTAAAGAAGTTCAGCGAAGTCCAATGGCAATCCGGCAAGCGTCCTTTGACCCCTTGGTCTAATTCAGGAAAAGTATAGGCCCGTTGACGGATGACCGTCGGGAAAAAGTGTGTGATGTCTATCGTCTGGCTCGCTTGGCGCTGGGTGACGGCACGCAGGAAGCTCAGCTGCGGAGCGTCCCCCTGCCCGGCGGTCCAGTAATCCAAGAAAGCCTTACGGTCACCCTGCAACGGGAGTTTCAACTCCACGAGCAGACTCCGCACGCGGGTCAAGGCTCGGAAGGTATTACGGATCTCCGCATCATCTTTCACCACGGTCAGCAAGGCTTGGATGTCACTAAAGGCGAGGACATCGCCACGCTTCCAGACCAGCCGGCGGAAGAGCTTCACCTGAGCTTCGTTCAGCCCGGAGGTCTCTAACCAGTCCTCCAGATCGCCACCTAGAACGTAGACGGGGTCACGTTGATATTCATTGGCCGAGGACTTCGCCAACTCGCGGTATAAACCCGATCGAGCCGTGACGCTGAGGGAGGTGATTTCGGCGACGCTCGGGTAAAGGCTGACAATGTTATCCCGGAGAGTCCGACTGGCTGGATCTAGGAGCCGTTCAACCATCGCCACGGGGACCCCTTGGCGCACCAATAACTCGCGGACCGCCGTCTCGGTCGTCTGCTCAAAGACCCAACGCGTGACGGCATTAGGCTTAGACACGGCCGCCAATAGCGTATCCGGCACTTCCAGGTAAACGGTGCGCACCTCCAAGTCGCCCCACGGACCAGGCTGAGCCTTCCAAACTGGCTCGGTCCGCGCAGCGCAAAGGCCGAACGTCATGACCAAGAGAGCGAAAAAGGCGGAAACTGCTTTCACTTCTTTTTAACACTCTATTCGCGGCAAAGTTCCGATAAAAATATTTGTGATATTTCAGCCGCTCCGTCCCCGTTGCAAACTCCCAGCGCTCATTTGAACCCTTAGCCCGTTTTCGATACCCGCCGCACCGGGTGGGTGTTTTACATAACAGATAAACAGCTTGGCCGGGCCTACGTTGCCGAACTCCATCCGACCAGACGAGCCCGGGACGCCAGCACGCGCCCTCCTCGCGGGGCGGCATCCGACTTAACCTTGGGCGGCGAGTGAAGGGCTCAAGTCGTACCGAAAGCTCGTAGAACCCCCAGAAGTGGTATGAAAAGACCCGACCGACCGATCGGTAACCGCCCCGAGGGTCGTTTCGCATTGTAGTAGGGAAGGCTTCCCGACAGGGATAGGAGAACCTTTTTCTCCTTCCCGTGGCCCGTCCCCCGTCCAAAAAGCCCCCGCCCCCCGCGGTCGCACCGCCAAACCTTCCAAGCGCCCGGCTAAGGGCCGCGCCCCCCGCCGCCAAGCCGACGCCGCCTCGACCTCGACCCCCGAAGCCGCCAAGGGCCAACAGGGTCAGCGTATCGGTGTCTTAATCGACGCCGACAACGTCTCACACCAACACCTCCCTACCCTGCGCCGCTTCATCGGCGAAACGCCCATTGCGCCGCCCGAGCTTATGGCGACTTCCAAGGCCGCCTCAGCGGCTGGCGAGCCTTCGCCCAGGACTGGCCAGAACTCGAACTCGTCGACCAGCGTAGCTACACGCCGGGCAAGAATGCCGCGACATGCGCCTGACGATTGATGCGGTCAAACTAATGGCGGGGGCCAACCCACCAACGCGCTCATTTTCGTGACCAACGACAGCGACTTCACCCCCGTGGTTGAAGGACGCCAAGCGCCTCGGCGTCCGCATTGTGGTCATGGGCGAACGCACGCACAAGGCACTCCGCTCGACGGCCCACCACTACCTCAACCTGTCGGAACTCCGCGAACGAATGGACTCCGAAGAACAAGCGAAGTCCGACCGCGCGCCGCCCTCGCCGTGCTGGCCAAGCGATTCGCGAGCTGACCCCTAAGACCAAGACGAAGGCTTTGGAGTTACTCGGGCAATTTGAGAAGATGTTGCCCGACCTCCGTTTCGGCGACCTTCGTCCGACCCGCGCCGCCGCCCCCGCTCGCGAACCGCGCCCAGTTCGGGAAACCCCGCCCCGCCCGGAACCGCGCGGCCAACGTCAGCCGCGCGCCCCGCGCCAAGAAAACTATCCAGGCAACGATCAAGATTACCGCGACACCCCGAACCTTTCCGCGGCGCAACAGGCTCAAGGCAAAGCCGAGGCCGACCAGCGCCGCCAGCAACTGCTAGTCCGGAAGGATATTATTGAAGCACTCATCGACGTGGCCACCGGCCTCGCCCCCGAAGGCGAATGGATCAAGGTCGAGGTGATCAAGAAGTTCCTGATTCAGGAATACCCAGGCCTGGAACGCGATGCTCCACGCTACGCGAAGTTCTACCGGATGCTCGAGGATACGGGATGCTTCGAAGTCCAGCTACAGGGCTCGACGGTGATGGCGAAGCTTAAGCCCCAGCCGGGTGACCAGGCGCGCGGCGCCTAATCACTTCCCGATCGTCCGGACAAGGAAGGCCAAGGTCGGCTCCACCAGGTCGGCGCCGTCGCTCGTCGTCTCCTTGCGGATCGCAGTGCCGTTCGCCGGCCAACGTAACGCCGTGCGCGTCCAACCCGAACCCTTCGGATGCAGGTCAAAGGTGTGCGGCGCACCCGCAACGATGATAAACTCATGGTCGGCCTTCGCCTTGGCGAGGGCCGTAGCCATGTCTTTCGACTGCTGGATATCCACCGTCGTATCGGCGGTGCCGTGCAAAATAAGCACGGGCGGATCGAGGGGGTCACACTGGTTTTCAGGAAGGTAGGCCGCCTGCTCAGCGGCGGATGCGCCCGGGACTTCGCCTTTACCGTGCTTGGAGAAATTCACCACGCCGTACATATCAATGACCGCGGAAACCTTGGCCGAGACCGTCGCCTTCGGGTCGCCCCCGGGCCAGTCTTATCGTCGGAGAGGCCCACCATGAGTGCAAGGTAGCCTCCGGCGGAACCGCCCGCGACGGCGATTTTGTCCGGGTTCACGCCCAACTCTTTCGCATGCGCCCGCACCCAGCGAACGGCAGCGCGGCAGTCCGCGATATTCTGCGGCCACACGCCTTCCTGGGTCTTGGCACCGAGCACATAGTTACAGCTAACGACGACATAGCCAGCCCGCGCGAGGTCAGCGCTGACGCTCGCGGAACGGTTCTCGGCCTTGTCGCCGCCAGTGAAGCCGCCGCCATGGATAAAGACGACCGCGGGGCGATCCTGCCGAGCCGGCCCGTTCGGCAAATAGAGGTCGAGCTTTTCCTTTCGCGCAGCCGCAAGGAAGGTCAGGTCGCTGAGGCGAAAGACGGGGTTGGGCATCACCGCCGTAAACATCTTCCCCTTCTGGGCGTCTCGCAGCCGCGGGAGATCGGCTAAGGTCGCTGGCTTACCAGCCTCAGCGATATCGTAGATGCGCAACTTGGCTTGATCAGGCGCAGCGAAAATCGTCGCCGCAGCAAACAGGAGTAGGAAACGCATAGGGGCGGGCTGGAGTTCATCCAAGCCCGCCCCCACGGGCAGTCAATCCGTCAGCCGATGCTTAGGATAAAGCGTAGGCATAACCATCAACGATGGCCCGTAAGGACGCCTCGATGAGATTATTACTGACACCGACCGTACCCCAGGAGCGGGTGCCGTCGGTGGAACGGATGACGACGCGGGTCTGGGCCGAGGTCCCATCCTGACCGGCGAGGACGCGGACCTTATAGTCAGCGAGGTGTACCTTCTTCAACTTGGGAAATGCCTTCACGAGGGCCTCGCGGAGAGCTTGGTCGAGCGCATGCACTGGTCCTTCGCCTTCCGCGACGGTCAGGGATTCCTTGCCGTTGATACGGACGCGCACGGTGGCTTCGCAACTGGCGTCCTTGAGGCCGCCCTGCACGGAGATGTGATACTTCACGACTTCGAAAGGCACGACGGCGGATTTGCCCATGTGACTACGAAGCAACAAGGCCAGCGAGGCATCGGCGTCCTCGAAGCTCCAACCTTTGTGCTCGAGTTTCTTGAGTTCTTCAAGCGCGACGCGGGTGGACGGAGCGTCCTTGTCGAGTTCGATACCCAGCTCGGCGGCCTTGAGGAGCAGGTTACTGCGACCCGACTGGTCGCTCACCAAGACGTCACGCGCATTACCCACGGCGGAAGGGTCAACGTGCTCATAGGCGGCGGAAAACTTTCGGATAGCATCGACGTGCGTGCCACCCTTGTGGGCGAACGCAGCCGCGCCCACCCACGGACGACGTGGATCGGGGGCTTGGTTGGTAACGCCATCGATGAAGCGGGAAAGCGCGGTGAGCCTCTTGAGTGAAGCGGCGGGGACGCAGCTCCAACCGCGCTTGATCTGCGCGACCGGGATGACGGCCGTGAGGTCACAATTGCCGGTGCGTTCACCGATACCATTCATCGTGCCCTGAACATGGACAGCGCCCGCGTCCAACGAGGCCAAAGCATTAGCGAGGGCTAAGCCCGAGTCATCGTGGGTGTGGATGCCGATGGCGGCCTTCACGGCGGCACGGGCATGGCGGGTGGCCTCAGCAACCTCATCAGGCAAGCAACCACCATTGGTGTCGCAGAGGACGATACGCGAGGCACCGGCTTCGCAGCGGCACGGAAACAGGCCGCCGCATAGGCGGGGTCTTCCTTCCACCCGTCGATTGCATGCTCGCAGTCGTAGACGACCTCACGGCCATGGGACTTCAGGAAAGCGACCGTGTCGGCAATCATCGCCAAGTTTTCCTCCGGCGTGCAGCGCAGGACTTCCCGGACGTGCAGGGCGGAGGTCTTACCGTAAATAGTGACGACCGGGGTCTCGACCTCGAGCAAGCCTTTGACCTGCGCATCTTCGGAGGCGCGGATGCCCTTCTTACGGGTGGAGCCGAACGCCGCGAGCTTAGCATGCTTGAACTTCAACTTGCGGGCTTCGTGGAAGAATTCGATATCGCGCGGGTTGGAACCGGGCCAGCCGCCCTCGATGTAGGTCACCCCGAAGCGCTCGAGCTCCTGGGCGACGCGCAGCTTGTCAGCGACCGAGAAATGAATCCCCAGACCCTGCGAGCCGTCGCGGAGGGTGGTGTCATAGATTTCGATTTTTCGTGCCATAGTAGTGGGGGTGGGAAGAGGTGTAAGGGAGGTCGCCGTTCCGGAAGCCGCGGAACGGGAAGTCGCTGGAGGCGACCCGTTCAGCGGGCTTAGAGCCCGATGATGATAATCGCAGGGATAATGGCACGACCGCCCACGAGGGGAAGGGTCTGAGACTGTGCCGGGGATTCCATGGGAGAAGGCCTACTTCAGGGAAATCCCCCGTTTGAGTCAAAGGCAAAGGCAAGCAGGCACAGACTCGGCTCGCCAAAACCCCGATTTTAAGCAGAAAATGGTGTTATGCGAAACTTGGTCGCCCTTCTCGCCCTCCTCGGGAGCACCGCCGGTGCCCTCGCCCAGTGGAATATTTTTGCAGAAAAACTCCCCGCCCCCGGTTCTTGGGCAACCTATCAAATTAAAAAAATCACCCCGGAGCCAGCGGGAGAACCATCGACCATTAAGCTTTCGGTGCGCGACGGCGGCATGATCAAGGACAAGCCACACGTCTGGTTAAGCGTCGAACCCGTGGCCTGGCTAGGTTCCAGCAACAAAGCGCCGCTCCGGTTTCTGGTGCCCAAAGACCTTAGCCGTGAAGGCGCCAACAAACTCCTCGAGTCGTCGGTAGAAATCCTCTTCTCCGAGCCGGTCAAAGGGCCTTGGCATATGTTGCCAGAGGACGTCGCCTCCATCGCGGAGAAGGCTGGCTACAAGACCACCAATACCCTTGAGCCAGAGACCACCGCGCTCGAACCGCTGACGCTCGGAGCGAAAACCTTCCAGTGCCGCCGCCTTAAGATGGAGTCCTACACCATCATCGATCCACCCTTCGTAAAGAAGCAGACCATCATCCTCAGGGGAACGGTCTGGCGCGACGACGCGACGCCCTTTGGCGTCGTGCAGGCGAAGTGGACGGAAAAGACCATCAAGGCCGATAAGACCCGTGAAGACGAGAAAGTCATCACGCTGATCGAGTTCGGTAAAGACGAGACCCCGCCGCCGCCCCTGGAGCACGGCGAGCGCTTCTCGATGATGCGCCTGCTCTTTAACCGCTAAAAGGTCCGGCCCGCTTGAGGATATCAAGCGGGCCGGTTTGAAGTGGTGGCCTGAGTCGGAATCGAACCAACGACACGACGCTCTTCAGGCGTCTGCTCTACCAACTGAGCTATCAGGCCAAATTAACTAGAGGTTGAAGGTGACCAAAGACCCCCTCCCCTGTCAATCCGACAAGGAAGGGGTCAAAAACGGGCTTAGAAAGCGAATTTCCAAGCCGAAAGGCGGCGCTCGACCTCAGCGATGACCTCGGCTTCACCGGCTTCACCTTTATCCGAGACAAAGGTCACGGAGAAGCGGACGAACGAACCGCAATCATCCCAAGGCACGGTCGAGATGAGGTGCTCGGTGATCATCCACTGCGAGAAGGCCTCGCCGGAATCGAAGTTGACCGTGCCCGTCGGGCCCGTGGCCGACTTCGGGGCCGGCATGTAGAGGAAGAAACCAGCGCCCGGCTTGCGAACCTGGAAGCCGAGTTTGGCGAGCACTCCCACGAGCGTGTCCATGCGGCGCGAATATTTGGCGGCGATGGCCTTCGGGATAGAAGCGTCATCGAGGCCGGCGACGCCTGCCTTCTGGATGCCGAGGAACTGGCCAGAGTCGGAGTTATCCTTCACGTCGCCGTAGGCACGCACGATGAGGGCGTTACCCGCGACGAAACCGATGCGCCAGCCAGTCATGTTATGGCTCTTGGATAGGGAGTGCAGTTCGACCGCGACATCCTTGGCACCCGGGACCTGCAGAATCGACACCTGCTCAGCACCAAAGTGGAGCGAGCCGTAGGCCGCATCCTGAATGACGATGAGGTCATGCTGCTTAGCAAAGGCGACGACTTCCTCGTAGAACTTGCGGGTGGCGCAGGCGCCCGTCGGGTTGTTCGGGTAGTTAAGGACGAGCACCTTGGCCTTGGCCAGCACATCGGCGGGAATCGATTTCAGGTCGGGCAGGAAATTATTCTCCGCGGTCAGCTTCAAGTTATGAACGAGGCCGCCGTAGTACTTGGCGTGCGTGCCGAACACGGGGTAACCCGGGACAGTCATCAGGACATAGTCACCAGGATTAATGAAGCACGCTGGCATGATGGACAACGCGGCCTTGGAGCCGATGGAGTGTAGGACCTCGGTGTCAGGGTCGACGGTCACACCGAAGAGGTTCTGCATGTAGCGGGCCGCCGCCTGCTTAAAATCAGCGCCACCATTGTCCGCGTAACCACGGTTCTCGGGCTTGGCGGCTTCGGTCTGCAGGGCCTTCACGACCTGCGGGAAAGCCATCTCGTCGGGCTCGCCGACGCCGAGGTCGATCAGAGCAATGTCGGGCTTAGCCTTCTTGGCGGCGGCCTTGGCGCGCTTGATCTTCTCAAACTTATAGATGGCGGTGGACTTACCGTAATTAACGCCGCCGATACGTTCGGCGAAGAGCTGCTGGATATAAGGGTCGGACATGACGAGGGGACCTCGAAAAAGAGGGACAAAACGGCCGATGGCAAGCGGTCATCACCGTTGCCTTGCGCCCGCCACGCCCGCGGCCAGCCTTAACCCATGGAAACCCCTGCCTCGCGCGGTTCGGTCGTCACACTGGTCGCCCTCCTCGGCTTAACCCTCGGCCTCGGCGCCCTCGGCTCGCTGGCGACGGTCCCGCAGATCCCCGGGTGGTACGCCCAACTCCAGAAGCCCGCCTTCAACCCACCCAACTGGATCTTCGGGCCGGTCTGGACCACGCTCTATGTCCTCATGGCCGTCTCCATCTGGCGGGTTTGGCGGTCCACCCATGCCGATGCACTGAAGACGAAGGTCGCCTTCTTCCTCATGCTCCTGCTCAACGCGGCCTGGTCGCCCGTGTTCTTCGCCCTGCATCGTCCGGACCTCTCGCTCTGGATCATCTACTTCTACGTCGGAGCCCTCGCGCTGCTCATCCGCCACCTCTGGCGCCAAGACCGCCTCGCCGCGGCCCTGCAGTTCCCGCACCTCGCCTGGGTGCTCTTCGCGACCGCGCTGAACTCGGCCATCGCCAGCCTCAATAAATAAAACAGGCCCCGGTCTCCCGGGGCCTGCGTTAAGGACTGAATGGACGCTTAGGCGTCGAGTTTGGTCCAGCGGGCGTTGGCCTTCGAGGACTTCACCGCGGCGGCCACAAAGGCCATGCCGGTGACGCCATCATCGATGCTCGGGAAGTCGTAACCAGCCTTCGGGGCCTTGCGGCCGGCGAGACGATCGCGCACGGCTTCCGTGACGGAGCGGTAGACATTGGCGAAGGCCTCGATGAAGGCTTCCGGGTGGCCGAACGGCGTACGGGAGTACTTCTTACAGGCGTCGCCGTTGTAGGAGTTACCGCGACGGTGCGTCTGACGGGGCTGATCGAGGTATTTCACGATGAGCTCATTCGGATGCTCCTGATGCCACTCCAGCGAAGCTAAGGTACCGTAGACGCGGATGTTAAGGTTATTCTCGTCGCCCGTGGAAATCTGCGAGGCGTGCAACACGCCCTTCGCACCACCCTTAAAGCGAACGAGCATATTGGCGTCATCATCGAGCAGGCGACCAGGGATGTAGGTACTGAGGTCGGCGGCGATTTCCTTGATCTCGAGACCCGTCACATACTGGACGAGGTTTTCGGCGTGCGTACCGATATCGCCAACGCAGTTCGAAAGGCCCGAGCAGTTCGGGTCCATCCGCCAGTTGGCGATCTTCTGAATCTTCCCCGACTGCAGGGCGCCGATGGCGTAACCCTGTGGGTATTCGACGAGGACCTTGTTGATTTTGCCGAGCTTCCCGGCGGCTACGAAATCACGGGCTTCCTTCACCATCGGATAGCCCGTGTAGTTGTGCAGCAATGCAAAGATCAGTCCGCTCTTCTTAACGACGACCCGGAGCTTCTTCGCTTCAGCGAGTGAGAACGCCAGTGGCTTCTCGCAGACGACGTGGATGCCCGCCTCGAGGAAGGCCTTGGCCACGGGGTAGTGCATATCATTGCGCGCGACGATGGAGACGAAATCAATACGGTCACCGAGCGGACGCTGGGCCTCGGCTTTCGCCATCTCTTGGTAGGAGGCGTAGACGCGAGATGCATCGAGGAAGAAATCCTCGCCGGAGAGGCGCGACTTCTCGGGGTCCGAGGAGAACGCCCCGGCGACGAGTTCAATCTGGCCGTCAAGGGCTGCCGCCATGCGGTGCACGCCGCCGATGAAGGCGCCACGGCCGCCACCGACCATGCCCATACGAAGTTTGCGATTCTGAGTAGCCATAGGAATTAGATGGAGACGGGTTTACCAGTCTTGGCGGATGCGTAGATGGCGTCGATGACCTGCATCAAGCGCAGGGCCTGCTCCGGGGTGTTGAGCGGGGCGGCCTTTCCTTCAATCGCCTCAATGAAGTTGGCGGCACTGGCGATACGGCCCATGTCCTCGCACGCCGGCGTGACGATGGAGCGATTCACACTGTGACCGTTTTCTTGGACGTAGAGTTCGCAGGTATCGATCGCCGTATTATCGAGGCCATCGATACCGAAGAGGCGCTCGACTTTGCCACCAGCCTTGGTGCCTTGGAAGACAACCGAGACCTCCTCGCGCTTGACCATTTCCGCCCAGGAAACCTGAAGCGTGAGGACTTGGCCGGACTTAAACATCACGAAGCCGTGCGCAGCGTTCTCAACGTCCGTCACGCCGCCCACGCGGTCGGGGATTCCCCACGGGCCTTTGAAGGACTTGTCTTCGATGAAATCATTAAAGGTCTGGCCGAGCACGTGCGCGGGCTCCGGGTAGCCCATGAAATACATGGCGAGGTCGACCATGTGCAAAAGGTCGATGAGCGGACCGCCGCCCGAGAGTTCCTTGGTCGTGAACCAACCGCCAAAGCCCGGGATGCCGGTACGGCGAATCCACTTGGCTTGCGCAGAGTTGATTTTACCGACCTGACCGGCAGCGATATAATTCATCATCGCCTGCGACTCCGGGCGCGCACGGTTGTTGAAGTTAAACATCACCTTCTTGCCAGACTTCTGGGCTGCCGCGATGATCTCGTGGACCTCGGGGGCGCTGAGCGCCGGGGGTTTTTCGCAGAACACGTGCTTGCCCGCGTTCAGACACTGGATGGTGAGCGCAGCGTGGAACTTGTTCGGGACGATGACGCTGATGGCGTCGAGCTCCGGGTGCGCGGTCAGCATGCCTTCGACGGACTCGTAGGAGTGCTTGATGCCCCACTTGGCGGCGGCCTTCTGGGCAGCGCCCGGCGCGAGATCCGCCACGGCAATGATTTCCGCGCCGGCCTGCTTAAAGCCCGCGGCGTGGTACTGGAGCATGCCGCCTGCCCCGATGATGCCTACTTTGATTGCCATAAATACGAGGTACTGGAGGGGAGATTACTTCTTGGACTTCTGCTTGGCCTTGTCGAAGGCGGCGTCGAAGGCGACCTTGTTGGTCGGGAAGGCCAGCTTCTTAACGAAAGCGCAGGATTCGGTCGCACCATGGAAACGGTCCATGCGGCCGTCTTCCCACTCAACGGAGAGCGGACCGGCATAGCCAACATCATTGAGGGCGACGATGACGTCCTCGAAGCGAATATCGCCGCGGCCGACGGAGCGGAAGTCCCACGCGCGACGGGCGTCGCAGAAATCGGTGTGGCCACCGAACACGCCGACGGTGCCGTCACCGTGGCCCCACCAGACGTCCTTCATGTGGGCGTGGTGGATCTGCTTACCGAAGGTGCGGATGAACTTCACGTAGTCGACGCCCTGGTAGCCGAGGTGACTAGGGTCGTAGTTGAAGCCGAAGCGCTTGTGGTTACCGACGGCCTCAAGGGCGCGCTGGGCCGAAGCGATGTCGAAGGCGATTTCGGTCGGGTGTACTTCGAGCGCGAAGTAGACGTCCTGCTTTTCAAAGGCCGCCAAGATCGGCTGCCAGCGCTTAGCGAAGTCATCGTAGCCCTTCTGCAGGAAAGCCTGGTTGGTCGGCGGGAAGGCGTAGAGCGCGTGCCAGATGGAAGAACCCGTGAAGCCGTTAACGACGACCTTGCCGGAACCCTTCGGCTTCTTGGACATGTAGGCCTTGCCGGCATTGAAAAATTTGCGGGCTGCCTCGGCGGTCAGCGCCATTTCCTTGGCGGCACGTTGACGGACGCCTTCCGGCTTACCGTCGCCCCACACATGCGCGGGGAGAATGGACTTGTGACGTTCGTCGATGTTGTCGCAGGTGGCCTGGCCTACGAGGTGCGAAGAAATGGCCCAGCAACCGAGGTCGTGCTCAGCGAGCAGCGCCCAAAGGGATTCGATGTAGCCCTTTTCCTTCAAGGCGCGGGTGACGTCGAAGTGGTCGCCCCAACAGGCGAGCTCAACGCCTTCATAGCCCATGGCTTTGACCTTGGGGAGGAGTTCGGCGATCGGGAGGTCGGCCCACTGGCCGGTGAAGAGAGTAACGGGGCGTTGGGACATGGCAGGAGGGATTGGGGACCTATGAGTCAGCCAATCGCCCCGCTTTGTTCAAGCGGGCAATACAGGAAACCGCTCGAAACCGCTTACTTGGCCAAGGCCTGGGCGAGCTCGGCCTCTAAAGCATCGTACGCCCCACGCAAACTGGTGTCGGGCGAGACCTGACCGGGGGCAGGGGCGCAAAAAACAGCCTCTAAATCAGCCATTTTCGCACCACAGGCCGCATGGGCGGCCCGCAAGGCTGCACCGAGGGCGGCGGAGTCGGAGACGGCCAGACGGAGTACCGGAGCGCCAAAGACATCGGCGAAAATCTTGGCTACGGAGGGATTCTCGGAAGCCCCACCCGTCAAGAGGAGGTGTGTCGTCGGGGTGCCCACCCAGCGGCTATGCAAACGAAGGCTCAAAGCTTGGCCTTCGACGGCGGCGCGCGGCAGTGTGGCCTGCGTGGTTGGGGTGCCCAAAGCGATGCGACCCGCGGCGCGGCGCGGCGTGATTTCAGTCTCCTCCATCGGCAGGACCGCACTACGCGCGGCGGGAGCGGCGTCGACGGCGGCGGAGAACGCGGCCCAATCAGCCAAACCACATTCGCGACTAATCGCTTCGCGGGCGAGGGAACCGTTGCGGACGCAAATCAAACTCATGCTACCGCCTTGTGGGTTACCGAAAGCATGGCCAAGGCCAGCGCCGTCGGTGCGGATACCTTCAATCGCAGCGAAGAGCGTGTCGCTCGTGCCGAGGCTGATGACAACCTTACCCGGTTTGGATGCGCCCATGCCGACTAGGCTGGAAGGATTGTCACCCGTGCCGATGACTACTTGGCAGTGCGGCGAGAAGCCGTAGCGATGAACGAAGTAAGCCGAGATGGGACCAGCCACCGTAGCACCTGGACGGACCGGAGGCAGCTTATCAGCGAGGCCTGGGGCGGTGGCGTTGAGTGCTGCGGGTGACCAGTCACCTTTGCGGATGTCCATCAGGTTCATCCCCGCACCATCACCAGTATCGATCGCCGCATCTTTGCCGGCCAACACCGACGCGAAGAATGAGGAGACTAAATGGATACGACGCGTCCGAGCCCAGCCCGCCGGATCAGACTTAAAGAAACGACGGATCTGCGGGCCCGTAAAGCGGGGCGTGGCGACGCTACCAGTCAGGTCGCAGAGGGCTTGGTCGCCGCCGAGCGCCGTCGCGATTTCAACGCACTCTGCGGTCGTCGAAGAATCCATCCAGATGGGCGAGGTCGCACGCGCGAGCACCGCTTTAAATTTAGCAGACAGAGCCGTGGTGCGGTCGCCATCAGCCAACGCGGCGGTGTAACCGTCGGCGAGGTAGACGCTCCCGTGCTGCTGGCCTGAGACCGAGACCGCGTCGATCTTCGAGAGATCGGTCAGTTTAGACAGGCGCTCGAGCGTAAGCTCAAGACCATCGAGCCACAGCAAAGGATCCGCATGAACGACCCCACCCTGTCCGCCGGGCAGGAAACCTTCGGGATGCCCTCGGCCGGGAAAGTCGGCGCCAAAACCCGCGCGGGCGCGGGCCAAGGTCTGGCCGGCTTGCGTGTCGAGCACGAGCGCCGTGGCGCTCTGCGTGGACAAGTCCAGACCAAGGACAATCGCCATAAGGTCTTAGCGGATGTACTCGTTGATGAGATTCTCGAGCATCTCTTGGCGGCCGGAAGCGAGGCGCGGGGCCTGGATGCCTTGGGCGTAAGCGTCGAGCTGAGCGAGGGTGACCTTACCGGACTCGACCTTCTTGCCGATGCCGGAGTCCCAGGAAGCGTAGCGGTTCGAGACGAACTTATCCATCTTGCCGTCTTGGACAATCGCATGGGCGATCTTGAGGCCGCGGGCGAAGGCGTCCATGCCACCGATGTGGGCGTGGAAGAGGTCGACTGGCTCGTGCGATTCGCGGCGACGCTTTGCGTCGAAGTTAAGCCCGCCCTTAGTGAAGCCACCCATCTTAAGGATGCGCAGCATGATGTTCGTCGTGAGGTAGAGGTCGGTCGGGAACTGGTCGGTATCCCAGCCCAGGAGCGTATCGCCGCGGTTGGCGTCGACCGAACCGAGGGCGTTCGAGCCCATCGCGACTTCCATCTCATGCTCCATCGTGTGACCGGCGAGCGTGGCGTGGTTGGTCTCGAGGTTCAGCTTGAAGTGCTTCAGCAGGCCGTATTCACGGAGGAAGTTGAGACAAGCGGCGGCATCGGAATCGTACTGGTGGGTCGAGGGTTCGCGCGGCTTCGGCTCAATCAGGAACTGGCCTTTGAAGCCAATCTTCTTCGCGTGATCGACCGCGAGGTGCAAGAGCGCGGCAAGGTGGTCGAGCTCCCGCTTCATGTCGGTATTGATCAGTGTGGCGTAGCCTTCGCGACCGCCCCAGAAGACGTAACCTTCGCCGCCGAGAGCCTTGGTGGCCTCAAGCGCGTGGCGGACTTGGCTAGCGCCGTAGGCGAACACATCGGCGTTGGGCGAGGTGCCCGCGCCCTGCGCGTAGCGCGGATGGGAGAAGAGGCAGGCGGTGCCCCAGAGAAGCTTCTTGCCCGTCCCCTTCTGGAAAGCCTTGAGCTCCTGCGTGACGCGATCGAGGTTCGCGTGCGTCTCAGTGAGGGTCTTGCCTTCGGGAGCGATGTCGCGGTCGTGGAAGCAGTAGAAATCGATCTGGCACTTCTGGAGAAACTCGAAGAAGACCGGCACGCGGCGGAGGGCGTTGTCGAGGGAATCGGAGCCGTCATCCCAGGGCATGAGAGCGGTGCCGGCGCCGAACGGGTCGGAGAGGCTATTACGCATCACGTGCCAGTAGGCCGCGGCGAAGCGCATGTGGTCCTTCATCTTCTTCCCGCCGACCTTCTCGTCCGGGTTGTAGTGCTTGAAGGCGAACGGGTTCTTGGACTTCAATCCTTCGAACTCGATGACTGGGACAGTAGGGAAGTGCGACATAGCGTTAATGAGCGATTTCCAACTTTGGGATTCGGGGGACGACTGCCAAGAGGGTATTTTCAATAAAAGAATAAAAGTCTCCCTTTAGGATTAATACGACCTAGGGCGGCTCGCGGACGGGCCTAAATAACTGCGCCTTGCACCCCCTGCCCTGCGCCCTAGCCTGCCCGAGATGCAGGTCGTCCAAACTATCACCGAACTCCGCGCCGCCGTGGCCCAAGCCCGCGCGGCCGGTAAGTCCGTCGGCTTTGTACCCACGATGGGCTGCCTGCATGCCGGCCACCTCGCGTTGGTCACCCGCGCCCGCCAAGAGGCGACCTTTACCGTAGTCTCCATTTTCGTGAACCCGACCCAGTTTGGGCCGAACGAAGACTTCTCACGCTACCCTCGGACCTTTGATGCGGACCGGGCCGCCTGCGAAAGTGCGGGGGCCGACCTAATCTTCGCACCGACCCCAGCCGACTTCTATCCCGCGGGCGCCTCGACCTGGGTCGATGTCGAAGGCATCTCCACCGGCCTCTGTGGCGAATTCCGTCCCGGGCACTTCCGCGGCGTCGCCACCGTCGTGGCCATGCTCTTCAACGCCGTCCAAGCCGACGTCGCCATCTTTGGGCAAAAAGACCTCCAACAACTCGCTGTCATCCGCCGGATGGTCCGCGACCTGCACTTCCCCGTGCGCATCATCGCCCATGAGACCGTGCGCGAAAGTAACGGCGTAGCCATGAGCTCGCGCAACCGCTACCTCTCACCAGAGGACTTCCAGCGAGCGACCGCCATCCCCGCCGCCCTCAATGAAGCCCGTCGCCTCGTCGCCGCGGGCACGACGGAGGCAGCTCAGGTCCGCACCGCTGCGCAAGCCTGCCTCGCCCGGGAACCAGCCATCCGTCTCCAATACATTGAGCTCGTTGACCAAGAGACAATGACCCCCGTGACGCAGGTCACCCCCGGCCGCTGCGCCTTGGCGATTGCCTGCCACCTCGGGAACACCCGGTTAATCGATAATACCCTACTCTAAGTTGGGTCGGTAGAAAAAATACCGCCGGGATGGGCAGGCACTTGCCCCCGACCGCCTTTCGGGCACTCTGGCGGCATGGGCCAATACGCGTACAAGAACGACCTCGTCACCCCTTGGCGCAAGACGCTCTCGGAGCAGCTAGTGTTCGACTTGGCTTTCGTCCCAGCGGGACCGCTCCTGGCGCTCGCGAAAAAGACCCCGGGCGGCTGGAGCCACCGGACGCCATTCCTGAAGAATGCGCGCCGTCTCTTCCAGGCCCGCTATAGTTTGATCGCCGCGGATTTCGATGCGATCGCCGACGAGTTGCCCTGGATGCCGGCCCTACTAAAACTCGAGAAGGCGACGCTGGTGGCGCACCTTGACGAACTCGCTAATATCCTCGGTGGCCCGCGCACCGCCCTTCTCTGCCTAGTGCGGGCCGCACGCGCGGAAGATAAGGACGCGGCCATCACTTCCGAACTCTTCACCAAGCACGCGAGCAACGGCAAGCCCAGCGCCGCCAACCCCGAGGCGAAAGCCCTGCGCCTCTGGCTCCAGAAGGTTGGAGCGCCGACCGTCGAGCCCCCCGCCGAAGAGGCAGCCGCTTCCAGCTCCGACCCCTCGGTCCGTAAACTGAAGGAAGAAATCGACCGCATAGCGACGGCCCGTGAAAACGAACTCCGTGCCGAACGTCGCCATCACGCCCACCTCCTCGCTGAACGCGATGTCCAGGTCGTCGCCCTCGAAGCTGCCGCGAAAGCTAACCTCGAAAGCCAAGCCCTGCAACTGGCCACGCAGGAGGCAGCCGCGCAGGCCTTGCAGACCCGCCTGGCCAAAACGGAAACCGAAGTCAGCCGACTGAAGGGCGAACTCGATCAAGCCCGTGAACACGTTGCGAAGAAGGCCCGCGAAATCGCAGAACACCTGCTCTCCGAAGAACTGCGGCCGTGGTTCACAGATGCGCGCAAGCTACGCGAAGCGTCCGAAGAAGTCGCGCAACTCCGCCACCTCACCGCGGAAACCGTGGAAGCCGTCCGCAAGGCCCAGCGCGACGCCGATCCCTTCTTAGCCAAAGAACATGAACTCCGTCAGGCGATTCCGCAGATGGAGGATATGTTGAAGTTATTGCGACGCTACCAGCGGACGGCGGGGAACGTACTGCCCGCCATTGTGAATTTAGAGAAGCGCGTCACTGAACACATCGAAAAAGTCCGCTACGAACTCGAACGACGCGACCTCCCTTCCGACCCTTTCTTAGAACGCATTGCCGCCAAGATCAACGTGGCCGAACCAGCGGAACTCAAGGCCATCGAGGCGGCGCTGGCGGCCGCCGAGCAGTCGGGCCTCGTCGATTCGCGGCACGCCGACCTTTACCGCGGCGACATCCATCGGCGGCGGTCCTTCACGGCCGACCAGCGGTTCCACGACCAAAAGCCATCCGGACCGGTCGCGCTGCTCGAACGCGCGGTGGCCCTGGGCGAGCCCGCCCGACTGGGGATCGATGCCAATAACTTTGCCTGCCTCCAACAGGCTTACCTCGGCTTAAAACTCGCCTCAAAGCGCAACACCCAAGGCGATCTACGACTACTCTTGGATACGCCCGCCCGTCAGAAGGTACTCAACCTCTTAGAGAAACTCGCCCACGAAGGAACCGGCCTACTCATCTGGGCGAGCTTTGATGGCCAGGCCTCGAACCTGCGCCTGGATCACCCTCGTCTCAAGACGACCTTTAGCCGCGCGGGCGCTAAGGCCGACCACGACCTCATGGACCTCGTGGGGAAGGACAAGTCCTCGGAGGGCCCCTGGTTCATCGTCTCTGACGACGCCGAGGTCCGCGACGCCTGCACGCGTCAGGGCGCATTTATTCTGAGCAACGAAGCCTTCGTGCGCCTGCTGGCTGGCCGCGGGCTTCGCAGTTAAAACAAAAGAGGCGTCCCACGCGGGACGCCTCGATGGTTACTTACCGAGAGGGCTTACTTGGCGGCGGGCTTCTTCGGCGCAGGGGCCGGAGCGGCGACGGGGTCGGGCAGGACTCCGGCGAAATCAGCCGCCTTCAAGCCCTTGTGGAAAGCGTTGAAGGAATACTTGCTGGGCTTCCACTCAACGAGCGGGGTGACGTCAGCCTTGGCCGGCACGTCGAGCTTGAGGCCCCAGAAGACGCCGTTCACGAGCAGGCGGCGGAGCGACTCATCCTTAAGGTCACTGGCGGAGGCCATCGTGGTGCAGAGAATGCGGTTCACGGTACCTGCGTCGTTCTTCAGCTCGCGGGTCCACGCTACTGCCATCGCCGGCTCATTCACGCCCTGCTCCTGCTTGTCGGACGCGCGCTTCTTACGACGCTCGCTAGGCGGGCTCTTGGGGTCCATATCCTTGAGGACCACGCCGCGGAGCAGCACCTTGGCGTCGGCGGGCGGATAAGCTTCATAGACGTCGGTGTCGCCATAGGCGCTCTCCACGCCGTTAAGGATAGGATTCTTCTCAGCCCCTGGTTCGGTGGCCGTACGTGTGGCCTCGCCCTTGTGGTTGCCCCAGTGACTGATCCAAGTTTCGCCGAGAACGTTCTTCCCGAAACCGCCCTTGGCATTCCAATTATAGGAAGCGAAGGCGCTCTCCTTGGGGATGCCTGCAAAAGCGTGGGTACTGGTCCGGGTGCCGATGATTGGCACACCACGCTTCACCGCGGCATCGAACTTAGCGAGGGCCGCCTCATTCCACTTACGGAAGCGCAGTCCGAGCACGACCGCATCGGCACCATCGAGGGCTTCAGGCTTAGCGAGCGAACCCCCGTTGTTCGGGTTGATCACGCCATCATCGTGGGAAAACAGCACGATGGCACGGAAGCCGTGACGCTCCGCCAGAATGCGCGCGAGCATCGGCAACGATTCCTCGGAGCGGTATTCTTCGTCGCCGACCAGGAGGACGACGGTCTTGCCCGCACCTGGGCCCTTGCCGCCCGGGAAGTCGAGCCAGCCGGGGCCGGAAGTAAACGTGTCGGCAGCCAACAGAAGCGGCGCGGCGAGAATCAAGGCAGCGGTAGCGGCCCAGCGGGTGAGGGTATGCGTCATGGGGTGATGAAAGGTGAGACTGCCAACGGCCCGATAAGTTGCAAGCGACCTATGCGCCTGTGGGGCTTCATTTTCGGTCATTTTTACCATCCTTAGACCGCGGGGCGAAGGGATCGGGGCGAATCGTTTCGGTCCGACCATCGCTGTAGGTTGTCACCTGATTCCCGAGCGGGTCCACCCGGGTCGTCGAGCGGGTACCATCGCTATAGACCGTGTCCGTATTACCCAAGGGGTCTTTACGTGAACTGGCCGTCACTCCGTTCGAGTAACGCGTCGTCGTGCCACCCAAGGCGTCGGTGCGCGACGAAGCCGTCACCCCGTTACTAAACCGCGTGGTGCTTCCACCGAGAGCATCTGGGGACGTCGTCGCCGTCACTCCATTGTCTAAGCGAACCTCGCGATTCCCCAAGGCGTCCATGCGGACCTGGCCACTGGTGGGTAGACGGCCGGTGGAATTCACTTTTAAGCCCGCGGTGGAGGCTGGGGTGGGTGGCAAGTCGCCCGCAGGCCCGCCGACCACTCCTCCGCGGAGCGGGGCCGCGGCAGTGACCGCCCGAGGCCCGACGTAAGCGGGCGCCAACCCGCCACCGACGACCGCACCTGCGGAGGCGGATGCTTCGGGGGCGTCGTCCACGGCCACCGATGGGACCACGACCGCCGGAGTCACGCGGGTCGCCGGACGGTCCCCGCTGGGCGCACGCGCACTCGGCCAGGTCAGAAAGGCCACCGCGGTGCCGGATGCCAACAAGATCATGAAGAAACGAAACGGCATGGGGAACGTCCTTCTAAGATACAATCAGAAGAAATTTCTGCAAGCCTCGGCACAAAAAAGGGCGGGCGTCCAGAGACGTCCGCCCTTTCGGGGCACCGAGCGCAGGTCGCTTAAGCGATGACCTTATTGACGACCTTACCGAAGTTATCGGTCAGGCGGAAGTCACGGCCGTTGTAGCGGTAGGTGAGCTTCGTGTGATCGAAACCAAGGAGACGGAGAATCGTCGCGTGCAAGTCATGGACGTCGACGCCGTCCGCGGCCACCTGGCTGCCGATTTCGTCGGATTCACCGTAGTGCATGCCGCCCTTGACGCCGCCGCCAGCCATCCAGCAACAGAAAGCCTTAGCGTGGTGGTCACGACCAGAGTTCGCGTTCACGCGACCAGGGGTCGTCGGGGTGCGACCGAACTCTCCGCCCCAGATGATGAGGGTCTCATCGAGCAAGCCGCGCTGCTTGAGGTCAGCGATGAGCGCCGCGGCGGGGGTGTCGACGGCGGCACCCGTGCGGGCCGCCGAGGTGAAGACGTTCGTGTGGTGATCCCAACCGCCGGCATCGACTTGGACGAAGCGGACGCCGCGCTCGACGAGGCGACGGGCGCAGAGGAGCTTGGCACCGAGGTCGCTCTTGCCGTACATATCGCGGGTCTTCTGGGTCTCCTTGGAGATGTCGAAAGCGTCGGTCGCGGCAGTCTGCATGCGGAAGGCGAGTTCGAAGGATTCAATGCGGGCCTCGAGCTGCTCGTCCTTCTGGACGGTCTGCATGTGGCGGCTATTGAGCTGGGCCACGAGGTCGAGCTGCTTGCGCTGAGCTTCTTCGGTCGTGAACTCGCTCTGAAGGTTGGCGATCACCTTGTTGGCCGGAGCGCCCGGACGGAAGGAGGTCTTCGCTCCCTGGAAGATACTGGGGAGGAAGGCCGACTGACGGCCATCAGCACCACCACCGAGGCTGACGAAGCCGGGGAGATCTTGGCTTTCGGTACCGAGTCCGTACAGGATCCAGGAACCAAGGCAGGGCTTGGTGAGAATCGCCGAGCCGGTATGCATCAGCTTGGCGGCTGGACCGTGGGCCGGGATGTCGGAGTGCATCGAACGGATGACGCACATTTCGTCCGCTTGCTCCTGGAGCTTCGGGAAAATTTCCGAGATCTCGAGGCCGGACTTACCGCACTTCTTGAACTCGAAGGGCGTAGGGAAGAGCACGCCACCGCCGCCACCCTGAGACTTCTCAGCGTAGGCCTTCATGCCCGGCTTGTAGTCGAAGGTGTCGAGGTGCGAAGGGCGCCACCTGCGAAGATGTGAATCACGTGCTTAGCCTTGGCCGGCAACGGAGCCTGACGGGGCTTCAAGGTTGCGGTGATCTCGGCGTGCGCGGGATTAACCATGTAATCGGCGACCATGGTGCCGAAGGCGATGGTGCCCATGCTCATACCGGTCTGGCGAAGGAAGTCGCGGCGGGAGGAGGGCGTCGGGAGGCTGTTATTGCAGTTCTGGATTTCCATAGGGGTGGTATTTATATGTTTAGTGTGAAAGGTGGCTGGGGTTAGTCGAGGTAAACGAATTCGTTCGAGCAAATCATGGCCTGGGCCAACATCTCCCAAGGAGAACTGGGGGTTTTGCGGGAAATTTTATCGCCCAGGTTGACGATGACACCCCCCGCAATGCTGGTGGCCCCCTTCGTGGCGGCTTGGCCCGGGGTCTGGGTGGAGGGGACAAGCGGCTTATTCATCATGGCCCGAGCCTCTTCCTTGGTGACCTTGGTGGAGGCGACCGGGGTCTTGGGCTTCGCCTTCGGTGTCGGCTCATCAATGAAGCCAGCGACCTTCTTGACGAATTCCTTCGCCAGAAGGACTTCCTCTGGCTTGGGCACACGCTGGAACATCACGCGGTACAGGACCGCAATCCGCGCTTCATCGCTCGAGGCACTCATGAATTCCGGCCGGGTGGCGACCGCCCGGGCCACCTCAACCGAGAGCGGATTATTCATGAAGAATAGCGCCTGCTGGGGGACGATCGTGTTACCGCGCTTGGAGTTAGCCATCGACGGGTCGGCGAAGTCGAACTGCGACTGCAGGTCGCTGAGGCGGTCACGGTCAATGTAGCCGTAGATACTGCGGCGGTAGCTGATCGGCTCCTCGGTGATGTTCACTGGGCGACCACCGACGGAGAGATCCATCTTTCCGGTGAGCATGATCATGGCGTCGCGGATGCACTCGAAGTCGAGGCGACGGAGGTTGGAACGCCACAGGAACTTATTGCCGGCATCGATTTTCATCGGGTCAACCCCGCCCTTTTGGGCGACCAGCGGATTAAGCATCGGATTGGCCGACTGGCGGTAGGTCTGCGAAGTGAGAATCTTGCGGTGCAGCTTCTTCTGCGACCAACCCGCGTCGACGAAGTTGGCGGATAACCAATCCAGCAGTTCAGGATGCGTGGGCTTCTCGGCCATATTGCCGAAGTCATCAGGCGAAGAAACGATCCCTGCGCCGAAGTGGTGCATCCACACGCGGTTGACGAGCACGCGGGCGGTCAACGGATTAGTGCGGCTGGCGATGGCCACAGCGAGCTCACGGCGGCCGCTACCATCGACGAAGGGCTGACGGTCAGGGCCGGCAAGGATTTCGAGGAACTGCCGAGGCGCCACGGCACCGGGCTTATTGCGGTCACCACGGAGGTAGACAGGAGTGTTCTTCGGGCGCTCGCTATCGGCGACGACCATCGCCGTACCTGGGCCGCCGGGGTGCGTCAGCTCGAGCTGATTGATGGCGTCGAAACGGAAATACTTGGTGGGGATATTGCCGTTACGGAAGTTCGGCGCGGACTGCCACGACTCGCAGAAGCTGCGGGTCGAGATCAGCACAGTCACGAGCGGGACGGAGGCAACCTCCTCATAATTGGGCAGGGGCCAAGGCCAAGCGGCCAACTGGGCCAGCGCCTTGTCATCGCGCTCACCGGCACCGCCGGGGCTACCGCGCAGGCCGATATGGGCGACGATGCGGGAGTGATGCTTCTGGAACATGGCCTGGTAGGCCAAGGCGACGTCATCGAGGGTCTTCGGCTTGAGGTTAGCCAAGGCCTCTACGACCAGGGGGTTCACCGGATACTTCTTGTCCGTAAGGGCGGCGGCGAGAGCTTCGGGGGCACGGGCGGCGAACTCGGCGTCGGTCAGCCGACGCAAGCGAGCCAACGGGCCAGTGATTGGCGAGTTAGTGGCGATATTAATGGAGCCATCGATCTCACGGATGGGCTCGAACTTATACTGCTTCTGAATATCGAAGCCCTTTCCGAACGTTGGCCAGCCATCTGGAACAAGGCGCGGCCGGCGAACTCCTTATGGATAACCCCCAACTGGGCCGTAATGTAACGGTAGTAGCCACGCGTATTGGACTCGACTAGGTCGCGCATTTTCTTGTCGAAGTCGGCGCGCTCGGCGGCGTTACCGATACGGGTCCCACGAATCACCGGCTCCTGCATCGGCTCGATGGTCGAAGCAAAGATACCGTGCATGGAATAGTAATCAGCCGCCGGGATTGGGTCGAACTTGTGGTCATGGCAACGGGAGCACGAAACCGTCAGGCCCAAGAACGCCTTCGTGGTCGTATCGATGCGTTCATCGATGGTGTCGTCGTTATTGTCAAAACGCTTGCCGACGGTGATGAAGCCGAGGGCGGCGAGACGGGGATCGTCCTTGGAGAGGTCCGGCAGACGGTCGGCCGCGAGCTGCTCGATGATGAACTGGTCATACGGCTTATCGCTGTTCAAAGCTTCGATGACGTAGTCGCGGTAGGTCCAAGCGCTCGGGAAGCGCTCCCCTTCGATATCACGACGGTTGCCGCGCGTGTCGGAATAGCGGGCGGTGTCGAGCCAGTGACGGGCCCAGCGCTCACCGTAGCGAGGCGATGTCAGCAGGCGATCAACGACGCGCTCGACCACCAGGGAAGCCGCCCGGGCGGGCTGGCCATTACGCATCGCGTAGACATCGCGGGCGACCGCCGCATCATAATCACGAGCGAACGCATCGGACTCCGCCGGGGTGGGCGGCATGCCATGCAAGTCATAGGTCAGGCGACGGAGCAAGGAGTCGCCATCGGTGGCCGGGTTTGGCTTCAAGCCGTTCTGCTCGAGCTTCTGCATCACGAAGACGTCGATTTCGTTTTGCGCCCAAGCTTGATTACGAATCGAAGGAAGTTCGGGAGTAACGACGGGCTTGAATGCCCAGTGGTCACGGGCCTTCTGCGAGAGACCGGTGAGCTTGCCGACCCCCGCTCCCACCGGAGCCGGTGCACCCATCATCACCCACTTCTCCAAGGTCTTGATTTGCTCGTCAGTCAGCTTAGGACCACCCTTATTGCGGGGCGGCATCGACAGCTCGGGATCGGTCTGATGGACCGAGAGAATCATAAAGACTTCTTCAGGTTATTCGGGACGACGGCTGGACCTTGGTCGCCGCCCTCAAGCATGGCGGCCCGTGAATCCAGCAGCAGCCCGCCCTTGGAGGTGCTCTCGGCAGCGGAGTGACACTTATAGCAACGCTCCGACAAGATTGGCCGTACGTTCTTCTCGAAAAATTCTAAACCAGCCGGATCCATCTTCTCTTCCACCTTGGCAGTGGCGCTGGCCTTCATCGCCGAGTCCTTCATGGCCATCTCTTGCATTTCCTGACCGGAGACGAAGGGCGTGCAGAGGACAGCGACAAGCAAAGCCGTCAGGAAATGAGGAAGAGGCCGATGCATGGGGTAGAGATAGGAGTGGAAACAAAGCAACGCCGCGCATGCTTAGGGGAAAGCCTGGGGTGCTTGTTAGAGGGGATTACTAATGATAATTCTCTATTTACCCTCAGAGAGTGCAAGCGATAGATTTAGACTAATATAAGAAAGAAAATGGCGAGGCGGAGCCCCCACTAGGACTCCGACTCGCCAAGGACTAAACCCAGGTGCCGGGCCTTAGTTTACGTAAACAAACTCGTTAGAAAGAAGTAAAGCGTGAGCCAGTAACTCAATGGGAGTCAAGGGGTTGCGAGAAACCATCTCCCCAACGTTCTGGAGTACGCCTTCGGCGCCGCCGCCGGTCTTGGCCTCCATCATCGACTCCCCGCCGTCCTTCATCGCCGCCCCCGGCTTGGTCGCGACCGCTGGGGTGGTCTTACCCTTGGCTTCCGTGGCCTTGCCATCTTTGGCTACGGCCTTGGTGCCCTTGGCCGGAGTCGCCCCAGGCGGGGTCGGCGCAGCCTTGCCCGACGCGACCGTGCGCTTCGCATCATTCGTCAAGGTGCGCTGCTTCGAAAGGAAATCGCTGGCCCAGCGGATTTCATTGGAGGTCGCCCGGCGTTGGAAGAGCGCGAGGAACATCGCGTTGATGCGGGAATCCTCGGACATCGCCTTAGCGACTTCGGGACGTGCCGCGACCGCACGGGCCACTTCGACCGAGAGCGGGTTGTTCATAAAGAACAAGGCCTGCTGTGGCACGATGGTCGAGCCACGCTTCGAGTTCGTCATGTCCGGATCAGCGTAGTCGAACTGCGAAAGCGTGTCACTCAAGCGCAGGCGGTCCACGTAGCCGTAGATACTGCGACGGTAAGAGTATGGCTCGTCCGTAATGTTGGCGGGCTGACCGCCGACGACGGGGCTCAACTTACCCGTGAGCTTTAACATGGAGTCGCGGATGGCTTCGAAATCGAGGCGGTGAAGGTTGGCGCGCCAGAGCAGGCGGTTACCAGCATCGAGCTTCAACGGATCAATGGCGCCCTTTCTAACGACGAGCGGATTGACGTTCGGGTTGGAGTCGAGGCGGTAGGTGGCGCTCGTCATGATGAGGCGATGCATCCGCTTGATGGACCAGCCGTTCGCCATGAACTCGCTGGCGAGCCAATCGAGCAATTCCGGATGCGAAGGCTTCTCGGACATGTTACCGAAGTCATCGGGCGAGGACACAAAGCCCTCGCCGAAGTGCTTAAGCCAGACGCGGTTCATGGCGACACGGGCGGTCAGCGGGTTGTCCTTACTCGCAATGGATTTCGCCAACTCCAAGCGACCGCTGCCCTCAGTGTAGGGCTTGCGGGCACCGGTGGTGAGGATATCCAAGAACTGACGAGGGGCGACGGGGCCGCGCTTATTCTTATCGCCGCGCAGGTAGACGTAACTATCGCGGGGGCTATCCGCATCAGCCACGGCCATGGCTTCGCGCGGGACGCCCGGGTGCGTGAGACGGAGTTCGTTGATCTGCGTGAAGCGGAAATGACGGGCGGGGGCACGGTTGCCCTGGCCACCGTAGATGGGTCGATTCTGCCAGTCGTTACAGAACTTGCGGGAGTTGAACATCGCGATGAGTTCCTCGTTATCCAAGATGGCTTCGACGGGAGGCACTGGCCAAGGGTAGTTCGCGAGTTGGGCGACGGCGGGCGAGGTATCCTTACTGCTGTTACCCGGCTTGGCGCAGCGCGCGATGTGCGCGAGGATTGAGTCCTTGGCGTCGTTATAGACCTTCTGGTAAGCCAGCGCGACGTCATCAATTGTCTTGGGCTTCAGGTCGCGGAGGGCAGCAGCGATCAGCGGGTTTACGGGATGCTTCTTATCCGCCAGCGCCGAGGCAATGACCGCTGGGGCGCGTTCGGCGAATTCAGCGACCGGGATGGAAGCACAGCGGGCAAAGGGCCCAGTGATGGGCGAATCAATCTGCACGCGCATGGGCTCGAAGTCCGGCAACGGGGTCTCGAGCTTATAGCGCTCGTTGATATCGCCCCATTCCGCGGAGCCACGGCGGAAGGTCGTCGCGACGAGGCGGCCAGCCATCTCGCGATTGTAACGGGCGCGCATCTCACGGATGTACTCGTAGAAACCGGCGGCACTTTCTTCCTGGAGTGCCTTCAGGCGCTTCTCGAAGTCTGCGCGCTGCGCGGCGGCATCAGGCGAAGAAATCTGCGGACGCTGCAACGGCTCGATGGTCGAGGCGAAAATGCCGTGGAGGGAGTAATAGTCTGCCGCTGGAATCGGGTCGAACTTATGGTCATGGCAACGGGCACAGGCGACCGTGAGCCCGAGGAAGGCCTTGGTCGTGGTGTCGATGCGCTCGTCGATGGTATCATCCTTATTATCGAAGCGCTTGCCGACGGTGATGAAGCCGAGGGCCGCGAGCCGCGGGTCTTCTTTCTTGAGGTCGGGTAGCCGGTCCGCTGCTAACTGCTCGACGATGAACTGATCGTAGGGCTTGTCCGTGTTAATGGCGTCGATGACGTAATTGCGATAAGTCCAAGCATAGGCGTAACGATAATCCTCAAAGAGCGAATTGCCTTGTTCGACCGCTAAGCCGCGGGTGTCGGAGTAACGAGCGGTATCAAGCCAGTGACGACCCCAACGTTCACCGTAATGCGGCGAGGCCAATAGTTCGTCGACTTCCTTGGCGATGAGGGTGTCGACGGCCTTCCCTGGCTGGCCGCGCTGGATACTGGCGGCATCCACCAGGACGGCGGCGGTGTATTGACCGCTGAAGGCACGGACCTTGTCCGCCACGGGCGGCAGGCCGACCAAATCATAATGGATACGGCGCAAGAGCGACTCCGGGTTGGTGGTCGGGTTGGGCTGTAGGCCGACAGACTCGAGCTTCGCGAGTACGAAGGAGTCGATAGGGTTGTGCACCCAAACCTTGTTTTTCACTTCGGGCACAACGGGCTTCACGACCGGCTTGTAGGCCCAGTGATCACGGGCTTTCTGGGAAAGGCCGGTTAACTTATTGCCAGCGCCGACGGGAGCCGGGGCACCCATCTTAACCCACTCTTCCAGTACTTTGATCTTGGCGACGGGAATCTTGCCCCCCGCTTTCAAAGGCGGCATCTGGAGCTCGTTGTCGGTATAGCTAATCGCTTGGAGCAACAACGACTTGGCGGTGTTGCCAGGCACCACCGCCGGACCTTGATCTCCCCCCTTGAACATGCCGTCTCGAGAGTCCAAAATCAGGCCACCCTTCGAGGTGCTTTCGGTAATCGAGTGGCACTTGTAGCAGTGCTCAGCCAAAATCGGGCGGACGTTCTTCTCGAAGAACTCGAGGCCGGCCTTGGTCGGCTCGGGGGCGGTCTCGGCGGCGACGGCGAGACGAGCGAAGCAAACGGCGGCAAGGAGAGGCAGGCGGAGGAGGGAAACGTTCATGGGCAACTAAGAATGAATGAGTGATTAAACAGCGACCCGAGTGGGATGGTTCCGAGGGGGAACGCTAAGGGTAACTCTTTAATAAAATAAAACCCTCAGGGAGGGGATGCAAGAGGGATGGCTGCGGGCTACTAAAAAAGGTGGAATGCCCTTCCCCGCTGGGCCAAACGATGCTAAAAGAAGTCGCCCATGCGGATCCTCCTATCCAGCGATAAGTTTAAAGGCGCCCTATCGGCGCAAGGGGTGGCTCAGAGTTGCGAAAAGGCCCTCCAAAGCGTCTTTCCGGGGGCAGTTTTTGATGCCTGTCCGATTGCCGATGGCGGCGAAGGAACCACGGAGGCGATGGTGGCGGCCCTTCGCGGGGTCTGGCGGGAAACGACGGTTCTCGACGCCCAAGCCCGGCCGCGACTCGCCCGCTACGGCTGGGTGCCCGCCCCCCAGGTCGCCATCCTTGAGATGAGCGCCGCCAGCGGCCTGGCCTTAGTGCAGGACCGCCCCCTGCAGCCCAAACTAGCCTCCACCTTCGGCACGGGCGAAATGCTGCTCGCGGCGATGGCAAGTGGCGCACGCAAAATTATCATCGGTATCGGCGGCAGCGCCACCAACGACGGCGGCCTCGGCGTCGCCGTGGCGCTGGGCTGGCGCTTCTTCCGGGCCGACGGCTCGACCTTTCAGCCCACGCTCGAGACGGTCTTGGCCGCCGTACGGATGGAAAGCCCGTCCCACCCGCTGCCGGAAATCCTGGTCGCTTGCGACGTTGATAACCCCTTGCTTGGACCGCGGGGCGCCACGCGCGTCTACGGACCCCAAAAAGGGGTGCAGGATTTTACGTGGTTTGAAGAGCGGCTCGCACACCTTGCACAGTTGACCGCGACGGCCACAGGTACCGACCACCAACATCAACCGGGCGCCGGCGCGGCCGGCGGCCTCGGCTTTGGGCTGATGGCCTTCGCCGGCGGGAAACTAACGAGCGGCTTCGAGCTCATCGCCGCACAAGTCGGCCTCGCCGAACGCATCCGCCAGGCCGACCTCGTCTTCACGGGCGAAGGCAGACTCGATGACCAAAGCCTACAAGGCAAAGGACCAATCGGCGTCGCTAAACTCGCGAAAAGCCTCGGTAAAAAGGTCGTGGGGATTGCGGGCAGCGTGACCGACGCCCCTGGCCTCCGCGACTGCTTCGACCTACTCATCGCCATCAAACCGACAGACATGCCTCTCCCCGAGGCGATGCGCCGCACCGACGAACTCATCGGCCAGGCCATCGCCGCGCACACGGCTGAACTGCGCGCCCTGCGCTGATCAGCCGAAGATATTCGCGGACTTCCCTTTGCCGTCGACCGTCGCGTAGAAGGGCCGGCCTTCGATGTCGAAAGCTGTTTTCGGACTGATGCCCATCGCCGTAAAAATCGTCGCGTGCATGTCCTCGACGGAGACCGGGTCTTTGATCGCAACGAGCGGTCGCTCATCCGCGGTCGCGCCGTACACCTTGCCCTTACCGACGCCGCCGCCGAACATAACAACACTGGTGCCACCGGTGAAGTGACGGTGCAGGCCGTAGTGGTCGGGGTTCTCGATGGTCGTCCCTTTATGGAAGGATTGGTCACCCGCCTTAGAACCCGGACGGCCTTCAATCATCGCATCGCGGCTGAACTCACTGGCGATGACGACCAAGGTGCGGTCCAAGAGCCCGCGGGCCTCGAGGTCACGAATCAGGCGCGCAATCGGCCGATCGATTTCCTTATGCATCTTCGAAACCATATCGTGGCCCTTGCCGTGCGTGTCCCACTGGAAGAAAGGCACGTACTCCGTCGTCACTTCGACGAAGCGGGCGCCATTCTCGACGAGGCGACGCGCGAGTAAGCAGCCCCGGCCAAAGCGAGAGGTGTCGTAGGCCTGCTGCACGTCCTTGGGCTCCAAGGTTAGGTCAAACGCTGCACGCTCCTTCGCACTGAGGAGGCGGTAGGCATTATCCATCGAGCGGAGCATCGACTCCTGCTGGTAATCGCTGAGTAAATCGCGGTGCGGCGTCGCGTCGACTAAGCGCCGGAACTCCTTATCGCGGTTGACGAAACGCCCTGCATCCATGCCCTTCGGCGGACGGACCGCCGCGGCGGCGTCCTCCGGAAACGGCAGGTTCATCGGGCCGTATTCACCGCCAAAGAAGCCGCCGGTCGTAAACGCCTTAAGCTCTTCGCTTTCGCCGACGCCTTCGAGGCGCTGGCCGATGTTGATGAACGCGGGCATCACGGGGTTACGCGGACCGAGGACGCGCGCCATCCACGCCCCGATGTGCGGCGCCGCCACGGTCTGCGGGGGGACATAACCCGTATGCCAATGGAATTGGTGACGGGAGTGCAGGATACTACCGAGGTCGGGCTGAACCGCCGAGCGAATGAGGGTCGCCCGGTCCATCACTTGAGCGATCGACTCAAGGCCTTGGCAGATACGCACGCCATCCACCGAAGTGTTAATAGCGGGGAAGGTGCTCAGCACGCGCTTATATTCGAGGCCCTTCTCGTAAGGCGCGTAGCGCTTCGGATCGAAGGTCTCGGGCGCCGCCATCCCACCGGCAAGCCAGATGAGGATGCACGCATCCGCCTTGGCGGGCGGGTGGACGACGGGCTTGTCGTCGGCTCCGAGCAGTTTCGGGGCACCTAACGATAAGGTGGCCAAACCCGCACCCGCGAGGAGGCGTAAGAACTCCCGCCGGGCCAGGGGTTCAGGCAAAGCGGGATCGAGAGGTAAACCGTGAGGGAAGGACATGACGTTTAGCGGATAGTCTGAAATTCGGGGAGCATGCAAACGGCCCAGAGCAAGTCGGCGACGCCTTGTTCGTTAAGCCGCGGGCCGAGGATTTCCTGCGCCACCTTCAACTCAGCGGCGGAGGGCGAACGGCACAGCGCGGAAACATAGAGCCACTGGGTAAAATCATCGGGCGACTTCCAGGGGCGGCGCAAAAGGTTGGCCGCACCCCGGCCGAGCAGGTCAGTGAAGGCTTGGCCATTAGCGAGGTCGATGGCTTCCAGCGTGCTCAATTCATTGGGGCGCATGGAGACAATCTGCTCGCGGTTAGGCCGACCCAGCGAGCGCTGCAGGAGGTCGGACTTCACCAAGGAGGCACGGGCAGGCGGGACGCCCTTCCCGGACAACTGCGCGAGGAGCTCGGCCATCTTAGGCTCGCCCGTAGTCCAGACGGGATTGGTCAGCACCGCCACGGGGCGCCACGTGGCGTTCGCCGGCAGGACGCCCTTGGCGTTCGGCACCGCGGCCGTCCATTCCCACGCGCGACTGGTCGCGATGGTAATGTCCTTACCGTTGGCGTCGCGGAGGAAGGCCTGTAGCCAGATGGCGGCGGCGTTCGGCGCATTGCCGCCATTACGACCGACCAAGAGGAATTCGTTTTCACCGGCCCGGAGATAGGAAGTCAGGTCGAAGGCCTGCGGCGCCTGCCAATCGTCGCCCTTGGAGGCCGTCTTACCATTGACGAAGAGTTCATAGCTATTGTCGCACGAAACAACACAGCCGGCTTTGGCCAAGGCCGCGGGCACCTGGAAGCGTAGGCGGAAGACGCGGGTTTCGCCCACCGGAGGGAGCGCGCCCTTGGCCTTGTCATTCGACCAAAGTGGTTGGGCCTGCCACGCCATGGACGTCTGCCCTGCCGGTGTCCGGGCCACAGAGGCATCGACCTTCAGCGGGCCCGTACCCGTCAGTCGCCACAGGGCATCGACGAACTGTTCAGCCGTTAGTCGCTTAGCGCGCGGGCCGCGGTACACATAGCCTTTGTCGTCCGTCGTGCGCGTCAACGTTTCGGTCCGCGACTGGTAAGCCTGCGAAGTCGCGATGAATTCCAAGACGGCTTTCAGGTCATACTTTGACTCCACGAGACGATTGGCGAGGACATCGAGCAGGTCTTGATTCCAAGGCTCGGTCTGCATCGAGTCGACGGGGTGGACGATCCCCCGCCCCATGAGACGATGCCAGAGTCGATTAACCATCGTGCGCTGTAGCCGACCATTCTCGGGATGCGTCATGAGCGCCGCCAATTGCTGTAAGCGCTCGGTCCGTGGCTTCGTCGGATCGACTTGGCCGAGTTCGGGGAAGGGCCAAGCGGCCACGGCCGTCTTACCGGTGGGGATATCGCAACGCACCAACTCCAAAGGCTGATTGGAAGTGATGGCCGCCAAACCATAGGCGTCGCGGAGCTTCCAGCGATCAACGAAGCTGTCATGGCAGGACGCGCACTTCATGTTAATGCCCAGGAAAGTCTGGGAGATGCTTTGCGAGAACTGCAGCTCCGGGCGTGCGCCCGCGCTCACGCTCCCGCGCCAGATGATACCCTTGGCAAAACCTTCGCTGGCCGGCGTCGGCGCGATGAGTTCGCGCACGAAGGCATCGTACGGCTTATTCTCCGAGAGGGCGGTGTACAGCCAGCCCGTAATCTGCTTACGGCCCCCATCGATATAGCCCGTACCAGCATAGTCATTACGGAGGAGGTCGTTCCAGAATACCATCCAATGGTCCGCGTAGTCGGCGTCCCGAGACAGCAAGGTACGCACCAGCTTGGCCCGCTTGTCCGGAGCACGCTCGGCGAGGAACGCGGCGTTTTCGGCGGCCGTCGGCAAGACCCCGACCAAGTCCAAGTGAACGCGGCGCAAGAAGGTCGCATCATCGGCGACGACGGGGCGCGGCAATTGCTTCGCCTTCACCCACGCGTCGAGGACGCGATCGAGGGGGTGCTCGCGGCCATCCTGGGCCGTCGGCAGCACCGGGGCGCGTGGCTTCAAGGGCGGCTCGTAAGCTGGTTGCTTAAAGGCGAAGCCGCTCGTCCAAACCACCCCCTCGGCAATCCACGCCTTCAATTTGGCGACCTCCGCCGGACTCAGTCCAGGCCCCTTGGGCGGCATACGCACATCCAGGTCAGCGCTCGCCACGAGCTCTAGTAGCTTGCTTTTAGCCACATCCGACGGCACCACGACGGCCCCATTCTCGCTACCTTCGAGCAAGGAAACGCGGGTATTCATCGAGAAACCGCCCTTGCGCTTGTCGCCCGTGTGACACTCGCCGCACTGTTTGCGGAGCAAGGGCACAATCTCGTGGTCAAAATCCACGGCCGCCGCCAGGGGGATGGCAGCGAGGAAAAGTAAGTGGACCAGGGGACTCCGCATAGGGGGCAAATTAGGGGGTCACCGCCGCTTATCAAGCCGTTGCGCAAGTTCGCATGGTTTTACCTTTCCGATTCCTTGAAGAAACGTCAGGCTACTTTTATGCCCCTTCGACCCACCCTACTCGTCTGCCTGCTCTGCGGACTCTTTGCGGGCGTCGTCGCCGCGGACACCAAGCCCGAGACCAAACCGGAAATCAAGCCCTCCGCCCCGAAGGTTGCACCTCCCGCCATCCCCGTCTGCCCGAAGTGCAAGAAGGAGATGGAACTCGAAGGTTTTGAAATGTTACCCGACGACGGCGGCGGCATCTTTAAGATTTTTGTCTGCAAGCCCTGCAAGACGACCGATAAGCGCAAGCGCGACTGAGCGCCGCCGCTTCCGCCAACGAAAAGGGCGCCCGTCGGGCGCCCTTTTGCTTTCCTCAATTTCCGCTCAGCGCGCGAAAACAATGCAGCAGGATGACCCCGCCTCAACCGACTGCTGGGTATCCGTCAGTTTGCCCGTGGCCGGGTCGACGCGGTAAGCGTTGATCGTGCCGGACTTCTGGCCGGCGCACAAGAGCCAGCGGCCATCGTTGCTAAGACCGAAACCACGCGGCACTGCCGGGACGTCAAGGACGTGCTGGATAAGCGAAAGTTTGCCGTCAGCGGCGATGGCATAAACCGCCAGCGAGTTATGGCCACGGTTGGAGACGTAGAGCGCCTTCCCATTAGGCAGGCAGAAAATCTCTGCGGTCGATGCACCCTTGGCGGAGGCGCCCTCGGGCAACGTCGGCAGGACCTGTACTTCCTTCATGGCTCCCGTTGATGTGTCCACGGTGAAGGCACTCACCGTCATTAGCATCTCGTTACAGACATAGGCAAAACCACCCTTGGGATGGAAGGCGAGGTGACGCGGGCCCGAGCCAGGCGCCACGCGGCCAGACTTAGGCTCGTTAGGCGTCAAGGTGCCCTTGGTCGCATCAAAGCGGTAGATGAAGATATCATCCGTGCCGAGGTCGGGCACGTAAACAAAACGGTTCGCCACGTCCGGATAAATGCCGTGGGCATGCGGACCCGCTTGGCGGCCCTTGTTCGGCCCCGAACCTTCCTGCTGAAAGAAACTACTGGCCGCGCCGATCGAGCCATCCGCTTGGAGCGGCAAGCAAGCCACCGAGCCCGAACCATAGTTTGCGGCGAAGAGGAACTTGCCCGTTTGATCGACCGAGACGTGCGTGGCACCCTTACCCTTCGTGTCCTGAACATTTAGGAAGGTCGCCTTACCATCAGCTGATAGGCGATAGGCGGCGACGCCGCCACCCGCGACTTCGGCGGTCGCGTACAAGACCTTACCGTCGTTACTCAACGCCAGGAAGGAAGCCCCTTTCGCTTCAGCAATGACGATGGGCGCGGAAAGCTTACCCGTCTCCGCATCGATGGTGCCGCGTAAAATACCCTTCGCCTGAGGGCCGGAGGTACCGATGTAATAAGTGAGGTCGGCGGCAAAAGCGGTGGCGGACATGAGAGCAAGGAGGGGGAGGAGCGGGCGCATAGAGTTAATGATGAGAGGGCAAGGACGGGGGATAGTTCCAAGTAAAATCTCAGCGACCATCCCACCAGGCGTCCAGCCGAGTGGTCAGACGCTTCACATCGGCCGGGCGTTCCGCGGCGAGGTCGCGGAGTTCGTATGGGTCGGCCTTAAGGTCAAAGAGGCGCGGCGGCTCGGTGGCGTCGGTAGAGCCACTCGCCGTCATACCAGTCTTCAGGCCACTCGAAACGATGAGCTTGAGGTCGCCCGCGACTAACCAGCGGTAACGCAAGCTGGCAGCGGGGCGGCCGAGCTCACGAATATCGTGGGTCGAGTTCTGGCCGGCGACAAAAGGTCGGGCCCGGACCGCCGCATCGTCCAAGAGGTCAAGGCCATCGCCGTCAGCTGGCACCTTGGCGCCAGCGAGTTTGAGTAACGTCGGCATCAAATCGACCGCACTGGCGGGGGCGTCGATCACAGTCGGTGCGATGCGGCCAGGCCAGCTCACCAGAATCGGGGTACGAACGCCGCCATCAAAAGGCGACTGCTTGGAGCGTTCAAAATCAACCACTGGCTTGTCCGTGCGCGGAATCCAGCCGTTGTCCGTGATGTAGACGATGACCGTATCGCGGGTCAGCCCCTCCTTCTCGAGATGCGCGCGGATCTCCCCGATGGTTTCATCAAACCATTCAACCATCGCATGGTAGCGGGCCGCCTGTGGCGTGGGCGACCGATCGCGATACTTGGCGAGCAAGCGCTCGGGCGGTGTATGCGGGTCATGCGGCAGCATCGGCGCGTACCAAGCGAAGAACGGTTTGCCGTCTTTTTTCGCACGGGTGATGAACTCCGTGAGCGGAGCCAAAGTCTTGCGGCCGATATCGAGGCCAACGTCGCCATGCCGCCCTCCCTTCGTCATGCCTTCGGTGAACCCGCCCGTCGTGTAGTCGCCCATCCACCACTTACCCGTCTGCAGGCTCACGTAGCCCTGCTCGCCCAGAAGGCGCGGCAGATGCGGGGACTGCTGGAAGAGTTTGATCATCTGAGCCCGGCCCTCAAGGAACGCCGCGCTCTTCTGTCGCGCCGTTGGGGCCACGGAGGCGGGCACAAGCGGGTCGTTGCCCGTGATGCCGTGGCGGTGCACGTGCCGGCCAGTCAAGATGGAGGCGAGGCTCGGCCCGCACAGGGAGTTTGTGACATAGCCGCGCGGGAAGACGCGGGACTCGGCCGCCAGTTTATCGAGGTGGGGTGTGCTGACCGCCTTCGAGCCCATGAACCCATAATCAAACCAAGCATGGTCGTCTGAAATGATCATGAGCACATTAGGTCGCTTCGCCGGCGCCGCGGGCTCGGCAGCCCCCAGCGTCAACGCACAAAAGAGAAAGAGGAGAGAGCGCATATGTATGGTTACCAAATTTTGACGCGGTCCTTCGGGTCGAGCCACATGCCGTCACCGGGCTTAGTACCGAAGACCTCATGGAAGGTGTCCACGTTGCGAAGCACGACGTTGATACGCTGAGGCATTGGCGAGTGCGTATCGGACAGCAAGCGATTACGGAGCGTCTCCGCCCGGATGTTGCCGGCGAAGGCAAACGCGTGGGCGAGGAAGAAGCGTTGGAGGGGCGTCTGCCCGGCAATCAGCCGACCTGAGCGGTAGGCTTCCGTCGTGCGAAAAGCATCGAGGGCGATTTCGACGCCGCCAATATCAGCGATGTTCTCGCCCAAGGTGAGCTTACCGTTGACGCGGATACCCGGCAACGGCTCTTCCTTATCGTACTGAGCGACGATCAAGTCGCAACGATCCCGGAAGGCCTTTTCCGTCGGTGGCGACCAGCCCTGCTCCAGGCGGCCCGTCGGACCGAACCGACGACCGGAGTCGTCGAACCCGTGCGTGAGCTCGTGGCCAATCGTACAGGCAATGAAACCGTAGAGGACTGCGTCGTCGAGCAGTTCGCCGTCATACGTCGGTACCGCGAGGATGGCGGCGGGCATGACTATCTCGTTATTCATCGGACTGTAGTAGGCGTTCACCGTATAAGGACGCATGCCCCACTCCTCGCGTTCGGGCGACCCACCCACGCGGGCGAAAGTACGGGCCCGCGACCACTTGCTAACGTTGACCATGTTCTGGGCGAGGCCCTCGGCGCGAATCTCCACGCCTTCATAGCCGCGGAATTTATCGGGATAGCCCACGCGCAGTTTAATGGCCGCGAGTTTACGCAAGGCCCAGGCCTGCGTCTCGGCGTCCATCCACTCCAGTTTACGAATCCGGGCGGCGAAGGCGCTCCGGACATTTTCGCAGACGAGGCGGAAACGTTCGCGCTGCGCCGGCGAGAACCGCCGGGCCACATATTCCTTGCCCATCAAATCGCCCAAGGCGCCATCCTGCATCTTAAGGGCGCGCTCCTCGAGGCTACGTTGCTGCTTGGCGCCGGTCAGAACAACACCTTCGAATTCAAAAGCGGCCTTGGCCGTGGTCGCGTTCAGGATGGAAGCGTAGCCTGCGATTGCTTGGAAGCGCAGGTAGTCGCGAATGTCCTCGGCGGGGGTTTCAGAGAGGATACGGGCGAGGGCCTTAAGGAAATCAGGTTGGCCAACGACGACGCGGGTGACGGCGGGGGCGCCGGCTCGGCGGGTGGCGGCTTCCCAGCGCAGCCCAGGCGTGAGGGCATCGACTTCTGCCCAAGACATGGGGTGATAATGTGCATCGGGGTTACGCAGCTTCACCATCGGCAAGGAGACTTCGGCTAGCTTGACCTCGAAGGCCAGAACGGCCGCGCCAGCCTGCTGGGCGCGCGCGGCCTCGTAGCCTAGGAAACCCAACATCTTGGCGACGTGCGCTGGGAAAGCATCGCGCACGCGCTTGGTGGCGGGCTCGTCACTGAAATAGAAAGCCCGCTCAGGCAGGGAGAGCCCAGTCTGCCAGAGATACAAGGCAACCTTGGTCTCGTCCTTCTTATCTTGAGAGGCAAAGACACCTAGGAAGGAGCCGGTACCTTCGGCGTAGAGAGCCGCCGAGGCATCCAGTAACGCCTGCGGGGTCTTCGCCTCGTCGAGCTTAGCCAACACGCCGCGTAAGCCCGCGGGCAGCTCGGTCGGGCCATGCTCAAACCCAAGGGCGGAGCGCCAGAAATCGGCGAGGCGGCGCTGGTCGCCGTTGGCGTCCTTCTTTACTAACAAGTCAGCGTTAATCGCGAGCAGGTCCTTCTTGATGAGGTCATCCTGCCACGCGAAGGAATTATAGACCGACCGATCGGCCGGAATGGGGTTCGCTTGATTCCAGCGTCCATTGGCGTGGAGCCAAAAGTCCTTGGTGGGCGCAATCGACGTATCGCGGTTTGACTCGACGAGGTCGGCCTGAGCCAAAGCGGTGGCCAGCATCAGGGCCAAGCAGGGGGTACGCAGCATGCCGAACAGTCAATCCACCCGCCGACTCTGCGGAACCCTTTTTTTAGAAAATCGCTGGCACCCCCCTTGCGATTCCAAGCCCCTCGGGTATAATGTCGGCCTGAGCCTCAGACCGAGCCCAAGGTATCCGTCCCAAACGACCACCGCCGGGGGTACTGAAAGTATAATACGATTTTATTTCACTGATTATCAGTTGGTTAGGAAAACGTGCCCCCAAAAAGGCCTTTTAGGAGCCCCTTATATAGAGGCCCATCACTTTTTTATGATCACACTCATCCCCACCGCCACGCCTGTCACCCCGACCACCCTTGATCGCCTGCCCACCGAGCAGGCCTTGCTCCGCCCCGTCGTCGACGCTGCCGAAGAGACCTCGGACGCCTTCGAAGCCGGTGAAGCCATCGAAATCTCTGGCTACCAAGCCTACCTGCAGCAAGCCGGGCAGCATAAAATCCTGACCGCCACCGAAGAGCTCCAGCTCGCCGTGCGCATCCAAGCCGGGCGCCTAGCGGAAGGTCAGTTCACGTCCGATGCACTGCAGGCTCGCGACGAGCTCATTCGCCATAACCTCAAGTTCGCGGTCTACTGTGCGGGTAAGTATGCCCACACCCTGGAGGAGCGCGAGGAACTGACCAGTGCCGCCAACCATGGCCTTGTCATCGCGGCGGAACGTTTCCTCGCCGAGAAACAGGTGCGCTTCAACACCTATGCCAGCTGGGCCATCTATAGTCTCATCATGGCGGAGATTGGCCGCCGCCGCGTGGTCGACCTGCCGCGCAATATCCGCGAAGCCCTCAAAGTCCTGCGCCGCGCTGCAGCGACCTTGCTCCAGAGCGAGGGGCGCGAGGCAACGGATGCCGAGCTCGCGGCGGCGATGCAGGAGGATGAACATAAAGTAGCGTCTTTGCGCCGGCTCTCGCAAAGCAACGTCTCGCTCGATGCCCCAATCGGCGAAGACGGCGAGCTGACGCTAGGCGAAACCCTCCGCGACGACGAGGCACCGGGGACAGCCGACCAAGCTACGTTGCGACTCGACGCCGAACTCATCCGCGCACACTTGCGGACGCTGAACGATCGCGAAGCCCTGATTATCGAGCTCCGCAACGGGCTGAGCGACGGCGCTGAATGGACCCTCGATGAGGTCGGCGGACGCCTCAACGTCAGCCGCGAGCGGGTGCGACAGTTGGAGGAACGGGCCTACCGTAAACTGCGCGCCCTGCTGATGCCAGCGGCGGCGAACGCCAACTAAGGTTTCCGCCCGTCCAAGCCGCCCACTTAAGCCGTGGGTGCGTTCGGCTAATAACCCGAGACACTGTCTGGCGGGCGGAGGCTAACCTTGTCCTCCCCTTCCCCACGCGTTAGGCTATGCGTATGAAGGCGCCCATCCGCACACGCCGGAACCTCTTCCTCGGGCTCGGCCTACTGCTGGCCGCCGCCACGGCACGGAGTCAAGAAGCAGAGCCTTTTGAAGACCCGCCGATTAATTATTCGGCAACGAAGCCGAATGACCCGGCAACGAAACTCAACGAGGCCTTTCAAAAGCAGGCTGATGAAATCCGCGGCTGGCCCGCCCGCCGGCGACTACGCTGGCTGCTCGAACAACTCGACATACCCCTCGATTCGCAAATCCTCGTTTTCAGCAAAACCAGTCAGCAACGCGCGCTCATTGGCCCAAAGAACCCCCGCGTCCTCTTCTTCTCGGACGAAGCCTATGTTGGCTGGGTGCCGGGCGGCGCCATTGAAGTGACGCTCTTCGATCCCGTCCTCGGGGCGACCTTCTACCTGCTCGATGCGCAAGAGGACGGCGAAAAGCCGCTCCTTCAGCGCGACAACCAATGCCTCTCCTGTCACAAGAGCTATGAACGCACGCCGAGCCTGCGGGCCCGCTCCATCATGCCCGACGCGGAAGGCGAAGCCTTGAGCGGATCCAATATTTCCAACCTTGAACCCGATACCCCGTATGCGGACCGCTGGGGCGGCTGGTATGTGACGGGTGCGCCCAGCCCCTTTCGCCACCGTGGAAATACCGTAGGCAAAACGGAGGCCGACTTCCTTACGGCAGCCGGCAAAGGTGGCGTCACCCTGCAGTCGCTGAAAGACCACTTCGACGTTGGCCGCTACCCGAAGCCGACGAGCGACATCGTTGCGCTCAGCATCCACGATCACCAAGTCTACGTCCATAACGTCATCGCCGCTGCCAACCAGACAGCTCGTTTGTCCTTGGCTCGCTGGCCGGCGACCCGCGAAATCCTACAGTTACCTGCGGATGCACCGCTCGCTGGTTCCACGCTCGTCACCCTGGCGAGCGAAGCCGACAAGGTGGTCGCTGCGCTGCTCTGCCGGGATGAACCGGCTTTACCGAGCGATGGCCTCCACGGCGATGGCGAGTTTGAGAAAGCTTATGCGAAAGGTCGGCGGCCCGACCCCCAAGGCCGGTCGCTACGCGACCTCGACCTCAAGACCCGGCTTTTCCGTTACCGGTGCAGCCCCCTCATCTACAGCGAATCCTTCCGCGGCTTCCCGCCGGAACTGCGGACCTTGGTCCTCACCCGTTTAGGGGCCATCCTCCGGGCCGAGCAGCCCCCCAAAGACTACGCTTTCCTCCCGACTGCGGAACGCCAAGCCATCGCCGAAATCCTCACGGCGACCCTCCCCGACCTCCCGCCCGCTTGGCGGCAGAAGTAATTTTTTATATTTCTTTTACAATTCCCCGGCGAGATGTCGCTTGTGGGACTTCGGTCGGGTGGGCAAGATGAGCCTAAGGATATGGCTACTTACCCCCTCCATCTCCAAGGCGGACACTTGTTCGTGGAGATTAATAACCAACGCTGGCTGTTCGATACTGGCACGGCCATCAGTTACGGCATGGCGCCGAGCCTGACGCTCGCGGAGCGCACCTTTGCGCTGAAGCCCATTATGACCGGCAAGCCTGGTAAGCCCATTATCGGCGTGCCAAAACTCGTCCAATTCCTGGGCACCCCTTGCGCCGGTCTCTTGGGCATGGACATCATTGGCGAGTTCGACTGGACACTCAACGCCGCCAAGCGCACTTGCACCGCGACGACGGAGGTAACGCTCATTCGCGACCGGAGTTTCCCCCTTAAGACAGAGAACGGCCAGCTCAGCACCCGGGTCACGATCCGCGACCGCGAGTATCGGCTGCGCCTAGACACAGGCTTTCAGCTGACCTTTTTCGAGCACCCATTGATTGAGAATTTTCCCTCGGCCGGCAAGGGCCGCGACTTCCACGTCTATTTCATCGGGGGCTGGTTCCAGACGGATTCCTTTCACGTCCCGATGAAGCTCGGCGCGGAATTTGCGGCGGATAACCTCCGCACTGGTCGCTTGCCGGCGAGCCTCCGAAAGGAAATCCTACCAGTGGACTTCGATGGCATCCTCGGGGCGGAATTCTTCTCCCGGCATTTTCTCGCCTTCGCCCCGCGCCGTCAGCTCATCGGCTTCCTGACCTCCGGAGAATAGGCACGCAAAAGGACGACCCCGTGGGGTCGGCCTGCGTGACCATCAGGACCGGATGGCTTACTTAGCGAGCTCGGCGAGCTTCTCGCGGATGGCGTCCGCTTCAATCTGATAGCCCTTAGCGTTGAGGTGCAACTGGTCAGGCATGATTTCCTTAGAGAGCGTGCCGTCGGCGGCGAGGAACTTGGCGCCGATATCGAAGTAGTGGACCTTCTTGCCGTCGTGGAACTTAGCGATGATTTCATTCACGGCCTTATTCTTGGTGCGACCAGGGTTACCGGTTTCACCAGCCCCGCGCGGGAAGATGGCGAGAAGGAGGACCTTGGTGTCAGGCGTTCGCTTATGGATGGCCGTGATGATATTCTTGATGCCGGCGGCGATTTGTTCGACCGAGTTATCGCCGACGCCACTGTTATTGGTACCGATCATGAGGACGACGACCTTCGGCTTGATGCCTTCGAATTCACCGTTCTCGACGCGCCAGAGCACATGCTGGGTGCGGTCGCCACCGATACCGAAGTTAGCGGCCTTATATTGGGCGTACTCTTTTTCGAAGAGGGCCTTCTGACCGTTCCAGCCGGCGGTGATGGAGTCACCGAGGAAGACGACCTGGGCTTCACCCTTCTTGGCGATTTCTACAAAGGCCTCGTGCTGCTTCTGGAAGCCAGCTTGGATTTTGCCATCGGCTCCAACCTTCGGGGCGGCGATATCGGCGGGTTGGCCTGGAGCCTTCGGGGCGGCGGCCTTGACGGCGACCTTAGCCGCATCGGCGGCAGGCTTCTTCGCCTCGTCGGCGCCAGAGAGAGAAACCTGAGCCAGCAGGGAGAGGCCCAAGAGAATGGAGAGTTTGGATTTCATCGGGATATTTGGGGTAGACCCTTCATTTCGGACGGCGACCTACCGGAGTCAACAGTGACCCGCAGGTGCATTCTTGCTCCCCCGCCCTAAATGACGCTAGGTTGCGGAAATGAGCCCAAACTTGCGCTTCGTTACCCCCGCCAACGCCCTGAAGGAAGAATATAAAGGCCGGACGAATTACTGGCTCTGCCGACCGGGCGTGACCGAAGCCAAGGCCCTGCAAGTCTGTGAAGCCACGCTGCCGGCGGGGGAAGGTCACAACTTTCACACCCACCCCGAGCTCGAAGAAATGATCTACGTACTCAAGGGAGAAGTGGAGCAGTGGGTTGAAGAAGAATGCCGCATCCTCAAGGCGGGAGAAAGCGCCCACATTCCCGCGGGGCTCGTCCACGCAACCTTCAACAGCTCGCAGGCCGACGCCACGATCCTCGCGATTCTTTCGCCCGGCGACAGCCAAGGCCCCTTCATGGTCGACGTCAGCGACCAAGAGCCCTGGAAGAGCCTGCGCGGCTCGCGATGAAATTCACCCGAGGACACCGCGTGCTCGCCGCCCTCGTGGCGCTGCTACTGGTGGGCACGATTGGGCCGTGGCTAATTTGGGGCGAAGCCTTTGACCGCTCTTTTAGTCTAGCGGGCACGCTGGCTTGGCTCCGGGAACTCGGCCCGTGGGCGGCGGCGGCCGGCGTTGGTCTGTTGGTCGCTGATATCGCGTTACCCATTCCCAGCACGATTGTCATGTCCGCGCTGGGCGCGACTTATGGCTTTTGGGTCGGCAGCTTGCTCTCCATCTTAGGCTCGATGCTCGCGGGGCTGACCGCCTACGGCTTAGCCCGCTGGGCGGGCCGACCGGCGGCGATTTGGATCGCTGGCGAAGACGGTCTCGTCCGCACCGAAGAGCTCTTTGCCCGCGGCGGCGCGTGGCTCGTCCTGACTTCGCGTTGGTTGCCCATCCTGCCCGAGGCGGTGGCCTGCTTAGCCGGCTTGGCGCGCATGCCCTTCCGCACCTTCTTCTGGGCCCTCACGGTCGGCAGCGTCCCCCTCGGCCTAACCTTTGCTTGGATTGGCACTTTGACGGAGGACCGCGAAGGCCTGGCGCTGGCCCTGAGTGCTGGCCTCCCCATCGGTGCTTGGCTCCTGAGCCAACGCTGGCGGCGCTGAACTACTTTAGTTCACGGAGGCGAACGCCGCGATACCAGACGCGCTTCGCTTCGTCCTGAAAACCAACATGGCCGTCAGCGGGGCGATCCTTCATCGGCGATTCGTCGAGCTTGAGGAGGATGATACGCTGGCCGTTAAAATCCACCTGAAGTAGGCGATCTTTGAGTGTAAGCGTGTAGCGATTCCACTCACCGACTGGCTTCACCATATTCTTGGCCGGGGCCATGGCCTTGATGATCCCGCCGCAGTCATGGTTGCCGGGCGTGGCCAAGCCATAGGTGTCGAGCACTTGGAGCTCGATGCCCTTATCCACCGGATTGAGCGGGTCCGCGACACAGAAGAAGACGCCGGAATTGCCTTTAGGCTCGATCTTAAATTCGAGATCGAGCACGAAGTCGCGGAATTTCTTTTCGGTGAAGAGGTAGGCATCAAAACGCTTCCAGCCCGTCTCACCGGCCCGCGGCTTTAACGTGACCGACCCGTCCGTGTCGTAGACCCAATTACCCTTGGTCTTCCAGCCCGCCAGGTCTGTGCCGTTAAATAACGGGGTGAAACCCGGCGCGTCGGCGGCGGGATGCGTCACCGCGATTGCCGGGGCCGAGACCGGGTAAGGATCCTTCGCCGGAGCGGCGTTGAGGACAGCGGCGAGGCCGCATAAGCAGAGGAGGGTTTTCATATTAGAGAGTCAGTAAAGCGGTGGGGCAAAGCTGGGGGTCGAGTCGCTCGGTCAGCGCTGCGCGAATGACGGCTTCCGTCCGCGGAACCTTACCTTGAAAAACCTGCACGCCATTCACCGACACGGTCACGGGCTCATCCAGGTTGAGCAGCGTATCGCTGAGGCGGAGGGCGGTGCCCTTAGGGACGTCGCCAGTCAACGCGATGGCCTGCCCCTTGACGGTGGCCACTATCTTCTGGCCAGGCTTGGTGCTGTCCGCTGGCACTTGGAGCCAATAGAATTTATGGTGCGGCACGCCCGTCTGCACCCAGATAACCTTTTTCGGCCAGGCTTGGCGTGTGAACTTGGCCATCCACGGCAAAGCCTCCGCATCCTTCAGGCTCATCCAATGGGGCAGGCCTTCGTAGACCCGGCCCAGGTGTTCATAGCCCTCGGGGTCCTCCTGATGCAGGCGGCCAAATTCGGTGATCTTCTCGGCGACGACTTTATTACGATTATAGGCCGCGTCAGCGCCGCCGACGAACATCGCAAAAGGCAGGTTACGCACGCCGAGCGTGTTCACGCCATTGGTATGGCCGGCCATCATCGCGGCAGCGGCAAAGCGATCGGGCATCCGCGGAGCTAATTGCCAGACGCCGTCGCCGCCGGCGGAATAGCCCAGAAGATAGACCTTCGCGGGATGCACGCCGCGCACGGCAATAAAATCATCAATCAAGCGGGCGAACATCGGGTCGATGTGCCCCTCGTGCCAAAGATTCCAAGTATTGGTCGGAGCGCGGGGCGCCACGACGATGCCTTCCGCCGGCGCATAGAGCCTAATCTGATTTTTCCACTGCTGGTCATTGACCGCGGCGGGGGCGCCCCCGCCCCCATGCATCGAAATCCACAGACTGCGCTGACCTTCCGGCGCGAGGTTGAATTCCTTTTCCAACCAGCGAAGGGACTTGTCGCCGAGCTTGAGTTCCTTCGCGGCGACCTCGGGTCCGCGCTCTTTCTTGAGCTCACCCGTCCGCTCGGCGGTGATCGCCGCGACCGCGACTTCGGCCTGACTGCGCGTCAGACCCTCCGCGGCAGGCAAAGCCAAGCCAGCGAGGCAAAGAAGCAGCATGTGGGGCAACAGGCGAGGCATGACGCCAAGTTGGCGGCCGAGCTCAGGCGTGGCGAGCCATCTTCGGCATCGACCACCCCAACGTCATACCATTTATATGACAACATCATGGTCCGCCCCGCCCTGCTCAGCCTACTCGTCCTGCTGTCCGCCTGCCAGGCAATCCCGCAGCACCCCGCGAACCTCGTCGTCGAAGGCGTCCCGGCCATCACCCCAGAACTCAAGGCAGAGCTCGAGCCCTACGCCAACCTCGGTGGCGCCAGCTTCCGCGGCTGGGCGACCACTCAGCGCACCATCTTGGTAACCACCCGCAGTGGTGATGCCTCCCACCTGCACACGATGGCCGCGCCCCTCGCGAAGCGCACCCCGCTCACCCGCGGACCCGACACGGTGCGGAGCGGTTCGTTCCAGCCCAAGGGTACGCGCCTGCTTTATTCCGCGGACAAAGGCGGCGATGAAAACTTCCAGCTTTGGCTGACGGATGCGGCCCACCCCGAGCAGCCGCCCCGGCGCCTGACGGATGGAAAATCACGCAACACCGACGCAACCTGGTCCAAGGATGGCACCCTGATTGCCTTCAGCTCCAATCGACGTAACGGCAAAGACAGCGACATCCTCATCGCCGATGCACGCAGTCTCGGTGAGCCGCGCGAACTCGTCCGCCTGGACGCCGGCGGCTGGGCACCAGTCGACTGGACCGCGGACGGCAAGTCCTTGCTCGTTCGGCAGAGCCTCGGCAACGCCGCCTCGCGCCTGTGGACTGTGGAAGTGGCCACGGGCAAACGCACGCAAGTCAGTCCGAAGGGCGTCTCCTGCCTCTACCAGCAAGCCGTCTTCGCCGAAGGCGACCAGGCGATCTATGCCTTGACCAACCATGGGTCCGACTTCCTTTCCGTGATGCGCCTCGAAGTCGCGACCGGGAAACTCACCCTCTTGGTGCCAGCACCGAAGTGGGACGCCGAAGAACTCGCCGTATCATCTAATGGTAAGCGCCTCGCCTTCGCTATGAACGTGGAAGGTTTCTCGCAACTGCGTTGCTGGAACCTTGAGACCGGTAAGGAAATCCCCGGGCCGACACTCAAGCCTGGCGTCCTCAGCAACCTGGCCTGGCGCGCAGGCAGCCACGAGCTTGGCTTCACCTTGAACAGCGAAGACTCCGCCAGCGATGCCTGGTCGCTAGACCTCGATGCGGGGGCGCTCACCCGTTGGACGAACCGGACGACGAAGCCCAAAAAGGAAATTCCCGTGACCCAACCGGAAGTCGTGCGCACGCCGAGCTTCGATGGGCTCAGCATCCCCTCCTTGGTCTACTACCCTGACGCCAAGAAATTCCCGGGGAAGCGCCCCGTGCTGATGCTCTTCCACGGCGGGCCGGAAGGTCAATCGCGCCCAGGCTACCGCGGTTCGGCACTCTATTATCTCAACGAACTCGGCGTGGCGCTGGTCTACCCGAACATCCGTGGCTCAACTGGCTACGGCCGCACCTTCCTGAGCCTCGACGACACCATTAAGCGTGAGGATGCGGTGAAGGACGTCAGCGCCGTGCTCGATTGGGTCGCCAAGTCCGATCGCCTCGACCCCAAGCGCGTCGCGGTCTACGGTGGCAGCTACGGTGGCTTCATGAGCTTAGCTTGCCTCACGAACTACCCTGACCGCTTTCGCTGCGGCATCGACAATGTCGGCATTGCCAACTTCGTCACCTTCCTGCGGGACACTGCGGATTACCGCCGCGCCAATCGTCGGCTCGAGTACGGCGATGAAAGCAAGCCCGAGGTCCGGGCCTTCCTTGAGCGCATCTCGCCTGCGAACCATGCCGACCGGATCCGCGCGCCCCTGCTTATCATCCAAGGGCGCAATGACCCCCGCGTCCCCTTCACCGAGGCGGAGCGCATGCGGGACGCCATCCGGGCCCAGGGCGGGCGCGTCTGGTTCGTGATGGCGAACGACGAGGGCCACGGCTTCGCGAAGAAGTCGAATGCCGACTTCCAATTCCAAGCCACGGTCCTCTTCCTAAAGGCCAACCTCCTGGACTAACCGCAGTCTATTAGACAATAAATGACGGCGTCCGGGGGGAGATTCGCCTCGCAGTCCGAGGGATAATCTCCGAGAACAGAGACCTCGACTGCACCCCGCGGTCAATCCCCCTACCCCTACCATGAACTGCGTGAAGAAACTCACGGCAGCACTGCTGCTGTCCCTCCCCGCCCTCGCCCATGCCGGCGAAGCGGATATCCGAATCCCCGACCTCGCGAAGACATCGTTCCTCGGCGGCACGGTTAGCGGCCCCCAAATCCTGTGGTTCGGCCTGATTGTCTGCGCCCTCGCGACCGCCTACGGTTGGTGGCAGTACCTGCAGACGCGGGCGCTCCCGGTCCACCGCTCTATGTCGGCGGTCTCCGATATTATTTGGGAGACGTGTAAGACCTACCTCTGGCAACAGGGCAAATTCCTCGCTGGTCTCTGGGTGCTCATCGCTGGTTGCATGACCTACTACTTCGCCGGCCTCGAGCATAAGGACGCCGCCTCCGTCGCAGTGATCCTTGCGGCTTCGGTCCTCGGTATCCTTGGCAGCTACGGCGTCGCTTGGTTCGGCATCCGCATCAACACCGTCGCCAATTCGCGCGCCGCCTTCTCCGCCCTGCGCGGCAATCCGCTGGCCACGTTGCTCATCCCGCTCAAGTCCGGCATGAGCGTAGGCCTGCTACTCGTCGCCATCGAACTCTTCTTTATGATCGGGATTCTCCTGTTCCTCCCCCAGGATCTCGCAGGGCCCTGCTTCATCGGCTTCGCCATCGGCGAATCCCTGGGCGCCTCCGCCCTCCGTATCTGCGGCGGTATTTTCACCAAGATTGCGGACATCGGAGCCGACCTGATGAAGATTGAATTCAAGCTGCCGGAGGACGATCCCCGCAACCCCGGCGTCATCGCCGACTGCACTGGCGACAACGCGGGGGATTCCGTTGGTCCGACTGCGGACGGTTTCGAGACCTACGGCGTTACTGGCGTGGCGCTCATCGCCTTCCTCGCACTGGCCCTAGCCGCCAATCCTGCGCTGTGTGCGACCCTCATCATCTGGCTCTTCGCCATGCGCATCCTGATGGTGATCACCTCGCTCCTTAGCTACTGGATCAACGACGCCGTGAGCCAGGCCGTCTGGGGTCAGGCTAAGGACTTCAACCTCGAGCAGCCGCTAACGAATCTCGTCTGGATCAGCTCGCTGGTCTCGATCGCGATCACCTACCTCGCCAGTTACTTCCTCCTCGTCGACCAAGGCGGCAGTCTCTGGTGGGTGCTGTCCACGATCATCTCGCTTGGCACGCTCGCCGGCGCGCTCATTCCCGAGTTCACCAAGGTGTTCACCTCGACCGAGAGCCGCCACGTAAAGGAAGTCGTGACGTCATCCAACCAAGGAGGCGCTTCGCTCAATATCCTCTCCGGCCTCGTCGCGGGTAACTTCTCCGCCTTCTGGACCGGACTCTGCATCCTCGGCCTGATGTTCGGGGCGTATCTACTCTCCACGCATGCCGCCGTCGCTGCGCTGATGCCGGCACAATTCGCCTTCGCGGCCCCGATCTTCGCCTTCGGCCTCGTCGCCTTCGGCTTCCTAGGCATGGGCCCGGTGACCATCGCGGTCGACTCGTTCGGCCCGGTCACCGACAACGCCCAATCGGTCTATGAACTCTCGCAGATTGAGAAGCAGCCCAGCATCGCCGCCGAGCTCGAACGCGACTTCGGCTTCCGCCCCGACTTCGAAGGTGCCAAGCACCAACTCGAAAAGGGTGATGGCGCCGGCAACACCTTCAAAGCGACCGCCAAGCCCGTGCTCATCGGTACCGCCGTCGTCGGAGCGACCACGATGGTCTTTGGTATCATCATGATGCTGCAGGAGCATTACCGGGCGATTGACGCGAAATTTAACGTCTTGGAGAAGCTCTCGCTGGTCCACCCCGAGGCCCTCATGGGCCTCCTCATGGGCGGCGCGGTGATTTACTGGTTCACCGGCGCGTCCATGCAGGCCGTCGTCACCGGCGCCTACCGCGCGGTGGTCTATATCAAGGAGAACATGAAGCTCGACGCAACGACGGCGACGACGGAGTCCTCCAAGGAAGTGGTTCGCATCTGCACGCAGTACGCACAGATGGGTATGACGAATATCTTCATCGTCATTTTCTGCTTCTCGCTGTCCCTCGCGCTCTTTGACCCGTTCTTCTTCATCGGCTACCTGGTAGGCATGGCCTTTTTCGGCCTCTTCCAGGCCATCTTCATGGCCAACGCCGGTGGCGCTTGGGATAACGCCAAGAAGATTGTCGAGGTCGACCTCAAGGCCAAGGGCACCCCACTCCACGCCGCCACGGTCGTCGGCGATACGGTCGGCGATCCATTCAAGGACACGTCTTCGGTCTCCCTCAACCCGGTCATCAAGTTCACGACGCTCTTCGGCCTACTCGCCGTCGAGATTGCGGTGAAGATGCCGGCCGGACCGAAGCTACTCCTCGGGAGCGCGATTTTCTTGGTCGCCCTCTTCTTCGTCTACCGGAGCTTCTACGGTATGCGCATCCCGGTGGCGGACAAGGCCCGCTAACCTAGCCAGCCGACGGCCAGCGAGGGCTCCCCGACTGGGGAGCCCTTCTTTTTACCTGTAAATCGGGGGGGATACTATTTTAAAAAACGCTGTCGCTCCGCTGGACAAACCGACGGGCGGATCCAACCCAAACCCCGCCGGGACGGGCCTACGGATTCACCACGGGTGGTCCGCCCATCTGGAGCGCCCCCTCGTCGGCTGGGTCGGCGAACTCGCGCCGAAGGCTCAGTGATTATCATGCCGCTGCATCTTTTCGCCCCAGGCGAAAAGGATCATCGAGGCGAGGAACACACCGTGAATGATGGCCTGCCAGAAGATCACCTTCTCCTGGCCCGCCGACATGGGCTTTTCGACGGCGGAGGCGGTGATATCGATGAAGCTCTTTAGAAGGTGAATCGCCGAGATACTCGCCAAACTGCCGGCTAGTTTCACCTTCAGCGTGTTCGCGTTGATGTGGTCGAGCCAGTCTGGGCGGTCGCCGTTTTCGCCGAAGTCAATCCGGCTGACGAACGTCACATAGCCGCCGACGACGACCATGTTCACGAGATTGGCCACCATGGAGATATCGACCAGGGAAAGGATGCCCAACATGATGGAACTCTCCGTCGCGGTCGCAAACCCGGCGAGCAGGTGGACTAATTCCTGGACGCTCTTCCACGCATAGGCGATGGCGGCAAAGATGAGGGCGACGTAAATCGGGGCCTGTACCCAGCGGCTGGCGAAAATAAAATACTCCAAGCCATGCTCGAGTTTTTTGAAAAAACTTTCGGACTTTGTGTCTTTAGACATGGCGTTAGAATTAGTATTCTAATCCATTCGTCAAGCCGTGGTGACGTCAGACGTCAGACGTCAGACGTCAGACGTCAGACGCCCGCGCTCGCCGCGGCCTCGCCGAGCGGGTCGGCGTTTGGCTCCCGCAGGTAGGCATCGGCCTTGGCCGAAACAATCACGCCATAATTAATGGTGCCTAACCAACCCGACATAATGATGCCGACGCTTCCGGCGTGGTACAGCCCACCCACTTGCTCGGGCAGCCCCATCGAAACCTTAAGCCCTTCGAACTTCGTGCCGAAGGAAGTTCCCGCCACGTGGCGGACGTAGCGGTTAACCGTGCGCGGAGTGGCTGCCTCGGCGTGGTCGACCTTAGCGCGAATGTCGGGGATGAACTTCTCCAACCCCCGGAAGGATTCCTCAATGACACGCGCCTTGTGCGTCTGGTAGTCAGCCTCGGAGAGGTTCGCCCAATCCTCGTACTGCTGATTGACCGAAGTGACGATCGCGTAACGGGGGATCTTGGTGTGGGGACGGGTATCCGGATAGTAGACCGAGTAGGTCCGCGAGGTCGTATGGAAGTCGATGAGTTCGCGACTAGAGAACGGCTTCGCCTCGGAGGTGAAGACGAGGTCGCCGATGTGCGGGATACTCTCGCCCGTCCGTACGCCCATGTAGACTTGGCAGGAGGACGTATTGACGCGGACCTGGCGGGCCTGCTCGAGGAAGGAGTCATCGAACGCCGTGGCGTCCGCCAGCTTCAGAACGGTATCCTTAATATTCGCATTGGAGACGACCGTGGCACAGGCCACTTCGGCCTCTTCGCCCAACCGCGTGCCGCGGAGCTTGACACCGACCACCCGGCGGCGGCCGGAGGCGTCTTTCTCGACGAGGACCTTCTCGACGAGGACATTGCGGCGGATGTCGACCCCATTGGCCTTCATCTCCACCGTCATCAGGTTGATCATCGTATCCGTGCCACCCTGAAAGATGAACACGCCCTTCGACATGAAGTTCGAGAAGACGATGCCAAACGTGATGGCTGGATCGTCGAGGGTCGAGCCATTGGCGTAGGCAATCGGCTCGAGCAGGAGACGTTGGATATCAGGGCGACCGGGAAAGAACTGTTCAAAGAGCTCGCGCGTCGTGCGCGGGTCATTGTCGTAGTAGTTCATCTCCCGAAGGTGGGCGAAGAACGCCTCGACGGTTTCGGCTGGGATGCGGAACTGCTCGATCATAATCCGCGTGAAGTCCGCGCGGTCGAACGTCGTACGGACATCAAAATCCGGGTTGATAAAACGGACGTCGCTGAGCTGATGAATGCGGTCGGAGATTTCCTTGGTCCAGTAGCGCCGGGTCGATTTGATCATCCCATGCGGGAAGCCGTGCAGGGAGATATCGAAGACATGGCCGCCGGCGCGCTTAAAGAAAGTCGCCAACCCGCCGAGCTGGTAATGGTGCTCAAGCAGCAGGACCTTCCGGCCGAACTTGGCGAGGTTGTTCGCGGCCGTCATCCCGCCCAGACCGGCGCCAATGACGACGGCGTCGTAGCGAGGGAGCAGGTTTTCGAAAGGCGAAGGCATCGGACAGGGACAGGTAGAAAGAAACGGGCGGAAGGCAAAGCCGAAACCTGTTTGCAGGCGGCCTTTAAGGCGTCCGGAGGCTCCAGCCGGCCCGCGTCTTGGACAGCACCACCGGCCGCCCGAATAACTCAGCCAGCTGCGGACGACGCAGGACTTCGGCGACGGGGCCGGCGGCCAGCTTGGCACCCTTCCGCAAGAGTAACGCGTGCGTAAAGACCGGGACGATTTCCTCGACATGGTGGGTGACGAGCACGATGGACGTACGCTTGGCCACCGTCGGCAGCCGCTGTAGCAACGCCAGAAAATCTGCCCGCGCCGCCGGGTCGAGGCCCGCACAAGGCTCGTCTAAAATCAGCAAAGCTGGCTGACCGATCAACGCCCGCGCAATGAGCACGCGCTGACGCTCGCCTTGGGAGAGATGCCCGTAGGGACGGGAAGCCAGCGCACCGACCTTCAGCCGCCGCAACATCGTGCGGGCGCGCGCTAAAATTGCGGCTGGCGGACGACGCCAAAGATTAATGACCCCATCGACACCCCCAGCGACGACGTGCAAGGCGGGTTCGGCTGGCTGCACCATCGCAGCGATGGACGGGCCCGCCAAGCCGATGCGCCGGCGGAGTTCGCGCCAGTCGCTACGACCGAACGTTTCCCCGAGGACGGTGACCCGTCCGGACGTCGGGGCGAAATAGCCCGTCAATGCCGCCAAGAGCGAAGACTTACCGGAACCATTCGGGCCGAGGAGTACCCAGTGCTCGCCGGCACGCACCGTCCAATCGATACCTTTAAGGATGACCTTCCCTTCGCGGGCGATGCGCAGGCGAGCGACCTCGAGGACAGGCGGGAGCGGCGGCTTCATGGGCTCACCTTATTAGGGAGGGCGCGGTCCGACTTCCAAGTCGCAAAGCGTGCACGCCCATCCTTGCCCTTCGCCCTGAGGTCTGTTTATGATTTAAGTATGCGCTGGGCAACCCCACTCCTCCTTGGCCTCTGCCTCGCCCTGGGGGCGGCGGAGAAACCGACGCCGGCGCCGATCTCGCCAGCGGACTTGGCTGAGCTCGAACAACTTCGGCAAAAGTCACGGGAGGACACGGTGCCGCCCACCGCCGCCCCGCTACCAGCGCCAGCAAACGGCGCCATGAGTCGGGAGGACCAAGCGGAGTTCGATGCCTTGCGCTCGCAAATCAAGGCCCGCCAAACGGAGACCACCGGCGGACGGCCCATCTTGGTGCAACTCATTCACGCAGAACTCGAAGGCCTAGAACTAGTGATGGTACTCGACGTGCCAGTGCCTACGCCGGTCGTTATCTTTGGCAGCGGACATACCTTAGGCCAAAAGTTCAGCGTCAGCGGCACGTTCAGCGGTGCAGCGAAGTTCGAAGGCGCCTACTACTCCTTACTCAAGACCAGTGAGCCCGTGGTAAACGTCCTAGCGCCCAAGGAAGTCCCTAAGGCAGACCCGGATCCCCACCCCGTCTTGGGCGCAACCGATGGCGTAGCCGACGATGGCTTCGGCGGCTTCCAACTCAGCAACATCCTCTTCGCAGGCTTCGCCGCCATCTCGCTCGCCATTGTTGCCCTCAAGGTCAAAGCTAAGATTGATGCCATGAAGGGTAAGAAATCCCGGCGCCGCTAAAAGCCAGCGGCGGCGGGTTCCTCGCTGCGACGACGAATATCCTAGAAGGTTTGCAGGGAACGCCGAAAAGGACTTCGGTGTCTTATCCCCATGAAGTCCCTCCTGCCCCTCCTCCTGGCCCTCACGGGTTTCGCAGCCTCGACCGAGTCCGCGCTGAAGTTTGCGGACCCGAAGCCCCAAGCCTATAGCCTGACGCTTCGCGCCAGTGAGATCGACCCGCGCTGCAAGTCGCATCCAGAAGTCGGGTTTGTCCTCGAGGCGGCCGGCAAGCCCGCCGACGCCCAACGAGCCACCGTCGACACGCGGGTTGCGCCGCGGGGCCAGCTCGTGATTTGGCTCATGGGCCACAGCCAGCCACTCGCCGAAAAGGTCAATAGCTACGGCCTGCACTACATCCAAGTCGCCTATGCGCGTGAGTGGTTCGCCAAACTCAACACTGAGCCGCTCGATGACTCGCAGCACCTCGGTAACATCCGCCTCGAAGCCACCACCGGCCGGGATGCGTCCAAGGCTATCGACATCCCCGTACCCGACAGCATGCAGGAACGCGCGTATCAACTCGTGAAGGCGCTCGCCAAAGCTAACTCGGCAGGCCGCTGGGAATTCTTCCTCACGAAAGATGGCAAAGCCCTCGATTGGGAAAAAGTGATCGTCTCGGGTGCCTCGCACGGCGCGACCTCTGCGGCCCGTTTCGGCATCGCGCAGAAGTGCGCGCGCATTGTGATGTTCTGCGGCCCGCGCGACCAGCTCGACGATTGGCAGGCGCTGCCTTCGGCGACTCCATCCAACCGTTTCTTCGGCTACAGCCACGTGCTCGACAGCGGCTGGAGCGGCGACCATTACCCCCGCTCATGGTTACTCATGGGTCTGAATAAGTTCGGCCCCATCGTGAATACCGACGAAGCCAAGTACCCTTACGGCAACTCCCGCCGCCTAATCACCAAGTATGACGTCAAAGGCGATGCCAACAAAGGCCACAGCTTCGTCCAAGTCGGCAAGAACCCGCCCAAGGACGCCAAGGGCGTGCCGGTGCAGGAAGACGTCTGGCGCTACCTCTACACTTCCCCCGTCGACGAAGTCGGCAAGCCAGTGCCGGCCGAGTCGGAGACCCGGATGAATCTGCGGAAGAAGAAGTAAGCCCCCTTACCGAGGCTTGCCCTCGGGTGGCTTTCTCCCGTTGGATGGCCTGACATCGCCGTGGCCATCCGCATCGACCTACTTACCCTCTTCCCGGCCATGGCCGACGGCTTCCTCCAGGAATCCGTCATCGGCCGTGCCATTGAAAAGGGCACCCTCGGGTTCAAGGCCCACGACCTACGGCAGTACTCGAAGGATAAGCACCGGAAGGTCGACGATATCCCGTATGGGGGTGGTCCAGGCATGCTGATGACCTGCCAGCCCCTTTTTGATGCCGTGGACGCCTTGGCCACGCCCGATTGCGAGGTCATCTACCTTTGCCCGGATGGGGAGCAGCTGACTAACCCCTTGGCCCGGGAATTAGCCCAAAAAAGCCATTTAATCCTCATTTCTGGCCATTATGAAGGGATCGACCAGCGCTTCCGGGACCGCAAGGTTACTCGCGAAATCTCGATTGGTGACTATGTTTTGACCAACGGAACCCTCCCGGCTTGCGTCCTAGTGGATTGCATCGGCCGGCAAATCCCTGGGGTCCTCGGCGAGGAAAACTCCTTGACTGGGGATAGCTACAACGGCAAGTTGCTCGCCTTTCCGCAGTACACCAGACCCGCTGTTTATGATGGTCTCGAAGTGCCCCCAGTCCTCCTAGGAGGACACCACGCCGAAATCGAAAAGTGGCGCCGGGTAAAGCAAATCGAGAAGACAAAGCACCGCAGGCCCGACCTACTGGAAGACCAAGAACACCAGCCATGAGCAACCATCCCCTCCTCCAATACGCCACCCAATCGCAGCTGAAGCCCGGCCGCGGTCACGACACTTTCAAGGTCGGTGATGGCGTCCGCGTCTCCACCAAGGTCCGCGAAGGCGACAAAGAGCGCACCCAGCTGTTCTCCGGCATCGTCATCTCCCGCAAGGGCGGCAACGTCCAAGAAACCTTCACCGTCCGCCGCATCTCCTTTGGCGAAGGCGTTGAGCGCACTTTCCCGGTCCACTCCCCGAACATCGAGAAAATCGAAGTCGAACGCGTGTCCCAGGTCATGAAGGCTCGCCTCTTCTACCTCCGCGATCGCCACGGTAAGTCTGCCACCAAGGTTAAGGAAAAGCGCTACGACCCTTCGGCTGCCGCCGAGGTCAAGTAAGCGCTCCCTGCGCCGTCCAAAAGCCCCGCTTCCGGGGCTTTTTTATACCTAAAGATAAAGGCCTAGTATCTTAAACGACTGCAATCAGGCAAATCAACCTGCTGTTAATAAGTTACTTACCCTGTACACAGTCGTTTCAGCTCCCCACGAAGGGACTGAAAGTTTTTTCTGAAAACGCCGCCTGCAGGCTTGACTCCCCCCTTCCCGCCTGCGTCTTTCCACATCCCTCGTTTGGCTAGCCCAAGCGTCCGGCAACTCCCTCCCTCTTCCCAACTACAATGCTTCGCATCCGCCTCCAACGCTTCGGTACCAAAAACGAGCCGACCTATCGCCTCGTCGTTGCCGAACAGAGCATCCGCCGTGACGGTCGCTTCGTCGAAGTCCTCGGCCACTATAACCCAGGCGCCCGCGGTAAGGCCATCCCTCTCGTGATCAACGTCGAACGCGTAGACCATTGGGTCAAGCTCGGCGCCCAGCCATCCGATACCGCGAAGTCGCTCGTGAAGCGTGCCCGTGGTGCCGCTGCCGCTGCTCCGAAGGCCTAAGTCCCCTCTACACGGCGGAAACGCCCACCCTGACGACGTCTCACCCTGCCCACCAGCAGGGTGTTTCGTTTGGTGGGGTCAGCGAGCCACTCAGTTGACCTTCGTCCAACCGCCTTCGCCGTTCTTCTCCAGCTTCTGAAAGCCCGCCTGCGCTAAGCGCTTATCGGAAACGGCCTGCTTCATCGCTCCCTCACCATAACGAATCGTTAAGCTCGGCGAAGCGAGGAGACGGCGGCAGGCCTCCTTCGTGACTGGGTGCTGAGTGAAGTCGGCCGCTTCCGCCGGCAGATCGACCTCAAATTCGTCACCCTCGGTGCCGTCGGCCTTGAGCACGATGTAACGTCGCAGCGGCATCTTATTTCTTGGCCGTACGCGGGTCAAAAGCATCGCGTAAACCATCCCCGAGGTAACTGAGCGAGAGTAAGGTTCCCGCAAAGACGACGGAGGGGATGAACAGTAGCCAAGGGCATTGCTCCATGACATCGGAGCCTTCTTTGATCAGCATCCCCCAGGAGGTCATCGGCGACTTCACGCCGAGGCCCAGGAAGCTGACGAAGGCCTCGAGCAACATCACACCCGGAACGGTGAGGGTCGCATAGACCGCGATGGTACCGGAGAGGTTCGGGAGATAATGGCGCAGGACGATACCCGGGCGCGATTGGCCCAAGGAAACTGCCGCCTCGACGAATTGGCGGTTCTTCAGCGAACGGGTCTTGGTGCAAACGATGCGGGCCATCGTCAGCCAAGACACGCCGCCCACCGCCAAGAAAATCATCCAGATATTTTGCCCAAAGATCACGGTGCAGAGAATGACGATGAGCGTCAGCGGGAGAGTGCTCACGATATCGACCACCCGCATGGCGAGGTCCTCGAACCGACCACCGATTTCCGCGGCGACGACACCGTAGATCACCCCGACGAACAGCGCGACGGTCGTGGCAATCAAGCCGACGGAGATGGAAATCATCCCGCCTTGCAGCAGGCGGGCGAGGAGGTCGCGCCCCAAGAGGTCCGTCCCCAACCAATGCGCGGCACAAGGGGCCACCGGGCCGAGCGCGAGGTCTTGCGCCTTGTAGTCGGGTAGTAGGTGCAGGGCCGTCAGGAGCGGCGAACTAAAGCAGAGGGCGGCGATGCCGACCAAGAACCACAGGGCGATCACCGGGGTGCGATCGCGCTGGAAGCGTTGCCAGCCGGTTTCGGTCGGGGCGGAGGCGTTGGTCACCGTGGAACTCATCGGCGGTCGCGCGCGGTGCGCGGGTCGAGGGCGGCCTTCGCGAGGTCGGCCACCAGGTTAAGGCAGAGTAAAGCGACCGCGTAGAGCAACGTCGTCCCGAGGATGACGGGAACGTCGCGGTTAATGATGGCGGTGACAAAGAGCCGGCCGACACCGGGAACGTCAAAGAGAGATTCGACGACAAAGGAGCCGGAAACCAAGGCGGCGGCGGCGGGCCCGAGGTAAGTGACGACGGGTAAAATACCGTTACGCAGCGCATGCACGAAACGCACTCGCATCGGCGACACGCCCTTGGCGCGCGCGGTGCGCACGTAATCCAAGGTATAGACTTCCATGAGTTCACCGCGCGTCAAGCGTGCCAAGGGCGCAGCGGTGATCAGGCCCAAAGCCAACGAAGGCAGCACGAGGTGGGACACCGTACCCCAACCGCACGGCGGAAACCAACCGAGCTGGAGCGAGAAGACCAAGGCGAGCAAAGGCCCGAAAACAAAGGACGGCACACAGATACCAATCAGTGCAAACCCCATGGGTACGCGGTCCATCCAGGTATTCGGACGAGACGCTGCGATCACCCCGATGGGGATGCCCACGAGAATCGCGATGAGCAGGGAAAGTGAACCCAAGACGACCGAGACCGGGATGCGCTCGCCGATGATCTGATTCACCGTCCAGCCAGGGTACTTCATCGAAGGGCCCAACGAGCCCTGGGAGAGATTGCCGATATAGTTACCCAGCTGCACGTGCAGCGGCTGGTCGAGTCCGTAGTAGGCTTCGACCTGCTTCTTCACTTCTGCTGGCATCGGGCGTTCCTTATCGAACGGACCACCGGGCACCGCATGCGCTAAAAAGAAGGTGGTAATGACCACGACCAAGAGGACGGGGATCATTTCAGCCAGCCGCTTGAGGACGTAGAGGAACATCGGGGCGAGGCCAGCGTGGGACGGACGAGGTGGGTTGCAAGCCTACGGGACTAAGGCTGCTTTTCTTTGGCCGCCTTGGCACGGCGCTCCATTTCCTCAATGGACAGAGCGGCCGGGAGGCCATTCGCCTCCGCCCGCACCCACCCCATGCGAGCGGACACAGCTTCCAGCTCCTTGGCATTCAGTTTACCCTCCGCCTTCAGGCGGGCCTGACGCTCGGCGCTATCCCGCTCCATCTGCGCTTGGGCATCATTCTGCACGTAAGTCTTGAAGACACCACAGCCCGCCAGCATCAGGGCCGCGGCAAAGGCGAGGAGGGTCTTCATGTGCGCAGATTAATCAGCGAGGTGAGTGGGGCTCAAGAGCGTACAAGCCAGGGGGCGACCGAACCAATGCCGACGCTGGGCGATAAAGTTATAGACGGCGTCGGCCCAAAAGGTGGGCACCCAGGCGAGCGACCAAGCCAAGAGACCCCAACCGCCCCCCAAGCACCGCAGCATGAATAAAACGGCGGACGACCGAACCAGCCGCTGCGAGCCGACCCAAGCCACCACCGTCCCCTGATCGCCCCCAGGGGGCTCGCCGAGGATACGGGCCGTCTCCCCTGCGTTCGTCGCGAAAACCATGGTCCCACGGGTATCGCGGGCGGAGAACCATTGGGCCGACCGATTACACAAAGCACAGTCTCCATCAATCAAGACGATGATAGGGGACGCCTCCATGCTCCCTGAATGAGCCAAAATTGGCGGGGAGTGAAGGCCTTTCGGCATTTCCAGACCCGAACCACTAAAAGCGAGGGAAAGCGCTTGTCACGGGAGCCTCGGACTGCCAAAAAGCCCTTCCTGCTGGCCGGAAGGGTATCCAAGTGGCTAAAGGTCGCGGACTGTAAATCCGTTCAGCTTCGCTGTTCGTGGGTTCGAATCCCACCCCTTCCACCAGCAGGACAATTTTGACGACGCCCCCGACTCCGGGGGCGAAATCGTTAAATCCGCGTTGACTCCGAGGGCCGCCCACGGCTTCCCTACTGACACACATGGCCAACATCAAAGCTAACCAGAAGAGCATCCGCCAAACCATTGCTCGCGCCGCTCGCAATAAGATCGTCCGCACCCGCCTTAAGAGCCTCGTCAAGGGCTTCGTCGCAGGCGCGGCTTCCGCCAGCCCTGCCGCCGTGGCTTCCGCCGCCGACAAGGCCGCCAAGACGGGCGTCATCCATCGCAACAAAGCGAACCGCATCAAGGCTCGCCTCGCGAAGAAGCTGGCTGCCGCCAAGAAGTAAGAGATGCCTTTCGGGCCTCTCCACAACCCCGCCGTCTGAGACGCCGGGGTTTTTTGTTTTAGGATGAGCCAGCTCCCTTCCTCCATCGGCTTCCCGTCGGGAGTCTTCGGCGTGGCGCCCTTGCGGCTCGATGTTCTCACGCACGGGCCAGGCTGGGTCGCCCTCAACAAGCCAGTTAATTTACCCAGCGACGACCATCCCTGGCAGGAAAATGCCGCCCACTTAGTCGGCGAACTCCGCGTCCAACTTCAACTGGAGAAACCCGAGATCGTTAAGCTCGGACTAAAAGAACCGGCGGTGGCCTTCGGTCCCGAGCCACAAGTCTCTGGACTACTCATCCTCGCTGACCGGGCCAGCACGCTCGCCTCGTGGCGCGAGGCCATCGGGTCGTTTCAACTTAACTTCACCTACGAGTTCATCGCCCGCACCGAAGAGGCCCCCGCCGAAGGCGGGCTCTGCGACCTACCACTGGGTATGGACGACACGCGCGGGCGGGCCTTCGTCTCGCATCGGCTCGGCAAACAAGCCGAGACGACCTTTCACGGCGGCGAGCTTTTCAATCGCTGGCGTCGCTGGACTGCGACCACGCGTTTCCCGCGTCGTGACCAAATCCGCGCCCACGCCAACGAATGCGGACTGCGTATCGCCGGCGAACTCGAATACGCCCGCTCAGGCCGCGTGACACTCACCGACACGACGCGGCGAGGTCGCCTCAATAAGGGCGACGATAAGCCTTTGCATCGCTGCCTACTCCTCCATCTCGGCCGGATTCAAGGCCTCGTGGCCGGCGTCCCGATTGACTTGACCGCCCCGCTCCCCGACGACTTCGCAACGGTAGTGAAGCGCCTCGGCAAAGCCGGTTAACTCCGGGGAAAATCCTTACGAAAGATATCCCGCGTGCGTACGTAGCCGTCGGGGCTATTCATGCGCCCGACCGGCGCATACTGCGCGTAGTCCACCCGCCAGGTCACTGGATCGGCGATACCCGCCCGCACATGCGCCAAAAGAATTTCCACGACGACGACGCGGTTCTCGCCATACCTCCTGATATCAAGGACGCGGCACTCTAAAGCGACGGGGCAATCGACTAAGATAGGTGGACGGACCCGCTCCGCTGGACGCGTCGCCAGACGCTCGCGGTCCACTTCGCTCACGCCAGGCGGTAACGATCGCGCACACGCCACCATCCGGTCAGCCATCGGCTCATCACAGAGATGAATCACGCACTCGCCATTGGCTAAGAGATTGGCCGCGGTGTCCTTCGGCGTGCCGTCCTCACGGTCACCGGGCGCCAAGACAGCCAGCGGGGGCTCTGTGCCCATGACGTTGAAGAAGGAGAACGGCGCCGCGTTGACGACCCCTTGGGCGTCGAGCGTCGTAACCAACGCGATGGGCCGCGGGACCACGAGGCCCGCCAGCAGCTTATAGGCTTGGGCGCCCGGGTGCGCCGCCACATCGAAGCGCACGGCGTCCATCCTAGACCCGCGGCTGGTCCTCGCCCGCGTGCGAGGCGATGGCCTCCCGCCGCAGGTAATCCTGCCGGTAGGACATGAAGAGATAGATGACGACGCCCACGCAGATGCAGGAGTCGGCGACGTTGAATGCAGGGAAGCGATAGCCAGGCAAATGGACGTCGATGAAGTCAATCACATGGTCCCCGAAGAGACGGTCGCGCACGTTGCCCAGCGTCCCCCCGACGAAGAGGCCGAAGGCCAACTGGCCACCGCCCAATTCACGCATCAAGGGGTGGCGCCAACGCCACACCAAGGCCAAGACCACCAGGGCTAAGAAGACGAGGAACGGGCGAACGTCATACTGCGCCCCTAGGCCCCAAGCCGCCCCCTTATTGCCAACGTGGACAATCCAAAGCCAAGGAAAGATGGCGATGGGTGAGCGCTCGGGGTTTTCGGAAAAGTGATAGACCCAGTCGTTTTCGAACCGGAGCGGAAAGATCCGTTCGATGTGCAACTTCGTCAGGACGTCGGTCGCAAAAGCCGTGACCGACACCGCCCAAAAAGTGCTGTACGCTCGCACACGCAAAGGACTGAAGAATCCGGTGCTCAAGTCTCGGGCTGATCGTCTTCACCGCCGCCGCCGCCGGTACCGAAGCCGACTTCATCGCCGATTTCGCCGAGCGGACTACCGCCCCGCCGACGATGCGCGCGACGGTTGCGTTCAAGCTCCTTCTGGCCTTCCAGCGAGTAGCGGGTGAAAGGTACCGCCATCAGACGCGCGTGCGGGATGACCTTATTAGTGATTTCACAGATGCCGTACTTACCTGACTTAAGTCGCTCGACGGCGTCCGCGATTTCCTTCAACGCTTCCTGCTCGTTGGAAATAAGGGAGAGCGCGAAGTCGCGGTCGGCCGTGTCCGTGCCGGCGTCAGCCAGGTGTTGGGAGTAGCCCGAGAGGTCGCCAGCGTCATCTTTACCGTTCTTCTTGAGGGCTTCTTCGGAGTGGAAGGCCAAGCCCTTCTGGATGACTTCACGCATGGCGGTCAGCAGGTGGTAATAGCGGCGAAGTTTTTCGGGGATCTGCTTGGATTCATCAATCATCCCACCGCCCTTGCGGAACGGGTTAACCCCGCCGAGGAGGTCAGCAATCGAAGCGGCCGCGATGTTATGCGACTTATGGCCCTTATCCCGGGCCGCAGTGGCGGCTTTCTCGCGCGCCTTACGCTCTTCTTCGGGCACCCAGAGGTTCAACTTGGCCCCTTCGCGCTTACGGCCCTTCATATGCTCGAGGACATCAGCAAAGGTAAAGAATTGCAGCTTGGTGCGCACCGGAGCGTCGGGAGTCCCCACCTGATCATGCATGCCGCGATGCTTATCAAGGAGCTGCTTCTGCTTCTCGTGCTCTGCCTTGGTCTTGGCCTGAACCTTCGCGCCCTTCGCAGGCTTGGCGGACTTAGCTGCAACGAGGGGAGCCTTCGCCCCTTTGGCCGGGACAACGACGGGAGCAGGCTTGCCAGCGGCCTTAACAGCCTTCGCCGGCGGGGTCTTGCTGGGAGGCGTCACCTTAGCCGTAGGCTTAGTCGGTACGGCCGTCTTCTTGGAAGAAGGTGGAGCTACTTTGGCCACGGGCTTCTTGACCGGCTTGAGGGGTGGCTTGGCCTTGGCGACAGGCTTAGCGACAGGCTTAGCGACAGCCTTGGCGGCGGGCTTCTTGGGGGCGGGTTTCTTGGACATGAAGAGTGGTGGTTAGAATTGCGAGTACTTGGCGGAGAGGGCGTCGCGGCACCGTGGGGATACCATACCGTATTTCCCGGCGTCCACAAGCGTAGGTACCCAGCGCCATGACCTCGGGCACTTTACCCCAGAAGCATGGTCGACGGCAAAGGCCAGCGGGGCCTGCGGTTGGGGCTGTAGCGTGACGGCCGAGACGATCCAAAGCTCAGTTAAAAGGCCCGCATGCTGGGAAAGGATGGCGAAATCAGGGTCGGCCGGGTCACCCGTAACGGTGACGGCGGCTTCCATCGACTGGCCGATTTTCTTCTCCTGCCGGAGGCGCTCCATGGGGACGTTGACCTGGGCGGCCAAGGCCTGGATGGCGGCGACAGCGGTATGGGCGGCTAAACCGGAGGCGTCTTCCCAAGCCGCGTCGACGACGGGCCAGTCTTGCAGGTGAATGCACGTGGCGTCGACATACTCGGTACGGGCGTGCAAGTGCGACCACGCTTCATCCGCCGTGAACGGCACGAAGGGCGCGATGAGTTTCAGGTAGGCGCGCAAGACGAGGTCGAGCGCGGTCTGCGTCGAACGGCGCAAGGGGTCGTTTGGCGCGGTCGTGTAGAGGCGGTCCTTGACGACATTATGGTAGGTCGCCGAGAGCGTGCCCGTCGTGAAACCCGCCAAGGCGGCGGCGGCACGGTGAAACTCATTACGCTCGCAGGCATCCGTGACTTCGCGGATGAGCTGGGCGGTCTCGACGAGGACCCAGCGGTCGATTGGGGTCAACTGCGCGACTGGGAGCGCATCCTTCGCGGCCTCGAAGTCGAAGAGATTACCAAGCTGGTAGCGCAACGAATTACGCATCCCGCGATACTGATTCGAAATGGTCTCGAAGATGGCATCGGAAATCGGGATGTCGCTCTGGTAGTTTTCCGAGGCGACCCAGAGGCGCACAATATCGGCGCCGTATTTCTTGACGTAGTCATCGGCGGTCTGCGGCTTGCCGCTCGGGTTATCGGACTTCGAAATCTTCTGACGCTTCTCGTTGACGACGAAACCATGCGTGAGGACGGCACGATAAGGCGCCGTGCCCTTGACGGCGATGGCGGTCCAGAGGGAGGACTGGAACCAACCGCGATGTTGGTCGGAACCTTCGAGGTAAAGGTCGGCGGGCCAATGGAGGTCCGGATGGAGGGCGCAAACGGCCAAGTGGCTGGAGCCCGAATCAATCCACACGTCCAGCGTGTCGGTTCCCTTGCGGAGATCTTTCGGCCAAGCGGCTGGCACGGGAGCACCGGCGAGGACTTCCGCGACGGAGGAGGCCCACCACCAATCGCCACCGCGGGTAGCGACCTGCGCGGCGACATGCCGGACGATGCCCGCATCGAGGTAGGACTCGCCGGTCGATGGTGAGTAGAACGAAGGGATCGGTACACCCCAAGCGCGCTGGCGCGAGATGCACCAATCGGGACGGCCTTCGAGGGCGGCGCGGATACGATTCTCCCCGCTAGCAGGAATCCATTTCACCTGGCCGACGGCAGCGAGGGCCTTAGCCCGCAGGCCACCGCGATCGAGGCCGACGAACCATTGGTCCAGGGCGCGGAAGACGACCGGCGACTTGGAGCGCCAGCAGTGCGGGTATTGGTGTTCGAAACTCTGCGACTTTAGAAGCGCACCCTTTTCCTTGAGTAGTCCCAGGACGGCGATGTTGGCCGGGTTCTTACCGTCCGTCTCAAGCACAGTCACACCCACCAAGGCAGCCGGCACTTGGCCATCATCGGCGTAGGTACCATCATCACGGACCGGGCAATAGGGCTCGAGGCCGTATTTGTTACCGGTCTGGAAGTCTTCAAGCCCGTGGCCGGGAGCGGTGTGGACGCAACCCGAACCAGCGTCCGTGGTGACGTAGTCGGCAAGCACGACCGGCGAAGCGCGGTCGATAAAAGGATGCTGGGACTGCAGGCCTTCGAGGGCGCGGCCCTTCACGCGGAAACCATCGGTCGCACCTTCGAGGGCGCACTCGGTGACAAAGGCATCGCGACGGGCGGCGGCCACGAGGAACGAACGATCGCCGTGGCGAACCTCAACGTATTCAAGTTCTGGATGCACGGCGATGGCGAGGTTGGCAGGCAACGTCCACGGGGTGGTGGTCCAGATGACGACGGCGAGTGGGTGCGCCGGGGCGAGGCCCTTCGCGGCGGGGTCGGCGACGGGGAAGGCGACCCAGATGGAGTGCGAACGCTTGGTCAGGTATTCGATTTCGGCCTCGGCCAAAGCCGTCTGGCAAGGGATGGACCAATAGACCGGCTTCTTCGAGCGATAGACTAAGCCTTGTTCAACAAAACTGCTGAAGCCCTTGAGAATCTCGGCCTCGTAAGCGGGATCCATGGTGCGGTATTCGGACTTCCAATCGGCAAGGATGCCGAGCCGGCGAAACTGCCCGCGCTGCTTCTCGATATAGGCGGCGGAGAATTCGGCGCAGGCCTTGCGTACGCCGAGGGCGTCGAGCGACTGCTGCTTCGCCTGCAGCTCCTTCATCACCTTATGCTCAATCGGTAAACCGTGGCAGTCCCAGCCGGGGACGTACGGCGTCCGGAACCCGCGCATGGACTTGAAGCGCAGGATCGCATCCTTCAGCAGTTTATTGAGAGCGGTACCGATATGGACGTCACCGTTGGTGAAAGGCGGACCATCATGGAGGACGAAGGCGGGCTTACCGGCGGCTCGTTTCTGAATGGCGGCGTAGAGGCCATTCTTCTCCCAGTGGGCGATGCGCAGCGGCTCGCGTTCGGCCAGGCCGGCCCGCATGGGGAAATCGGTGACGGGCAGGTTAAGGGTATCCTTGAGCTCTTCGGCCATATTGACGGTGAAATGTGGGTGATTGACCCGGTTAGGCAATACCCTGCCGGGGCGGGCAGGGTGAACGGCCTGACGGGCGTGGCAAGGGCGGAGATATCCGCCCAGCAAACGCTAAAAAACCGGGGCGGGCGGGGCGAGATTGACAGGCGGGGCAGGAAAGGCACGAATCAGTCCCCATGGACAACAACATGAAGCCCAAGCTGGTCACCACGTGGGGGGTCATCGTCGACCTCACCCTGACTGTGATTTTCTTCGCCTGGATGACCACGGTGCTTAAGAAGCACGTGCCCTGGGTCGAAGCCGGCGAGCCTGTCGTTTGGGCGGGTGCCCTACTCGCCTCGTCCTGCCTCTCGGGTGTGCTCTGGATGGCCCTCAGCCTTTTCCGTGTGACCTTAGCGGACCAGATGCTCCCTAAGGATATCTCGGATAAACAGGGTCGCTAAGCGACGCCGTCATCTTTGCAAAGGCCAGCCCAGTGCTGGCCTTTTTTATTTTAAGTTCGGCTCAGCCAAGACGCCTTGGATTTCCTTCCGCATTACCTCGGCCTCGCGAACCTCTTTCTGAAAATCGGCCCAGATAGCATCGAGCTCTTCGGGCGATGACTTCGGAAACCGCTCCAGCCAAGCCCCCAAGGTGCGCCAAGCATTATGGTAGACTGGGTTCTGACGGAGGATCTCCCGACGAAGCACCAAGAGCCGCGACTCCATGCCTTGCCGCACGCCCACGGCCTCGCGCTGCCGCACGACCTGCGGGCCAGTCAGGACGACATCGCCGGCACCAAGGTCGAAGACAAACCGAACGGCATCATCCAAGGCTTCCGCAGACTCGCGCATGCCTAAGCTCACGGGACTACGCGTCAGGAGTAGGTTAGCGCGGGCGGCCAACCACCATTCCTCCTCGGACTTCGCCAACGTCGCTAAAATTTTCCGCGTGTCGCGCCCCTGCGCCGCCGCGATGAGTACGCGGGTCTGTTCAGCGGAGATGCCAACATCATGGCGGAGCGCTCGCCAAAAAAGGAAAGCTTCCCGCTCCGCTGCCTTGCCTTGGAGGATATCCGCTAAGCGCGCGGGGGCGGCTAAGCGGCCTTCACGATACCAAAAATCGACCATCGCCGGACGCAACAGCGCGCGCGTCTCGCTCGCCAAAGCCTGGGCCACCCATGGCTCGCTAGCGGTCACGGGCTGGCCGGCCGCAAAAGCTACCCGGCCCACCCAAGTGCGGGCCGCAGCTTCCGAGGCCCGCTGGGCCGCGACCTCAGGGGTGGTGAGCCGGAGCGAGACAATCACTTGGCCCGCTTGCACGCGGACGCTCACGTCCGGCTGCCCAGGCAGGTCGACGATTTCCAAACGGCCTTTCGCTTGGGGCACGCCATTAACGACCCCAGGGATGGCTGGAATCGCCAAGACTTGCTGCGTATAACGCTCGAGGGCGGAGCAGTGCACGGCGACAAAACTGACTTCGGCCAGTTCATAGCCGAGGACGACGGCCAGGCCGCCCTCATTGGCGAAAATACGTGGGGCCTCCGGCGCAGGCGCCGCGACGGGCTCGCCCGCTGCCAGGAAGACCCACGTAGCCAAGAGGCTCAGCATCGCATCACGAGCCCGTGAAGTGGCTCTCATCGACCTCGACTGGCTCGCCGCCAGAAAGGTGCAGCGGTTCGCCCATCGGCGTCTGGTCGTTCTTCCAAATTTCCACCGTCGCGGGCGCATCGGGCTCCGGCGAGACCCACTGCCAGCGACCGATACCGAGGAAGGTCATGAGTTGCCCGCTATCCTGGCTCAGGCCTGGACCCGTCCCGCGGACATACGGCTTGTTGCCGATGCCGATCATTAAGTTAATCGTCAGCGATGTGCCGCCACCCGCAGGGGCGGTGGCCACTTCGGCGGACTCCTCTTCCTCGGTGGATACTTCTTCAATCGAAACCTCTACTTCGGCCTCCGACGTAATAATCGACTTAATCGGAGTCTTCACACCCTCGATAAACATCTCCTCGATCGCAGCCTCCGGCTCTTCGTCGGAAAGCGACGACGGGCTAGGAGCGGAGGCGGCGGGCGGGTTTGCCTGCAAGGACTTTACTTCGGCCTGAACGGACTCGAGCGCTTCGCTCAGCTTGTCGGTGGCGGCGGCCGCCTTCAGACCGGACTTCTTTAAATCTTCGCGGAGTTTCTTGAGGTCGTCGGCCACGGCGGCCTGCTGCGTCCCGACGTCGGTGCGCAGGGCCTTCATCGCCTCGGCGGCCTCGTCCACATCCGCCACGGAAGCGCGGACGGACACGGCCAAGGCTTCGACCTGCGTCGTCAATTCTTCGACGGCTTCCGGTTTTACGGAACTGCCGCTAGCGGCCACCGCGGCCTCCAAGACTTTTGCCTTAGCTTCTAAGGCAGTGATAGCGGCCTTGAGCGTGTTGAGTTCAGCGGAGGCGCGCTGGGCGACCGCGGCCGCCGCGGCCTCACCCGCCTGACGAGCGGTAACTTCGATTTCGCCGACGCGGCGAGAAACCGCTTCGGTGCCCGCCCGGAAATCATCCCGCAGCCCGTCAATCTCTGCGGCCAGCGCCGTTCGTAGGCGGGCCTGCTCGGCGAGACGCTCCCGCTTATCCCCGCCATCCATCAACACCGGGATGACGACGATGAGCGAAGCGCCCAAGATACCGAGCACGGCCAGGAAGGCCTCCAGCCCGTCACGGGGGTTGAGGTCGAGGCACAGGATGGCAAGGACGGCGATGAAGTCGGCCGCCACTAAGTACCATTTTTCTTTGAGGATTTTTTCGAGGTCGCGGGACATGGGGTGGGGTTGGGGTAAAGGGAAACTCAGCGCGGGCGCTCGACGAAGCCGACCTTGCGGTTGACCTTGGACATCGTGCGGAAGGCCGTGGCTTGGGCCTTTTCAGCGCCAGACTTGAAAATCGCGTTCAGCGCCTCGCGGTCTTTAATGAGTTCGTCGTAGCGCAAGCGTACTGGGTCGAGGGTCGCGACGACGGCGTCGGCGACGGCCTTCTTAAAATCGCCATACCCTTTGCCCGCGAACTCAGCAGCGAGCGTCGGGACGTCGCGACCTGTGCAGGCCGAGAGGATGGTGAGGAGATTTGTGACGCCGGGCTTATCGTCGCCAGGGCGCACCTCAGCGCCCGAGTCGGTCACCGCGGACATGAACTTCTTGCGGATCTCTTCGGGCCGGTCCGTGACGTAGACCGTGGCAGACTGATTGAGGTCGGATTTCGACATCTTCGCCGTCGGGTCCTGCAGGGACATAATGCGCGAACCCACCTTAGAGATAAATGGGGACGGAACCTTGAAGGTGTCCGAATAGCGGTGGTTGAACTTCTCCGCCAAGTCGCGGGCCAACTCAAGGTGCTGCTTCTGGTCGTCGCCCACCGGCACTAGATCCGCATTATAGAGGAGGATATCCGCCGCCATCAGCACGGGATAGAAAAGGAGGCCCGCATCAATCGACTGCTGCTTCTTGGCCTTATCTTTGAACTGGGTCATGCGCTCCAGCTGGCCCAACGGGCACAGGCAGCCTAAAATCCAGGCCAGTTCGGTATGACCAATGACATGGGACTGGGCAAAGAGATGGCTCCGGGCGGGGTCGAGGCCGCAGGCCATATATTGGGCTAGGCAGGAGTAGGTATTATCCCGGAGTTGGGCGGGGACGTGGGCGACCGTAATGGCGTGCTGGTCCACGATCCCGAAATAGCACTCGTAGTCGTCCTGCATCCGACCCCAATTCAGGACGGCCCCGAGGTAATTCCCCAAATGGAGGCGGCCCGTCGGCTGGGCGCAGGTCAGGACCACCGGCTTGGCGGGCTTTTTTTCGGCTATTTCGCTCATTCCTCTGGTCGCCAGCGTGGCAAGGCACAGGCTGGGCATCAAGCGGATAGGGATGTCACTGACGCTTGAAATGGCGGATTCTTCCGCCTAGATAAAACAACGCTCCTCCCCTCCTTTCCCATGTTCCTCGCTCAAGTCGCCCCTGCGACCGCTCCGGCCGCCGTCAGCTCGGCCAATAAGTTCTATATCATTGGTGACCTCGACGCCGTAAAGCCGGACATCCCCCCGAGCTGGACGGACCTCATCCTCCACAACCTGGGCTACATCGCCTTGGCGTTCGTCATCGGCTGGGTCGCCAAGAAGGCCCTCGGCTGGGCTGCCACTAAGTTCGAGCAAAGCCCCATCGCTGAGGCCGCTATCGCCGCCGTCGGCAAGGCGCTCCCGACCCTCCTACCCGCCTACGCCCTCCTGATTATCATCAAGGAGAACGCCCCCTACCTCGCGCACGGTGAGTGGCTCCATTTCGCGGCCGTCAGCACCATCTTCCTCACTTCCTTGGCCCACACGACTGCCGTCTTCTACCTCGTGGAGATTCCCATCGCCTGGGCTCGGAAGGTCGCCGACGAAACCGACAATAAGCTGGACGACGTTCTCGTCCCGATGATCTCCACGGTCATCAAAATCTCCGTCATCCTTGTCGGCGGGTTCAAGGCCATCTCGATCATCGACCCGAAGTCCTCCGAGGCGATTCTCGGCCTCCTCGCCGGCGCCGTCGTCGGCTTGGCCTTCGCCTCCCAAGACACCATCAAGAACGTCTTTGGTGCCGTCATGCTCATCGTCGACCAGCCCTTCACGCTCGGCGACTTCATCAACACCGGAACGCATGAAGGCAAGGTCGAGGCCCTCGGCCTGCGTTCCACGACCATCGAGCTCCTGGACGGCCAAAAACTAGCCATCCCGAACGGCGACCTCGCCAACCGTGCCATCGTTAACATCACCCGCCGCGATTTCATCCGCGCCCAAGACCTCGTGCACCTCGAGGTCAACACGCCATCCGAGAAAATCCAGCAGGCGGTCACGATTATCCGCGAGTCGCTCGTGGACCACGAAGGCTTCGATTCGCGCCACCCGCCCCTCGTGCACGTGACCGAGTTCAGCGAGTGGGCCGTGAATATTCGCCTCATGTATTGGTTCCGTCCAGCCAACGCCGCTAAGCAACTGGAGTTTAACCAAAAACTCCTGCTCCGCATCAGCGAGAAACTCCAGGCGGCGGACATTCGCCTCGCCGCCCAAGGCACCCCGCAAACCCGCTAATTTCCCCATGGCCCTCATCGAAGTCTCCCAACTCCAAAAATCCTACGGCGCCATTCGCGCCGTCAAAAACGTTTCGTTCTCCGTCGATCGCGGCGAAGTCGTCGGCTTCCTCGGGCCCAACGGTGCCGGCAAGTCCACGACGATGAAGTTGCTTACCGGCTACCTGCGTCCCGACGCCGGCACGGCCGTCGTCGCGGGCTTCGATGTCGTCGAGAACCCCGTGGCGGCCAAGGCCCACCTCGGCTACTCACCCGAAGGCGCGCCGGCGTACGGCGAAATGACCGTCCGCGAATTCCTGCGCTTCGCCGCCGAACTACGCGGCCTCGCCGACCCCGCCCAACGCGTGGCCGACACGCTCAAACTCTGCCGCCTCGAAGAGGTCGCTGGCCAATCCGTGGATACGCTCTCTAAGGGTTACCGCATGCGCGTGGGCTTCGCCCAAGCGGTCATCCACGACCCAGCCGTGCTCATCCTCGATGAACCCACCGACGGCCTCGACCCGAACCAAAAGTTCGAAGTGCGCCGCATCCTCAAGGACATGGCCGCCCGCAAGGCCGTCATCGTTTCGACGCATATCCTCGAAGAGATCGACGAACTCTGCACGCGCGTGATCGTCATCGCCCAAGGCGAGGTTCGCTGCGACGAATCCAAGGAACGCTTCCTCCAACGCGGCACCGACCTCAATCAGGTCTTCCGCAAACTCACCGCCTAATCCACTTACGACCATGTCCGACCAACCTGCCTCCCCTACCCCGCGTCCCGGCGCCGCCTTCTGGGCCGTGCTACGTCGCGAATTCGCGGGCTACTTCCGCACGCCGCTGGCGTACGTCTTCCTCGCGGTCTTCAACGCGTTCGCCATCTCCTTGGCCTTCTTCATCGGTAATATCTACGAAGCCGGCGTCGCCAGCCTCGACCGCTTCTTCCTCTACCATCCGTGGCTCTGGGCCTTCCTCGCTCCCGCCGCAGGCGCGCGCCTCTGGGCCGAAGAACGTCGACAAGGGACGCTCGAACTGCTCCTCACTTGGCCAGTCACGGTCTGGCAAGCCGCCCTCGGTAAGTTCTTCGCGGCCTGGCTCTTCTTGGGCAGTGCGCTCCTCATCACCCTGCCGATGGCCTTCACGGTCTGCTACCTCGGTGACCCCGACGTTGGCGTAATCGTCTCGGGCTACGTGGGCTCCTTCCTTTGCGCGGGCGCCTGCCTCGGCATCGCCGCCATCGCCTCCGCGCTCACGCGTAGCCAGGTCATCGCGTTTGTCACCGGCTTCCTCGCCTGTTTCGTTCTAGTCCTCGTCGGCTACGGCGTCTTTGACGAACTACTCTCCGGCGCGTTCGCCACCGGGACCGTCGACGAAATCCGGCGCCTCGGACTCTGGCGTAACTTGGAACCGTTCACGCTGGGTCTTATCGACCTGCGCCCCACCGCCTATTTCTTGACCGTGGCCTTCGCAGGCCTCGGGCTCAGCACCCTCATCGTCGAACGCCGCTAATCGGAGAACCCCACCATGTCTCGCTCTCAAGCCTTCTTTGCCGCCCTCGCCATCCTGGCCGCGGCTTTCTTCGTCAGCCTGATCGTCGGCGTCGTCGGTGACCGCTTCGGCGGCACGCGCGTCGACCTGACGGAAGACCACACGTTCACGCTCTCCCCCGGCTCGCGCCACATCGTCAGTAAGCTCGATGAGCCCGTGACGCTGGAGTTCTTCGTCAGCCGCTCCGACGTCAAACTGCGCCCCTACCTCGAAAGCTATTCCCGCCGTATCGAAACGTTGCTGCGCGAATACGCCGCCGCCTCCAAGGGCAAGGTAAAGCTAGTGATCACTGACCCTAAGCCCGACACCAAGGAAGAGCAGCGTGCCCAGCGCCAGAGCTTGGGTGCGATGAATACGCCGAACGGTGCAGCCTACCTTGGCCTCACGGCCCAGCAGGCTGACACGGTCAAGGCGATTGCCTTCCTCGACCCCGCGCGCGAGAAATTCCTGGAGTACGACTTGTCTAAGTTAATCGCTTCCGTGGCCCGCCTCGAGCGCCCCAAGCTCGCCCTCGTCAGCACGCTCGCGATCACGAACACGGCCCCGCAAGGCGGCGACCAACAACCGGGTGCGGCCGATGTGCTCATGGCCGAACTCGGCCAGACGTTCGAAGTCATCACCGTCAACAACCAGGCAACGGAACTCCCGAAGGGCACGGCCGTGGTCGCGCTGATCCACCCGCACCATCTCTCCGATAAGCTCGCCTACGCGATCGACCAATTCCTCCTGAATGGCGGCGCCGTCTTCGCAGCCGTCGATCCGCTCTCACGCATCCAGAAGTTCCAGCAAGGCGGCATGCCCTTCATGGTCGCTCCGATGGCGCTCGGCGCTTCCTCCGACCCGGCCCTGCTCCGCGGCTGGGGAGTGAATGTCGACATGGACGCGGTCGCTGGCGACAGCCAGCGCTCCGTGCCAATCCGCGGCTCACGCAACCAGCCCGTGCAATACCCACCAGCCTTCTCCGTCGGGGCCGAGTCCTTGTCCAAGGAGTCTCCGCTCACCTCCGACCTACGTGAATTAGCCTTCATGGAGGCCGGCGAAATCACGCTCATCTCCGGTGCTGAAAAGCGCCTCAAGATGGACGTCCTCGTCGCCCTCAAGGGACCGACCACAGGCGCGGCCGCTACGCAAATCGCCAACGCGGGTCCGTTCGAGAAGGTCGCGGTGGGCTTTAAGGCCGATGGCCGTCCCCGCATCCTCGCCGCTTCGTTCACCGGCACGTTCACCTCGGCCTTCCCCAACGGCGTCGCCGCGGACGAGAAAGATAAGACCCCTAAGGCGGGCCCTAACCACCTCAAGGAATCCAAGCAGCCTGGTCGGCTCTTCGTCGTTGCGGACTCCGACTTCATGCTCGACCCCTTCACCGTCCGCCAGCGCCAGCTGAACGGCCAGATGGTCATGGAAGAACTCAATGATAACTTGAAGTTCGTGTTGAGCTCGCTCGAGACCCTCGGTGGCTCTGATGAACTCGTGACGCTGCGCTCCAAGGGCACGTCCATCCGCCCGTTCAACCGCGTCGTCGCCCTCGAACGCAACGCCCAAGCACGGTATCAGGCTAAGCTCGATGAAATCGAGAAGCGCCTCGAAGAGGCCAACAACAAGGTGAACGAAATCTCCCGCCGTAGCGGGGGCGACCTCTCCAAGGGCCTTGTCATCACGCCCGAGATGCAGCGTGAGATCGATAAGTTCCAGAAAGAAGCCACCGAACTCTCTGAGCAGCGCCGCCAGATTCGCCGTGGCCTCAGCGAGGACGTGAATGCGCTCGGCCGCAAACTGGCCGTCGTTAATCTCCTCGTCGGCCCGGTCCTCGCTGGCCTCTTCGGCCTGCTCTACTTCCTCTCCCGCCGCCGTAAAGCCGCCTAACCCATGCGTAACAAGTCCCTCCTCATCGGAACCTTAGTCCTAGGCCTCGGTGCCCTCGCCCTGCTTAACCTCAAGCCGCAGGACACCGCCGACAGCGGCCCCAAGAGCCCGCTCGTGGCCACCGAAATCCTCGCCCAGCCGAAGAGCCTCACGCTGAAGGCCAACGGCAAGTCGACCACGGTGGAGAAAGCCGCCGACGGCACCTGGGTCGTGAAGGAAAAGTTCAACCTGCCGGTGGATGTCGAAAATCGCCTCCGCCCCTTGGTGATCGCCTTACAGAAAGCCGAGAACCTCGGCGTACTCACCAGCAACCCCAAGCGACTGGAAAAGCTTGGGCTGACGGATAGCTCGCTCAGCATGACGGGCGAAAACGGTAAGGTCTTCGCGGCGGAGATTGGTAAGCCAACCGACGACGGAGCCGGCCTTTCGATGCGCCTCCAAGGCGAGACGTCCGCCATCCGCACGAGCTTCAATGGCTACCTTGAAGCCGACCCGACCAACTGGATGGACTCGGTGTTGTTCAACGGGAAGCCTGAAGACATCAAAGCCATCTCATTCACTTGGGCTGATGGACAGCAGTCGTTCGCTCGCCCCGAAAAGGGTAAGCCGTTCGGCGGTAAGGAAGGTCCAACCGTCGAAGACATTGTCAATGCGCTGGCGATCATGCGTGCCTCCGACGCCGCCGCCAAGGGCGACAAGGAAGCCGCGGCCGCGTTCGCCAAGTTCTGGACGGTTAAACTCGAACTCTTCGACGGCGCCACGGTGACGGCGGTCTTCGCGAAGGGCCCCGCCAGTGCCCCCAACGAACAACCCAAGCTCTTCACGCGCGTCAGCCACTCCGACCCCAAGCACGTCTCGAACGTGATGGGCGCGAAGGCCGAGTTCCTCTCCCAACCTTGGCTCTCCGAGCAACTCCCGGCCTCTCTCGCCGAATTCAAACGGCGCGTCTCCCCGCCCGCGGAGAACCCCGGCCAACCCGGCGCTCCGCAACTGGGCAACTTCCAGGGCCTCAGTTTGCCGGGTGGAAACGCCCCTGTTTTGACCCCGCCGCCGGCCAAATAAGGCGACGACGAGCAAAAGCCCTTGCCTCCCTCGGTCAGGGCTTTTTCGTGTCTTCTTCCGATGGTCCTCGCCGAAGCCCAGTCCCTCTCCACTTACCTGCCGGTCCTGATTCAGGCCCTCATGGGCTTGGCGCTGCCCGCCGGCATCTTGGCCGCCAGTCACCTCTTCGGCCAGCGTGCGAAGGGCAACTACATCAAAGATAAGGCCTATGAGTGCGGCCTACCGATGGAAGGTAAGCCGCACCCACGCTTCGCGGTGAAGTTCTACGTCACTGCGATGTTGTTCATCCTGTTCGACATCGAAGTCGTCTTTTGGTGCCTTGGGCTCTGGTTTATCGCGAATTCCTGGCTGCTGGTATCGCCATCACGGCGGCTACGGCTGTCTTCCTCGGCACCCTCGTCCTCGGCCTCGCTTACGAAGTGAAGCGCGGTGCGCTCGAGTGGGATAAGTAAGCCTTAGGCGCTGCTTATGATAGGGCTGACGATAGAATCCTTCCGAGGATAATTATCTTTTCGTTTACGGCAGACTAAACTCAGGGACCGCAGATGCCGCAACCAGCCGGGAGGTTCAAGAAGAAGTCATTCCCCTTATCGTCCACCAAGATGAACGCAGGGAAATCAACGACTTCAATCTTCCAGACGGACTCCATGCCGAGCTCAGGGTAATCGAGGACTTCGACCTTGCGGATATTTTCCTGGGCGAGAATCGCGGCGGGGCCGCCGATGGAACCGAGGTAAAAACCACCGTGTTTCTTGCAGGCGTCGGTGACGGCCTGACCGCGGTTGCCCTTGGCAATCATGACGAGCGAGCCACCATTAGCCTGGAAGAGTTCGACGTAACTATCCATACGCCCTGCGGTGGTCGGACCAAATGAACCCGAGGCCATACCGACCGGAGTCTTCGCGGGACCGGCGTAGTAGACAGGGTGCTGCTTGAAATATTCCGGGAGGCCTTCACCGCGCTGGAGTCGTTCCTGCAGCTTGGCGTGGGCGATATCGCGGGCGACGACCAAGGTGCCAGTCAACGCGAGACGCGTAGTGACGGGGTGCTTGGAAAGCTCGGCGCGGATCTCCGCCATCGGACGGTTCAGGTCGATCTTCACGACCTTGGTGGCGTCGGCATGCTTACGCGCCTCGGCCGGAATGAACTGACCCGGGTTGGCCTCAAGCTGCTCAATCCAGATGCCGCCATCCTGATCATCGATCTTAGCCTTGGCGTTGCGGTCGGCCGAGCAAGAGACCGCCATGCCAATCGGGCAAGACGCGCCGTGACGCGGGAGACGGACGACGCGGACGTCGAGGGCGAACCACTTGCCACCGAACTGAGCGCCGATGCCGAGCTGGTGCGCGACCTTGAGGAGTTCGGCCTCGAGGGCGAGATCGCGGAAGGCCTGACCGTGGTCGTTGCCCTGCGTGGGCAAAGCGTCGTAGTAATGCGTGGAGGCTAGCTTGACGGCCTTCATGGTCGCCTCGGCGGAGGTGCCGCCGATGACGAAGGAGAGGTGATACGGCGGGCACGCGGCGGTGCCGAGGCTCTTCATCTTTTCGGTTAAGAAGGCGACGAGCGACTTTGGATTTAGGACGGCCTTGGTCTCTTGGTAGAGGTAGCACTTGTTCGCCGAGCCGCCGCCCTTGGCGACGAAAAGGAATTCAAACTTCATCCCACCGGTGGCGGCGATGTCGACCTGCGCTGGCAAATTCGTCCCCGTGTTTTTCTCCGTGTAGAGGTCGAGCGGTGCGAGCTGCGAGTAGCGCAAGTTGTTCTGCGCGTAGGCTTGATAGACGCCGAACGACAGAGCCTCGGCATCATCGCCGCCAGTCCAGACCTGCTGGCCCTTTTTAGCGGTGATAGCCGCGGTGCCGGTGTCCTGACAGAAAGGCAGTACGCCCTTGGCGGCGACTTCCGCATTGCGGAGCATCGCCAAGGCGACCGCCCGATCATTGTCGCTGGCTTCGGCATCGGCGAGAATCGCGGCGACCTGTTGGAGGTGTTCCGAGCGCAGGTAGAAATTAATATCGTGGAACGCTTGATTGGCCAAGAGCGTGAGCCCTTCGGGTGCGACCTTGAGCACTGGCTTCCCGTCAAACTCGGCAACCGAGACGTAGTCCTTGGTGACCAGACGATACTTGGTCGTATCGGGTCCCAGCGGGAAGGGTTCCTGATAATGGAATTGCGAGGCCATCGGCTTCTAATGAAACGCCTCAAGGCTTAGTCGCAAACGGAAACCGAACGAGGTCGGGCACTCGCTTAGGCCTTAGCGAACGGCAACGCCGCGGGCACGCCCAGCACCACCCCGGCGCTCACCGCCGCACAAACCGTCCCCACTGGCTGGTCGAGGTTAACCAGTGCCAGCCCAAGCGGGCCCGCCGCAGAACGGACCTTGCCGACGACCTTGCCCGCAACCGAGAGCTCGGAGCCGGCCACTAAAGGTGTGCCGTCGACCGATTCGACGCGGCGCAGGATTCGACGCAGGGAACCCATGGACTGAATCCGCGCCATGACTTCCTGGCCGAGGTAGCAGCCCTTCGTGTAACTGACCCACGGCTCGAGGCCGCACTCCTGTGGAAACTCATTCGCGCCGCAATCGGCCGGCACGGACGGCACACCGGAGTGGATGCGGAGCGACTCTAATACCGCGAGATCTACGACGTCGCCTGGAGCGGCCACACTTGCGGGGGTCAGCACATCCCAAGCCGGAACACCGTAGCGCTGCGTCGCGAAAACGCGCGCGCCAGCGAGCGCGGGAAGTTCGCCCCAAGCCATCCAGCGAAGCCAACTCGCAGATTCATCCGTGGCGACAACGTCGTCCGCAATCACGTTGGCCGTCACCACGGCGATCAGTGCCTCTGCCGCCAAGTGCGGGGCCAGGAGCAAGAACGAGCCGTCGGCTTCCTTGATCACCACCGTGTGGGCTAGCACTCGGCCCTTGCGGTTCAACCATAAGGCATCGGCGGACGTTACGCCGCGCAGGTCGGCCGTGCACTGCCCCTGAAGGAAAGTTGCCGAGTCCTCACCAGTGACCCGGACGACCGCGGTGTCGGCTAGAGCGAAATGTGTGGCCATCAGAGGATGACCCAAAGCCAGGCAATGGCGTGCAGGACCAGGTTCGCGTAAATCGCAGCCATCACGTCATCGAGCACGATGCCAAAGCCTCCGGGTAACTTCTCTAGCGCCTTAATGCCAAAGGGCTTCGTGATATCGAAGAGTCGGAACAGCAGGAACCCCAGCAGAATGAGGAGCAAGGACGACTTGCCGCTATACACATAGGGATTGAACAAGAAGACCAGCGGCATGGCCGCAAACTCATCGAGGATGACTTCTTGCGGGTCCTTCTTGCCGATCATGAGTGCCGCAACGCCGCAGATGACAATCGCCATCAAGACGACCAGTGAGTTGAAGATGAACTCATGGTGCCAGCCTTTGGCATGGGCGAGGCGCACCACCAAAGCCCACCAGAGTAAACCCGCAGCGGAACCCCATGTGCCTGGCGCCCGCAACCGGCCCAACGGCCCCAGCGTGGCGATGCTGACCATCATCCGGACAAGCCCGGCAGATGCCGGCGATGGCGGATAAGATAACTCGCACCCGAGATAACCGTCAGCGCGACCGAGAGCCAGAAGAGACTCATGATAATCACTTCCCAGCGCTCGTGCCAGAGGGCGGAGAGCTTCCAATGCGTCTCATAGGCACGTAGACCGATGAGGTGGCCGATGGCCAAGATTTGTAGAAAGGTCTTAATCTTACCGAGCCCCTCAGCCTCGAGCACCTGTCCTGAGGCCGCTGCCACGAGACGCAGGCCCGTGATAAGGAATTCGCGGCAGAGAATCAGCACCACCCCAAAGGCCGCCAGCAGGCGTTCGCTGTCGGAGGGGCTCAAGTAGCCAGCGGCAGGCAAGTCACCGATCACGGGCCCAAGCACGTGACGACCCGGTAGGCAATCGGCAGCCATCAAACCCACGAGCAGACCGAGGATGAAGATTTTGTCGACCAAGGCGTCCATCAACCGGCCGAAGTCCGAGACCGCCCCGAGTTTACGGGCGACCCAGCCATCAAAGATATCGGTCAACGCGGCCAGAATGAACAAAGCCAAGGCGGCGCTAGCCCATACCCCCGCCCAGGAGGTCCAGAGTGCTATCAGGAAGACCGCCGGCAACCGGGCCGCAGTGAGGAGATTGGGGATATGCCGAAGGAAATGCATGCGGGCTTGCGGGGACAATGTTCTGGGGCGAGAGTCAGCCGCAACAGGAAAACAATGACCCTCAAACCGCGCATCGCCGTCTACCCCGGCACCTTCGATCCGATCACCCTCGGGCACCTGGATGTACTTCGTCGCGCCTCCCGGCTCTTCGACCGCGTCATCGTCGCCGTCGCGCCAAGCGACTCCAAGAACCCTTTATTCCCTTTGGAGGAACGCCTGATCATGGCTCACGAAGCCTGCAAGGGCATGGGAAAAATCCGGGTCCTCTCCCTCGACGGCCTCACGGTTGAGTTTGCCCGCAAACAGAAGGCCGTGGCCATCATCCGGGGCCTCCGGAAGTTCAGTGACTTCGAGTTCGAGTTCGACCTAGCCCACGCCAACCGCCTCATGGCCCCCGAAATCGAGACGGTGGTCCTCATGCCCAGCCAAGACCAGTTTGTGACCTCTTCGACCTTCGTGAAGGACATCGCCCGCCATAAACTGTCCCAAGCAGCCGCTTTTGTGCCCCGTTGCGTGCTGCCGCGCCTCAAAAAACGCCTAGGTTCAGCCTAAAAAGGCCCTTCCTCCGCTGTTGACCGTGGGGGAATGTTCCGTTTGCTCCCCCTTCCCCCCCTTGCGAGCCCGCTAGGGCGGCTCCCAAACCTCCTTTCTATACATCCATGGACATCAAAATCCAAGTTACCAACCCGACCCGCCGCTCCGTCACCGTGACGATTCCAGCAGCCACCGTCGCCGCCTCCGAAAAGGAAGTGCTCAAGGGCTTCACGCGCGAAGCCGCCCTCCCCGGCTTCCGTCCGGGCAAGGCGCCCGAAGCGATTGTCCGCCAAAAGTACTCCAAGAATATCGCTGATGAAATCAGCCAGCGCCTCCTCGCCCAGGGCTATGATCGCATCAAGGAAGAGAAGAGCTTCACCGTCTACACCCTCGCCGACGTCCAGAAGGACGAATCCGTGCAGGGCGCCGACGTCGTCATCCGCTACGAAGTCGATGTCCTCCCTGAATTCAAGACCCCCGATTGGCAGAGCATCAAGATTGCCAAGGAAGTCGTCACGGTGACCGACGCCGAAGTTGCCGAGCACCTCCAGAAGCTCCTCCAACAGCGCGCCCGTTTCGAAAAGACCGAAGCCGCCGCTGCCAAGGGCGACTACGTCCGTCTCAGCTACACCGGCACCGTCGACGGCCAAGCCGTCAAGGAAGTCGACGCTGAGGCCGGCCCGCTGGGCTCATCTGAATCCGCTTGGGAAGAAGCGGGCTCGGAAAGCGAAGTCGTCGCGGTCCCCGCCATTGCCAAGGCCATCATCGGTCTTAAGGCCGGCGACACCGCTAAGGCGGAGCAAGCCTACGGCGCCGACGCCACCCGCGAAGCCCTCCGTGGCAAGACCGTGCAGTACGCCCTCACCGTCGCCGAAGTCCGCTGCAAGGAAATCCCTGCCGTGGATGAAGCCTTCTGCAAGTCCGTTGGCGTGAAGGATGAAGCCGACCTCCGTGACCAGCTCCGCAAGGGCATCACCGGCACCAAGGAACAGGCCGCCGAAACCGCCCGCCGCGAAAAGGCCCTCGACGCCCTCATCACCGGCCTCGATCTCCCTCTCCCCCAGTCCGCCGTCGATTCGGTCGCTAATGGCCTCTTCAATGAGTACCTGCAGCTCCGCATCCGCAATGGCACCCTGAAGCCCGAGCAGTTCGAAGCCCAGCGCGAGGAAATCATCACGGAATCCCGCAAGGCCGCCGAAACCAAGGTCCGCGCTCAGGTCGTTCTGGTCCGTATCGCCGAAGAAAACGGCATCGACCTCACCCGCGAGGAATTCACCCAGGCCATCCTCCGCGAGGCCTACCGCACCAACGTTCAGCCCGAAAAGCTGGCCAAGGACCGTAATCAGCTCCAAGTCCTCCGCCGCGACGCCGTCCTAAATAAGGCCCTCGACCTCGTCCTCGACGGGAAAGCCCCGGAAGCGGTTGAGAAAGCCTAAGGTCCGGGTATAGTTCCCATTAACCCCTCCACACGATGTCCTACATTATCCCCAACGTTGTTGAAAGAGATGCACGCGGCGAACGGGCGTGGGACATCTACAGCCGTCTCCTCAAGGATCGCATCATCTTCCTCGGCGCCCCCATCTACGACGACGTCGCCAATGCCGTCATCGCCCAGATGCTGTTCCTGCAGATGGAAGACCCGAAGAAGGATATCTCGATCTACATCAACTCCCCGGGCGGCTCGGTCACCGCGGGCATGGCGATCTACGACACCATGAACTTCCTCACCTGCGAGGTGAACACTTACTGCATCGGCATGGCCGCTTCAATGTCGGCCGTCCTGCTCGCCGCCGGCACCAAGGGTAAGCGTCACGCACTCCCTAATTGCCGCGTCATGATTCACCAGCCCAGTGGCGGTGCGACCGGCCAGACGTCCGATATCTCGATCGCCGCCAAGGAAATCCTCCGCTGGCGCGACACGCTCAACCACGTCCTCGCGAAGCATAGCGGTCGCACGCCGGAGGAATTACAGCGCGACTCGGACCGCGATAATTACATGACAGCCGAAGAGGCCAAGGCCTACGGCCTCGTCGACCACGTCGTCCTGCCTAAGGCAGGCCGCGCTTAATCCTCATGGCCGGCGACCAGGCGGAGTGTTGCTCCTTCTGCGGCAAGCCCGCCGCCCAGGCCGGCAAGCTCATCGCTGGTCCTAAAGGTATCGGCATCTGCGATGTCTGCGTCTCCACCTGCGGCCGGCTGATTGATCGCGAGCGCACCCGCGAAGGTAAGCCCAGCGCTGGCTCGGCGGCGGGTCCGCTCATGCAGGCCGGCCCGGCCAAGTATGTGCCGACTCCCGTCAAGCTCGTGGCCCCCGCGGCCCTCCGCGCGGAACTCGATATCCACGTCATCGGCCAGGACCACGCCAAGAAGGTCCTCTCCGTCGCCGTCCATAATCACTACAAGCGCCTCAACGATCGCCTCACGCAAGCTGCGGGCGGCGACAAGACCAACGCCCTCGGCGAGGTCGAACTCGACAAGAGCAACGTCCTACTCATCGGCCCAACTGGCACCGGCAAGACGCTCCTCGCCAAGACGCTCGCGCGCATGCTCGACGTGCCGTTCGCCATCGCAGACGCCACCACGCTCACCGAAGCTGGCTACGTCGGCGACGACGTTGAAACCGTGGTTCTCCGCCTCCTCCAGGCGGCCGACATGAACGTCGAGCGCGCCCAGCGCGGCATCATCTTCATCGACGAGATTGATAAGATCGGCCGTAAGTCCGACTCCGCTTCCATCACGCGCGATGTGTCTGGCGAAGGTGTCCAGCAGGCCCTACTCAAACTCCTCGAAGGCACGGTCTGCAACGTGCCGCCTGCTGGCGGTCGCAAACACCCCGAGCAGCAGTGTATCCAAATTGATACGGGCGATATTCTTTTCATCGCCGGCGGCGCGTTCGTTGGCCTCGACCGCCTCATCGCTCGCCGCTCGGGTACCAAGGCATTGGGCTTTATCCAAGGCGGCGATATCCCGCCGACGCTTTCGGCCGAACAGGTCCTCGCCGGTCTCCAGCCCGAAGACCTATTCTCGTTCGGGATGATCCCCGAGTTCGTCGGCCGCCTCCCGGTCATCTCCGTCCTCGAGCCGCTCAGTAAGGATGCCCTCATCCGGATCCTGACCGAGCCGAAGAACGCCCCGACCAAGCAGTACCGTAAGCTCTTTGGCCTTTCGGGCATGAATCTCGAATTCACCCCCGAAGCCCTGGACGCCCCGCGGAACGCGCGCTCGCCCTCGGCACCGGCGCCCGTGGCCTCCGCTCCGTCCTCGAAGGCGTGTTGCTCGAGACCATGTACGCCTTGCCCGAACACCCAGCCGGCTCGAAGTTCACGGTGACGGCGGAAGCCATCCGCGGCGAGAAGCCGGTGACGGTGGCGGCCGCGAGCACGAAGGCCCGCAAGGGCGCCTAATTTCATGATCGTCTATCCCGCCATCGACATCCGCGGCGGTCGCTGCGTACGCCTCAGCCAAGGCCGCGACGACGCGCGCACGAACTATTACGAAGACCCGGTCGAACCCGCCGTCCAGTTCGCCCAAGCCGGCGCGGAATGGATTCACGTCGTCGACCTTGACGGTGCCTTCGGCGGCGCCCCACTCAACCTGGCGACGCTCGCGCGCATTGCACAGCTCGGCCCGAAGATTCAATTCGGGGGTGGCATGCGCGACCGCGCCCTCGCCGAGTCCGCTTACGCTACGGGCGCCAGCCGCGTCGTCATCGGTACCCGCGCCGCGACCGACCCCGCTTTCCTCCGTGAGATGGCCAAGGCCCACGGCCCGCGCCTCGCCGTTGGCATCGACGCTAAGGATGGCCTCGTCGCCGTCAAAGGCTGGACGGCCGTGACCGCCCTGCAGGCCACCGACTTCGCCAAGGAAGCGGGTGAGCTCGGTGTCTCCACGGTGATCTATACGGACATCGCGACCGATGGTATGCTCACCGGCCCCAACTGGAATTCCCTCGAGGCCGTGCTCAAGGCATGTCCTTGCGGCGTCATTGCTTCGGGTGGCGTGGCTGGCACGGAAGACGTCCGTCGCCTCGCGCAGTTATCCAAGGCCTACCCCAATCTGGTCGGGGCTATTGTCGGCAAGGCACTCTACGAGGGCCGCTGCGATGTCGCCGGCCTCTTAGTCGCGGCCCGCGGTTGAACCTCAGCGCGTTGGCGTCAAAGCCGGACCGTAACCACTGACGATACCGTTCAGCAGGCGAACTTCATGCGTGATTGGCGGCACCGCGCGCTTCTCGGCCGCATTCTTCCAGCCACCTAAAGCTTTGTTCGAGGCGGCATATTCGAGTTCCGCCGAAGTCGGTAGCATGCGGTAAAAGAGCGTCTCCATCGTCCCATCAGCCGACGCATCGCTCGGTACCCCAAGGAGTTCGATGACCTGTGCGCGGGTATCACCAACTTTGATGAGGTGTAACTTCGTGGCGGTATGGTTGCGCCATTCGTCCTCGGGCTGGGCGTTCTGGCAGGCCGTGAAGGTCAGGGTCAAAAGCAGCAGCGCAAGGATTCGCATGGCCCAAAACTTAGGCGGTTAGCCCGAAAGGGTCAATGCCGACCCCACCCAACTGGGCGGAGGCTTGCCAAGGCCCACCGCCAAAGCCATATCCAGAAGCCTTATGGCATCTTTCCGGACCATGCTCGCTTGGCTAGCCTGCGCGACCTGCGCCTTCGCCGCCGAGCTCACCCCCACCGAGGTCATCGCCCGGGCGCGCGCCGCCCTGGCCCAAGACCCCGCCGCCCTCGCGAAGGTGCGGAGCCTCCAATTCGAACTGACGTCCGTCGATGCGGCCGGAAAGCCCGCTGGCTTCACCCTGCTCGAGGTCAACGCGCCCGATCAGCGCTACCAGCTCAGCCTCAACGCCAACCGCTCCGTCGAAGAGATCCTCGCGACCAACGGCAACGAAGGTTGGCGCAAGTCCACGCAGACGACCCAAATCGGCGTACTGCGCTCCGAGTTTGTCAGCGTGCTCCGCGACATGGCCATGAGCGACCTCACTTTCTTTGCCGCCCCGGCCGAGCGCCAAGGCGTCGTGAAGGCCGCGCCCGCCAGCGAGATCAACGGACGCAAGCAAGTGGCCGTGGAATACGCCTACAAGAGCGGCTTCCGCCTCATCCGCCACTTCGACGCCGAAACCTTCCGCCTCACTGCCACCGACCAGCCGATGCCCGACGGCAAGACGCAACGCCAGCTGGTCATCGCGACGACCATCGTCGAGGGTATCCTCTTTACGCAGAAGGAAGCCATCTTGATTGATGGTAAGAAAGTCGCTGAGGCTACTTACGAAAAAATCGCCGTGAACCCCACGCTCGCGCCCATTCACTTCATCTTCCCGACCCGCTAAGCCCATGCCCGTCCTTCAGGCCAACGCCCCCGACTTCCTTGCCCGCCTCCGTGCCTTCGTTGGCAATGGTGAAGCTTCGACCGACGTCCGTACGACGGTGGCTAGCATCATCGCTGACGTGCGTGACCGCGGCGACACTGCCGTGCTAGCCTACACAAAGAAGTTCGACCATGTGCAGTTGAGCGCCAAGCAACTCCGCATCCCCGAGGCCCGCCTCAAGCTGGCCGCGCAGCAACTCACCCCTGCCAAACGCAAGGCCATCAATGAAGCGGCGCGTTGCGTGACCGACTTCCACCGCCGCACTTTGCCCAAGGGCTGGTCTGCGAAGAACCCGCATGGCGCCACGGTCGGCGAACGTCACCATGCCATCCAACGTTGCGGCCTTTACATCCCGGGCGGCCAAGTCCCGCTCGTTTCGACGGTCCTGATGACGGCACTCCCCGCGAAGGTTGCTGGCGTGCCTGAGCTCTGTGCCTGCACGCCCCCCGGACCCGACGGCCAGATTAACCCAGACATCTTAGCCGCCCTCTACCTCTGCGGCATCAAGGAAGTCTACGCGGTCGGCGGCGTCCAAGCCATCGCCGCCCTCGCGCTCGGAACGAAGTCCATCCCCGCCGTCGATAAGGTCTTCGGCCCCGGCAACGCGTATGTCACCGAAGCCAAACGCCAGCTCTTCGGCGTCGTGGGCGTCGACCTTCTGCCCGGCCCGAGTGAAGTGATGATCATCGCTGACCGTACGGCTAACCCTGTTTTCGTTGGCGCTGACCTCTGCGCACAGGCCGAACACGGTAGCGGCAAGGAAAAGCTCTACCTCGTCTGCGACCAAGCGGCCTTCGCCGACCGTTGCCTCGCTTCGGCCCACGCCCAAGCCCTCACGCTCTCGCATGGTGCCAAAATCACGAAGGCGCTCGAGAAGATGACCTGCGTAATCCTCGTCCGGAAAATCTCCGAAGCGGCGCGCGTGGCCAACCTCGTCGCCCCTGAACACCTTGAGCTCATGGTTGCGAAACGCGAAGAAGCGAAACTCTCCGCCGCCATCACGACCGCAGGCGCCCTGCTCCTCGGCCACGAGACCCCGACGGTCCTCGGCGACTTCACCGCTGGCCCGAGCCACACGCTACCGACTGGTGGGACAGGGCGATTCTTCAGCGGCCTCCGCGTCGCCGACTTCCTCCGCCGGACGAGCTTCGTGCGCTATGATCAACGCTCGCTCGCCAAAGCCGCCAGCGTGGTCGCCGCCTTTGCGGGCATGGAAAGCCTCGATGCGCACGGGCGCTCGCTGCAAATCCGCCTCGCGAAGAAGCGTTAGTCGTTCAGGGTCGACAGGACTTGCGCGTGCAACTTCGGCGCGGCGGCAATGATGTTGCCGCTCGCGACGGCGTTGCCGCCGTGCCAATCGGTGACGACGGCACCGGCGCCCTTAAGCACCGGAATCACGGGAACGAGGTCCCACGGGTTCATCACTGGGTCAGCCACCACGTGAGCCCGGCCGCTGGCGACGAGCATATGGCCGTAGCCGTCACCCCAGGTACGCGTATGGGCAACGGAGTCGGCGAGACGGTTCCAGCGGGCCCGCTTATGCAGGCGACGGATGTGGTCAAAATCAGTCGAGACGACGACGGCATCCTTTAACGCGACTTCGGCCACCCGCACGGGCTTACCGTTCAGGCGGGCCGTCCGGCCATCGCCGACGATACGTTCGTCCAATATCGGCTGATCGATGAGGCCCAACAACGGCTGACCTTCATAACGTAGACCGATGAGCGTGACGTAGAGCGGCACGCGTGAGAGGAAGGACTTCGTACCGTCGATGGGGTCGAGCACCCAACAGAACTCGGCATTAACATTCTGCGGACCAAACTCTTCGCCTAAGATGCCGTGCGAGGGGTAGGCCTTGGCGATGAGTTGACGCATGAGCCGCTCGGCTTCCTTGTCGGCCCAAGTCACGGGCGTGCCGTCGGGCTTAATCTCGAGGCGGGTGTCTGGGTCAGCGTGGGCAGGGATGAGGACCGAGCGGGCGACGTCCGCGAGGGCTTCGGCAAACTTCAGCAACTCGGCTTGGCGCGCATCGGAGAGCATGGGTGAGGGTTAAGCCCGTTCACGGACCGCTCCAAGCGAAAAGCCACGAGCCTACGCTTGAAGCCCTCGGGAAACTGCGAAGAGTCAGCCCATGCGCATGACCCTCGTCCTGCTGGCCGGCTGGCTGCTGAGCCCGGGGCTATTAGCGATCGAGCCGTGCCGTATTGAGGTCATCGAGAAAGGCACCCAGTGGCCGGTACCCGGCGTCGAACTGCGGACGGTCCATGGCGTCCGCTTGATCTCGGACAACGCCGGCGTCATCGCCTTTGACCTACCAGAACTGATGGGCCAGGAGACGTGGTTTACCGTAAGCGGCCACGGCTATGGCGTGAAAGCGGATGGCTTTGGGTACAAAGGGGTACGTCTCCGACCCGAGCCAGGCAAGAAACTGACCGTCACGGTGGATCGCCGTATTTTAGCTCAGCGGCTCGGTCGCCTCACGGGGACGGGCCTCTTTGCCGAAAGCCACAAGCTCGGCGAACACTTGGATTGGCGTGATGGGCCGGTGGTGGGTTGCGACAGTATCGTCAACGCACGCTTCGGCGGGAAACAATTCTGGTTCTGGGGCGACACCAACCTCTCGAATTACCCACTAGGGATTTTCAACGTATCCGCGGCAACGACAGCAGACTTTGTGCCGCCCGCTCGCCCACCGTTGAAAGTGCGCTTCGATTACTTCCTTAACCAGAAAGGCGCCGCCCGCGGCGTGGCTGACATCCCGGGCGATGGCCCGACTTGGGTCTGGGGCGCCGCCACGCTCAAAGACGCCCAAGGCCAAGAGCACCTCGTCGCCTCTGCGGTCAAAGTCCGCGGCAATATGGAGGCCTACCGCTGGGACCTGGTGGAATGGGATACCGCTGCGCTTAAGTTCAAGCCACTCCTGACCTTCTGGACGAAATCCGCCGAGCAACCCAAGGCCCCCAAGGTCCCTGATGGCCATGCCCTCCCGTGGACCGACGCAGCGGGCAAAGCTTGGCTCCTCTACTGTAACCCGTTCCCGACGCTCCGCTGTCCGGCCACCTACGAAGCTTGGAAAAATCCGCAGACTTGGGAGACCCTCTCGCCCGACCGCACTATCCTCACGCCCGAGGGTAAGAAAGTTGAAGCGCATGGCGGCGACTTGGCCTGGCATCCGTGGAGTAAGCGCTGGCTCCTGCTATTCACGCAAAAGGGCGGCGACACCTCCTTCCTCGGCGAGATCTGGTTAGCCACCGCACCCAGCCCAACCGGCCCTTGGACCGGTGCGCGCAAGGTGGCGACGCACGACAACTACACGTTCTATAATCCCGTCCTTCATCCCGAGGCCTTCCGCGACGACTCGCCCTTGATTCATTTCGAGGGCACCTATGTGACAACTTTCACCAATAACCAGCAGCCCACCCCGCGCTGGGATTACAATCAGGTGCTCTATCAGGTCGACTTAGCGCAGCCGGCTTTCCAAGCCGCAAAATAAGGGGGCCGCTTGACCGCCCCACCAAAGCGAGCGAAAGTACGGCGTGGATCAAGCCACTCAACGTCTCCTCGCCACCGGGCAGCACCCGGGCCGTCGGGCAGTCATGCGCCAACGCTGGGATGATCTCTTTTTCTTCCATTGGCGCGTCGACCCCGCGGAGGTCCAGCGACGCCTGCCGCGCGGCCTGACGGTTGACTGCTTCGGCGGCGAGACCTACCTCGGGGTCGTCGGTTTCAAAATGAACGCGGTTCGCCCGGTCGGCTTGCCGCCGCTCCCCTGGCTCTCTTACTTCAACGAACTCAACGTCCGCGTTTATGTACGTGACGCGGCCGGCGAGCCCGGGGTATTCTTTTTCTCCCTCGACTGCGACCGCTGGCCGGCGGTGAAGATCGCCCGGGCCCAGTTTGCGCTCAACTACCAGTACGGGCAGATGAGTCACCAGGCCGACGGCACCGGCTTCACCCTCGACTGTCGTCGCCAAGGCGAAACCACTACCGCCCGCTACGCTTGGCAGCCCCTCGACACCCCGACAGCGGCTGCGCCGGGCACGCTCGAATTCTTCCTCGCCGAGCGCTACAACTTCTTCACCGAAAAGAACGGGCGCCTCCTGCGCGGCCAAGTGCACCATGCGCCGTACAGGCTGCAAACGGCCAAGGTCCTCGCGTGGAGCGAAGCCCCCGTGGCGTGGGATGACTTCCCCACCACGCAACGCCCACCAGACCTCGCGCACGCCAGTCCCGGCGTCGCCATCGAAGCCTTCGGGCTCGTCCCCGCCCATGCGTAAGCGACTCACCGATTACCGCCACGCCGTCTGGGACTGGAACGGCACGCTGCTTGACGATACTTGGCTCTGCTGCGAATCGCTCAATGAAATGCTCCGCGACGCCGGTCGCCCCTTGGTCGACCACGTGCGCTATCGGCAAATCTTTGAATTCCCCGTCATCAATGTCTACCGCAAGGTGGGCTTTGACGCCGACGCAGCCAGCTTCCACGCCATCTCTCATCGCTTCATGGCCACCTACGAAGCACGCAAGGCGGAGTGCCAGCTGCACCCAAAGTCCCGCGAACTACTCGCCGGACTCTCCCGTGCTGGCCTGACGCATTCCGTGCTCTCGGCTTATGAGCTCAGCCTACTGCTCGCGACCCTCCGCGACTACGAACTAGCGCACCACTTCATCAAGACCTGCGGCGGCAGTGATATCCATGCCGGCAGCAAAGAAGAACGCGCTCGCGTCCATCTACATGACCTTGGCATCGACCCAGAACACGTCGTCTACGTCGGCGACACGGCCCATGATGCGGAAGCCGCCCACGCGATGGGCGTGGACTGCGTCCTCGTCGCACACGGGCATCAACACCGCGACCGCCTGGAAGGGCTCGGCGTCCGCGTCGTGGACGACTTCGCCGACCTGCTGGCCGAACTCGGTTAAGCGGATTTGCAATATTTCGGGCTAAAGCGGGCTTTTCAGCCATCGCAGGTGCGTTTTGGTTGTCCTTTTGAGACCGCATAACTCAAATTGACTAACCCCGCCCCGCTCATGGCTTCTCTCACTGCCGCCTTCGATCCCAACTTCTACGACAGTTACCCACTGGTGCTTATTTTAGCCATCTTGGTAGCGTTCTCGATTTACCTCATCTTGCGCAAGCGTCGCAAAGCCCTGACCGAGGTGAATGAAGAAATTGCCGATGTCCAAAAGGCCGCGTCCGAAGGCTTCAGCGCCTCGGAGCAGGTCTTCCCGCCGTCCGCGGATTTCATCTCCAAGGCCCGCGTCAAGGGGATGGATGGCTACAATAAGCTCTACCGTCGCTCCATCGATGACCCGGAAGGTTTCTGGGCGGATGAAGCGAAGGAGCTGACCTGGTTCGAACCTTGGACCAAGGTCCTCGACGAATCGAAGAAGCCGTTCTTCAAATGGTTTGTCGGCGGTAAGACCAACATCGCCTATAACTGTCTCGACGCGCAAATCGAGAAGGGCCTCGGCGAGAAGGTCGCCATCGTCTTCGAAGGCGAGCCGACCAAGGACGGGCAAGCCACGGATATCCGCCGCCTCACCTACCGCGAACTCCACGCCGAAGTCTGCCGCTTTGCCAACGTCCTCAAGGGGCTCGGGCTGGTTAAAGGTGACACCGTTGCCGTCTACATGCCAATGGTCCCCGAGCTCACCATCGCGGTCCTCGCGTGCGCACGGCTCGGCATCGTTCACTCCGTCGTCTTTGGTGGCTTCTCCGCTGAATCCATCCGCGACCGCGTCAATGATGCGAAGTCCAAGGCGGTCATCACGATGGACGGTGGCTACCGCCGCGGGAAGTTCCTAGCGCTCAAGCAGACGGTCGACGAAGCCGTCCAAGATTGCCCGAGCATCGAGAAGGTCCTCGTCGTCCAGCGCCACCCTGGCCAGCCCGACGCTGGCTGCAGCATGCAGGCTGGTCGCGACGTGTGGTATCACGAGGCCGCCGCCCAAGTCACGGCGGACTGCCCCGCCGTCTGGCAGGAGTCCAATGACATGCTTTTCCTGCTCTACACTTCCGGCTCCACCGGCAAGCCCAAGGGCATCATCCACGGCACGGGCGGCTACATGCTGCAGGCCTACACGACCAACAAGTATGTCTTTGACCTCCGCAACGATGACCTCTTCTGGTGCACCGCTGACGTGGGTTGGGTCACCGGCCACACGTATGTTGTCTACGGTCCGCTGCTCAATGGTGCCTCGATACTCATGTACGAAGGTGCGCCCGATGCGCCCGACTTCGGTCGCTTCTGGAAGATTGTTCAGGACCACAAAGTCACCGTCTTCTACACGGCCCCGACCGCCATCCGCGCCTTTATGAAGTGGGGCGATGAGTGGGTACAGAAGTACGACCTCTCCACGCTCCGCTTACTCGGCTCCGTCGGAGAGCCCATCAATCCTGAGGCTTGGCTCTGGTATCACCGCAACATCGGCGCGGAGCGTTGCCCGATCGTCGACACTTGGTGGCAGACTGAAACCGGCGGCCACATGATCACCCCGATGCCCGGCTGCACGCCGACCAAGCCAGGCTCCGCCACGTTACCCTTCTTTGGCGTCGACGCCGCCGTGCTCGACGAAAACGGCAACGAAACCGACACCGGCCTGCTCGCCATTCGCAAGCCTTGGCCCGGCATCACGCAAGGTATCTACGGCGACGAGAAGCGCTACATCGAGGCTTACTGGAGCCGCTGGAATGGTGCCTATTACTTCCCGGGCGACGGTGCCATCCGCGACAAGGACGGCTACCTTTGGATCACCGGCCGCGTCGACGACGTGGTCAATGTCTCGGGTCACCGCATCGGCACCGCGGAGCTCGAAGCCGTTTTCATCGAACACCCCGCGGTCGCCGAGTCCGCCGTCATCGGCGTGAAGCACGACCTCAAGGGCCAAGGGCTCATGGCCTTCGTCATTTTGAAGACCGCCGCCGCCCAGACCGTCAACGAGGCTGAACTGGCTAAGACGCTCAATGGCATGGTCGACGCCAAGATCGGCAAGTTCGCCCGCCCTGAGCGCATCGTCTTCGTGCCCGACCTCCCCAAGACCCGCTCGGGCAAAATCATGCGCCGCCTGCTGCGCGATGTCTCCGAAGGCCGCGAACTCGGCAACATCGCCACGCTGGCCGACCCCGCCGTGGTCGAGGCCATCCGGAATAAATTCAACGCCAAGTCCGTCTAAGCCGAGTTTCCGACCACTGGCGTCCATAAGCCCCCTCTCCTCGCGAGTAGGGGGCTTTTTGTTACTGGAATTATGTACCCAAGCCTTTTCCGGGTTGAGCGACCGAGGGAAACGGTAAGGATGGTCGCATCATGCGCGCCTTCCTGCTGCTCCTGCTGACCGCCACCCTTTCCGCCGCTGACCTCAAGGTCGGCGACGACGTCCCCGCCACCCGCCCGGCGACCCAAATCCAAGGCCAAGCGGTCAAGGAATTCGAGAAGGGCAAAGTCTACGTCTTCGAGTGCTGGGCCACTTGGTGCGGCCCGTGCATCACCGCCATCCCCCACCTCAACGAACTGCACAAGAAACTCGGCCCCAAGGGTGTCGTCTTCACCGGCGTCAATGTCTGGGATGGCGAGAAGGACGCCAAGTCCGCCGAGAAGGTAAAAGCGTTCGTCCAACAACAGGGTGAGAAGATGTCCTACGCCGTCTCCATCGGCGGCGACGCCTTCATCAAAGATTGGCTCGAAGCCGCGCGCGTGAATGGCATCCCTCACGCCTTCGTGGTCAGCGAGGGCAAACTCGTCTGGACCGGCCACCCGATGGAGATGAATGAAGAAATGCTTGGTGATATTTTAACGGGGACGTTCGACCCGAAGAAGAGCGGCAAGAAAGTCGCCGCTGGTCCCGCGGTCGATCCCGAAGCCGAAAAGGCTCAGGCGAAACTCAACAAGCTCGGTGAAGCCATGGCCCGCAAGGATTGGAAGGCCGCCGAAGCCGCGTTGGCTGACGCCGCTGCTGTCCTCCCACCGGAAGAACGCCAAGACCTCATCGACTCCGTCGGCGCAACCATCGCCTTAGCTAAGGGTGACCCTTCTAAACTCTACAAGATGCTCGAGAAGGTGGCCGAAGCGGAGTCCGACGACGCTGAGTCGCTCAATGAATTGGCCTGGGACCTCGTAACCAACCCACAGTACGAGAAGCACCTCAACCTAAAGCTCGCCGACCTGTGTGCCACCCGGGCGGTTGAACTGACCAAGGGCGAAGAGGCCGACAAGCTCGATACCCTGGCCCGCGTCCGCTGGCTCCAAGGTAAGCGCGAGGAAGCAGTCAAACTCCAGCAGAAGGCCGTCGCCAAGAGCGCCGACGCCGAGATGCGCGCAGAGACGCAGAAGACCCTCGACTCACTCCTCAAGGGCGTCTTGCCCAAGGCTGACCTGCCCGAAGAGCGCTAAGCCATGGATCGCCGCGGATTCCTGACCCGCAGCGCCGGCCTGCTCGGGGCATCCCTCCTCGCTGGCTGTCACACTCGTGGGGCCGTGGCTCCCACCATCCGTGCCATCACGCGCGGGCCCAAATTCCACTGGCGCGGCTACTACGACAAATTACTGTTCTCGCCAGACGACCGCTTCGTGCTCGCCAACGAGGTCGACTTCGAAGGCCGCTCGCCGACCTTGGCTGACTCCATCCGCGTAGGGATGGTCGACACACAGGACAAGGACCGCTGGATCGATCTAGGAGGCTCGAACGCATGGAACTGGCAACAAGGCTGTATGCTGCAGTGGGTCCCGGGCTCGGACCGCGACGTGGCCTGGAACGACCGCGAAGGCGGCCGCTTCGTGACCCGCGTCCTCGACGTAAAGTCCGGCCGCACGCGCACCCTGCCCAATCCGTTCTACACCTTCAGCCCGGACGGACAGACCGCCTTTGCGCCCGACTTCGCGCGACTCGACGTCACCCGCCCTGGCTACGGTTACGCCACGGGCGCCGAACGCGACATCTGGAGACTCAAGCCAGCGCCCGACGATATCGGCATCTGGCGCATGGACGTCGCCACCGGCAAGCAGCGCCTGCTCTTCTCGCTGGCCGAGGCGGCGAAGATCCCGTTCACCGGTCCGGCCGCCGCGGCCTTCACGCCTGGCTCGGTCCACTGGTTCAATCATCTGCTTTGCAACACCGACGGTACTCGCCTCTTCTTCCTGCATCGCTGGCGTAATCCAGGCGACAAGGCCAGCTTCCGTACGCGTGCGTTAACAATCGACGTCAACGGCGGGAAGGTCCACGTGATGGATCCCAACGGCGGAACCTCACACTTCGTCTGGCGCGACCCGCAGCACATCTTCGCGTGGGCCTGGCACCCTTCGCACGGCGAGCGCTTCTATATCTACAAGGACCTTTCCGACGAGGTTACGGTCGTAGGCAAAGACGCGATGCCCGTCAACGGGCACAACACCTATTTACCAAACACCAATAACGAGTGGGTGCTCAACGACACCTACCCGCAGGGGCCCGCGAAGCTGCAGCGTCCGTATCTCTACCATATCCCGACCAACCGCCGGATCGAGGTCGGGGCCTTCCCGACGGTCGCTGCCATCAACGGCAAGGAATGGCGTTGCGACACGCACCCTTCGGCTAGCCGCAGCGGCCGACAGTTCTGCTTTGATTCAGCCCATGCCAGCGGCCGCCAAGTCTATGTGGCGGACATCGCCCAGCTACTCGGTTAAGCCGTCACCCAGCCGTGACGGAGTCCTCGCTTCCCTTCCCCGTTAAAGGGGGTAAGGTACCGCCTTCCCCCGATGGTCTCCCGCTCCGCCCTTGACCGCGCCCGCTCCGCGCTCCACCTCCGCCTCCTCGCCGCCCAACGTAGGCTGGTGTCTACTGGCCGCGGAGCCGTCATCCTCCTTGGTGGCAACGACCGCCTCGGCGCCTCGGCCCTCGCCAACCAGCTGACGGAGTGGTTCGACTCCCGCCGGGTCAGGATCTGCGCGCCTGATGGCGCCGCCGCCGAACTCCGCGGCCGACCCTTCCTCTGGCCGTACTGGCAAATGATGCCAGCCAAAGGCACCATCACGGTGGTGGTCGGGGATTGGGTGACGCAGACGGCGCTGGCTGTCGCCAAGGATGAACTTTCCGGCGAGAAGCTTCGCCAACGCGTCCGCGCACTCAAGCAGTTCGAAGAGATGCTCGCCGCCGATGGTAATTCCGTGGTGAAGGTCTGGATCGAGACGCCCGAAAAAACCCTGCGTAAGCGCTTACGCGAAGTCGAAGACACCGACGCTCGGGATTGGGTCGTCTCCGCCGATGACTGGCTACTGACGAAAAACGGTGGGCACACGCTAGCGCGCAACCTGCGCTCGACCGCCGCTGGCCGCAACCTCCCGTGGAAGGTAATCCTCGGTGGCGAAACGAAAGCCCGCGACTTACATGCGGGCTTAGAAATTGTCCGCCAACTTTCCTTGGCCTCTCGTCGACGCGCGGCAGTGAAGCACAAGAAACCGAGTGGCCGCCCGCGCGGTCTCCTCGAAAGCGTCGCCGCCCACCCCACGCTGGACCGAAAAGACTACTCGGCGCAAATTGCCAAGCTGCAGGCCCGCCTCGGTCGACTCACCCGCCTCGCCGCCGCCAAGGGCCTGAGCACCGTCTTCGCCCTCGAGGGCCCCGATGCCGCCGGCAAGGGCGGTGCGATTCGTCGTCTCTGCGGGCTGATGGATGTCGCGCACTATCAGGTCTACCCGATACCCGCGCCGACCCCGGAAGAAAAAGCCCGCCACTACCTCTGGCGCTTTTGGAATAAGACGCCCGCCCCAGGCCACCTCGCCATCTTCGACCGCTCCTGGTATGGCCGCGTGATGGTCGAACGGGTCGAGGGCTTTGCCACCGACGCCGAATGGGCCCGCGCTTATTCCGAGATCAACGACTACGAGGCCCGCCTCGCGGAAACCGGTATGATCGTGCTCAAGGTCTGGATTAATATTTCCAAGGAAGAGCAGATGCGCCGTTTTAAGGCCCGGGAAGACTCGCCGCATAAGCGTCATAAGATGACGTCGGAGGATTATCGTAACCGCAAGAAGTGGGACGATAACCTGCGCGCCGCGGAAGACATGATTGCCCGCACCGATACGCCCCACGCGCCGTGGCACGTCATTCTCGGCGACGACAAACGCCACGCCCGCGTGGCAGTCCTTAAGGCCGTTTGCCGCGCGCTGGTCGATCGCTTGGACTAAGCCACTCGCGGACCCAGCGGAGGTGCGGGCCCGTCAAAGCCACGGCGTCTAAGTCCGTGACCGCGACCCACTCCAACTCGGCGTCCTGCGACCACGTACGGATCAAAGCAGTCGTGACGACGACTTCCCGCAAGGTCTCCTCGTAGGTGACGCTGCCGATGGTGCGGCGGCGGACCAACGCCGGCTTACTAGCCACCACGCTGCGCAAGGTCGCCAGCTCCGGCAACTCCGCCATCCCCGCTAAGCGCCGGGCCTCACGCGGATTACGCCGCACGAGAAGCTTGCCCCGATGGTGCACCAACGCGCGCGTGACTGCCGCCGTCTTCCGCACCTTGGGCTCGAAGCGGGGTAGCTGCGCCGCTTCCGCTCGCCCACTCACCGCACACCAGCGGGCCACGGGACAGTGCGCACAGTCGGGCGCGGCCTTGCGACAGACGGTCGCCCCCAGTTCCATCATGGCCTGGTTGTGATCACCCGGTCGCTTCGGGTCGACGAGGGCGTTCGCCAGCGACGTGAATGACTTTGCGGCCGTCGTGGTATCTTTGAACTTTTCCTTCACGCCTCCGACGCGCGCGAGCACGCGGACGACGTTGCCATCGACGACCGCCACGGGTTCGTTAAAAGCGATGCTAGCGATGGCCGCCGCAGTGTAGGGACCAACGCCCTTAAAACCCTGCCACGCAGCAGCGGTGCGCGGCTCCGGCCGACCGGCGACTTGCTGGGCGAGAGCGAGGAGGTTGCGCGCCCGCGTATAATACCCGAGGCCCGCCCAAGCGGCGAGGACGTCGGCTTCTTGGGCCCGAGCCAAGGACTGAAAGTCAGGCCAACGCGCCACCCAGCGCTCAAAGTATGGGAGAGCCGTCGCAATCTGCGTCTGTTGGCACATGAGCTCCGAAACAACGGTCCGGTAGGCCGAGACCTCGGTTCGCCACGGCAAGGGGCGCTGGTGGCGAGCAAACCACGCTAACAAGGCCTTCCGGAACGCCGCGGCGGCTGGAATCAGCTTTTGTTCGTGGGGCGTCATGGGATGGGGCTGGATTTGAGGGCCAACTCGGCTAAACCTTGGTCCCCATGGCAAGAAAGGCAAAGCAGGACTCCGATGATGCACCCAAGAAGGTGGCCATGCACACCCTCAAGCTCGATGCGGCCCAGGCTGAGAAGCTGCGCCAAATTATTATCGGCAAGGGCTGGGTCTCCTTCCCAGTCGACCATTCGGCCTTCGCCTTCAAGGGCCCCGACGTCAACGTGGTCCATTACAAGTCCGGCAAGTGCGTCATCTCTGGCCGCGGCACTGAGGAATTTGTGAAATTCAGCGTCGAGCCCGATGTCACCGGCCAGGCGACCTTGGGCTATGAGGAGGAACTGAACCCCGATTGGTTCGAGGAACACGCGGGGCTCGACGAATCGGGCAAGGGCGACCTTTTCGGTCCGGTGGTTTCGGCCTGCGTCATCGCGACTGGCGAGATGACACGCGAATGGATCAGCCTCGGGATCAAAGATTCCAAGAAGCTGACGGATACGAAAATCGCTGAGCTCGACCGCATTATCCGCACGACGCCCGGGGTGTCCGTGAAGACGACCTTCGCACGCATGGCGAAGTATAACGAGCTCCACTCCCGCTTCGGCAAGAACCTCAATCGCCTGCTCGGCTGGATGCACGCGACGTCGTGCGAAGAAGCCCTCAAGGACTTTGAACTCCAGCACCAACGTCGCCCCCAGTGGGGCCTGCTCGACCAATTCTCGGAAGAACCGCTGGTGCAAAAGGAGCTCGCGCGCAAGGGCGTCGAATTCGACCTCCGCATGCGGACCAAGGCGGAATCCGACCCCGTCGTCGCGGCGGCTTCCATCGTCGCCCGCGCTTGTTTTGTCCGTGAGCTCGACCGCCTATCGCAAGACTGCGGCGTGACACTCCCCAAGGGCTCGGGCCGCGAAGCCAAGGAAGCGGGCATCGAACTCGTCGGCCGCCTCGGCCCCGCGATTCTCGTAAATTTCGCAAAGCTCCACTTCCGCACGGCCTATGAGGTCCGGGGGCTCCCGCCGCCGGAAGCCAAACCGTTCATCCGCCGCAAGAAGGCGGAGTAGTCCGATGGCGTCGCTGGCATCCTTCGACCGTAAGCGCGGCGCCGGTCGTCCGGGTATCGCGGGGGTCGATGAAGCTGGTCGTGGGCCGCTCTGCGGCCCCGTGGTAGCGGGGGCCGTGCTGCTCGACGCAGGGTTCTACGGCGAAGTGGCTTGGATACGGAAACTATCCGGAGCCAATGACTCCAAGAAACTCTCGCCGGAAAAGCGGGCCGAACTCCGCACGCGGATTGCAGAGATGCACGCCGAAGGCAAACTGCGCGCGGTCTGGGCGGAGGCCTCGGTGCTGGAGATTTCAGCGCACAATATCCTCGGAGCGACGCGGATGGCGATGGCCCGCTGTATCGCCCAGTTAGCCCAAGGATCGCTGGCGGCACTCTTCCCGGCCGCAGGTACGGAAGGTGAACTCTTTGGCCGCACCGAGGAGCGCAATATGCTCGTCCTCGTCGACGGCCTGCCCTTACGGCCATTCGCTTGGGCCCATGAATCAATCAAGGGCGGTGACGGCAAGAGCCTGGCCATCGCACTGGCCTCCATCGTCGCCAAGGTCGAACGCGACCGCATGTTAGTCGAATTGGATAAACGCTATCCGGAATACGGGTTCGCCCGTCATAAGGGCTATGGCACGCCAGATCACATCGAAGCGCTACGACGACTGGGCCCCTGCCCTGAGCACCGCGAACTCTTCGTGCGCGGTATCCTCGCCGGCGACGACCCACCCCCCGAGTCCTTGGATAGTGAGTTTAGTTTTGAGTGAGTGGTAGCGAACGGGGGGACAAGGGGGGCTAGAGTATGGTTGGCTAGGGGGAAGGTAGGGTTGGCACTGCGTGCCAACCTAGTTGCCTGCCTTTCTTTTAACTCGATGCCGCTAGGTCAGCACGCAGTGCTGACCCTACCTCGCGAAGATACAGGCGCGGCGAAGCCACGCCCCTGCCTGTTTTACTATTTACCTTTGCACAGGCCGTAGGCCGATTTGCACCTTTGCACCTTTGCACCTTTTCCACCTGCCCCCTCGCGAGCTTCGCTCGCGCTCACTTCTTCGCGGGGGCGGGCGGGCGGAGTTCGTCGGCGGACCACGAAGCATGCGTGCCGAATTGATCGCGGAGAGTTTTCACAAACTTGGTGTCAATCGGCGTGGCGGTATGCTCCCATTCGCGGCGGACATAGGTCACGACAGCGGCGAGGTCCTCGTCGTTGAGCTGCGCCATCGGCGGCATGCTCAGGTCCCACGTCCGGCCGCTCACCTTCACCGGGCCGCCGAGTCCGTTCATGATAATGAGCGCCACAATGTCGGGCTTACCGAGGACCCACTCACTATCAACGAGCGGCGGCGCTAAACCATCGAGGCCATAACCATGCGGCTGGTGGCACCCCGCGCACAGGCCGTTATAAATCGTCCGGCCACGCTCAAAGGAAGCGACTTGCGCTGGAGTTAAAGGCGCGACCACGGGAGGCTTCGGCGCACCAGCTTTGCCGACCCACATCACCCGTTCATTCAAGCCCTTGAGAGCAGCCGCACCCTCTTTGTCGGTGAGGGTAGTTGAGAGCTTCGCCATCGCCGCCGGCGCGGCCGGCAACCAGAGTAACTTGGCAACCTTGCCCTTGTCGGTGCCTTTGGTCGGCTTCGCTTTCGAATCGCGACCCCCGCGATCAAGGCCACGGACCACCGCCAAGCGCATGGCCGGATTGTCCACCGCGGCAGCGAGGTTCAACATGTCCTCCAACGGGCCGACCTTGCCGGACTGCGATACCAGCGTGGCGAGGGCTTCGACGATGTAGCTGGCCCCAGCGGCGTTCACCTTCGTCGCCTGGGCGGCAACGAGCTTGGCAATGACGGTTTCCTTGCCACGCATGCCGGTGAGGGCGCCTTCGCGGACCAAGGTATTTTGGCCATGAGCCACGAGTAACTTAGCCAAAGCCACATCCGCTTCGGGCGAAGTAACGGCACCCAGACGAATGGCGAGGTGCGCCTGCACGATGACTTCCTGCTCGCCCGTCAGGGCAATCAGGTCCGGCAAGAGATCCGGCGTCGCAAGCCGCACCCCCGCGGCGCGGACCTGGGGATCGGCATCCTTGATCGCCGTGCGCAAGCTGTCGGCGTCGAGCGCGTTCAAGCCCTCCAGCGTCCAGAGCGCGTGGAGCCGAGCCAAAGCCTGCGCGGAACCAGGTGTCTTCAGTACTTGGCGTAAGGCCGGGACGGCGGCGGCATCGCCCGACTCGACCAGCAGGCGTTGCGCGGTATCGCGGACCCAGCCCGAAGGATGACGGAGTAGCTCCACGCGCGCAGCCGTGCCCGCGGGCACTTTCACTGCAGCGACCTGGGTAGCCTTCTCTGGGACAATGCGCCAGATCCGGCCGTGGTTTACAGGCTGCTCGAGTTTCCGGTCCTTGATGTTCGCGATGAGGTAGTGCGTCAGGAAGCCCTGGTGCTGGATGATCCCGCGATACATATCGACGATATAGATCGCCCCATCGGGCCCGTTGACGACCTGCACGGGGCGGAAGCGTTCATCGGTCGAAGCCAGAAATTCCTGACCGGGTACGGCCGCCTCCCCCGTCACTACGCCGTCCTTCTCCGTGAGCACGATACGCTTCACGACATTGGCAGCGGGCTCAGGAATGAAGGCATTGCCGCGGAAAGCCAGGCCAAAGAGATCGCCCCGATAAACGACTGCGCCACACGTCGCGGTGGCCTTCGCCAGCGTGCCGTCGGGTCGCAAGGTGCTCGCGTCGTAACCCCGGTTCACGCCAGGAGTCGGATGGATTGGGAAGACCGCCTGATCGGCAACGACGCGGCTATTGATGCTCGTCACATTGCGCAGGAGTGGATTGCGTGCAAACGCGCCAGCTGGGAGGAGATCCGTGCGGAGGAGGTCGGAATTATAGTTGTAATACAGGCGACCCACATCGTCCTGACAAAGGCCATACTGCCCGCGGCCCAAGCCAGCCCCGCGCTGCCAAGTACCAGCGTTAAGGCGGAAGCTCGTGCCGTAGCCCGCGCTCCAAATACGATTGTCCATCGCCCAGGTCGGCGTGTTGGCCATGTGCTCCGGCTGACCGCCGCGGGTGCCGTAGTCGGTCGCGACGACCGTCCGCACATCGGCGACGCCCGTGCCCTTGGTGTCCTTATAGAAAAATAAGTTAGGGGATTCACCAATGAGAGCGCCCCCGTTCACCGCGAGGACGGAACGAGGCATGACGAGCCCGTCAACGAAAGCCGTGGCCTTATCCATGCGACCCGTGCCCTTCGTGTCTTCCAACAGCGACACGCGCCCTGAGGGGTCTTTCTCGCCGGCGCCGTTCACATCGTTCATGTAGCCACGCATCTCGACGACGAACATCCGGCCCTGATCGTCGAAGCTAATGGCGATAGGCGATTGAATCATCGGCTCACACGCGACGAGCTCGATGCGGAAACCCTTTTCGATTTTGAAAGTCTTCAAGGCCTCTTCGGGCGAGAGCACGGGGGCGGGGGGAGCTTGAATTTTAACGTGACCTCCTCCGGCCCGGCGTTGCCCTTGTTGAGGCCGAACGCGGCGGGGGCGGCCAACAAGCAAACGGCGGTAAAGTAAAGGGAAAGGGGGGCCTTCATCGGGGTAAGGGGTCTACTAGAACCTGTCCCCGACCGAGGGCAAATGTTCCCGTTACTTACTTATCCTGCTGCTTCTTATTGCCGGTTTTCTTGACCAAAACCACGGGACGTCGTTGGCCAGGGCGGGGCCCGGGGTGCTCCGTCCGCGGTCCACCATCGCCTGCAAGGCGGCCTTCATGGCCACAACCCGCTCGGGGTGCTGGGCCGCGAGGTTCGTCTTCTCTCCTAGGTCGGTCGCTAGGTCGTAAAGTTGGAATTCCGGCAGGCCTTTCTCTTCCTTAGACCCGGGCTTAGGGACGCTCCAGCCGCCAGAGCCTGCGCAGAGCGCCAACTTCCACTGCCCATCGCGGATCGCAAAACTGCCGTTGATGGATTGGCTCACGATGGACTGACGGAGGGGACCCTCGCGGCCGAGTAGAGCTGGCAGAAAAGATACACTGTCTTCACCGGCACCAGCCGGCACGGGCACGCCGAGTGCCTCGGCGAAGGTAGCCAAGAAATCAATCTGTCCGATGAGTTGCGGGTTCACGCTCCCAGGCTTCACCTGGGCGGGCCAACGGACGATGAAGGGGACGCGGTGGCCGCCCTCAAAGATGTCGGCTTTATGGCCGCGGTAGAGATAGCTGGGCTCATGGCCCTTCGCTTGGAGCTCATCGATCTTGGCCGCGGGGGAGCAACCGTTATCTGCCGTGAAGACGATCAGCGTGTTCTCGCGTAAACCCAGTTGCTCGAGCTTAGCCATGAGCCGACCGACGTCTGCGTCGACCTGCCGCACGAAGTCAGCGTACGGGTTGAGGCCGCTGGAACCCTTGAATTCATTGGTCGGAACGATGGGCGTGTGCGGGGCGGCCAGCGGCAGGTAGATAAAGAAGGGCTTCTGCGGGGCGGCCTGCTTCTGGGCCGTGACGTAAGCCATGGCTTGATCGATCAAGCCCGGCTGCACGTCGATGGCTTCGAACTTCGGGCCGGCTGGACCCGAGCGAAGCCACGTCTTGGTGGCAGACGGAATCTCCGTTGTGCGCCGATCCTTGATCCAGACAAACGGCGGCATGTCGAGCGAAGCGCTGATGCCATAGAATTGGTCGAAGCCGTGGTCGAGCGGACCGTCCTTAATATCGGCGGCGTAATTAACTTCCTGGCCAACCTTGGCGCCGGGGCCATCAAAGACTCCTTTATCGTCGGCGACCCCACCGGCCTTGAGTGCGAAGGACATCCCGAGGTGCCACTTACCGAAGCAAGCCGTGCCGTAGCCTTGCTGCTTAAGGAACCCTGCGACGGTCAGGCGATCTTTCGCAATCAGCGGAGGAGAATAGCCACCCAGCACGCCACTCTGCAGGCGGGTGCGCCAGTGGTACCGCCCGGTTAGTAAGCTATAGCGGGAAGGCGTGCAGACCCCCGACGTCGTATGCCCATCGGTAAAGCGCATGCCCTCGGCGGCTAAGCGGTCGAGATGGGGGGTCGGGATTTTACCCTTCGGGTTATAGGCCGAGACATCGCCGAGCCCTTGGTCATCGGCTAAAATAACGATGATATTAGGGCGCTCTGCGGCCGTGAGGGCCAAAGTCGCGAACAGGGCAAGCAGCGTGGGGAAGCGCATGGGCCGAAGTAAAACGACGCAATGGAAAGATGCAAGGGTCGGCCTGTATTGAGGCAGGCGGCAAAGCCGCCACACAACCCAATAGAGGAAATAGCGGTTGGCGGATAGGGAATGGCTGTGTCTCGGGTAGGGTTGGCACTGCGTGCCAACCTAGTTGCCTGCTATGTCGGGACGCAGTCCCGACCCTACCCAATGCAGGCGCGGCGTAGCCACGCCCCAACCTGTTTTGGCATTTACCTTTGCACAGGCCGTAGGCCGATTTGCACCTTTGCACCTTTCCACCCCTAACCGCCATACAACCCCTAGCCAACCATACTCCAGCCCACCAGTCCCCTTCACCTCCCTACTCTTCCTATTGCCTCCCCTCTCCCGCCCGACTACTCCTCCCCTTCTCCTCTCGCCCGTCGCCATGTCCCCCCCAGAGCTTAAGAAAGTCCTATCCTCCGGCCTCCTGTCTTTCCCGATCACCGACTTCGCGGCGAACGGCGATTTTGACCCCGCTGGCTATGCCAAGCGCCTCCAATGGCTCGCCCCTTACGGGGCCACGGCTCTCTTCGCGGCCGGTGGCACGGGCGAGTTCTTCTCCCTCGAGCCCAAGGAATATTCATCCGTAATCAAAACCGCCGTCGATACGTGTGATGGGCTAGTGCCGATCTTAGCTGGCGCCGGTGGCCCGACCCGCGTGGCGATTCAATATGCCCAAGAGGCCGAGCGCCTCGGTGCGAAGGGCATCCTCCTCCTCCCGCACTACCTCACCGAGACCAATCAGGACGGGGTCGCCGCGCACGTCGACCTGGTCTGCAAGTCGGTTAAAATCGGGGTCGTGGTCTACAACCGTAACGTCTGCCGCCTGCAGCCGCACCACCTCGAGAAGCTCGCCGCGAACAACCCGAACCTCATTGGCTACAAAGACGGCTTCGGTGACATCGAGCTCATGGTTTCGATCCGCCGCCGAATGGGCGACCGCTTCAGCTACCTCGGTGGCCTCCCGACCGCCGAGGTCTACGCCGCCGCCTACAAGGCCATGGGCGTGCCCGTCTACTCTTCCGCGGTCTTTAACTTCATTCCGCAAGCAGCGATGGACTTCTACCACGCGATCGCGGCGGACGACGTCGCCACGCAGAACCGCCTGCTCGATACCTTCTTCCTGCCCTACTTGGAGATCCGTAATAAGAACGCCGGTTATGCGGTGAGCATCATCAAGGCTGGGGCGACCATTGTCGGCCATAGTGCCGGCCCCGTCCGTGCGCCCTTGACTGACCTCAAGCCGGCCGAAGTCGAACAACTCGCCGCCCTCATCGCCCAAGCCGGCGTGCGGTAAACCGTTATGGCTGAGTTTGTCGAAGGCCCGTCGCTCCACCTGGGCGCCGCCGTTGCCAAGGTAAAGCGGCGCATCCTGCCGGTGTTCATCCTGATGTTCATCGTGAACTATCTGGACCGGGTAAATATCGGCTTCATCCGGCAGCACCTCAGCTCCGACCTCGGCCTCGATAGCGCCGCCTACGGACTAGGTGCGGGCCTATTCTTCATCGGCTACGCCCTCTTCGAGGTGCCGTCGAACATGCTGCTGGAGAAACTCGGGGCACGCCTGTGGCTAACCCGGATTACCATCACCTGGGGGGTCGTGGCGTCGCTCATGGCCTTCGCGCGTAATGAGAATGAATTCTATTTCCTCCGCTTCGCACTAGGCGCCGCCGAAGCCGGCTTCTTCCCGGGAGTCATCTACTACTTCACCCGCTGGCTGCCCGCCGCGGAGCGCGGTAAGGCCATTGCCCTTTTCCTCAGCGGCTCCGCCATCGCCTCCATCCTTTCTGGCCCGTTATCCGGCGCCCTCATGCAGACGTCGGTCCTCGGCCTCAAGGGCTGGCAGAGCATGTTGTTCATCGAAGGACTCTTCTCGGTCGTCATCGGTGTGGGCGCCTGGTTCTGGCTCGACTCCCTACCGCGCGATGCCCGCTGGCTTTCCGCCGAAGAAAAGCAGGCGTTAGAAGAGACCATCGACGCCGAACAACGTGAGCGCGAAGCCAACCAGACTGCACGGCCCGGCATCTTCCGCCTACTCCGCGACCCGCAGATTATTCTCTTCTGCGTCATCTACTTCGCGATCCAACTCACCATCTACGCGGCGACCTTCTGGCTCCCCAGCATCATCCGCAAGATGGGCGACCTCTCCGACCTCCAGGTCGGCTTCCTCAACTCCATTCCGTGGACGATTTCGATCCTCGGCATGTATCTGGCGGCCGCCGGTGCAGCGCGCTGGAAGTGGCCGCAACTCTGGGTGGCGGGCGCGCTCGTGATCGCCGCCACGGGAATGTTCCTGTCGACCACGGGCGGACCGGTCTTCGCTTTTATCGCCATCTGCTTCGCAGCGCTCGGATTTAAGTCGGCCTCATCCCTCTTCTGGCCCATCGCGCAAGGCTACCTCGACGTCCGCATTGCGGCGGCGGTCATCGCCCTCATCAACTCCTTAGGTAACCTCGGTGGGTTCGTGGCCCCGACGGTCTTCGGGCACCTCGAGAAGGCTACTGGCTCCGTCCAGTACGGACTTTACGGTCTGGCCTTCGCCTCCGTGCTCGCCGCGGGCCTCGTCTTCTTCGTCCGTACTAAGCCCAGGACTTAACCCCACACTTTCACGATGTCCTCTCCGCTCATCCAATCTGTCCGTGTCGTTCCCGTCGCTGGCCACGATAGCATGCTGCTCAACCTCAGCGGCGCCCACGGACCTTTCTTTACCCGTAATATCATCCTCATCACCGATAACGCCGGCCACACCGGCCTCGGCGAAGTCCCCGGCGGGGAGAAGATCCGCCAGACGGTCGAAGATGCGACGGCCCTACTCCTTGGACAACCCATCGCCGACTACGCGTCTTTGTTAGCTAAGGTCAGCGCCGCCTTCTCCGACCGCGACGCCGGTGGCCGCGGCCTCCAGACCTTTGACCTGCGCGTGACCATCCACGCCGTCACGGCGATTGAGTCCGCCCTCCTCGACTTACTCGGTCAATTCCAGCAGAAGCCCGTGGCAGCTTTACTGGGTAAGGGCCAACAGCGCTCTGAGGTCGAGATGCTCGGCTACCTCTTCTTCATCGGTGACCACCGTAAAACGACTCTCGGCTATCGCGATGAGTCCACGTCCGCCCACGCTTGGCATCGTCTCCGCAATGATGAAGCGTTGACGCCCGAGAGTATCGTCCGGCAGGCCGAGGCCGCGCAGGAACGCTTCGGGTTCCAGGACTTCAAACTCAAGGGCGGCGTCCTCAGTGCCGCCCGTGAGGTCGAAGCTGTCCGTGCCTTGGCTGCCCGCTTCCCGCAGGCCCGCATTACCCTCGACCCGAACGGCGCGTGGCTCCTCAAGGAAGCCGTCGAGGTCTGCCAGAACCTGAAGGGCGTCCTCGCTTACGCCGAAGACCCTTGCGGCGCGGAAGGCGGCTTCTCGGGCCGCGAAATCATGGCGGAATTCAAGAAGGCCACCGGCCTGCGCACCGCGACGAACATGGTCGCCACCGACTGGCGCCAACTGGAGCACGCGCTTAAACTTGAAGCTGTGGACATCCCGCTCGCGGACCCACACTTCTGGACGATGCAGGGCTCCGTGCAGGTCGCCCAAGTCTGTTCGGAGCGTGGCCTCACCTGGGGTTCGCACTCCAATAACCACTTTGATATCTCCCTCGCGATGTTCACGCACGTCGGCGCCGCCGCCCCCGGCAACGTCACTGCGATGGATACGCACTGGATTTGGCAAGAAGGCCAACGCCTCACGCAGGAGCCCCTGCAGATCAAGGGCGGTAAGATAGCGGTCCCTCAGCAGCCGGGCCTCGGTGTCGTCATCGACTCCGCCCAGCTCGAAGCCGCGCACCAACTTTATCGCAAGCTCCCCTCCGGCTCCCGCGACGACGCCGTCGCCATGCAATTCCTGATACCCGGTTGGAAATTCGACCCCAAGCGCCCAGCGTTGGAGAGGTAGGGTTGGCCGAGAGGGGTTGGGGGCTGGGGGTTGGGGGTTGGCGGTTGGCGGATAGAGAATGGCTCTATCTCGGGTAGGGGCAGCCTGTATTCCCTTTTTCCTCCGGTTCCCGGTCCCCCTTTACCTCTGTAATCTATACTCTGTACTCTGTACTCCGTAATCCGTACTCCGTACTCCTGCATCTCAGCACGTAGCCACGACCCTACCAATAAAGGAAATAGCGGCGGGCGGTTGGCGGACAGGGAATGGCTCTACCTGTTTGGGTATTTACCTTTGCACAGGCCGTAGGCCGATTTGCACCTTTGCACCTTTGCACCCCTAGCCCACCGGTCCCCCTTTACCTCTGTACTCTGTACTCCGTACTCCGTAATCCGTACTCCTGCATCTCAGCACGCAGTGCTGACCCTACCTCGAGACAGGCGGCAAAGCCGCCGCACAAAAAAGCCCCGGGAGGGCCCGGGGCTTTGTCACTCTCTCGGGCGACCTCTTACTTGGCCGCGTCGGCCTTCCGCTTATTGCGGCGGCGGATGGCGGCGAGGGCCAAGGCGAGGCCAGCGAGGCTCATGCCGTAGGTGGAAGGCTCAGGAATCGCGGTGAGGACGATGGCCCCGTTGATGCTATCGTTGGACACCGTGAACCAATCGGACTGGGCGGTGACGCCATACTTGTCCTTGAAGTTGGCGTAGTTGACCGTGAAGAGGTCGGCCACATTCGTCACGCCGTTGCCCAAGCTGAGCGTGCCGTACGTGAAGAGCGTGAAGTTCTTCGGGTCATTCCAAGCGAAGGTCTGGTTGGCGATATTGCCACCCACGCCGTTCGTGCTATCGAGCGAGACCACGTTCAGGGTCATGCGGTTGGCAGAGGACAGCGATGCGAGGTTGAGCGCACCCGTGACCGTCACGGAGTCGAAGCCGACCCCGGCGACGCCGGCGCCGTCCTTGATGTTCATCGTGTAAGCCGAACCCGCCGCGAAGCCGAGGTCGGTGAGCGTACCCGAACCCTTAGCGGTCGTACCTGACTCGAAGGTCAGCTTGGCCACCTGGTCGGCCGTGACGTTAATGGACTGGCCGCCGGCATAGGCCATCGTACCCGTGTAGTTAGTACCGTTGGTCACCGCGCCGCCCGTGTTGCGGACCGCGTTGTTGAAGCCAGCCGCGAAGTCGAGGGTCGTACCAGTCGGGGTAATCACGCGAGCCGAACCGAGGGAGCCCGCGGTCAGGGTCTTGGAGCCAGCGGAGGCTAAGGTGACGTCGCCGGTGTAGCCAGTGGCGTTGGTCAGCGTACCGTTGGTGTAAGCGATGGACGAAGTGGCGGTCTTGCCGTTGAAGTCGACCGTACCACCCGAAAGGGCGATGGCGTTATTCAGGCCGTTATTCGCGAGGGTTACCGTGTCGCCCGAACCGACCTGGATGACACCGTTACCGAGCGTGCCCGTTGCGAGGGTAACGGCACCGAGGATTTCGACGTTACCCGTGTAACCACTGGCGTTGGCGAGCTGGCCGGCGAGGTAACCGAGACTCTTGGTGGAGTTCAGGCCCTGGAGGTTGATCGTACCGCCATCAAGGGTGACGGCACCGGCCGAGATCGTCGCCGAGGCATCGAGCGTCGACTTCACGATGAGCGTACCGGTGAAGCTCGAGAGGCCCGAGAGCGTACCGCCGTTGAGTTCGATATCGCGGGTCTCACCGTTGATGGCAGCCGTCTGGCCAGTGAGGACGCCAACCTTGGCCGTGCCTGCCAGGCTGAGGAGGCCCGAATTGAGCGAGGCGGCGGTGAAGGTCACCGTGCCGGTGTAGGCCGAGGTGCGGGAGAGCGTACCACCGTCGAGGACGATCGCGGCACCCGTGGCGTTAAGGGTATTCAGGTCGAGGAAGGAACCCGCTCCGACCGTGACAGCGGCCGTACCGAGGGCGCCCGCGTTGGTCAGGCGGACGGAACCGCCAGTCACGTTGAGCGCACCCGTGAGGCTGTTCGCTGCACCGAGGATGAGTGTACCGGAGTTATCCTTCACCAAGGTACCGGCCGAGGTGATCGTGGAGGCGTAGGTCAGGATATTACCGTTGGTATCGACCGTGAGGGTTGTGCCCGCGGCGATGGTGCCGAGCTTAGCCGAGACGTCCGTCGTGTTACCGATGCCGTAAAGGAGCGTCGAGTTACCGGTGACGTTCAGTGCGGAAGCGTTGATGATCGCGTTGAAGGAGTTGAGCTCGAGGGTACCCGCAGCGAGGGTGACGGCACCCGTGTAGCCAGAGTTGTTACCTGCGAGCGTCAGCGTACCAGCGCCCGACTTCGCGAGGCCGACGGTGCCGGAGACGGCGCCCGAAAGCGTCAGCTTAGCGCCCGTGCCGACGACGGCATCCAGGGCCGTGGAGAGCGTGAGGTCCGTGGCGATGGTGTGATTACCCGCGGTGGCCGTGACGGCCGCGTTGCCCAAACCAGAAGCGAGGGTGAGCGCACCGCCGGAACCAGCATCGAGGGTGTAACCGCCGCCCGTGGTGTTAAAGGTAATCGCCTTGAGGCTTGGAGCGGCGCCGTCGAGGCTGACCGTCGCGGTTGCACCATTCGTGAGGGCGGTGTTATCGAAGGTTGCCGTGTCGACGTTGGCGAAGGCCGCGTCGAGACCTGGCGAACCCTGATTCGTGCCCCAGTTAGTGCCGAAGCCCGAGACGAAGCGACCCCACGAACCGGTCGTGGCGTTCCAGGTGGAGAGACCGGAGTAAACCTGGCCCGTCGTGGTGACGTTGGCCGTGGTCGCGAGGGCCTTGGCGTCGAGGCCCGAGACCGTGTTCGTCGAGTTCAGCGTGAAGGTCACGGCCCCAGCGAGCGAGCCAGCGGTGCCGGTCACAGCCGTGAAGACCAAGTTACCCGAGGTATCGGCCGCGAGGGCTGAGAGCGTGTTAACCGAGAGACCCGTGACCGCCGTCGCCGTCGCCGACAGGTTGTCCTGGTAGGCCGCGTCGGTGACCTTGGTGTTGGTCACCGAGACATTGCGGGTCACGCCAGTGGCACCGACGTGGACATTGCCGAAGGCGAGCGTCGCATCAGCAATCGTGGCCGTCGCGTAATCGTAGACGTTACCAGAGAGCGCCACCGTGCCGGTGACCAGCGAGGTGTTAGCGAAGGTGCCCACGCCGACGGAGGAGACCGTGACGATAGAGCTGCCCGTCTTGGCGCCCGCGGTGAGGGAGTCGAGGCCGAGGGTGACGACACCCGTCGTGCCCGCAGCGGCGGTCGTGAAGCCCGTGCCGTTGGCCGAGACCGAACCCGTGAGGGCTTCGCTGAAGCCGTCCGCCGTGGTGGTGTTGGCGAAGTTCAGGGTCGTGCTGAAGGCAGCGGCGGTTGGACGGATAGCGCCGTAGTTGACGGTCGTCGGAAGCGTGCCGGTCGTGGTGGCGACGCGGACGAGGTTGACGCCCGTGACGCCCGCGGTCGCAATAACCTCCTGGTGGAGGAGGGCGTTATTGATACCAGCAACGTTGATGGTGGCGAAACTACCCGTCGTCGTGCCCGAACCATTAATGATCTGGTAAGCACCCGCGCCTGCACCGTTAGAGGTGAGGCTGAGCGTGCCACCGAGGGTGACGTTACCGCTGACGTTGGTCTGGGCAGCAGCATTCGGCGCTAGGGCGGTACCAGGGGCACCGAGGGTAGCCGCATAGGTGCCAGCGAGCGTGAGCTTGCCGGTGACCGAGAGGCCCGTGGCGTTGAGTGTGGAGCCCGTGGCGATCGTGAGCGTCTTGGCGGTACCGACGTTGACCGTACCGAGACCGGAGAGGGTTTGGCCAGTAGCGAGCGAGAAGCCAGGAGCAGCGGTCGTGTCGAGAGCAGAGCCCGTGCCGACGGTGATGGACGACGGGGTGGCCAGACCACCGAACGCGGTGAGGGCGAGCGTGCCGGCATTCACATTGAATGCGCCCGTGAGGGTCGTCGGTGCATCCAAGGTCAGCGTACCCGCACCAGCCTTGATCAGCGCTCCCGTGCCACCGATCGCGTTGGCGAAGCTCACGTCGTTACCATTGGTGTCGATCGTGCCCGTCTTCGTGGCGGCGACCGTCAGGCCATTAGAGACATCGTCGGTGTTACCCGTGGCGAACTTCAGCGTCGTATTGCCCGTGAAGGCGAGGCCCGTCGAAGCATCCAAGGTGTCGACCCCGGCGATTTCCAAGGTACCTTGGGTGAGCTTGAAGCCACCGGTGAAGGCGTTGGTCGCGGCGAGCGTGAGCGTGCCAGTACCAATCTTCTCGAAGCTACCTGCACCCGAGAGCGCACCTGCGAAGGTCACATTGTTGGCACCGATATCGATGGTGCCAGTCTTGCCAACGTTGGAGACCAAGACGCTGGAGACGTCGGTCGTGATGCCCGAGGCATACTTGAGGGTAGCATCACCCGTGAAGGTAACAAAGGCCGGCGTCCCGAAGGCACCAGAGGAGACGACGCCATTGAGGGACGTCGACTTCGCCATGGTCAAGGTACCGGCGGCGATATTGACGGAGCCTGCTTGGATTGGATCAAGGCCTTCGAAGTTCAATTCGCCTGCACCCTTCTTAGTGAGGACAAAGGCGCCGTACACGGCCGAAGCCCAGGTGACGTTGTTGGCACCGGTGTCGACGGTGAGGGCCGGCATGGCGGTTGCGCCGAGGAGGTTGGAGACGTCCGTGGTCACGCCCGTGCCGTAGACAATCGTGCCGGCGTTAGCGTAGGACGGGCTGGAGCCGAAGCGCAGGGTTGCGCCCGTGTTCCCCCCGGCAATCGCCGTGGCGGTATTCAGGACGATGGTGTTATCGGCCGCGATGGCACCCGCGAAGAGGCTCGTGCCGCCGAGGATGAGCTTACCCGAACCCGTCTGGACGAGGGAGCCAGCGCCGGTGAGGCCGCTGCTGAGGGTGATGTCCTTCGCACCACCCGCGATGGTCAGGGTGCCGAGGCTATCGACGATGTTGACGACCTTGGTCAGCGTGCCCGTAGCGGTACCTGCAAACTGGAGGGTCGCGGCGGTGACGCCGGTCGGGAGGTTCAGGTTCGTGCCCGCACCGAAGGCGCCGTCGTTACCGATCGTCACCGTGCTGCCGAGGAGGTCGGTGTCACCGGCGTAGGTATTCACGCCGTTCAGGATGATGGCACCCGAGGTGGCCGAGCCGAGGGCGAGCTTGCCGCTGGTCGTGCCCGTGCCCGTGCCGCTGGCGATGATGGAATTAACCGTGAGGGTCGTCGCCGCATCCGGGAGGAAGAGACCCGTGGAGTTCACGTCGAGCGCGATACCGCGATTGTCGGCGAGGGTGACGTTAGCCGTGGTCTGGAGAGAGCCGCCCGTGAAGGTCAGCTGGCCAGCCGTGGCGGTGGCCGGGACGGCGCCGAGGGCGGAGTCGTTGGCGATAACCAGCTTGCCGCCGGCGATCGTGGTCGTGCCAGCGAAGGTCGAACCGTTCGCCAAGGTCAAGGTGCCCGGGGTAGTGCCCGTGCCCGCCTTCACCAGCGAGCCCGTGCCCGCGAGCGGACCGCCAAAGGTCACGTCGAGGCCAGTGGTATCGATAGTCGCCGCCGCGTTGATCGTGAGGTTGTTCACCGTGATCGCCGTGGTGGCGCCGAGGTTGAACTTCAAGCCGCCGCCATTGAGGACGACGCCGCCGGCTGGGATGGCGGTGGCGGAATCCAAGCGGAGGTAGCCGCCGTTGACTTCAATAAGGGTCGTGGCGTTGGCGCTGCTGGTGAGGGCGAGCGTGCCTTCCTGGATGATGGTCTTACCGGTGTAGGTGTTGGCACCCGTGAGGACAATCGTACCCGCACCGAGCTTGGTGAGGTCGGCCGGACCGGAGATGACGCCAGAGAGCGTGAAGTCGTAGTTGCCGAGGTTGGTCGAGCTGATCGAACCGTTCTGGAGAAGCGAAATATCACCGGCGTAGCTGAAGCCCGGGGTCGTGCCCACGGTCGCGATGACGCCCAAGCTGGCGAGGCCAGCCGTCGTGAACGGCACATAAGCGCCGGCGCCATTGGCGATACCGACACCATACAGCGAGGGCGCGACGGCACCGGTACCGCCCGTGCCTTGGTAGACGCGGAGGTCGATGTCATACCAGCCGGCGGTGGTGGCGGTGAAGCTGCCCGTCGTGTTAACGTTATAGGCGGCATTATTGAGGATAACGGAGTTGTTGACCTTCAGGGCTACGCCGTCGTCGAAGGCTTCCTGGAAGTTCCAGGTACCCGCTGGGAGGTAGAGCTTACCGACGAAACCACGGGTGGTGTTGAGGGGGACGATGTCGCCCGTGGTGTTGTGAATCGAACTGAAGTTCGCCGAGATGACGGTGGTGGCTGGGACGGCGGCACCACGCGAGTCACCCGCGAGGTCGAAGGTGCGAAGGGCTTGGTAGTCGTCGAAGGCGATGCCACCCCCGTTGAAGACCACGGCGCCCGTGCCAGCCGAGCCGGTCACATACTTGCCGATGGAGAGGAGGCCGGCGTTGACCGTGACGCCACCAGTGAAGGTGTTGTTCGGAGCATGCAGCGCGAGCGTGCCGGCACCCGTCTTGGTGATACCGAAGGCGCCGGCGACCGGACCATCCAAGGAGAGGGTCTTGGCGGTAACGTTGACCGTCGTGTTCGCCGGCAGGGTCACGGTGCCGTAGCCGAGGCTCAGCGAATTCGTACCGGTGAAGTTCAGGACGCCATCACCGAGGTTGATGGCCGTGGCGGTCGCGACGTTGACGTCGGCGCCGCTGGTGTTGTCGAGGGTGACGCCCGCTGGGAGCGAGACCGTACCACGACCGAGCGCATAGGCGCCGTTGATATTGAAGGCGCCTTCGGAAATCACGAGGTTGCCCGTGAAGGTATTCACGCCACCGAGGGTGAGATTACCGTTACCGGTCTTCGTGATGCTACCCGCACCAACGATGTTCTCGTTGATAGCGAGGGTGCCGCCGACGACCTGGAGGGCGAGCGGGCCGTTGAGCGCGATATCGCCGTTGGCGTTGCCGGAGAAGGTGAGCGTCTGGCCGACGTTGGTCGGGGCGTAGCGGAAGGTGCCGCCGGTGGTCGCATTGACAGTGAAGTTATTGCCGACGTCCTGCGTGTCGCCGGTGACGATCATCGTGCCGCCGTTGAGCACGCGACGAGCAGCGTAATCGGATAACTGACCGCCTGCGTTTGAACCGTAGGCCAGGTTGACCATGCGCCAGGTGGCCCCGGCGTTCACGGTGACGATGGCCGTATTGTTGTAGGCCGAGTTGAAGAGCTGACCGCCGGCGAGGACGTCGAGGGTCGCACCGTTGTTCAGCGTGATGTTGCCGGTATTGTTCTGGGAAGCGCTGACGTTGACCATGCCGGCGAAGACCGTCATCGCCCCGAAGGCATTAGCGCCCGTGAGTTCGAGGGTGCCGCCTGGAGCGACGAGGGTACCGACCTGGACCGCGCCGGTGAAGGTATTGGCGCCCGAGAGGGTCAGCCTACCCGTGCCGACCTTATTAAGGCCGAGGGCGAAGCCCACGGTGTCTCCAATGACGCCAGAGAAGGTGCTCGTGGCGTTGCCCGTGCCGACCGTGAGGGTACCAGCCTGTGAATTCGTGGTGATATTGCCGGCGCCGGAGAGGCCGCCGATGATTTCAGCGCCCGCCGACATGGCGAGTTCGCTGCCCGCGTTGATGGTGACGGTGGCGTTGTCCGGGATGCCGTCGAGCGTACCACCGGTGGCGGCGCCAATCTGGACGCGGCCCGTGCCAGCGAGGGTCACATTACCCGTAAAGGTGTTCGCCAAGCCGATACCCAAAATCGTGCGTCCCGTGCCGACGAAGGTCACATTACCGGTACCGGTGATGCCGGTGTAGTCCGTGCGATCGGCCGCATTGGAGTCGAGGATGAGGTCGCGTTGGAGCGTGATGCCGCTGAAGCCCATCACGCCGGCGCCAGTGACGCTGACGTCCGAACCAATCTTGACTACGCCACCAGCGTTGCTGCTGACCAGGATAGCGTTGGTGAGGTTGCCCACGACGCGCGTACCCGAGATGTAGAGCGAGACGTTGTTCGCCGCGGTGTCGGTGGCACCGAGGGTGATGCGACCCGTGCCGAGCGAGCCCGCAGCGCCGACGTTGATGCGACCGGCGCTGAGGAGCGTGCCACCGGTGAAGGTGTTGGCGACGCCAGCCATATTCAGGACGCCCGTGCCGCGCTTGATGACCTGGCCATAGCCGCCGAGGGTATTACCCGCGGATGAGGTCAGGGTGTAATCGTAGGTCGAGTTATTGACGATGGTCGTCGTTGGGCGGATGTTACCCACGAAGTTGACGCCCTGCGATACGCCAAGGGAATCATCGAAGGTCACGATGTCGCCGAAGATGAACTTGTCGGCCAGGGAGGTGCCGATGTTAAAGAAGTTATTCGAGGCCGCATCCCACGAGGCGTTAGCGCCGCCGTTGGTCCAGACGAGTTCACCAAAGCCGAGGGCCAAGGTGGTGCTGGTGGCACCGACGTTGAAGGTCGGGGCGCTGCGGTAGCTACCAGCACCGGAGAGGGCGAAGTTAGCGCCGGTGGCGGTGGTCGAACCGTAGTTCAGGATCGCGAACGGCGCGCTCGTGGCCGGGCCACCGAGGAGGTTGACCGTGACGAGGCCGCCCGCGGCGACGCTGAAGGCGTTCGTAGCGGTGAGGATCGAGCTGGCCGAAGGGTCGGCCGAGAACGACGTGAAGTTACCGAAGGTGATCGACTTAGCCGTACCGAGACCCTGCAGGTTGGCACCAGCTGAGACGGAGAGGTCGGAGTTCGGGATATTGCCCGCGAGGCTCAGCGTACCCGTGCTGACGAGGGTCGGGCCGGAGTAAGTCTGGTTGCCGATGAGGGTCGTCGTACCCGTGCCCTGCTTGGTCAAGCCGCTGGTGCCCGCCATGACGAGGTCGAAGGTCTGTGTCGCGGCCGTCGTCACGAAGATGGTACCGCCACCAGAAGTGGTCACCGTGCCGCCGCCCGTGACTTCACGGTTGAAGACGAAGCCGCGGTTCGCGTCGACGGTGTCGAGCGTCGCGGTTGTGCCAGTCACGACGATGTTCGTGTTGATGGCGACGTTGGAGCTTGGCGCCGCGTTACGGATCGTACCGCCCGACCAGGCAGCGGTGCCCGTGAGGAGGTTATTCGAGATGAGGCCCGTGCCCGCGGTGAATTCCAAGGTGCCAGCGGAGAGACTATACTTGGAGACGATACCGTCGATGGCCGCGTTGGCACCACGGTTGTCGAGGACCATCCACGGGGTCTTGATGGAACCGCCGGTCTGGTTGAAGACGCCGACGCCGTCGACGCCGACGTAGATACCACCGGCCTGCTCGGCGCCACCCGCCGGAGCGGAACCCGGGGCCGGGTTGACCATCTCGAGGCTACCGCCCGAGAGGTTGTAGGTGCTGACGCGACCCGCGTAATGGCCGACGCGCATGGAGGTCGAACCGAACTGCTGGACGATACCGCCCGTCTGGTTGACCGTACCACCCATATTAGCAGCTTCAGAGATTTGAATCACGTTCACCTTGACGAGCGAGCCCGCGTCGATGTTCACGATCGCGCCATCGACTTCGGTGGCGACTCGGAAGTTACCGCCCGCGTTCGTCAGGTTAGACAGGATGATCTGGGCGCCGTTGAGCGTCAGGCCTGTGCCGGCGGTGTTGGCGCGGAATTCGGCCTTCGACATGTTCGTCGACAAGCCGACCGGGGCGACGGCTTCGACGAGCTGGCCGGCTTCCATGGTGTAGCCATCGGTGCGACTGATATTCAGGACGGCGACGCCAGTAAGGGTGGCGTCGGTGTAGAGGGTGACCTTGCCCGTGCCGAGCGTGCCGGCGGCGGTACCACCGCCGATGGTCAGCTGTGCGCTGCTAGTGCCACCACCAGAATTAATCCAGATGTCGCGGAGGGCGTTGGTACCGACATTGTTCGTGCCGCCGAGGATGATAGTGGTCGCGCTACCGCCGCCGCCGATGATGAGGCGGTCGGTGCTGTTGGTGGTGCCCAAGGAGCCATTGAGGCTCGCCGTAGCGCCATAAGCCGTGACCTTGGCGTCGCCATCGAGGGTAACCGTGCCCGTGACGATGGTATTGGCGTTCAAGCGGAAGGCCCCGATACCACCCTGACCCGCCGCGGCGTAGTTGGGGAGGTTCAAGCCGAGAGCTGGGGTGCCACCGACGGCTTGTGAATCGCCGAAGCCCCAACCGGTGATGGTGAAGTTATTGGTGTAAGTGCCGCCCTGCATCCAGACCTGGGCGCGATCCTTAATAATCACGTTCGCCGCACCGAAAGTATTGCCGTTCGTGACGATGATACGTTCGGTATTCGGGGTCGAAATACCCGAAGCGGTCGGCTCGAGGATGTACGTTCCCGTAAAGCCGCGGTTGTCGCCGGAGAGCGTCACCCCGCGGGCGCCTGCCGCACCCGAGATGTTACTGTCGATGCGCACCGTGCCCGAGCCAGTGATGTTGGCGGCCATCGTCAGGTCGGCGTTGGCGTTGGTGATCTTCAGCGTCGTACCCGCCGCGACGTCGACGGCCGTATTGGCGGCCAAGATGGTGGTACCGCGGAGTTCCAACGTGCCAGTGGTGAGGAAGGTGCCGTCTTTATGCGTGTTGACGCCGGTCAGGATGAGGTTGCCCGTACCGGTCTTATTGAGGCGAACGAGGCCGAGGCCGACTGCGCCATTGGCGAGGGTACCCGCATAGGTGGTTTCAACGGTGTTCGTGAAGTTCGCCACACCCATGGTGGTGGTGTTGGTGTTGGTGATGGTGGCGCCTAAGGTGCCCTTGGTAACCTTGATGAAGTCTTGGCTGAAGCCGTTCAGGTCGACCGAGCTGCCGGCCCCGTAGACGCCCAGGAGGATTTCTGCAGAGGTCAGCAGCGCGTTATTCTTACCGAGGCGCAGGGTGCCTTCCTGCATGGTGAACAGGGAGTAGCTCGAGCCCGTACCCGTTGGGTTCAGGAGGAGCGTACCCTTACGGACCGTCGGCTGCGCGGTGCCGGCGATGAGGTCGCCGGTCAAGGCGAGGTAACCGGTGGCGGCGATGGTGCCAGTATCGTCGACAGCCGAGATGAAACTGCCGCCCGAGGTGACGCCCGCGTTGAAGGTGATGCTACCAGAAACCGTGGCGATGTCCGTGCTCGTGGTCAGCATGACGGCACCCGTGCCGACAAGGCTGCCAGCCGCATGGCCATTGATGACGATGTTATTGGCCACCGTGACGCCGGTGCCGAGCTCGAGGCGGGTGCGGCGATTAACGTCGGCGCCAGGCTGAGCCGTGAGGGTAATGGTACCGCTCGGGAGGCCGAGCGAATCGGAGACCTGGACGTTACCTTCAGTGATGGTGAGGTTACCGGTGATATCGTTATCGACCAAGGCAGCCAAGATGAGACGGCCGTAACCGGTCTTCGCCAGGTTAGCGGTGCCCGTGATGGCCACGGCCTGGGTTGAACGAACCACCCGCGCCAATATTAAGGGTGACGGCGCCCGCACCGTGATGGCCGAGCCCGTGGAGATCGCGGAGTTCGCGGTGGTGGCCAAGGTCGAACCAGTCAGGAGGTTGACCGCCCGGGTGAAGCCGAAGGAGCTAACGCTGCCACCGAGTTCCAAGGTGGCGCCCGACTGACTGTGATCAAGCCCGGCAGGGTCGTACCGGCCAAGACCGTGGTACCACCGAGGATGCTTAGCTTACCCTGGGCCACCGTGAGGTTACCTTCGGCGACGATCGGGCCATCGATGGCGATGGTGTTGCTGCCCGTCTTGGTGAGCGTGAAGCCCGCCAGCTCGAGGGCGATGCCACCGATATTCCATCCCTGCGTACCGCCGATGGAGGCATCAGCCGAGAGCGTGAGAGCCTGAATCGCGCTCGTCTGCGTGAAGTTAGAATTATTGACGATAGCCCCAGCGTTACCCACGCCCGTGCCAGCGATGGTCACCGTCCGGCCAAAGAGGTTGATATTATTCGCAACGACCGACCCAGAAAGGTCGAGGGTACCACCCGCCGCCACGGTGACAGCCGTCGCGGTCGCACCGAGGGCACTGTCACTGTTAATGCGGAGCGTGCCGCCATTAATGAAGGTCGCACCGGTGTAGGTGTTGACGGCAGAGAGAACAAGGAGACCCGTACCGCTCTTCGTGAAGTCCGAGGCCGTGGAGACGACGCCCTTGAGGGCTAGGGTATTGCCGCTGACGTTGACGGCCGGGAGGCCGAAGGCGCCGCTGAGGGTGATGACATTGGAGGACGAGACGGTCAGCGAACCCGTGCCACCGATCGGCGCAGCCACGTGATGTCGCGGTTGTGGTTCAGGTTCAGGACCGCAACCCGTGCCCAGCGTGATGAGGCCGGAGTTGTTGACGACTGGAGCCGTGAGCGTGGTGTTGTCACCGAGGGTGATGCTGGTCGAGGCGAGCGAACCGGTGCAGCGATGGTGCCGTGCCCCGCCTGGAGGGCGAAGGCGCCCGTCGTGCTCAAGGTGGCGGCGCTGAGGCTGCCCGCCGACTGCGTCACGCTGGTGGCGGTGAGGCTACCGTGAGCGTGGTCGCACCGGCGTTGGTGAAGGCGCGGAGGCAACCAAGTTGGTCGCACTGAAGGTGCCCGTGCCGAAGGCAATCGCAGCGGCGTTGATCGCACCCGCAGAGACGAGCGCTGCCCGCAGCGGTCAAGTTACCACCCGCGGTCAACGAACCCACCGTGAGGGAACCGCTGGAGAGGACGGCACCCGTGACGGTGAGCGCCTTGCCGGCCTGCGTGGTGAAGACGCTATTCGCACCATGGTCAGGGAAGCCGCCGAGACCGCCGGGGCGTTCAGCAAGCTGCCGTCCACTGCGGCGGCACCCAAGGAGAGCGCGGTCGCACCCGCGGTGTTCAAGGTCGCGCCATCAGCATCGTCGTGGCAGTCGCCACCGACAGGGCGTTCGATGCCGCCAAGATGCCAGCGGTGACGGACAAGTTCGTGAAGCCCACCGAGCCCGTGAGGGTCGAGGTACCGGCGTTATCCTTGAGGAGGTTACCTGCGCCACCGACGTTGTTGACAATCGCACCATCGACCTTCTGGACGATGAGCTGCGTACCGGTGTCCAAGGTGAGCGAGCCCGTACCGAGCGCGCCGCCGTCGACAAGCTTGACGCCGCCGCCAGTGACGTTCGTGCCACCGGTGTAGGCGTAAAGCAGGTCAACCGTGAGGATGCCGGCGCCCGACTTATTCAAACCCGAGTTCACCGGGACGTTAGCCAGGGAAATAGCCGAGATGGCGGAGGCCAAGGAATCCGTGGCGACGTCGACCACGATCAGCGGGATTGGTCGGGGTGTAGACGAGCTTCAGGTTGTTGAAGGTCGTGACCGCATCGACTTCGGTCGCGAGCGACCAGCTGCCGATGGCGCCCTGCCAACCGGCGGCATCGAGCGTGAACTTGTTGGCCAGCAGGCCAGCACCCGTGGTGGTGTTGTCCTTCAAGAAGGACCAGCTGTAACCGAGGTTCGGGTTGAAGACCGAGGCGGCACCGCGGCCAGCGAGGGCATCATTGAAGGAGAAGAGCTTCACGGACACCGGGGAGGCGCCAAGCGTGAGGGCGGAATTGACGATGAGGCCGTCGCGCTTCGACAAGCTACCGGGGTCGGACGCTTCGAGTTCGATGATGGCACCCGAGGCGAGGCTCAAGTTATTGAAGGCGATGGTACCGAGGCGACCGCCGGGGCTGAGATACCGCCCGTGGCGAGGTTGACCGTGCCGGCCGTAGCCGAGCCCGCACCGCGATAGGTCGCACCAGAGGCGACGTTAAGCGTGCCCGAGCCGAGCGTGCCCGCATTTTCGAAGATAGCGCCGGTGTTGACGTCCACCGTGCCGATGGCCGCCGTGGCCGCACCCGTGTGGACGAGCGTGCCGGCGGTGAGGATGGCCTTGGTGATGGCGCCCGAGCTCGTAACCGAGCCACCGAGCAAGCGAAGGTCCGTCAAGGTACCCGAGCTGGTCGCAGTACCGCCCGTCATGGTCAAGCGGCCTGCCATGGTGCCGGAGTTGGCAACGGAGCCGGACTCAAGCAAGGTGTTGTCGAAACGGTGCCCGCGTTCGTGAACGCACCACCGGCGACCTTGATGGTCTTGCCGAGGCTAAGCTGGGCGATGGTGCGCCCGCGTTATTCGTGAAGGTACCGGAGTTTGATTGTGACGTCGCCGCCGAAGCTGCCCGCGTTGATGACCGTGGCCACCGTCGATGACGGTGGTGGCATTGACGGCGCCCGCGTTACGGAAGGTCGTACCCGCCAGGACGTTGACCGTACCAGCGGCGGCGATGACGCCCGTCGCGGAGGTCTCGAGGGTACCGGCGGAAACCGTGGTCGTACCCGTGTAGGTATTGACGCCACCGAGGGTCCAGCGGCCGATGCCGGTCTTCAGGATCGACGTCGCACCGGTGTTGTCCCCGATGATGAGGTTGACGGTGTTATCGCCCGCGTTCGAGCCCCGTGAGGGTCAGCGTGCGGATACCCGTTTCGGCGGCATAGGTGCCACCAGTACTATTGTAGCCGAAGAAGCCCATGGCACCGGTGCCGGTGAACTTGAGGCTGGCGGCGGAGCGAGCCGGAGGCGTCGATTACGCCACCCTGGTTGCCGACCGAGAAGAGACGGTCCGTCGACTGGGCGTTAGCGCCGGTATACTGCAGCGTACCACCGTCAGCGAGAGTCGGAATTGGCACCAGCGGTTGAGCCCTTACCGATGGACGAGGCGGTGTTGACGTTAGCGAACTGGGCAACGTTCAGCAGGGCGCCATTCTGGACGACGGTTGTCCCGAGTAATCATTGGCAGTA
>BGOK01000002.1 GCA_003569205.1 Verrucomicrobiota bacterium | reverse complement strand
CGAAAAGTCCGTCCTCGCCGGACAAAATATCGAGGTCATCGCCGACCCCGCCACCGGCAAGCTCGACGCCTACGCGGTCTACATCGTCAGCGACTCCCGTCCGATCCCCTCAAGGAAATCAACCCCGTCGCCGCGACTGCCCTGAAGGCGACGCTATAGATTGGCGAGGAAGTCCGTCGCCCCATCGCCGTCTCGGACCTCGGCCGCATCGCGGCTATGAGCACGAAGGCAACTGCTCAACCAGCGTTTCCGTAAGATCGAGAAGGACAAGTCTTCAAGGAGTATAAGGATAGATCGGTGACATCGTCACCGGCACCGTCCGCCGCGAACGGACCGCGGCAACGTGGTCGTCGAACTCGGCTCGGCCGAAGCCGTCCTTACCCGCGCCGAAAAGCTGCCAGGGCGAAATCTTCCGCACCGGCGACACCGCATCCGCTGCCTACTCCTCGAAATTCGCGACGACACCCAACGCGGTCGTGAATTCATTCTTTCCCGCGCCCACCCGAATTTCGTTCGGCGCCTCCTGGAGCTCGAAGTAGCCGAAATCGCTGATAAAACGGTCAAAATCGCCGCCATGGCGCGTGACCCAGGCTACCGCACCAAAATCGCCGTCGACTCCTCCGACCCAAGGTAGACCCGTCGCGCCTGCGTCGGTGCCCGTGGCGGCCCCGCGTGCGTACATCGTTAAGGAACTCAACGGCGAGAAGATTGATATCATCCGCTGGCGCCCCGAAGCCCTTGCAGTTGCTGGAAGAAGCCATTCGTCCGCCAAGCCCCGCAACGTGCACATCGACGAGCGCAACCGTCTCATCCATTTCGAAGTCGACGAAGATGACATGCGCATCGCCATCGGCTCCAAGGGCCGCAATGCCGCCTCACTTCCAAACTCATGGGCTGGCGCCTCGACATCACCAAGTCGACGCGTGCACCGGAAAGCGTGATGCCCAGCTCGGCGAAAAGCCCTGCGCCTCGCCGCCCTGCTCCAACTTTCGCCTGACCTCATTGCCAAGTTCGTGGGCCTCGGCATCTCCGAGGCTCGCTGCCTTCAGTGATGTGACCGCCGAAGACTTGGTTGGCACCTCGATCACCGAGGATGAATTCAACACCGTCCTCGCTTCCGTCGCCAAGGCCAAGACCGCTGGCCAGGCCTAAGTCCGTCGCCGGACTCCGCTCCCTCTACCGTCCACCCAGCACCTGCACATGACCGAGCAGAAGAAGAAACCCGAAGCAAAGAAGGCCTCGACCACCCAGCGTTACAGCGACGTGGCCAAGGAACTCGGCCTCGAGGTCAAGGCATTGCTCGCCTTGGCGGACCAGTTCGTAGAGGCCCATCCGGACTTCAAAGATCTCGTCTACGCCGAAGGTAAGAAGCCAGCTGCCTCCAGTAACTTCAGCAAGTTCTACCGCGACGACTTCATGAAGTTTGCGGAGGACAAACTGCCTAAAAAGGAAGAGCCGGCCCCAGTGCCCGCCCCCGTGGTCGCACCGGCCGCACCTGCTAAGCCCTTGGTCGAAGCCGCGAAGCCAGCGGCCCCAGTAATTCAGACCGCCCCCAAGGCTAACGTCCCACCGACCGTCCTGCCTCCCCGTCCAGCGCCGATTGCTCCGCCCCGCCCGGCCGCAGGCCCCACGCCCGTCGTCCCCCCGCGTGTCGTCGTCCCGACGAATGCACCGCGCAACGAACTGCCGCCGATCGTCATCACCCCTTCGCAGCCGCCCGCCCCGACCAGCCGGCCTAGCCCGCTCCCACCAACCGTTCGTCCGCCGGCCGCACCCGTGGTCACGCGTACCGTCGGTGGTGGCGGTCAAAATCGCCCCAGGCAGCAAGGGGGCAGTCACGATTCGCCCGCCCATCGTGGTCCGCGACTTCGCAATCGCACTCAACCTCAAGCCCTTCCAGGTCATCGGTAGCCTGATGGAGCTCAATAAGGTAGTCAGCATCACCTCCGTCATCGAAGAAGCCGACGCCCGAAAGGTCGCTGAGAAACATGGCTACGTCCTCGAAATCCGCCACCGCGGGGAAGGCGCCCAGCCCGTCAAGAAGGTTGAGAAGAATACGGACGACGATCCCGCCCTGCTCGCCCTGCGCCCACCCGTCGTCTGCGTGCTCGGCCACGTCGACCACGGCAAGACCACCCTACTAGACTACTTCCGTAAGACCAACGTGGTGTCCGGCGAAGCCGGCGGCATCACCCAGCACATCGGTGCCTACTCCGTTAAGTATCAGGGCGAGAAGCCTGAGTATAATGGACGGACCGTCACCTTCCTCGACACCCCCGGCCACGCCGCTTTCGCCAAGATGCGCGAACGTGGCGCCTCCGTCACCGACATCGCCGTCCTCGTGGTGGCTGCGGACGACGGTTTCATGCCGCAGACCGAGGAAGCCCTCAAGTTCGCCCAGAAGCACGCCACCGCAATCGTCTGCGCCGTGAATAAAGTGGACGCTAAGGGTGCCAACATCGACCGCGTGAAGCAGCAGATGCAGCAGCGTGGTATCACCCCTGAAGATTGGGGTGGCGAAACCATCACCAACGCCGTCTCCGCACTCAAGGGTACGGGTATGAACGAGCTCCTCGAGTCGATTCTCCTGCAGGCTGAAATCCTCGACCTCAAGGCCAACCCGAAGTGTGCCGCCCAAGGCGTCGTCATCGAATCCCAAATGGAGACTGGTCGCGGCCCGACTGCGACCGTCATCGTCCAGAAGGGCACTCTCAAGGCCGGCGACTCCTTCGTCTGTGGTGAAACGTGGTGTAAGGTCCGCGCGCTCATGGATGAACGCGGCGGCCGTATCCAAAACTCCTCTCCGGGCACCCCTGCCCTCGTCCTCGGCTGGGACGCCGTCCCAGCTCCAGGCACGAAGTTCCAGACGCTTAAGAATGACCGCGAAGCCCGCGAACTAGCCGAAGAGGCCGCGCTCGCTGGCCGCAAAGGCAGCTGAAGCCCAGCAGCAGGCGCCGAACACCGGTGCCCGCCCTGGCATGACGGACCTCGAACGCCTCATGGCCGCCCTTGCTCAGGACAAGGAGAAGATTCTCCGTGTCCTGCTCAAAGCCGACGTCAACGGCACGCTCGAAGCCCTCGAAGGTTGCCTCCGCGAAATCAAATCTACCAAGGTCCGCCTCGACATCGTCGGCGGCTCCGTCGGTCCAGTCACGCAGAGTGACGTCCAGTTGGCCGAAGCGGCCAAATCCATGATCGTCGGTTTCGACACCAAGATTGAGAATGGCGTCCAAGCCCACCTCAAGCGCACGGGCGTCCGCATCGTGACGCATGACATCATCTACGAGCTCATCACCTTGGTGAAAGATGCCATGTCCGAACTGCTCGACCCCGAAGTCCGCGAGAACAAGCTCGGCGGCGCCGAGGTCCGCGCGGTCTTCCCGTTGGGCAAGGAACACAAGGTAGCCGGTTGCATGGTCACCGAAGGCCTAGTCCGTCGCCAAGCCAAGGCTCGCCTCGTCCGCAAGGGCCAGATTATCCACCAAGGCCCGGTCGAGACACTACGACGCTTCAAGGACGATGCTTCCGAGGTCAAAGCTGGCTTCGAGTGTGGTATCAAGCTGGGTGGCTACGATGAGTACCAGCCAGGGGACCTCATCGAGGTCGTCGAGATGCTCCAGGTTCGTCCTAGCCTCTAAGCCATGTCGCAGCGCCAGCTCCGGGTAGCCGAATTGATTCAGCGCGAGGTTTCCGTCGCGCTCCGGCGCAATTGGATTACCGAATCGGCGTTGATCACGATCACCCGCGCAACCATTTCACCCGACCTCCGCCAAGTGCGCGTCGGGTATGCGGTTTCGGGCGGAGACCCCGAGAAGAAAGCTGCTCGCACCTTCCTTAAACGTATCCGCCGCGAACTCCGCGCGGCGGTCAGTGGTATCTTGCAAATGAAGAACGCCCCCGAGCTCATCCTCGCGGAAGACGACGTCACGGGTGGCGTCGCGCGCGTCCAGGCCCTGCTCGACGAGATGTCGCGCAAGGAAAAGCCAGCGGCCTCGTCGGACTCTGACGAGTAAACTGCGGCGGCCTTAAGCCGTCGGCGACCCTACTTCCGGAAAATCACGGAGTGCCTCACGCACCGCCGTGGCCCGGCGACGATCGCGGCCATCGCTGTCTAGTTCGGCGCCTTGCCGCGCCTGCACGTGCGCTGGCTGGCCTTCGATCATCAAACGGTCGACGACATGGCGGCGTTCCTCCGGCAAGCAACCCATGTCACAAGCCAGGCGCAGGTGCGAAAGCATATTCATCGACTCCGCACTGGTCAGCAGGCGCGCATGGCGCAGGAGGCCCAGTGAACGGGAGAGGCGGTCGACAAAGCGCTCCCCTTCTTCTTGGGCGACCTTGCGACGGGCATTCCATTCTTGATCGACCAAGGTCTTCACCCAGCCGCCGAGGTGACGGAGAATCGCATCCTCCGATAAGCCCAAGGTTTGCTGATTAGAAATCTGAAAGATATTACCGGCGGCTTCGGTACCTTCGCCCAACCAGCCGCGGACCGCCAAGCCATCTTGGCTAAGGGCGCGCGTGACCTTCTCGATATGTCCGGCGAGACAGAGCCCGGGCAGGTGCACCATGGCCGAGGCGCGCAGGCCCGTACCGACGTTCGTCGGACAAGCCGTCAGGAAGCCCAGCTGATCCGAGAAAGCGATGCCGAGCGTTGCGCCGATGGCGTCGTCGAGTTGTTCAGCGATGTTCCAGGTGCCACGTAGATGCCAGCCCGCCTTGACGACTTGGATGCGCAGGTGGTCCTCCTCATTCACCATGACCGAGCAGGTCTGGTCGCGGCTAATGACAGCTGCACCACTCTTGCCTGAGGCCAGCTCCTTGGACACCAAGTGACGCTCCACCAACACGGCACGGTCGAGATCTGGCAAGTCGCCCATCTTAAAGACATGCGACTTCCGGAAGCGGGGCAGCTGCGTCAGGGCCTCAATGCATCGCTCCGCGATCTCCTTGCGGTGCGCGGGCTTAGCCCACCCCGGAAAGGGGAACCCTTCGAGATTACGGGCGAGACGCACGCGCGTGCTGAGCACCACGGCCTGCTGGGCGCCTAGCAGGTGCGTGAGCTCATTCTCGTCGGCAAGAATTTCCTGAACGGACATGGGGTTTAAAGGGTGTCGAGTTGGGTGGTGATGCGAGCGACCTCATCGCGTAGTTTTGCGGCGGTCTCGTAATCTTCGGCAGCGATGGCGGCGGTTAGTTCCAGCTGCGCCGCCAGTAGACGGTGGCGGAGTTGCCCGACGGGGACCGTGCCAGCCGGGGCTCGACCGACATGCTGAATCTCATGCTGCACCTTGGTCAGCAGACCGCCGAGGGCGACCCCGAAGACCTGCCAGCAAGAAGGGCAACCCAAACGGCCGCGACGGCGGAACTCAATATCCGTGAAGCCGCACTGCGGGCAAGTAATCGCCGGCGCCGGCGTCACCGCATTCACGGCGTCCGCGAGTTTGAAGACCGCCGCATCCCCCGCCCCGCCCTTCGCGGCGCAAGCCTCGCAAAAATCGACCTTCGTCACCTTACCCTGAACGATTTGGGTCAGGTGGACGGTCGCGACGGCGTCGCAGACTGAGCACTTGAGCGGGTTGGCCATCGAAATACCAGCAAAACGAGGTAACCCCGGTTGGCAAGGGCAAGCGGGGGCGGGTTTGACTTCACGGCTCGGCCGCCCTTGATGGGGGAAGTAGCTCGATGTCCTCCAAGACCCGCATTGTCATCACTGGGATCGGCTTGACCGCCCCCAACGGGAACTCCCTCCCGGAGTTCCGTGGAAACCTCTTGGCCGGCAAGGCGCGCATCGCCGAAATCGACGTCCGCCACATGGGCCGCCACCCGGCCGGGGTCTGCGATTTCGACGCCACCAAGTGGCAGAAGCGGAAGGAGCTCCGTAATGGCACCCGGGTGGGGTCGATTTCCATCTATTGTGCCCGCGAAGCCCTCGGTGATTCCGGGCTCGTCTGGGAGTCCGTCGATAAGTCCCGCGTTGGCGTGTACCTCGGCATCACCGAACACGGCAACGTCGAGACCGAGAACGAGATTCATAATATTTCCCAGTTCGGCTTCGACACGAAGTACTGGACCCACCACCACAACCCGCGCACGGTAGCGAATAATCCGGCGGGCGAAGTGACGATGAATATGGGGATTACGGGCCCACATTACACGATCGGTGCGGCCTGTGCAGCCGGTAACGCGGGCCTCATCCAAGCCGCGCAGATGTTGCAACTCGGCGAGGTCGACTTGGCTTTTGCCGGCGGCGTCTCGGAGTCGATTCACACTTTCGGTATCTTCGCTGGCTTCAAGAACCAAGGCGCCCTCGGCGCCCACGAAGATCCCACCAAGGCCTCCCGTCCTTTCGATAAGAACCGTAACGGCATCGTCATCTCCGAAGGGGGCGCCATCTATGTCTTGGAGCGCCTCGAGGACGCCCAGAAGCGTGGGGCCCGGATTATCGCCGAGATTGCGGGCTGGTGCATTAATTCCGACGCCACGGACGCCGTCCTGCCCAACCCCGAGCGGCAGGCGGAGTGCGTCCGCCTCGCCCTGAAGCGGGCGGGGATGCGCCCCCAAGACATCCATATCGTGTCCACCCACGCCACGGCCACGGCCCTCGGCGACATTCAGGAGTGTACCGCCCTCCGGGAGGTCTTCACGGACTGCCCCGGGACTTATATTAACAATACCAAGAGCTTCATCGGCCACTGCATGGGGGCCGCTGGCGCCCTCGAATTAGCAGGTAATTTGCCCTCTTTTGAGGATGGCTGGGTCCATCCGACCATTAATATCGACGAACTCGACCCCGAGTGTGCCCTGCCGGGCTTGGTCATCAACCAGGCCGTCCAAGCCCCCCGGCTGGAGGCCATCTTGAACAACTCCTTCGGCATGCTAGGCATCAATTCAGCCCTCATTGTAAAGAAATATGGGGTTGCCTGAACGGCCAAGGGCGGTTGAAACAGAACCCCACGCACAATGACCAAGGAAGACATCAAACAGGTCGTACTCGACATCATCGCCGACATCGCACCAGACGAGGACCTTTCCGCCGTTAAGTCGGAGATCCGCCTCCGCGACCAGTTGTCCCTAGATTCTATGGACTTCTTGGATATCGTGATGGAACTCCGCAAGAAGCACGGGATTGAAGTGCCCGAGGCCGACTACGTCCAGCTGGCCTCCCTCGACTCCTGCGCGGAGTACCTGTTCCCTAAGTTTCAGGCCAAAGGTAGCAAATAAACCACGCCCACCCCCCTAAAGAAGGAGGCCACCCAACCGGGTGGCCTCCTTCTTTATTTGCCCCCGTCCAGACACCCGACAGTATTATTGATAAGTGACCCCCGTGAAGCCTCTATCCCTCCTCCTGCTCCTGGCCGCCACCGTGCTGAGCGCCGAGCCCGTCCAACTCCGCAAGAGCGGTAACATCGTGACGTTCGAATACGTCACCCAAGATGAAGACACGATCACCGTTCAAGTCCCCGGCAAAGACTCTGTGCTTACGTACAAGTGGGAAGACCTTGACCAAGAATGGACGAAGAAGAACTCCCCCAAAGTCTGGGCCGAACGCGAGCTACTCCTGAAACCCGCCAAGGAAGAGGCGATGGAAAAGAAGAAGCGGGCCCAAGAGCCCGAAGAAGACCCCTTCGCCAAGGTATCCACCCCGACAGACACTAAATCACTCATCCGCAGCCTCTCCGTCTCGATGTTCGATGGGCTCAAGGGCGTCCAGATCATCAACGTCGAGAACATCCTTAAAGAAGGCGAAGTCGAAGAGGCTACTTTCTGGAAGACTTTTAACGAACTGAAGGCCGCCAGTAAGCCGGCACCTGGTACCAAGGAAAAGAGCGAAGCAACGGACAAGGAGATGAGCGATAAGTCGGACCGGGCCGAGGTCAAGAAGCCTGAAAAAAACAAGCCGACCACGCAGAAGTCCAAGTACAGTAACAACAATACTACGGAGAAAACAAACCAGCGCCCCGAACAGTTTAAGACCTTCGAGGAAAACGCTAAGAAAGACTACGAGGCCGAGAAGAAGAGCTTCGCCGCCATCGGCTATTTCCGTCTGCTCGCCGAAGGTGGCGTCAAAGGTAAAGCCACTTGGGCGATGCTCCGCCGTGCCCCCGATGACCGGAAGGCCATGGTCACCATGTTACGTAAATATGAGGCCATGGCCGCCGAGTTGGCCGAAAAGCCCGACGCCCGATCGTCCCGCAATGAGAACCTCGCCCTGAAGAAGCATCTCCAAAACGCGGCTGAAGCCATTGAGAAGGTCAACCGGGAGACCTTGACCATGGAGTTAAGCCTTAGCAATTACTGCCAGACGCTCTTGAGCGACCTGCCTAAGTAAGCCCCGGGACAGCTCCGCCAAAAGGAACCGGCCGCCTTCGTGAGAAGACGGCCGGTTTTTTAATGGTGGAGCCTATCGGGCTTGAACCGACGACCTCTTGCATGCCATGCAAGCGCTCTACCAACTGAGCTAAGGCCCCTTGAAAAGGGATAGTTAACAAAGGTTGCTGAAAGGGCACGGTCAACGCTTTTTTCCCAACAGTCCTAGTCTCTGGTTGCCAATGGACGGGCATGCCTTTGCTTTCCCCCTGTGGAAGAGTCAGCAGACAGCCCCGAAGAGGGCCAAACAGACCAACAGCCCGCCCGCGGGCTGCGTTTTACCGACGATTTGATCGCCACCCTCCCCGTCGGTCTGTGGGACGGCTATACCGAGGTAATCGAGAGCGAGCAGGACGCCGAACGGGCCGTGAAACACCTTTCCAAGGAACGCGTCCTCGGCTTCGACACAGAGACCCGGCCCTCCCATACCCGCGGAATCACTTACTTACCTTCGATCCTGCAGCTGGCTGGTGCCGAAAAAATCTTTATCTTCCGCCTCGATGAGTGCGGCGGGGTCCCGGTGATGTTCCCGCTCCTCTGCGATCCGCGTAAAGCCAAGGTCGGGGTCGCGGTCCGTGATGACGTCCGTCACCTCCAGGAACGCGCCCCTTTCGACGCCCCCGGCTTCATTGATGTGTCTGACTTCACTAAGCGTGCGGGCGTCATCAACACGGGCCTCCGGGCGCTCGCCGCCATCTACCTCGGGTTACAGATGAAGAAATCGAAGAGCGTGCAGTGCTCCCACTGGGAACTACCGTTCGCGGTGAACAGTAAGAATAAGAAGGACGCCGAGTTCGCCCGTAAGCAGATCGTCTACGCCGCCAACGATGCCTGGTTCAGCCGCGAGCTGTTCCTTAAGCTCGAGAAGGACGGCATCATCCCGCGCTTCGAATAAGCCACATGGGCCCGACTTCCACAGAGCTGGCCCAGACCCTCGGACTCGACCACACGAAGCGACACCTGTTCTTGTGCGTTAAGTCGACGGAGCAAGCCTGCTGCGGCGGTGAACTCGCCGTCCGCTCCTGGGAACACCTAAAGACACGCCTAAAGCAGCTCGGGCTCGATGGTCAGGGCGGCATCCAGCGCACCAAAGCAGATTGCCTAAGGGTCTGCGTGCAAGGGCCTATCGCCGTGGTCTACCCAGAAGGCGTGTGGTACCGCGACTGCACACCCGAGAACCTTGACCGCATCATCCAAGAGCACTTGGTGGGCGGACGTATCGTGGCGGACTTACGGTTCGCCGGGCCTACTTCTGCGTAGGTTCCTTCTTCTTCGGAATATCTAGCTTCTGGTGCAAGGCCCGCAACTTAGGTTGCAGGTCGGCATAAGGCACGTCCTGCACCGCCTGACCAGACTTTACTGCCATCGCCGCGGCGACGCCGGCTGACTCTCCGAGAATCATCCAGACGGGCTCCATCCGAATGGAGGTCATCGCAATGTGGCTAGCGGAAACACAGACGGGGACCAGTAGGTTTTTGCACTGGGCCATCTTCGGGACAATCGAACGGTACGGAATCTGGTAAATACCGCGGTTCTTCTCCTCAAGATAAAGCATCGAATAATAGCCGCCCATGAGGGCGACTTTTCCGTCGAGCGCGACGGTTGCGTAAGGCCATTCATCGACGCCATAGGAGGCAAGGCCAACAGAATCCGCTAACGCCGCCTTACCTTCCATATCCTTTTGGGTGACGACGTAATCCGAGACCATGCGACGTGCCTCCCGGACGTAGAGCTGATGCGGATAGCCCTTGGTGTCGTCGAACGCGCCTTTCTCGAGTCCGGCACTGAGGGCGATTTCCTTCTGCTTAGCGGGGACACTGGGATCGGTGCGCAAGAAATGCGTCATGCCACGGACGAAGTCCTGCTGCTCCTTCCAGAGCTGAGCGCGGGTCGCATAGTCGCCGTCCGGGTAACGGGCGTTGTGGCCGTAGTTCGTCGGCGCAAACAAGGCGCGAGCGAGATTACCGGCGCCGCCGGAATAGACTCGGCCACCACTCTTTTCCCAGCCGTCCAACTGACCGCGTAACACGCGACCAGAAAGAATATCCACGCCCTGCTGGAAGGCCCGGCGATAGAGTTCGAACTGCTTGGGGTCGTAGTTCACTGGCGGGTCGATCGGCAGGCTCTCGCCTTTGAAGACGAAGCGCCAACGGAAGCCATAGCCCATCGTCAGTTTATCCGCTTCGCCGACCGGAGCAACGGGGGTCGACTGAAGTCCTGGCAGCAGGCCGCTTTGCGGCTCGCCCGCCTTCACATAGGGATCGATCGCGTAGACCGACATCGGGGGCTGCGCGCCAGCCAGGTTTTCGCCATAGGTCGACTTCGCCTCGCGGCCGAAAGTATACGCGACGCCAGAGCGGGCCATGAGGTCACCCTCGTAAGAGCAATCGATGAAGACCTTCGCCGCGACGACGCGGGCGCCGGCTTTCGTGGGCGCCGCCGGCGGACAGCCAGTTTCGTCGAACGGCGCTAGATCCAAGCTGATTGTACGGATGACGCCCCCGAACTTCTCGACAGCGCCAACGCGATGCTCGAAGAGAACGGTGACGCCGGCGGACTTGAGCATCTCGGCAAAGACCGCGCGATACTGTGCATCGTTGTAGTCCTTCTTCAGGATCGGGCGGGTCGAGCCGCTGACCGCCTCTTCCCTGCCCCAGTCGATGTGCATCAGGCCGCCGCCAGTCATGCCACCCAGCCAGCGGCTAGGCTCGACCACGATGACTTTAGCTCCTTCCTTGGAAGCGGCACACGCGGCCATCACCCCACTTGCATTACCGCCGTAGACACAGACGTCGTAGCTATCAACGGGCACCGGAGAGGCGGGTTCTGCCGCTAACAAACCTGCCGCATAGAGACTAACGCTCAACACGTTGACCCAGCGAAGAAAGTTGCGGCGAGAGGGAGGGCTCATCGGAGATGCAAAGTAAAACGTCGATACCTGGAGTCAACGCCGGCTCGTCAGAGCGTTGACCCGACCGCACCAGCAATCTATGACCTCGCTATGGACCTCGCCCCTCACGTCTACGTGCTGCTCTTCGGAGCGGGGCTCTTGGGCGGGTTCATCGACTCAATTGCCGGCGGTGGCGGCTTGATTACCCTCCCAGCCTTACTTTGGGCGGGACTACCGCCACAGTTGGCGCTCGGGACGAACAAGGCCCAAAGCTCCTTTGGTACGGCTATCGCCGTCAGCCGTTATGCACAGGCTGGTCTCGTCCAATGGGCAGAGGTCCGGCTGGCCGCCCTGCTCTCTTTTCTCGGCTCTATGGGCGGGGCCTACGTGCTCACGCTCATCGGTAACGATGCCCTGAAGAAAGCGATTCCTTGGATGCTCCTCGCGGTGGTCGCTTATGTCATCGCCAGCCCACGGCTCGGCACGGCGACGACCCGCGCGCGGATGAACGCCTTTCTTTTCTCGTGGATCTTCGGCCTGACGCTCGGCTTCTACGACGGGTTCTTCGGGCCCGGCACGGGAGCCTTCTGGATTCTGGCCTTGGTGACCCTACTCGGCCAGGAACTGACGCACGCCAACGCCTTCACCAAGGTCGTGAACCTCGCTAGTAATCTCGGTTCACTCGTGGTGTTTGCTTGGCTCGGTCACGTCGCCCCTTGGGTCGCCTTGGCCATGATCGGCGGCCAGCTCATCGGCGCGCGACTCGGCTCTGGGCTCGTACTCAAGCACGGCGCCGGGCTCATCCGCGGGGCGTTCCTAACGGTCGTACTCGGGCTAATCCTAAAACTACTCTGGCCGGCCTAAGCGCCGGTCTTACTTTAGGGCCTTCTCAATCACGGCCTGAAGTTCAGCCGACTCCGGCGCAACGACGAATCAAAGCGGGCGAGCAACTTGCCGTCTGGGCCCAGTAGGAACTTGTTGAAGTTCCAAGATACGGGACCGGGATGGCCGGCTTCCTTGCCGGTCAAAGCGACGAACAAGGGATGGGCGGTCTTACCTTTCGTGCTGACTTTACTGGTCAGGGGGAACGTGACCTCAAAACGGCTGGAGCAGAACTTTTTGATCTCCGCCTCGGTGCCGGGCTCCTGGCCACCGAAGTCATTACAAGGGACGCCCACGATGACGAGGCCCTTGGCCTTGTACTTACGATAAAGGGCTTCAAGACCCTCGTATTGAGCGGTGTAGCCACATGCGCTGGCCACGTTGACGACTAAGACGACCTTGGCCTTGTTGGCTGCGAGGGTCATCTCCTTGCCATCGATGTCCTTAAGCGGAATGGTCAGTAGATTGGGGGATTCGGCGGCGTGCATAGAGAGGGTCAAGAGCGTGGCCAAGAGGGCGAGGAAGCGCATAACCTGACCGTAATTAAAACCCACTGGAAGCAAGCGGGGCGAAAGACTAGGCCAAGACTACCGTAGCAATCTCGTCCCACAGGGCCTCGGCTTGCGCGGGCTTCACCGGCGGACGACCCGCCTCCGCGAACCAATAGCGGGCATTGCTGAGATCCCCCTCGATGAGATGCAGCAGGCCATGGATCCATGCGCCGTGGGCATCATGGAGGTCCTGCGCGATGGCGTGCGACTTATCCCAATCGCCTTTCTTGAGATACCAGAGGGCGAGGGCGGCCTCACCCAAGCCAGCCGGCGGGCGCGCGTCCTTCAGGGCGGACTGCTTCAGCTCGGCGGGTGTCATCTCGTGAGCTCCTCGATAGCGAAGCCAGCGCAGGCCAGCAGAAGCAGCACCGTCCCCAAGGAACCCATGATGATGCCGAACCATGCCCGGCCGGCACCCTGGAGGTGCGGGTGTCGCTTCAGGTCGCGTAAGGCCATGATGCCACAGAACAACGCGATGGGCGCGGGCACACATAAGACGGAGCCCAGCGCCAGGTAGCCCGCCGCAATGGCCCACCCTGAACGGTTGATGGGAATCACCATCGATAGCAACGGATCGACCGGAGTCGGCACCGGCGGCGGCGTACCGACCGAGGGCGGAAAGAGCGTGCCCAGTGGCTGCCAGTCGGCCATGCCCTCGGTCCAAGCAAGGTCGGCAGGAAGCAATTCGCCGCGGTTCAGCTTACCGAGGACCTCTTCCCGGGAAAAACCCCGAGCTGCTCACGGGCGCGAGAGACGTGGTAGGGAGCCATAAGCCATCCCAGGCCAGCCGACGCGGGAAGTCAAAGATTCGCGGCCGGAGCTCAGCGGCGGCGAGCGACCCAAGCTAAGCTTAGCCAGCCGGCAATCAGCAGCGTGCCACCCAGAGGCGTGATGGCACCGAGCCAACGCGGTGCGCCCAAGGCCATCGCGTATAAGGTTGCGGCGAAGATTAACGCTCCCGCCGACCAGAGGCGAGCGGGCCAAGCCGAGGGCGAAGGAATCGCTCCGACGGCCAAAGCGTGGGATAGTAAGTAAAACGTGGCGGTCTGCACCAGCCTCCAGCCTCAGGAATGAGGGCCAGGTGGTCTTTTAGACCATGGGCACCGAAGGCCCCGAGTGCGACCGCGGTCGCACCCAGGAGACCTGCAGTGATTAGGCGACCCGACATCAAGCCTTGGGCTCGGTATCAGCGCCCGACTTCTTCTGCGTGAAGACTAGGCCCTTGTCGCCCACCGAGACGATGACTGGCTCTTCCTTGTTATAGTCGTCGCGTAAGATGGATTCGGCCAACGGGTCTTCGAGGAGACGTTCGACCGCGCGGCGGAGCGGGCGGGCGCCGTACTTTTCATCCCAGCCGTTGTCGACGAGGTAGCCACGGGCAGCTTCGTTAACGACCAGCTTCACGCCGAGGTCGAGGAGGCGCTTGGCGACCTTGGCGACTTCGATGTCGACGATCTTGGTCATGTGCGTCTTCGCCAGCTGCTGGAAGATGATAATATCCGTGAGGCGATTGAGGAACTCCGGCTTAAAGGCGCGCTTGGTCTCATCCATGATGCGCTCCTTAAGCTTCTCGTAGTCACGGGTAGAATCCACGCCCACATCAAAGCCCACGGAGTTATTACGCTGCAGCACATCCGCGCCAACGTTGGACGTCATGATGATAATCGTGTTACGGAAATCGACCACGCGGCCGAGCGAATCGGTCAGGCGACCGTCTTCCAAGGCCTGCAAGAGGAGCTGGATGACGTCGGGGTGGGCCTTTTCGATTTCGTCGAAGAGCACCACGGAGTAAGGCTTCCGGCGGACCTGTTCAGTCAGCTGACCGCCTTCGTCATGGCCGACATAGCCGGGCGGCGAACCAATCATACGAGAGACCGTGAATTTCTCCATGTACTCGGACATGTCGATTTGGATAATCGCTTCTTTCTCGCCGAACATGCGTTCTGCGAGGGTGCGGGCCAAGAGCGTCTTGCCGACGCCAGTCGGGCCGAGGAAGAGGAAAGAACCGATTGGACGGCGGGGGTCCTTAAGGTCAGCGCGGGAGCGGCGCAACGCGCGGGCGATGACTTCGCAGGCTCGTTCCTGACCAATGACGCTACCCTGCAGGTCCGTCTCGAGGTCGAGGAGCTTCTGGGTCTCCTTCTTCTCCATGCGGTTGAGCGGGACGCCCGTCCAATCGGCGACAATGTGGAGCATCTCGTCTTCGTCGACGACGATACGCTTCTCGTCGCGCTTCTTACGCCACTCTTCGAGCATCTTCTCGCGCTTGGCGCGGAGCTTCTTCTCCTGGTCGCGCAGATTGGCGGCTTCCTCGAACTTCTGGTGACGGGAAGCGTCCTCCTTCTGGAGCACGACCGCGTCAATGTCGGCCTGGGCCTTATCGAGCTCGGGCGGAAGGTTGAGCGAACGAATACGGGCGCGCGCGCCGGCTTCATCCATCACGTCGATGGCCTTATCTGGGAGATGGCGGGCGGTGATGTAACGGTGCGAGAGGCGAACCGCGGCCTCAATGGCGGCGTCGGTGTATTCGCACTTATGGTGGTCTTCGTACTTCGAACGAATGCCGCGCAGAATGAGGACCGCGTCGTCTGGCGACGGGTCATCCACCTTCACGGACTGGAAGCGGCGCTCGAGGGCGGCGTCCTTCTCAATGTGCTTACGGTATTCGGACAAGGTCGTCGCACCGACGCACTGGATTTCGCCGCGGGACAACGCTGGCTTAAGGATATTAGAGGCATCCATCGCGCCTTCGGCCGCACCGGCGCCAACGATGGTGTGCATTTCGTCGATGAACAGGATGATGTTTTTAGCACGCTTAATCTCATCCATGATCCCCTTGATGCGCTCTTCGAACTGGCCGCGGTACTTGGTGCCTGCGACCATGAGGGCGAGGTCCAGCGTCACGACCTTACGGTCGAGCAGGATTTCCGGAACAATGCCAGAGGCGATTTCTTGGGCCAAGCCTTCGACGATGGCGGTCTTGCCGACGCCAGCTTCGCCGATGAGGACAGGGTTATTCTTCGTCCGACGACAGAGGATCTGCACCACCCGGCGGATTTCTTCCTTTCGACCAATGACCGGGTCGAGTTCGCCAGCACGAGCCATCTCGGTGAGGTCGCGGCCAAAAGTCTTCAGCAGCGAGAGACGCTCGTTCCGACCGGGGCGGCCAGCTTCTTCGCCGGAGCGACGCGGCGGCGGCGTATCTTCGCCATCGGACTTCTCCTCCGGCGGAGTGTCTTCCGACTTACTTTCGCCCTCAACGGAAGCGTTGGGGTCGATATCGGCGAGGATTTCTTTGCGGCAACGCTCAAGGTCGACGTCGAGTTGCTGGAGGACACGGGCCGCGACGCCCTCCCCTTCTTTCAGGAGACCCAGCAAGATGTGTTCGGTGCCAACGTAGGCATGACCGAGGCTGCGGGCTTCCGTCACGGCATGAGCCATGACCTTCTGCACGCGCGGTGTGAGCGGAATGGTGTCGGGAGCCTTAGCCTCCTCGGGCCCTTGGCCGACCTGCTTCTCAACGGCAGAGCGGACACTCTTCAGGTCGAGGCCCATCCGGCCGAGGACATTGACGGCCACGCCTTCGCCCAACTTGATCAGGCCGAGCAGGATGTGCTCCGTCCCGACGTAGTTGTGGTTGAATCGGCGCGCTTCGGCCCGGGCGAGCTCCACGACCTTACGGGCGCGGGGCGTGAAATTGTTGTTATTCTTGTCCTTGTCCATGGGATGGGTGGTGGGGTGGGCTTGAGAGCCTGTTAAGCAGATACTATGCCCAAGCCATTCGGGGCATCAAGCGGGGACCCGTGATTGTAAATAACCTCGCCTTTTGCCTTTGCCAGCGGTCGGGCGGGCTGGTTTCTTCCACACTACACTATGGGAATCAGCATGCAAGCAGCCGGACCCGCTCTCCAGGGGCTCGTCCAAGGCCTCCAAGGCCAGAAAGTGGCCGTATTAGGGCACATGCGCCCCGATGGCGACTGCATCGGCTCCCAGGTCGCCCTCTGCCGCATCCTCTTGGCGGCGGGGATCGACACCCTCTGCGTCAACCGCGACCGGGTGCCACTGAACATGGTATCTTACACCCAGGGGCTCACCTTCCTCACGGGTGACCAATATGTCCCAGATGGCCGGGTGGCTGTCGCGGTCGACTGTGCCGATGCGTCTCGCATTGGGCCCGACCTCTTGGACAAGTTCGGCGGGCAGCTCTGGGGCAACATCGACCACCACGCCTCGAACCCCGGCTACGCTCAACATAATATTGTGGTGAAGACAGCCGCGGCGACTTGCCACGTACTCGCTTACGGCGCGCTCCGCCATAACCTGGGCTGCGACGCCGCCACCGCCAAGGCCTTGCACCTCGGCATCGTGACCGACACCGGGCGGTTCAGTTACGCCAGCGCGACCGCCGAAGTTTTCGCCTTGGCCGCCGAGCTGATTGAACGCGGTGCGAACCCAGCGGAGACGAACTTCCTCGTCTTTGAGCACGAAAGTCGGGGGAAACTCGAACTCACCAAACGCTTCCTCAACTCAATTCAATTTCACGAAGACGGTAAGATCTGCTCCGGCGAACTCACCCAGGCTGACTACGCCGCGACAGGCACCACGAAAGAAGATAAAGAAGGCCTCGTAGAATTTCCCCGCTCAGTCGAGGGCGTCGAAATCGCCGTGCTCATGGAAGAAGGCCATGACGGTGTTCGCGGCAGCCTGCGTGGCCGCGACCCACGCCTTCGCCTCGACCTCCTTGCCGGCAAACTGAATGGCGGTGGCCATGTCCTAGCCGCAGGCTTTAATATGCTAGGCTGCACGCTGGCCAAGGACCGGCCTCGCATCCTCGGCATCGTGGCCGAACATTACCGCGAGCATTCCGCCCGATGAGCGACGGTCTGCCCGAACCCGAAGGCGTCCTGCTGGTCGACAAGCCGCAAGGCATTACCTCGCACGACGTCGTCGACAAGGTCCGCTGGCTCTACCAGACCCGCCGGGTCGGCCACGCTGGCACGCTCGATCCGATGGCGACGGGCCTACTCATCATCCTCGTGGGCAAAGCCACCAAGGCCTCGCAATATTTGATGTCGCAGGAAAAGGAATACCTCGGTGAAGCCACGCTCGGCGTGGTCACGGATTCTCAGGACGCCGATGGCGAAACGACCGAAACCAATCCCGTCCCGGAACTGGAGCAAGCCCAAGTGGCTGCCGCGATGGCCACGATGCTGGGCGACCAGCACCAGCTTCCGCCGATGCACTCGGCTAAAAAGATTGGCGGTAAGAAACTCTACGAGCTCGCGCGCAAGGGCATCGAAGTTGAACGCGAGCCGCGCTTTATCCGTATCGACGCCTTCGAACTACTCGCTTGGGAGAGCCCCCGACTCAACTTCCGCGTGCATTGCACTAAGGGCACGTATGTGCGCACCATCGCCTATGACCTCGGACGTAAGCTCGGCCCAGGGGCGCACCTCACCATGCTCCGCCGCACGCTCTCCGGCAACCTGCACGTCGACCGGTCGAAGACCCTCATGGAACTCGGTGCCATGACCCGCGAACAACTCGTCGCCAGCTTGATCCCCGTGCACGAGGCCGTGCCGAGTATCGCCTTGGGATGAGCCACGCCCCAAGCATCCACCTCGCACTGGGGGCCTTTGATGGGGTACACCTCGGCCACCGCGCCGTCTTACATTCCGCCCGCGCCGCCGCCCGCCAAGCCCATGGCAGCGTCGGGGTCATGACCTATGAACCGCATCCGAGCAAGGTTCTGCGGCCAGAATCCGCGGTCCCACTCATCCTCAATCGTACGCAGAAAGACGAACGCCTAACCGAGGCTGGTGCCGAATTTATCCACCACCAAGAGTTCACCCTCCAGCATGCAGCGATGGAAGCCGTGGACTTCCCGGCTTGGCTCTTGCATCACTTCAAAGGACTTCGCTCAGTCCACGTCGGTGCAAACTTCCGTTACGGGCAAGGCCGGACTGGGGACGGTGAATCTCTCGTCCGTGATGCCGGCAAACTCGGGCTCGCCGTTCATCTCGTCGAACCAGTGGCTCTTGACGGTGAAGCCGTGAGCAGTTCGCGTGTCCGGGCCGCCTTGCGCCACGGCGACCTCGCCTTGGCCAACCGCATGCTGCTCCGGCCCTATGAAGCCACGGGCAACATCATCGATGGTCGGCGCCTCGGTCGCACCATTGGCTTCCCGACTTTAAACCTGCTGTGGAACCCGGAGTTGCGCCCAGCTTTCGGCGTCTACGCGGTCGAACTCGTCAATGCCGATGGCCTCGCCGAACCTGCCGTCGCTAATTGGGGACTTCGGCCAACGGTTGAAAGCGGTCCGGTGGAGCCGCTCCTTGAAACGCATATCCTCCGAGCCTCCGGACCGATTCCGACGACGGGGGCAGCCGTGCGTATCCGCTGGTTACATTTCCTCCGCCACGAACAGAAGTTTGCGAATCTTGCCGTCCTCCAGGTCCAGATTACCAGCGATGCTCAAGCCGCGTCGGTCATTCACGGACTCGCCGGCGGGCGCTGAGCGACGGCGCGTCAGGAGGCGAACTTCTTGATGATGCCACCGAAGGCCCCATTCGAGAAGAAGACGATGCAACGTGCCCCCTGCCCTTCGGCCGTGTGCAGTCGCAAGGTATCCAGCAAGGCGTCATTGGAGGCGGGTGCAAACCCGCGGCGACCCGAAGCGGAGATGACTGCGGCCACGCCAGTGCTGTCAAAGCTTTCGCCGCCGAGCGTGTCGGCGCGATGAGCCGGTGCGAGATAGACATCGTCCGCGAGCATGAGCGCATCGCGGAAGGCATCCTGCATGACCTTACGGGCGGCGGTGTTGCTACGCGGCTCGAAGCAAGCGATGAGGCGATGCTGCGGATAACGGGCCCGTAAAGATTCCAAGGTGAGTTTCAGGGCCGTCGGGTGATGACCAAAATCTTCGATGACCACGCGATCGGCCCGGTCAACAAGGACCTGCTGACGGCGCATGACGCCCTGGAACTTTGCCAAGGCCTCGAGCTTAAGCTTGGTCGGATCTTGGCGATCGAGCAGGAGGCCGGCTGAAACCGCGGCCATGGCGGCGTTACGGGCGTTAAACAAGCCAGGCAAAGCCCACTGCACGCGCCCCCATTCCCTCCCCTTCCAATGAAGCGTGAAGGAAGAGCCGGTGGAGGTCTCTTTGAAATCGGCGATGACCGCATCGTTGTCGGCGCCGGTGCCGACGCGAATCACCGGAGCCCACGTCACGTTCTTGACGAGGCCAAGGACGTTGGCGTCATCGCCATTGGCAACGATGGCGCCGTCGCGCGGGACAATCCGGATGACATGCGAGAAGGTGCGCAGGACATCGACGAGGTCGCGGAAGATGTCGGCGTGGTCGAACTCGCAGTTATTAATGGCGAGGACATGCGGCAGGTACTGAATGAACTTACTCCGCTTATCGAAAAAAGCCGTGTCGTATTCGTCGCCCTCGATGACAAACGGGCCGCCCGACTTGCCGGGGTGAGAACTGTCGGGGAGATCACGCGGCACCCCGCCGACGAGCCAACCAGGGTTTGCGCCGTTGGCCTGTAAAAGGACGGCCGCCATGCAGGTCGTCGTTGTCTTCCCGTGCGTACCGGCGACAACGATGTTGCGTCGCTCGTTCAGGAGGCGCGTGCGTAGGAGCTCCGGCAAGGAGACGTACGGTTGCGAGCGGGCTTCCAGCAACCACTCAACCTCTGGGTGTCCGCGGGAAGCTACGTTACCCACCACGACGAGGTCGGGCTTGAGTTGCGCCAAGCGTTCCGCGGACCAACCTTCCAAGATCTCGATGCCAGCGGCCCGAAGGTGATCGGACATGGGCGGATAGACGCCCGTATCGGCACCCTGCACTTCGTGACCCAGCGAACGCATCAACAAAGCGGCATTACCCATCGCCGTGCCGCAGATGCCCATGAAATAAATCCGCATACGGGCATAAAAGCCCGACCGCCCCCAAGGGCGAGCCGAGAACGGCTCGACCCCTGCCAAAAGGAGGACCCCGGCCACCTTGCGGCGACCGGGGTCCTTGACCATCTTTACTGTACCTTTTGGGCTATCGGCCGAGGTTCACTGGCTTATCCTGTTTCTGACTGCCGGTTCTGTCTGACTGTCGGCTGACGCTGACTATCCGACTGACTGGACCGTCCTAAACCGACCTCACCACTGACTTATATGACACTAGCCGGTACCGTCCTTACGCCGCCCGTCCCAAGTCGCCGAGGTCCGTTGGCTTTGGGTGATTCCGCTTCTCTTTCTCTAGGCGATGGCGGCGGCGAAGTTGGCGATCGACCTTATCGATCAAAATATCGATGGATTTGTACAAATCCTCAGATTCTTCACGCACCACGATATCCGGGCCTGGTAACTCCAACCGGATTTGGGCAGCAAACTCACGACTGTGGTCTCGGCTGCGGTTGTAAACGAGCTCGACGTGCACGCGGATGATCCGCGGGTTGTGGCGCATCAGTCTTTCGACTTTGGCGCACACCGTATCCTTCAGGGCGTCGGTGAGGTCCATATGGACCCCAGTCACGACTACCGGAGCGTTACTCATGTGTGTTGTGTTTTTGGGTGGAGCGTGAGAACCTGCGTCCATGTCAAAGAACGATACCATCGATGATTTTCTCAGAAGTTTTTCCTGTGTGATCATAACGGGCGCTTCCTCCGGCATTGGTCGCGCGATTCTCTCGCGCATCTACGATTCTGGGACCACGGCAGCCGTGTTCAACCTTTCCCGCACCCCACCTGAGGGGGTGCCCAATACCTGTAAGTTGACTCACCTTACCTGCGACCTCGCTCAACCCACTCAAGTGGAGGACGTTGTCCGTGAATTACGGAAACTAATGCCCAGTGAAGGTAGAATACTGCTAGTTAATAATAGTGGCTTCGGCGCCTATGGGGAGTTTCCCGCACCGGGACTCGACCACACCTTAAAGATGGTCGACGTCAACGTGCGCGCCCCGGTGCAACTCACCGGACTACTGTGGGACGAACTCAAACGTCGTGGCGGTCAGGTCGCGACGGTTGCTTCGCTCGCCGGCTATCAACCGACGCCCTTGATGACGACGTATGCGGCGACCAAAGCCTTCATGCTTCACTGGAGTATCGCCCTCGATGCGGAAGCGCAGCCCTACGGCGTGCGCTGCGTCGCAATCTGCCCTGGGCCGGTCTCGACGAACTTCTCCAAAGCAGCGGGGTTCTCTGGCCCCACTGGCCTCGGCGGCCAGACCGCGGAGGACTGCGTGGCTGAGTCACTCTATGCGATGGCTAAGTCGCGTCCGCAAATTATCCCCGGCTGGAAGAACCGGTTGCTAGGTATGTTCAGTGCACGCCTACCGAAGCCTTGGGCGGCGGCCATCGGCCTGCGGGTTATCCGTCGACTCCGCCTCGACCGCTTTGTGCAGCGCTGATTAACCCTCAGCAGACGCCAGCAACTCGCGGGCGTGCGATAAGGCTACCTTACTCGCCCGATCACCCAACATCCGGGCCAATTCCGATTCTCGATCTTTTCGCTTAGTATGGACGGGGGCGATGGCGACCGTGGTGGAGCGCTCGTCCTGCGTTTTCGTGACAACTAAATGCGCGTGCCCCAAAGCGGCGACCTGCGGCAGGTGGGTGACGCAGAAGACCTGGTGAGCGGCACCAAGGGCGGCGAGCTCGCGGCCGACTTGCGCGCCAATTTCCCCCCCGACGTTGGCATCGACTTCATCAAAGACCAGCACCGGCGTCTGATCGACCGCGGCGAGCACCGTCTTCAGCGCCAACATCACGCGGGCGGCTTCCCCACTGGAGGCGATTTGATCGAGCGGCAGTAGGTCTTGCCCCGCATTCGGACAAAAAAGGAAACGCACCGCATCCGCGCCCTGTGGACCTAACTCCGCGGCGGCGACTGCGATACGCAGGTCGGCCTTCTTAAAGCCCAGGGCACCCAGCATCTTACGAACGGCACCGGCCAGCTTATCGGCGGCCTTCGCGCGCGCCGCGTGCAAGGCGTCGGCCTGCTTGCGTAGTTCCTTCTCCACTTGTGCAGCCTCCGCGCGGAGTTTAGCCACGCGGGCCTCGACATCTCCTTGGGATAAAAGTCGCTGGGCGATGCCCTCCCGTTTGGCTCTGACGTTGACCGCTCCAGGGCCGTACTTACGGCGGAACTCCAACCAGAGATTCATCTTCGCCTCCAGCTCGCCGACCGACTCATCGTCTTCGGAGAGACCGCGGGCGAGGCGCACGTAATCGGCGCGGATATCTTCGGCCTCTGCAGCGAGCGCATTAAGGCGATTGCGTAGGGCGATGGACTCTTCGTCGATGCGGGAGACGTCATCGGAGGCCTTGAGCAACTTAGGCAGAACTTCCCCGAGGCCATCGGCGCCTAAGCCCGCATCGAGTTGCCCCAGCAGGGCGCCCAGCTCCTGGGCGCGCGAAGCCCGGGCATGGTCGCGGTCCAGTTTGGCTACCGCGTCGTCGGATAAATCCAGTGAATTAAGCTTTTCCAATTGTGAACGCAGGAACGCTTCCTCGTCTTCGGAAAGCTTTTCCGCCCCGGCGGCCTCGTCAGCCTCGCGCAGTAGGCTCAAGCGCTGGCGCCAACCAGCACGATAGACGGCCAAGCCTTTGCCCAGTCCAGCATGGAGGTCGAGCATCGCCAGCTGCGTCTCGGCACGCATCAACTTCTGCGGCTCGCCGGGCCCGTGGAAATCAATCCAGAGTTCGCCGAGCTGTTGCAGTTGCGCCAGCGTGGCCGACCCACCGTTGATGGAGATACGTCCAGCCTTGCTCGCATGGACCGAGCGCTTCAGCAGCAGCAAGCCCTCATCGCAAACCGGTAAATCGAGCTCCTGTAGTAAAACATCGAAGCGCGGGTCCTCGCCGATTTCGAACTCCGCCTCGACGACGCTTTCTTCGGCCCCCTTACGCACGACCGTCTTCGCTGCTCGATGGCCCGCGAGTAAAGATAAGGCACCCAGCAGCACGGATTTGCCTGCACCTGTCTCGCCCGTGACCACGGTGAAGCCTGCGCCTAACTCCAGCTCAGCCCGGTCCATCAAGGCGAGGTCGCGAATGACGAGGCGACGAATCATAGCACCGGGCGAGAACCATAGAGGGCGGAGCCGACGCGGACGCACGTCGATCCCTCGGCGACAGCGATTTCGAGGTCGCCGCTCATACCCATCGAAAGCTCGGGAAGCTTCACGCCGAAGCGCGTCTCCAGGTCGTCCCGGCAACGGCGCAACTCGGCGAAAGTCCGCCGGGCGACCGCCGGATCATCCGACAACGGTGCGATGGCCATCAGCCCGATGACCTTGAGTGACTGGTGCGGCAGCAAGGCCTCCAGCACCGCAGGGGCCTGGGCGAGGTCGCAGCCAAACTTTGCTGGGTCGTCCCCGGAGTTAACCTGCACGTACACCTCGCGAGTCAGGCCGAGTTCGGTGGCGATTCGTCCTAAGCGGGCAGCCAATTCTGCAGAATCGACGGATTGCAGCACGTCGAAGGCTTGGAGGGCCTGTTTTGCTTTGTTAGACTGCAGATGCCCAATTAGCTCCCAACGGAGCCCAGCGGGCGCCAGAGGACGCTTTAAGAGGGCCTCTTGCACCCGGTTCTCCGCCACGGCCGACAAACCAAAACGGTGGGCATATTCGGCGGCTTCAAAGGGATGGGTTTTGGTGACCGGTATCAGCCGAACCGACGACGGTGAGCGCCCGCAAGCCTGGCAGGCTTGAGCCATGCGCTCCAAAACGGCCTGACAGTGACCTGTAAACTGGTCGTAGGTGACCATTTGAGCAGTATGAACACCCTAACGCCTAGGAGTCAACGCCTGCTATTCGTTTAAAAGAGCCGAATTTTGAGCCCTGAATTAGCCCTTCTACACTTGAAGGCTCTTCCCATTAGATTTAGTAATCTAAGAACGCTCACTATGCACATCGAGAACCTCAAGATTTTCCGGGACCTGGTCGACAACGAAAGCTTTTCGAAGGCCGCCAAGTTGAACGCCATCACCCAGTCGGCCGTCAGCCAGCAACTCCGGTCGATGGAGAAGCACTTCAACGTCCTCATTGTGGACCGCAGCCAGAAGCAGTTCCGCCTCACGCGCGAAGGGCGAAGCCTCTACGAAGCCTCCAAGGACATCCTGAATCGCTACGAACAGGTCGCCAGCGAGATGCAGGAAATGCGCAAGGTCGTCAGCGGTACCGTTCACGTCTCTACGATCGTCTCGATCGGCCTGCACGAACTGCCCCCCTACGTGAAGCGCTTCATGCAGGAGTTCCCCCACGTCAATGTACGCATCGAATACCGTCGCTCCAACCTCGTCTACGAAGACGTTGTCTCGAGTGCCGTCGACTTCGGCCTCGTAGCGTTCCCGCAGAAGTATCGTCAGGTGGAAATCATTCCTTTCATGGAAGACCAGCTCGTCGCCATCTGCGCCCCCAAGCACAAGCTCGCCTCGAAAAAGGAGATTGATCTCGCCGACCTGCAAGGCTGTAAGTTCATCGGTTTCGACCAGGACATCCCGACCCGCAAGGCACTCGACCAATTCTTCCGCGAGCAGCGTATCGAACTCGAACCGACGATGGAGTTCGATAATATCGAAACGCTCAAACGCGCCGTGGAAGTCGACGCTGGCGTGGCGCTCGTCCCCGAAGGCACCATTCGCTCTGAGATTGAGCAAGGCACGCTCGTGAAGCTGCGCCTGCGCGATCGCCGCGTGGCTCGCCCCTTGGCTATCCTGCACCGCAAAGGCCGCGTCCTGACGCCCGCGATGAAGCGCTTCATGGCGCTCATGCTTAACGGCCTGAACGGTAAGGGCGCCGAAGTTTCTTAAATCAGACCCGAGCCGAACGTTCGAGGCGACGGGCCAACGCAAAGCCCGGGAGGGCTTGCGCAAAGAAGAAACCGAGGCCAACCCACAGCAACGCATCGGCGTCAACGCCGGTCAAGGCCGACGCCGCCAAGCCCCACCAGAGCAAAGCACCCACCAAGGGTTCAGGTGCCCGCTTGAGGCTAGCACGGGCGAGCGACCAAGCGCCGAAGAGGGCCGCCGCCAACCCAGCGGTCGCTGCCGCGGAGAGATGCCCCAAGGCGAAGTGGGCGTAGAGTAGAAAGCCTTGCGCGACCAACAAGCCGCCGAGAATCGCTGAGCTAACCCGGAACTGATGCGGGAAGAGTACGAACTGGGCGCGGTGGGCCCGAAGATAAAGGACCGTGGCAATGACGGCCATCGCCAACGTCAGGGACCAGATGTAACGGAGTGCGCTGATTGGCATGACGAACTTATCAATCGCCCACTGCGCCAAGAAGCACTTCGCCAAAATCAGCGACCAAAGGGCCCCCAGCCGATCAATCACTACGACTTCACGGTAGGCACGCTCGACCGACAAGGAGAGTTCCGTGTCAGATTCAGCGGGTAAGGAGGACGGCAAAGACGCCATAAGGAGCCTTTCACCCTGAGGGCTTCCGGTGCGCCTGCAACCTTAGGCCGACGTTTAACTTAGGAAAACCAGCGCTTCGAACGCTTAATTTCCACCGCCACTTCCGGCGGGACTTCCTTCTCCCAGCCCACATACCCCTGGCGGATGCGCTCCGCCAAGGTGCGCGGCTGGCATGCCAAGGCGGCGGAGCTGGCCCCCGTGATGGGGATGAGGAAACCATTATTACGGAGGTGCTCAAAGAGGCCCGCGACTTTGGGACGGACCTGCACGTCGGCCGCCGTGACGACTGCATCGAGGGCAACCTGATAGGTCTCCGGAAAACAGACCAAGCAGGCAACCGGATCTGAAATCAGCCGGCGCAGCTGGTCCCCGCGCATCGGGTAAACCATCACCTTAACGCCATCCTTGAACAGACGGCCGCAAGCCTCGAGCACGCCGCCTTCGAGATGCGTGTAGTGCGCAGGATTAAAGAGATCCACGAGGTTGTTCATGCCCGCGATGAGCGTGACGTCGCCGGTCGTATGAAGACGGAAGTAGGCAGGGAGGCGATACCAGCCGCGATGGCGAGTCACCAGCAAAGGACGGCCCACCGCCGCCACTAGGCTGATGCGTGCGTCGATTTCCTCTTCGGAAGTATTTTCTTGGCCCACGCACATTTCGTAGAGTGTGACCGTGTCAGCGCTCGGTGGCTGCGCACGCTGGGCGCAGCTAATCATGTCTTCATTGACCAAGGACAAGGGTCGGAAGGTGCCTCGGGCGACCAAGACGGCCTTTTTGTAAAAGAACTCGCCCGCCACGGCCGGCACGCCGCGCTCGTCGAACAACACCGCATCCGTGAGCCCGAGGCGGACGAGCCGCACCAAGGCCGTACGGTTATCGAAGCCCGGGAAACCTGGCCCACTGAAATGCACAAAATCTACCTCCACCCGACCGGCGCCGACGTCCTCAATGATAGCCTGCACGAATTCATCGATAGAGGAGCGCTGGTGTAAGGCCGCGTGAATGAGGTTCACGCCGACCATGCCGAGCGCGTCCTGCTGGTGGCCGGCATCACGATCCCACAGGCGTAAGTGTAGGATAACGTCGCTCGGTGCCGCCCCAGGCTCCGACTGAAAGCGCATGCCCATCCAGGAATGCCCCTGCCCTTTGCCATCGTGCGGCGTCGTGGCCACGGTGTCAGCAAAAGCGAAAAAACGGGTCTGGGCGCCGCGCTCGGTGGCGAGGCGATCGACCAACAAGCCGTACTCATGCCCCATCATCTGCTCGAGACGTTCGCGTGAGACATAGCGCTGAGGATGGCCATAGATGGCATCGCTGACCCGCATGTCGTAAGCAGACATACTCTTGGCGACTGTGCCTGAAGCCCCGCCGGCCTTAAAGAAATGTCGGACGACTTCCTGACCAGCGCCAATCTCCGCGAACACCCCATAGGCGGAGCGGTCGAGGTTGATGGCCAGCGCCTTGCGGTCGGTCACCGCACCGGGCTGCTCATGAGTATTCTCGGGCATATCGGAATGGTAGCCCGCTCAGGCGATAGAAACCAGCGGAAAGGGGTGACAAAATGGCGACTTTGGATTGGCGAAACGTGGGCAGCCGAGCACAGTGATAGACAAATCCCCCCCAGCACACCGCTCCCCATTATCCCATGAAAGAATTCTTCAAATCAGTCCTCGCCTCCACCATCGGGACCTTCCTCGCTGGACTGGGGCTTTGCTTCCTGATGTTCGTGCTCATGGTGGGACTCGTCAGTTCCAGCGGGAGCCAGCCCGAATCCACGCCGGTCCTAGTGAAGCCGAAGACGATGCTCGTTATCGGCAATGGCCTAGCGATCAACGACACCCCCGCTCACGGTACGCCCGGCTTAGCCTCCCTCCTCAGCGGTAGCCCGATGCCTGAAGTGGACCTCTTGCGCGCCCTCGAAGCCATCGACCTTGCCGCCAAGGATAACAACGTCACGGGCCTGCTGATTGCCGGAGAAATCGAAGCGGGTATCGTTCAACTCAACGAACTGCGCCAGGCTATCGTCAAATTCAAGGAAAGTAAGAAGCCTGTCATCGGCTGGATCGAGAACACCTCGCAACGGGAATACTACCTGACCAGCGTCGCGGATAAAATCTACATGCACCCAGCCAGTGAGGTCGAGCTCAAGGGCTTGGCCTCATACAACATGTATTACGGTGAAATGCTGAAGCTTTTCGGCGTGGGCGTTCAGGTCACTAAGGTCGGTAAGTATAAGTCTGCGGTGGAACCGTTCCTCGGCGACAAGATGAGTGAGCCCGCCCGCGAACAGACCACCCAACTCCTCAACGGTGTCTGGAACCGACTCCTGACGGACGTGTCCGTTTCCCGCCAAGTGACCATCGCCTCCCTCCGCCGGGCGGCCGATGACGCTGGCATCTATAATGCCGAAAAGGCTAAGTCGCTGAAGCTGATTGATGGTATCCGGCAACGCGATGAACTGATCACGGAACTGCGTAAAATCGGGGCAGGGGCCGATGAGTCCGGCACATCCTTCCGCCAGATTTCCTTGGCCAAGTATGCCCATAAGGTCCAGCTCCCACGCCGCGGCGAACGCATCGCCATCGTCTACGCAGAAGGAGAAATCGTCGATGGCTGGGGTGGGGTCGGCGAAATCGGCGGTGACCGCTTAGCCCGTGACCTGCGTGAGCTTCGTGCTGACCCGCGTCTCCGCGCGGTCGTGCTGCGGGTGAACAGCCCAGGTGGCTCCGCCTTCGCTAGCGACATCATCGCCCGCGAGGTTGGCCTACTCCGCAACAAGGGTATCCCCGTCGTTGTCTCGATGGGAGATCTCGCCGCTAGCGGTGGCTACTACATCGCCGCCCGTGGTTCCGTCATCATGGCGGACCCGGCGACCATCACCGGCTCCATCGGCGTCTTCGGCCTGCACTTCAACTACCAGGAACTCGCCAAGAAGGTGAACCTCGGCACCGATGGCGTGAAGACTAACCGCTACGCCAACCTCTTCGACATGGACCACGCAGCGACGCCGGAAGAGATGGCCGTCGTGCAGGCGACGGTGGATAGCATCTACGAAGACTTCCTTAAGGTCGTCGGCGAAGGCCGTAAGATGGAGCGCAACAACGTCCATGAAATTGCCCAAGGACGCGTCTGGCTGGGCCTGAACGCCCGTGAAAATGGCCTGGTCGATAAGTTCGGCGGCCTCCGCGACGCCATCCGGGAAGCCAAGGTGCTCGCCAAAATCAACGACGCCGAAATTATCCAGGTACCAGCCTTACATTCGGGCCGCGAAAATATCCTGCAAACGCTGCTTTCCGAGGACAGTAATGAGATGCCCCTCTTTGCGCGCGCCCAGTCCAAGGACCCTGCCCTCCTCTTCCTCAAGAGCCATGCGGAAGTCCTTAAGGCCATCCGCTCGTTGAACGATCCGCGCGGCGTCTACCTGTCCTGCCCCGTCCGCGGAGCCGGCCGCTAAGCCCGCTTAAGGCTTCTTCGGTGCCTGCGCCTTCGCTTCGGGCATCCAAGCCCGTAGCTGGCTTACCCGCGTATCATCCGCTGGGTGCGTCGAAAAGAACTCCGGTGGCTTCGTACCCCCGGCCTTGGCGAAGCGCTGCCAGAAAGCCGGAGCTGCTTCCGGATTATAACCCGCCCGCGCCATGAAGATGAGGCCAAGGTAATCGGATTCCGATTCATGCGAACGGCTAAACGGCAGGAGGAGGCCAAACTGGCTACCGAGGCCGAAGCCGGCCATCCACGCCTGCCGGGTCTTCGCCGACTTATTCTTGGTCGCCTCGTCCACCGTAACGGCACCTAACTGGACCAATAGGCCTTGGGAAATACGTTCGCTGCTGTGCTGGCAGAGCACGTGAGCCACTTCATGGCCGAGGATCACCGCAATGTCGTCGTCGGTGCTGGCATAGGGGAACATCCCGGCGTTGAAGCCAATCTTGCCGCCAGGCATCGCAAAAGCGTTCGGTGACTTATCGTCGATGACGGCGAACTGCCACTGGTTGGCGGGCGGCAGAACACCATTTTTGTCTTCCTTGCGTGCGACGGCGACGATGCTGAGCCCGATGCGCCGAATCTGGGCGAGGCGTGGGTCGTTCGGGAGCTTCTTCATCTTAGAGAATTCCCCAGCCGCCATGCTAGCGACCTCGGAGTTACTGACGAAGTTGATCTGTGATCGGCCCGTACCCGGGACGGTTTCACAGCCGACACAAGCAAAGCCCAAAGCCAAGAGAAGATAGAAACGCATGGGGAGGACGACCCCTTAATTGAAACCGCGAGGCCTCAGCTGGACGAGTCCGAATCTTGGGCATCAATATAATACTTCTTATTAGCCGGGTCGTAGGAATCCGTATAGACCGAGGCCATCCGGATAGACATCCGGTTCAGGACTGCCCCCAAGATCGGCACGCCCGTCTCGGCCAAGCGGGCCAAGCAGGCGCCGGCATTACGCATGTGCACGAGGTTAAAGCGGACCACGTAGATGACCCCGTCGACCTTCGGGACTAAGTGTAACGCATCGGAAACGGCGCCAATCGGCGGGGAGTCGATAAAGACGCGGTCATAACGCGTCTTCATCTCGTCCAGCATGGCGAGGAATTTGGGGTTATTAATAACCTGCGTCGGGTTGCGACAACTCATGCCGACGGGTAAGACATCGAGGCCCGGTGCCACGTCGCGCACGATGGCTTCGTCCAAGGTCATCTCGCCATTAAACCAGCGACTCACACCACCATCACCAGAGAAACCAAGGGACGGGCCGACATTGGGTAGGCGCAAGTCGGCGTCGATGACTAGGACGCGCTCCGCGTGTTGGGCGAAACTTAGCGCAAGATTCGTGGCGACGAAGGTTTTACCTTCGCCGGGGCGCGTTGAGGTCACCAAGAAGACGCGGCTATTCGCCGTCGCTGGGCTGACCTTCATCGCAGAGTAGATGGAACGGACGGCCTCGGTCGCGACCTTGTCCTTATCTTGGCGGGCCAGGAGTGCCCGATCTGGACCTACCGCTTCAATCACCTTGGGCACGGTGCCAAGTAAAGGCAGGCCCAGACCCATCTCCACGTCCTTGGCAGACTTCACGCGGTCGTCGAAGGAGCCCATCAGCACGATGAGTCCAAAACCGACCAGAAGGCCGAGGCCCATCCCGGTCAAGGCGTTCATGTAGTAGTTCTTATTCACCGGGCGATCGGCCACAGAAGGCATCTCCTGGATTTTAATGGACGTGCTGGTGCCAGAGGTGGACGAACGGAGCTTCTGCTCTTCGTAGTTTTGCTTCTGGCGGGCGAGAAACTCCTCTTGGCCGCGGATTTCTTTGTCGACGCGCTCGAGCTCGTTGTTGGCGGCCTGTAGACGATAGATCTCATCGTCCTTACGCTCGAGGTTAGCGACGATGGCGTCGTAGCTCGAACGGGCGTTCTGAACGGAGGCTTGGATGCGGTTGACCGAATTAGCGACCGCCTGAGTCAGCTCCTTTTGGGTCTGATCCAACTGAGCCCGGGTCTGGATGAGCGTTGGGTGCTCGTCCGTGTATTTTTTCTCCATGGTACTCACGAGCACCCGCAGTTCCGTCACCTTCGGACCCAAGGCGGCGACGCGTTCATCCGTGCGGACTTGGGCGATATCATAGACGTCCTTGGTGGCCTTCTTATACTCCAAGATTAGCTTCCAGATAATCTCCAATTCATCAATTTGCTTGCGAGCGTCTTCGCGGTTACGGACCAGCACGCCGCGTTCGGTGTTCAGCGTCGTCGTGTCCTTGGCAATCGAAAGCAGTTTCTGGCTCTTGATGAGGTCGCTCCGCTTATCGGACAGTTTGCGGAGGCGTTCCTCGATCAGGTCGATTTCACTTCGCAGCTTCTCAACCAGCGGGTTGGTGATAGTCAGGCGCTCGTCTTCACTATTCTTTTGGATGGCCTTACAGAAGATACTGGCCACCTGCCGGGCCAGTTCACGGTTCGGGTGGGTGAATTCGACGGCGACCACGAAGGTTGACTTCAAGGGCGTGACGGCCCGTTGCCGGCCGAAAACTTCCTGCTCGGAGAGCGGGCCGCTGAAGATGTTGCCCTGCTGGTAGGGCTCAATGACGCGCTTCTTCTCGTCAATCGTGAGCTGGCGCGACACGCTTTCGATAATACTCGTGCTGCGCATGGACTCGACGGCGGTAAAGAAGTCGTCGTTGGTCGTGATGTTGAAGTTATTATTTGCCGTCGTGTTATTCACCGTCACGTCCGGTGCCATCCGGAACACACGCAGTTTACCGATGGCACGGTACTCTGGCATCGTCTGATAAGTGAGGACTAAGGCGATAGTAACGCCCAAAAGCACCGCCAAGATGAGCCACCAAAAGCGCTCGCGGAGCATCGCAATGTAGGCGTAGAGGGGGTTACCACCCTCCTTGACGCCATAGCGACCGTAACCACCCTGCCCGTAGCCAGCGCCGTAGCCGCCACCGTAAGCCCCTCCATAGTTACCGTAGTTGCCGTAGCTACCGTAGCCACGGGCGCGGGAAGCGGAATCGTCCTGATTGTCCTCAGGCTTCTGGGGTGTTTCGGCCATGGGGTTCAGAATTTGCTGTCGTCGACGTAGATGGCGTCGTCATCCTCGAGGATGAAGTCGGGTTCGTCGCCGGAATCAATCTTTCGGACGTCTTTGACAATGGTCACGAGTTTGCCATCGCGGGTGCGCTTGATGGCAACGTCGGATCGACGGCCACGGGCGAGGATGCCTCCGGCCATGGAAAGGGCCTTACCCAGGGTTAGGTTTTCTTCGGGCGGAATATTCACGGGGCCAGGCTTACCGACGTACCCGGAAACATAGACGCGGCGTTCGGCGTAATTGACGATGGTGATGACGACTTGCGGCTCCTTAAAGTAACGGCGAAAGCGCTTAGTGATTTCCGCCTGGGCTTCCGTAATCGTCAGGCCCGCAATCGGAACCAAGTCCTTGAGGAAGGGAATGTCGATTGTGCCATCGGGATTGATGCGACGCTCGATAAGGGTATCGGCTTCATTGATGACGCCGACGCGAATGAAGTCGCGGGCCCGCAGGCAATAACTGGACTTCGTGGAAACTTCGGTCGGCTTAGCGGGCTCAGCCTTCTTGGCGGGCTCTTCGGCCCGCGGCTTGCCAACCTGCAGCGTCTCTTCCTTTTCCGCGGCTAAGAGCGGAGCGGCTGCTAGGACCGCTAGGACCAAGAGCCTGCTGAAAGTTAATCCGTGTGACATGGGGGAAAGATGCATGAAAAAGGGCGGTCGGTCAATCAGACCGTCCGCCCTTATGCTGGCCATGAGGCTTACGCCTTAGTAGCGGAAAGCAGCCGAGAGCGTGAAGGTGTTGGCCTTGAAGTTAGCCGAAGGGGCCGCCGGAATCTTCGAATCTGTCAGGTTGTACCCGGCTTGGAGGCTGAGGTGCGAGTTATACTTATAGTCCGCGCCCAAGGTGTAGACCATGGTATCGACACCAGTCGTGCCAGAGAGCACATCGCTCTTGGTGACCGACAGGTTAAGCGTCAGGTCGGTCGCTGCGTTGAAGTTCGCACCATAGGTGTAGTTCTTCGAAGCGGTGACGCCACCTGCGGAAGAAGCCGTCGTATCGCGTGAGAAGGTCAGCGTCTGCGTGATCATCTCGGTCAGCGTGTGCGATAGAGTCACCGAGTAGGAAGGGTCGCTCGAGCTGGCCTGAGCGTCGGTCTTGGAGACGGCGTAACCCACCTTTGCGGTGACGTTGAGCTTACCCGACTCCGTCGCTTGTCCCTTGGCGGTGAGGCCGTAAAAGTCTTTCACGAGCTGCTGGCCCGGCAATGGAGTGGGGCGAACGGTGGTGCCGGCTGGAGGATTAGCCGTACCATCGCCTGGCTGGGAGAAGTAAGGAGCCGCGGCGTAATCCGTGACGTCGTGTTGGAACTTGAAGCCGTAGGTGATTTTTTCGCCAGGGGACTGATAATCCACGCTGACCGGGATGCTCTTAGTATTCAGCTCAGTCAGGGTATTCGTGTTGTTGTTGATGGTGTCCCAGAGCGGATCCAGCTTCTTAGTAGCGTAGTTCAGGTCGGTCGTGTCGCTGAACGGGAAGCGCAGCTTCGTTGGGTTCAGGTAGTGGTTATAGGTGTTAATGAAACCGACGGTAACCTTCGTGCGTTCGGTCAACTGGTAACCGACATCGAGGTTATGGCTGTAGTTGGACTGACGAACCAGGGTCGCACCGAGGAGGACGCTATTGACGCCTTGCGCAGCCAGTTCGTCGTTACGGGCCGTGACGCGGTAGGACGAATCGAGGGTGATCGTCAAAGGGCCGCCCGGAGCGTAGCGCAGGTTACCGCTGAGGTTATCACGAGAGTCTTCCAGGGAAGCTAAGCTGGACTTGTTAAAGTAAACATAACCGCGCTTGGCGGAGAGAGTCAGCGCGATCGGCGAGTCTTTGCCGTACTCAAGCGTCAGGCCCGGCGTCACGGTCCAGGAGGTCGAAGCGGTCTTCGTGGCCGAAGAATAAAGGTTGTCCGTGACTTCCAAAGCGACGGCGGAGTCGAAGAGGATATCGAGGTCATCGCCGACCTGAATCAAGGGAGACGTCGGAAAGAGATTAGCGGCGTGCGCGGAAACGGACGTGGAGAGAAGCGCAGCGGCAACAAGGAAGCGGACCTTAGACATAGGGATAACGGGGAGTAGGCTTTAAAATAAGCCCAACCTGAGCGATGCATCAACCCCCAAACTAGCCCCCGATGTTCCAAACGGGTAAAACATAACCCCACCTCCGTCTAGGGAGGTGGGGTTATATAAGTACTTAACCTATAGGTATTTATACCTATAGGTATTTATACCTAATTATTCGCCAGCGGACTCGACCGTGGGGCTGACCTTGATGCGGCGATACAGGGGCAGGCCCGTACCAGCAGGAACCAGGTGACCCATGATGACGTTCTCCTTAAAGCCCGTCAGCATATCGCGCTTGGCCATCGTAGCAGCGTCGGTGAGGACGCGGGTCGTTTCTTGGAAGGAAGCGGCCGAGATGAAGGATTCGGTCTCCAAGGAAGCCTTGGTGATACCCAAGAGGAATCGGCTCGTACTCGGCGATTTGGCCACCGCGCTCGTGGATGGAGCGGTTGACTTCAGCCAAGGTGGTACGGTCGACCTGTTCGCCCCAGAGGTAATCGGAGTCACCGGGTTCGGAGATGCGGACCTTACGGAGCATACGCGAGACGATGATTTCGATGTGCTTGTCGTTAATGACAACGCCCTGCGAGCGGTACACCTTTTGAATTTCGGTGATAAGGTAATCCTGCACGCGAGACTGGCCCAAGATATCGAGAATATCGTGTGGGTCGACGGCACCTTCGGTCAGGCACTGGCCCTGCTTCACCTTTTCGCCAGCGGCGACGATGATGTGCTTACCGTGCGGGATGAGGTGCTCTTCTTCGCGACCGATAGAATCCTTAATCACGAGGCGCTTCTTGCCGCGAATCGAGGGCTGGAATTCGACTTCCCCATCGATCTTGGCGATTTCAGCAGCGTCCTTCGGCGGACGGGCTTCGAAGAGCTCAGAAATACGCGGGAGACCAGCGGTGATGTCCTGCGTCTTGGCGGCCTGGCGAGGAATCTTGGCGAGTTCGCTACCCTGGGCAACAACGTCACCTTCGTCCACGAGGACGCGGGCGCCGGCCGGGATGGAGAACGTACCGAGGTTCGCACCCTGTGCGTCAACAATCTGAATCTGGGGATTCTGTTCGTCGGAGTGCTCGATGACGGACTTGTAGAACGCGTTATTGGATGGATCGCGCTCTTCGTTGTAAGTCACGCCCGAGATCATATCCAAGAGGCGGATGCGGCCCGCGCTGTTCGCGAGGATCGAAGTGTTGTTCGGATCCCATGCAGCGATGAGCTCGTCCTTCTTCACGTTCTTACCGTCCTTCACGTTGATGACCGTACCGGCGAGGATACGGTATTCTTCGAGCGACTGGTTAGCTTCGTTAAGGACGCGGATGGAGCCCGTGCCGTTGACGGCGACGAAAGCATCCTTCAGTTCGACGGTATTGAGGTCGACGAACTGAACGCGGCCAGCGTTCTTGGCCTTGATTTCAGGGGTCTTAAGCTGAGCGACGCCACCGATGTGGAACGTACGCATGGTCAGCTGCGTACCAGGCTCGCCAATCGACTGGGCGGCGATGATACCGACGGCCGTACCGCGTTCCACGATGCGACCCGTGGAAGGATCGAGGCCGTAGGACTTCGGCGGGATGGCGTTCACCTTCATATGGGTGAGCGGGGAGAGCACCTTGACGCGGTCGAGGCCGGCCTTCTCAATCTGCTTGGCGATGTCTTCGGTAATCAGTTCGCCCGAGCGGACGATGATTTCGGAAGGATTGAGCGGATTGAAGACGTCATCGGACGGGCAACGACCCACGATACGGTCAGCCAGCGGGACAAGGATTTCGTCACCATCGTAGATGGTGTTCTTCCAGACGCCGTTGGGCATGCGGACAGCCACGCGATCCACGCCAGCGTCACGCAACTTGGCGACCAACTCCTCGGTGAGGGCAGTTTCAGCCTTGGCGAGCGGCTTCGCTGCGCCGGAAGGATTAGAGACCTCAATCGAGAGGTGGCGGCCGATAGCGGCATCACCAAGGGTGATGACTTCGGTGCCAGAGCTCAGGTTATGGTCGTCGGTGACGATCACATCCATGGCCACGTCACATAACTTACGCGTCATGTAACCAGCGTCGGCGGTCTTGAGCGCCGTGTCGGAGAGACCCTTACGGGCACCGTGCGTCGAGATGAAGTACTCGAGAACCGAGAGGCCTTCGCGGAACGAAGACAAAATCGGACGTTCGATAATTTCGCCGGAAGGCTTGGCCATGAGGCCGCGAGCGCCGCAAAGCTGCTTCACCTGGGCCTTATTACCACGGGCGCCGGAATCCATCATGGCGTACACCGGGTTGATGATCATGCGGTGAGAGTTACGCGGGTCGCCCTTCCGGACGCCAGCCACCTTCGCAGATTCGGAGAGTGTGTTGTAAACCGATTGAGCAATCGTGTTCGTCGCACCAGACCAGGTATCAACGACCTTATTACGACGTTCGTCATTGGTAATCGTACCAGCTTCGTTCTGGCGCTGGAACTCGCGAACCTTCGCGGTCGCCTGCTTGACGACATCGTCCTTCTCCTTCGGGTAAATCATGTCGCTCACGCCGATCGAGATGCCGGCGCGGGTCGCAATGCGGAAGCCCGTGTCCTTGAGGGCGTCCAAGACCGGGATGGAAGCCTCGCGGCCCACCGACTTGTACGTCTTTAAGATGAGGTCACCCAGCTGGCCCTTCTTCACGGTCTCGTTGAAGAAGCCGAGTTCGATTGGCCAGATGGTATTGAAGATGATGCGACCAAGCGTCGTCACGATCGTGCGCGAGGTCTTGTCACCATGGACGGTGTCGCGACCGAAGTCTGGGTTGGCGTAGCGCACCCAGTCATGGAAGTGCAGCGCGCCTTCGGCTTCGGCGTAGTTAGCCTCGTCCACGGAACCAATCACCGGGAGGTGGGTCGCGGCAGCGGGCTTATTCGCGGGCTCAAGGGTGAGGTAGTACGCACCGAGCACGATGTCCTGCGACGGCGTGAGAATCGGCTTACCGCTCGAGGGCGAGAAGATGTTGTTCGTAGACATCATCAGGAGCTTACACTCCATGATGGCTTCCAACGACAGCGGGACGTGGACGGCCATTTGGTCACCGTCGAAGTCCGCGTTGTAAGCGGTACAGACGAGCGGGTGCAGACGGATAGCGTCACCTTCGATGAGGACAGGCTCGAAAGCCTGGATCGAGAGACGGTGGAGCGTCGGGGCGCGGTTCAGGAAGACTGGGTGGCCGCGGGTGACTTCTTCCAAGATATCCCAAACTTCGGGCTTCTTCTGCTCGATGTGCTTACGGGCACCGCGCACGGTGTGGGCGAGGCCGAGGTCCTTCAAGCGACGGATGATGAACGGCTCAAAGAGAACGAGGGCCATCTTCTTCGGGAGACCGCACTGGTTGAGCTTAAGCTCTGGACCGATGACGATGACCGAACGACCCGAGTAGTCGACGCGCTTACCGAGTAAGTTCTGACGGAAGCGACCATGCTTACCCTTCAGCATGTCGCTGATGGACTTGAGCTGACGATCGCGATCCTTGACCGGCTTGCCGTGACGACCGTTGTCGAGGAGCGCGTCCACCGCTTCCTGGAGCATCCGCATTTCATTATGGATGATGACGTCGGGCGTCTTCATCTGGATGAGCTGCTTGAGGCGGTTGTTACGGTTGATGACGCGACGGTAGAGGTCGTTCAAGTCGGAGGTCGCAAAGCGACCACCTTCGAGAGGCACGAGCGGACGGAGGTCCGGCGGGATCACCGGGAGAATCGTCAGAATCATGTGCTCAGGGCGCTTACCGGAAGCCAGGAAGCCCTGGATAATCTTCATACGGCGGGCGACCTTCTTCTTGATCTGCTTAGAGCGAGTGGAGCGGAGCTGATCGCGGAGCTGTTCCACGGTCGAGGCGAGATCCATCTTTTTCAGGAGTTGCTGGAGGGCTTCGGCCCCCATGCGAGCCTTGAAAGCGTCCGGGCCATGCTGTTCGACGGCGCGGCGGTAGCTTTCCTCGTCGAGGAGTTCCTTTTCCAGCATGCCGGTCTGACCAGGGTCGACGACCAGATACTTCTGGTAGTAGATAACCTGTTCGAGCTGGCGGGTCGTCATGTCGAGCATCAGCGACAGACGGCTGGGCATACTCTTCAGGAACCAGATGTGGGACACCGGAATAGCCATCCGGATGTAGCCCATACGTTCACGACGAACGCGGGAAACAGTGACTTCGACGCCGCACTTATCGCAAACGACGTCCTTATACTTTACCTTCTTGTACTTACCGCAGTAGCACTCGTAGTCGCGCACAGGACCGAAGATGCGCTGACAGAAGAGGCCGTTGGGCTCGGGCTTGAAGGAACGGTAGTTGATGGTCTCAGGGCTCTTAACTTCCTTGAGGCCCTTGACCTTGCGATTGCCGTGTTCGTCGACTTCGTCGAGGAACTGTTCGCCGGTCCAAGCAACGATTTCCTCGGGTGAGGCAATCGAGATGGACACGAAGTCAAAGGACTGTTCCTTGGCTTCGTTGGGCGTGAACTCGGGGGTGTGCTCCGGATGAATCATGTCTGTAAGGATTTAGTCGTGGTTCGCGGGGCGGATTAGCTGCGTTCAGGCGAGGTGGTGGAGCCGAGGCGGACATCCAAGCAGAGGGCCTGCATTTCCTTCATCAGAACGTTGAAGGACTGCGGGGTACCGCTGACGAGGGTGTTGTCGCCCTTGACGAGCTGTTCGTAGATCTTGGTGCGGCCGGCGACGTCGTCGGACTTGACCGTCAGAAGTTCCTGGAGCGTGTAGGCAGCCCCGTAAGCTTCGAGTGCCCAAACTTCCATTTCGCCGAAGCGCTGGCCGCCGTACTGGGCCTTACCGCCGAGCGGCTGCTGGGTGATGAGGCTGTAAGGACCGGTGGCGCGAGCGTGGATCTTGTCAGCGACCAAGTGGTTCAGCTTCATCATGTAGATGTAGCCGACAACGACGTCTTGGTCGAAAGCTTCACCATTGTGACCGTTGGTCAGCATGGCCTTACCAGTTTCGGGCAGGCCCGCCTGCTTGAGGTATTCGCGGATCTTCTGTTCAGGGATACCGTCGAAGATCGGGGTGGCGACCTTGAGGCCGAGCTTGGAACAAGCCCAACCGAGGTGCGTCTCGAGAACCTGGCCGACATTCATACGCGAAGGAACGCCGAGCGGGTTAAGGCAGATGTCGACTGGGGTGCCGTCCGCGAGGAACGGCATGTCTTCGACCGGAACAATACGGGCGACGACGCCCTTATTGCCGTGTCGACCGGCCATCTTGTCACCGACCTGAATCTTACGCTTGGTGGCGATATAGACCTTAACGTTCTTGATGGCGCCGCCCTCGTCGATGCCCTGTTCGATGGCTTCAACCTTACGGGCGCGCTCTTGCTCGAGTTCGTCGAAACGGCGATGGTAGCCGTCGACAATCTGGCGAATCTTCTGCTTCACTGGCGAGTCGTTCATCTCGATGGTGCGAGAGACAGAGGCCAAGCGACGGAGCAGGGTCTTGGTGATCTTGCGGTTGGCCGGGATGATGGCTTCACCGGTTTCGGAATTCTTGACGTCCAGCGGGATCTTTTCGCCGAGGAGGATGTTCGAGAGGGACTCCGTCATTTCCTCGCGGAGGCGGGAATCGGCGGTGCGATACTCTTCGTTAACCTTCTTGAGGGCACGACGCTGGTCGTTCGGGGAGAGGCGGCCGTCATCCTTATCGGTACGGGAAGAAACCTTCACGTCCATGATGATGCCGGAGATGCCGGAAGGCACGCGGAGGGAGGTGTCCTTCACGTCGCGGGCTTTTTCGCCGAAGATGGCACGGAGGAGCTTTTCTTCGGGAGCGAGGTCGCCTTCGGACTTCGGGGTAATCTTACCAACGAGGATGTCGTCGGGCTTAACCTCGGCACCGATGCGAATGACGCCATCACGATTCAGATTGCGGAGCGCTTCTTCACCGAGGTTCGGAATATCACGCGTGATCTGTTCTGGTCCGAGCTTGGTGTCGCGGGCGGTAACTTCGAACTCTTCGATGTGAATCGAGGTGAACACGTCATCCTTAAGCATACGCTCGGAGAGGAGGATCGCGTCTTCAAAGTTGTAACCATTCCAAGGCATGAAGCCGACGAGGACATTGCGTCCGAGGGCGAGTTCGCCCTTATCGGTCGCAGCGCCATCAGCGATGATGTCGCCTGCCTTCACCTTGTCGCCACGACGAACCAGCGGACGCTGATTGAAGCAGGTCGAGGAATTGGTCTTCAGGAACTTGCGGAGGTCGTAGACGTAAACGCCCTTGGCTGGCTCGCTCTTGAACTTCTTATTTTCAAGGGAGTTGGGAGGCACTTCGCCATCCTTCGTCACGATGATGCGACGGGCGTCGGCGGCGGCCACGATGCCGGGGCCTTCGGACACGACGACGGTCTTCGAGTCGATGGCCACGCGGCGCTCGAGACCCGTACCGACGTAAGGAGCTTCGGTGATAACGAGCGGCACGCCTTGGCGCTGCATGTTAGAACCCATGAGTGCGCGATTCGCGTCGTCATGCTCCAGGAAAGGGATGAGGGCGGCAGCGACCGAGACGACCTGCTGCGGGGAGACGTCCATGTAGTCGACGTCTTCTGGGTCAACTTCGAGAATGTCGTCGCGCGAACGGACGGTGACCTTGCCCTTGAGGCGGCTGGAGTCGTCGAGTTCAGAATTAGCCTGCGCGACCTTGAACTTTTCTTCTTGGTCGGCCGTCATGAACTCGACCTTGTCGGTAACCTTACCGCGCACGACCTTACGGTACGGCGCTTCGATAAAGCCGAACTCGTTAATGCGAGAGTAGGTCGAGAGAGAGTTGATTAGGCCGATGTTCGGACCTTCAGGGGTCTCGATCGGGCAGATGCGGCCGTAGTGGGAAGGGTGAACGTCGCGGACTTCGAAGCCGGCACGGTCGCGGTTAAGACCACCAGGCCCGAGAGCAGACAGACGACGCTTGTGCGTCAACTCGGCGAGCGGGTTGATTTGGTCCATCAACTGGGACAGCTGACTACGGGCAAAGAATTCGCGAATCGAGTTACCGAAGGGCTTCGGGTTAACCAGCTTCTGCGGGGTGATGGAGTCGACGCTCTGGTCGTACTCGTTAATGCGGGCCTTAATGGTCTTGATGACGTTCTTCAGGCCGGCACGGCACTGGTTAGCAAGGAGTTCGCCGACATTACGCACGCGGCGGCTGCCGAGGTGATCGATGTCATCGCTCTTGGCTTCGGACGAACGCTGGCGGCAGAGGAGCTTGGTGGCTTCCACGATATCCTCAGGGGTAATCGTGCGGGTATCGAGGGAGACATCGAGGCCCAGCTTCTGGTTGAGTTTGTAACGGCCGACGCGACCCAGGTCGTAACGGAGCGCATCCTGGAAGAGGCGCTGCATGTGCGCGCGGGCACTCTTGACGTTGACGGGTTCACCGGGGCGAAGTTTACGGAAGATTTCCTTGAGGGCTTCCTCTTCGTTACGGACGGCACCGATGTCCTTACGGAGGGAGAGGATGACAGCACCTTCGTCGAAGCTCGTGTCGAACACGCCAAACTTCTGCTTCGTCAGTTGCTTATGGATCTCCTTAAGCGTTTCGCGGGAAAGCTTGTCGTACTGCTTGGCAACGACCTTACCCGTCTCAACGTCAACAATCGGGTCCGCGTAAACGAGGTGGGCGAGTTCTTCGGGCTCGAGATCGAGGGCCGCCTTAGCGGTCAGGTCGCGGGACTTATAGAAGAGACCAAGGATGTCCTTGTCGTCCTTGTAACCGAACGCACGCAGCAAGGTGGTGACAAGGAACTTGCGACGGCGACGACGGCGGTCGAGGTAGACCCAGAGGAGGTCGTTCTGGTCGAACTGGACTTCGATCCAGGTACCACGGTCAGGGATGATGCGGAAAGCATGGAGCGTCTTGCCGCTCGTGTGGGCCGACTCTTCGAAGCAGATGCCCGGGCTGCGGTGCAGCTGGGAGACCACGACGCGCTCGGCGCCGTTGACGATAAAGGAACCACGATCGGTGATCATGGGGACTTCGCCCATGAGGATTTCCTCGTCCTTGAAGGCACCCTTTTCTTCGCGGAGGCGGAGTTTGAGCATCACGGAGATCGCGAAAGTCGTGCCTTCGCGGATACACTCGAGCTCAGTGGACTTAGGGAGAACCAAAGCGTACTCGAGGTACTCGAGACGGAAGTTGCCGTTGTTGCTCTCGACGGGGAAGGCTTCGCGGAAGACCGCCTCGAGACCAAGGTTATTGCGGGCGGGGGCGTTTGTCTCTAACTGCAGAAAGTCATTGAACGAGAAGATCTGGTTCTCGATGAGGTTGGGCGGAGGAATGACTTCACTGAGTTTACCGAAGTTATTGCGAGCTTGCGACATGACGTGGAGGATTCTCGAGAGTGGCTGGTGTAGTGTTTGCCTGAAGGGGACGGTTCAGGCGGCCGGGGGAAAACAAGAGGGAGAGGGGGTGGCCTTGGAGGGTCACTCCCCTCCCCGCTTGGAAAACGCGCTAGCGCGCGTAGTGAAGGTTACTTGACTTCGACTTCGGCACCGGCGGCCTTGAGCTTGGCCTCGATGTCCTTGGCTTCGTCCTTGGAGACGCCTTCCTTGACGGGCTTCGGAGCACCATCAACGAGGTCCTTAGCTTCCTTGAGGCCCAGGCCAGTGATGGCGCGGACTTCCTTAATGACGTTGATCGGGGTAGCACCCTTGGCCTTGAGGATAATATCGAAGGTGGTCTTTTCTTCGGCAGGGGCGGCGGCGGCGGCACCAGCGACGGCGACGGCGACAGGAGCGGCGGCGGAAACGCCCCACTTGGTTTCGAGTTCCTTAACGAGGCCGGCGATATCGAGGACGCTCTGGGCGCTCAAAAACTCGATGACTTGTTCTTTAGTGATGTTGCTCATGGTACTGGGTTCCTTGAACGGTTAGCGTCCTACGAAGAGGACAATTGAGAGCACGAGGCCCCTAACCGGTATTCTTTGGATGTGTGTTGGTTTTGGGTTTGGATTTCCCCCCGCGCGCGCTGATCCACATGGACCAGCCTTTGCGGGGAAAGGGTTTTAGGCGGCCGTCTCGTCCTTCTGGCGCTTAGCGTCCAGGAGGCGGACGAGCGAGGAAGCCGGGGTCGAGAGGAGCGAAAGGAGCTGGGCACGGATGCCGTCGAGGGAAGGCAGCTTGGAGAGCACTTCGACTTCTGCCTTGGTGAGGATCTTGGAGTCGAGGACGCCAGCCTTCACTTCAAGCTTGGAGAAGTCCTTGAAGAAAGTGACGAGGACCTTGGCGACGCCCGTCGGGTTCTTGCCGCCGGTCACGAGGGCCGTATGGCCCACGAGCTGCTGCGAGAAGTCAGGGAGGTTCGCCTGCTTGGCGGCGATGCTCAGGATGCTGTTCTTAACGACGTGGTACTCGGCGCCGTGTTCACGGAGCTGGGTACGCACCTTGGTCGCGTCTTCAACGGTGACGCCGGTGAAGTTAGCGATGAGGAGGTAGTTCGAGGTAGCCAGCTGGGCGGCCACTTCGTCGACGAGGAATTGTTTTTCAGCGCGCATGTTCGTGTGCTTTCGGTGAGGATGGGGTGATTAGGCGACGACAGCAGCCGAGTAAGGCTTGAGGTCGATGTTCACGCCGGGGCTCATCGAGGCGCTGAGGGTGAGGGACTTGATGAAGCGCCGCCGGCGAAGCCAGCAGGCTGGGCTTTGACGAGGGCGGCGAGGGCCACGGCGGCGTTCTCGGAGAGCTGCTGAACCGTGAAAGACTTCTTACCAACGACGACCACGATATTGGCAGTCTTATCCATCTTGAACTCAACGCGACCGGCTTTGACTTCCTTGATGGTCTTAGGGATGTCGTCGGAGACCGTACCGGACTTAGGGTTCGGCATGAGGCCCTTCGGACCGAGGACACGGGCGACCTGGCGGACGTCCTTCATGGCGGAGGTGGTCGAGATGGCCACGTCGAAGTCGAGGAAGCCACCGTTGACCTTAGCAATCAGGTCGGCGAGGCCAGCATAGTCAGCGCCAGCAGCGAGGGCTTCGGCGGCGTTTTCAGTAAAGGCGAGAACCTTGATCTTCTTGCCCGAACCATTCGGGAGGGAGACGGTGCCACGGACCATCTGGTCCGACTGCTTTGGATCAACGCCCAAGAAGGCGGAGATTTCCACGGTTTCGTCGAACTTAGCGCCCGGCATCTTTTTGATGATCTCGGCGGCTTGGTTGACGTCATACTTGGCCTTCAGGTCGGCGACCTGTTGGGCAGCGCGGTAACGCTTGCTGGGTTTTTTGCTCATAGCGACTTTTGGTCTCCTGCGGGATGCAGTGGGTAGTTGGGTTTAGGGTTGGGTGAAAATTAACCGATGACTTCGATGCCCATCGAGCGGGCGGTACCAGCAATCATGCGGGCGGCGTTCTCGGGGTTGATGGCGTTGAGGTCCTTCTTCTTGAGCTCAACGATTTCGAGGAGCTGCTTCTGGGTGACCTTGCCGACCTTATCGCGGTTCGGGACAGCGGCACCGCTCTCAATCTTCGCAGCCTTCTTCAGGAGAATAGAAGCGGGCGGGGACTTGAGGATGAACGTGAAGGACTTGTCCTGGTAGACGGAGATGATGACCGGGAGGATCATGCCCGCCTGGTCCTTGGTCTTCGCATTGAACTCCTTACAGAACGCCATGATATTGACGCCCTTGGCACCCAGAGCGGGGCCGACAGGAGGAGCAGGGTTAGCGGCACCTGCGGGGAGCTGGAGCCTGATTTCGCCGACGACTTTCTTAGCCATGGTTGTGTAGAATGAGTAGGTTTAGTTGAAAAAGGAATTATTCGCGGTCATCGCGTTCGACCTGCCAGAACTCGAGCTCGACGGGCGCCAAGCGACCGAAGATATCCACCGAAACCTGCAGCCGACCGCGGTCGGCGTCGATCGTATCGATGTTGCCTGAAAGGTTGGCGAAAGGGCCGTCGGTGATCTTGACGCGCTCGCCCACGTGGAAGCTGATCTTGGGGACGACCTTGTCGGCGGCATCCGCCATCTGCTGAATGATCGTATTGATTTCTTCCTGGCGGAGAGGCACCGGCTTCATGCCGCCAATGAGGCCAATAGCCCCATCGGTCTTCTTCAGAAAATTCCAGGGACCTTCGAGCAGGCCGCCTTCGTCATCGAAGAGACGGGCACGGACGAAGAGGTACGAAGGGTACAGCTTCATCTCACTCTCGCGCTTCTTGCCGTTGCGGAAATCTTTGACCGTCTTCACGGGCATCAAAATCTCGGCAACGAAGTCACCCATTTCCTCTTCCTTGATGGTGCGGTCGAGGGTGCGCTTCACCTTGCTCTCGTTGTTCGAAAGAGTCTGGAGCGTATACCAGCGGAAATCGGAAGGGGTGTTCGACATGGGGGCTTAGCGGACCAGTTGGGTCGCGAACTGTACTAAATTAGAGAGGGAGAAATCGCAGAAAAAAACGATGGCGCCCAGGAGGGCGACCGCCGCAATCACCACGAGGGTGGAATCCACCAGCTCCTTCGGCGACGGCCATGTTGCCTTAACGAAGACCTCAGAGAGAGTCTCGTTCCAGAAAGTGCGGAGGCGGCCGAACATGGTTGTGGTTGAAGGAGTTTTAAAGTGGAAGGTGGCAGGACGGGGGGGAGTTGAACCCCCAACCAACGGTTTTGGAGACCGCTACTCTGCCAATTGAGCTACCGTCCTGTGCTGGTTGTTAGAAAGTGACAAATGCCGGGCTCCTTTTTAGGGAACCACGGCACCATAGTCAGGCCTTCCGGCGGTTGATTACTTGATGATTTCAAGAATCTGGCCGGCGCCGATGGTCTTACCACCTTCGCGGAGGGCGAAGCGCTGGCCCTTTTCCATCGCAACTGGCTTCTGGAGGTCGACCGTGATCGTGACGTTATCGCCAGGCATCACCATTTCGACACCCTCTGGGAGGATGACGGTGCCGGTGACGTCGCAGGTACCGAAGAAGAACTGCGGGCGATAGTTATTCGTGAAGGAGGTGTGGCGGCCACCTTCGTCCTGCTTAAGGACGTAGATCTGGGCCTTACCCTGAGTGTGCGGCTTGATGCTGCCAGTCTTGGCGAGCACTTGGCCACGCTCAACTTGGCTCTTTTCGACGCCACGGAGGAGGAGGCCGACGTTGTCGCCAGCCTGACCCTGATCGAGCTCCTTACGGAACATTTCGACACCGGTGACGGTGGTCTTGATGGTGTCGCGCACGCCGACGATTTCGATTTCTTCGCCCACCTTGACGACGCCACGCTCGATACGGCCGGTAGCGACGGTGCCGCGACCAGTGATAGAGAAGACGTCTTCGATGGACATCATGAAGGGCTTGTCGGTTTCGCGCTTAGGCTCAGCGATTTCGGTGTCGAGAGCGTCCAGAAGGTTCTGGATGGCCTGCTCGCCTTCGGGCTTAGCGTCGAGAGCGGCGGTGGCGGAACCACGGACGATCTTAGCGTTGTCGCCGTCGTACTGGTACTTATTGAGGAGGTCGCGGACTTCCATTTCAACGAGCTCGATGAGGTCAGGCTCGGAGAGGTCGACCTTGTTGAGCCAGACGACAATCTTCGGCACGCCGACCTGGCGGGCGAGGAGGATGTGCTCCTTGGTCTGGGGCATCACGCCGTCAGCAGCGGAGACGACGAGGATAGCGCCATCCATCTGGGCAGCACCCGTGATCATGTTCTTAACGAAGTCAGCGTGGCCCGGGCAGTCGACGTGGGCGTAGTGACGGTTAACGGACTCGTACTCAACGTGCGAGGCAGCGATGGTCACGGTCTTGGTGGCGTCACGGACGGTACCACCCTTGGTGATTTCCGCGTAGGACTTATTTTCCGCCAGACCCTTGCGGGCCTGAACGGCGACGATGGCCGCAGTCGTGGTGGACTTGCCATGGTCGATGTGACCGATGGTGCCGACATTCACGTGAGGCTTGGTACGATTGAACTTCTCTTTGGCCATGGTTTTGTGTGGGAGGAGGTTGTTTTGCTATTGTTCTGGTGTGGAAGTGGTGGAGCCCCCGACTGGATTTGAACCAGCGACCTCGTCCTTACCAAGGACGCGCTCTACCAACTGAGCTACAGGGGCGAACCGTCGACGTTGATTGGGAACGTGAAGGGAGGGTTTGAATGACCATCGCCCAACCCATCGTCAAGCGGATTTTTGCAACCCTTTTACAGGGTGGTTTACCCCCGTCAGGGGCCCACGGTTAGCCGATAGGAGCCCGGGGGGAGGCGCTTAGCCCAAGGGAGCTGGGTCGACCAAGCTACCACGGCCGCATCTACCCCGGGATTGCCCGAAGATCGCACAATCTGGGCCGGTGCCTGCAAACCCATGGAGTCAATGCCGATAATAAGCTCTAAAGTTGCTAAGAGTGGGGCGTCTTTGTCGTTTTTAGCCCCATTTTGTCTGTTTTAATGGTAAGATTGCCTATTTTTCCGTTCAAAATCGACTTTCTTGCCCCGCCAAGATCAGAAACGCTGTAGTAAAAGCTGCGAGGCGGTATAGAGCCTTGAGTCAAATTGGCACTACCCAAGGTTCGGAAGGGTTCCCACTGGTTTAGCGGAATAGCCGCATATGGCACCGCAGCCACCGGCTTTTCGGACTCGAGAGTCAAATCGACTGGCTTGCCAGGGGTGAAGCGCAAGATGGGGTCAAAGCCCGGCAGGGGGGAATCTTCGACCTGGACGTCGTCCACGGCGGCCAAGGGGGACTTAGCGGACCCAGCAGGCAAATAGGCGGCGGAGGGATCCAACAGGGCTTGGGTCTCGGCCAAGGCATTCCCCGGAGGAAGCAAGACCGTACCGGAGGTCAAGGGCTGGGCTGCGGGCGCACCACCGGAGACCGGCTTAAAGACCAGAAGCCCGACGACGAAGACTCCGAAGCCACAAAGCACGGCAAATCGCGTGGCCGGGGGGAGCCGGCCACCCGCGACATTACGGACGGTGCTCAGTAAGCCCATCGGCTAGCTTCCAGCGGGTCGCTCAGCGACGGAGATACGCACCAGTGAGCCCTGCCCTTTCCGGATAATCGACATCAAGATGATATCGCCCGGACGTCGCTTGGCGATGGTGAGGCGGAGTTCGTTCCAGTTTTCGAAGGGCTTATTATTCACCCCCACGATGACGTCATCTTTCCGCAGGCCACCGCGGGCGGCGGGAGAATCCGCCGTCACATCCGTAATGCGGACAGCTCCATTGCGAGACATCGTGAGCTTCGACGATTCTTCCACGGGGAGGTCTTCGCCGAAGAGGCCAACGAAGCCGCGGATAACTTTGCCCGAGTTCGCCAAGTCCATGGCGATGCTCAGCATTAGGTTGGAAGGGATTGAAAAACCGATGCCGATGTTACCTTCGCCCCGCCCATCGGTGCGAATCATGGTGTTCATACCGACGATACGACCTTCAAAATCCACCAACGGGCCGCCAGAGTTGCCATGATTGATGGCGGCGTCGGTCTGGATGAAATCCTCGTAGTTCAGGCCTAAACCAGAGCGTCCCAAGGCGGAAACGATTCCAGAGGAGACGGACATACCAACGCCTAACGGATTGCCGATGGCGTACACCGGGTCACCGACACGAGCCTTATCACTGTCGGCGAAACGAGCATAGGGGAGGTTGCGCTCCTCAACCTTAAGGATGGCGATGTCGGTCTTATCGTCCACCGCGAGCACGCGGGCCTTAAACTCGCGGCGATCCGAAAGGGTCACGTAGGCCAACTTCGCAATCGTGTTGTCGGGCATCATAACCACGTGGCGATTAGAGATGATATAGCCGTCGGGATTGATAATCGTGCCCGAACCAAGGCCGACGAACATCTGGACTTCGCCCGTCTTGGGGTCGGTCTTGGTATTCGACTTCAGGTCATCCGGCGTGATCCGGGTCTTGAGGCGACGCAAGTAATCGGGCGGGATGGTGGCGGCGGTCCGAATGCTGACGACGGCAGGCATCACCCGGGCCAACACGTCAGCAGTACCAGCGCCCGGCTGGCCCGGTTAATATCCCGACCATCAACCTGAAAAGAAACCGCTGCCAGCAGCAGGGCCGGCGCAAGGCAAAGCACGGCAAGAAAACGTTTCATACCTCCAGAGTTTAGGAGGTGATTGAGCCAAGGCAAGCGACCTCAGCGGGCCATCGTGAAGCCAGACCCCGGGGAGGTTGGCTCTGCCTCATCGCGGTCCTTGTTGAAACGCATGGAGAAGAGTCGGGTCACGCCCTTTTCCTGCATCGTCGCCCCAAAGATGGAGTCCGCCGCCGAAACCGTGCGCTTATTGTGGGTGATGACGACAAACTGAGAGAAACGGGTGAACTCGCGGATGATGTCCGTGAAACGGCCGACATTGGCGTCGTCGAGGGGGGCGTCGAGCTCGTCGAGCACGCACAAGGGCGAGGGTTTCACCATGTAGATGGCGAAAAGCAAGGCCACGGCGGTCATGGTACGCTGACCACCAGAAAGGAGGGAGATACCCCGAAGCTTGGTACCGGGGGGCTGGGCGATGATCTCAATGCCACTTTCCAAGGGATCTTCAGCCTGGACCATGGTCAAGTCAGCCGACCCACCCACGAACAACCGTTCGAAGGTGAACTTAAAATTCTTCCGGACCTGCTCAAAGGTGTCGGTGAAAAGCTTGAGTGAGGTCTGATTGAGTTCGTCGATCGCCTTAGTGAGCTCTTCCTTTGCCTTCCAAAGGTCATCGCTCTGCTTCGTTAAGAAGTCATGGCGATCGCGTAGGGAGGAATATTCCTCGACGGCGACTAGATTGATGGAGCCCATGCCAGCCATTCGTTCACGGAGCTCAGCAATTTCGCGGACCAGCGGCGGCCAGTCCGTCATCGTCAAGGCAGCGAGGTCTTCCTCGGTGGGCTCACCGCGCCGAACAATGGTGGCACGTGAAGGGCGACTGCCCTCCTCTTCGGACTCTTCGAGGTCGCCAAAACCGGCAGCACCTTCTGGCTCGCCCTCGGACAGCCAAAGTTGCGTGCGCCAATCCACCGTGACGACGTCCAATTGATGATCAGCCTGCACCTTTTCCACGATGAAGCTGCACTGCGAGGTCTGTTCGGCGAGGGTCACTTCCAGCGACTTGAGGCGAGCGTCCATCTCGCGTAAGCGATCGCGGTCGACGGTGAGGACTTTATCTTCGCTTTCTAAGAGTCCGTCCTTCTGGGCGAGCTCATCGCGCAAGGTCGCCAAGGCATCTGCCGCCAGCTCGATTTCCGCAGCCAAACGGACCGAGGTCTCGCGGGCGGTGACGCTTTGTTCCTTTAGGTCAGCGATTAAGCGTTCGTTGCTTTGGGCTTCCTGACGGCGAGCCGCCAAGCGATGCGAGGCTTCAGATCGACGGGACTCTAGGTCGGAGACTTCGCGGCCGACCAGTTCAAGGCGCTGACGCTGCTCAGCCAACGTGAGGCGAACATCGCCCAGGGAATTACGGCGCAACTCGGCTTCGGCCCGGCTAACTTCCACTTCTTTTTCGCCATCAGTGATGGCCTGCCGAAGGGTCGCCACCTGCGTGTCCTTAGTGGTCAGGGTTTCCTGCGCGCGGTTGCGACGCAATAAGGCCTCGGTTTTAGAAGCCTCGATCTCGTTCAGTTGGCGCTGCTCGCGGCTGATACGCTCATCCGCGGTGACCAAGGTCGACCGGGTCGAACGTTCGTCGGCCTGCGAGACGGAAAGTTCTTGCGCGGCGAGCTGGGTCGCAGCGCGGAGGTTGGTCACCTCGACTTCATTGGCGTCAATCGAAGCCTGCAACCCCAAGGCCTGCTCGTTCAGCGTGGTAAGCTTGTCGTTCTCGCTCTCCAATTTGGCGCGGACGGTGCGGATTTCGCTCTCACGCGAGAAAACACTGGAGCCAGCCCCGGAAGCGGCTTTGCGCGGGCGGCCCGCGAAGACTAAACCACGGCGATCCACGAGGTCGCCCTCGGTCGTCGCCACGAGGAAGAACTCGAAGCCCGGATTCGCGCGCCACCAGCCTAAGAAGTCACCAAGACTATCACAGACGTAACAACCATCGAAAAGATTGGCGACCAAGCGGGCATGGGCCGGAGCCTTCGGGGCGACCGCGGTGCTGGCAGCGCGCAACCAAGCGGGAGCGGTAGCGCCGGAACGAGAAGCCGGCGGGGCTTCGACTTGGAAGACCGCGCGGCCGAGCTGACGTTCGCCGAGCTTTGCGACGATACCCGGTAGAAATTCTGCGCTCTCAAGCGCCACGGCCTCAGAGGCTGCACCCAAGATACTCTCCAAGGGGCCAGTAATCGAAGCGTCGGTCACCGTGACAAGGTCCGCCAAGGCGGCGGCTTTGCCCGCGGGCATGCTCTCAGCGAACTCGCCCCGCAGGACGGCCTTGGCGGCATCGGAGAAACCTTCGAGGCGCGCCTGCATCTGCTCGAGTAGACCGAGTTGCGCAGAAAGCTTAGCGACTTGGCGATCCTGTTCGGAAATCGTTTGTTGTAACGCGCGGAAATCACCAAGGAGAGCCCTGGCCTTATCGGCCCCAGCTTGTTCATTGGCCCGGGCCGTCTGTGATTCTGCATGCCGCGTGGTGACGACGGCGGCGCTTTCCTGCGCCCGTCGTTCGAGGCCGTCGCGCTCGGCCTTAGCCTGAGTCAATGAGGCCGAAAGGTCGACATGACGCTGCTGGTAGCCACGGAGATCGACTTCCAGATTGGTCACGTCGGCCCGGGCGCGAGTCATCTCGCCTTCAGCGATGAGAATATCCTGACGAGCGCGGCGTAGTCGATTCTCCGCATCTAGCAGCTGGCGCAAAGACTGGTCAACCTCAGCGGTCTTCTCTCGGAAGGTGACATCGGCGGCGGTGACGTCGCCAGCGGCGGCCGACTTGACGTCGGACGTGCCCTGTAAACGCGTATTGAATTCGATAATCGCCTGTTCGGCTTCAGCGGCTTCGCGGCGGACTTCGAGGAGACGAGCCGAGAGGTCATCTGCACGTAAGTCCGCCGTCCGCGCCGCGGCTTCCGCATTTTCGCGCGTCGTGCGCAGGTCAAAGAGAGCCTGCTGCGACTGTTGCACGCGTTCGGATAGTTGCAGGCGCAAACTACGCGTGGAAGCCAAGGCTGCCTCGCGGGCCCGCAAGTCATTAGACAAAGTAGCGACTTCGGTGCGGCAGGCGGTCGCATCGAGGTCTAAGCGTTCAATCTGCGTCTTCCGGTCCAAGAACTGCTTAGATTGCCAAGCGAGGTCGAGGTGCGTGAAGCGATGGCGGAGGCGACGATAGCGTAGCGCCTTCGCGGCCTGGCGACGCAACGTCGCGATTTGGCGGCCGACTTCGCCGATGACATCCGTCACGCGGGCCAGGTTGGTGTCGACGCCGGCCAACTTATTCAACGCTTCCTTACGTTGGGACTTATAGCGGGTGATACCGGCAGCTTCTTCAAAGAGGTAGCGACGCTCGGCCGGGTTCGCGGAGAGGATTTGGTCGATTTGGCCCTGCACCATGAACGAATAGGACATGCGGCCAATGCCGGTGTCCATGAAGAGGCGCTGGATATCCTTCAGGCGGGCGGGCTTCCCGTTCAGGAAATAGTCGCTGGTGCCTTCGCGGTAAATACGGCGCATGACCGAGACCTCGGCAAAGGCCGTGCCCAGTTCCTTTTCACAGTCCGCAAAGATTAGCTCGACCTCGCATTGCGGGAGGGGCTTGCGACGGTCCGTCCCCGAAAAGATAACGTCCTGCATGCTCGTTCCGCGGAGAGACTTGGCACTCTGCTCGCCGAGCACCCAACGGATCGCGTCGACGATGTTGGACTTACCGCAGCCATTAGGGCCAACGACAGCCGTGACGCCTGGACGGAGCTCGATACGAGTCCGGTCGGCGAAGCTTTTAAATCCGTTGGCGACGATTTCCTTGAGGTACATCGAGGGGTTGTCCCGAACGATTGCCCCGCCCACCCCCTCCCGCAAGCGTCTACTACCCCGTTTCGAGGCGAGTTATTCACGGTTTATGCGGTGATTTAAAAGCTGGTTTATGGGTTGACGAACCCCCTACCCGCCTGTTGCCTCGACCCTCCAACTGCCAACATGTCTGTAGAAATCAAGATCCGCAAGGGCGAGACCATCGACAAGGCTCTCCGCCGCCTCAAGAAGAAGATCGACCGCGAAGGCGTCATCAAGGACGCCCGTGCGAAGCGCGGCTATGAAAAGCCCTGCGAGCGCCGTCGTCGCAAGACGAAGGTTAAGAACTTCAACAGCTACCTCCGCAAGAAGTGGGATAACGCCTAAGGCTCGTCCTTAGCGCCCGCTCCAAAGGCCCGACGTCTCGACGTCGGGCCTTTTTGCTTGGCGGGCTAGGCACCAAGTAAGCAGACAACAAAAAGGGCCGAACCCGGAGGTTCGGCCCTTGTGCGCACTCAGCGCGGCGGCTTAGCGGAGGAACAGGAGCTCCTGGTAGGACGGCAACGGCCAGTATTCGTCGGCGACGATCTCTTCGAGCGCATCAGCGGCGGCACGCACCTTGAGCATGGCCGGGAGGACCTTGTCGCAGGAGTGCTTAGCTTGGGCATGCGTGTCAGACTTGGTGACGTCGCGGGCAGTATTGAGGGCGTCAATCGCAGCGGCGAGTTCGTCGGCCAGTCCGATGACTTGCTTGCGGAGCTTGCCGCCAGACTTGGTCTTCTCGACCGGGGTCAGGTCAGCGGCGTACTTGAGGGCAGCAGGGAGAAGGAGCGTCTGGGCAATGTCCGAGACGAGCTTCGACTCGGTGTTGACCGTGAGCACGTAGGAGTGCGTGTAGATCTCTTCGCGGGACTCAAGTTCGGCCTTGGAGAGGACGCCCTGGCGCTCAAAGACTTCAATCGTCGACTTGGCGATGATTTCAGGGAGAGCATCGGGGGTCGTGCGGAGGTTCTTGAGGCCACGCTTAGCAGCTTCCTTGTGCCACTCTTCGGAGTAGCCGTTACCATTGAAGATCACGCGACCGTGCTTCGATAGGATGTTCTTCAGGACAACCTGGAGGGCGGCGTTGAAGTCACCCTTCTTGGCCTTAATCTCGTCGGCGAGTTCGTCGGCGAGCTTATCGAGGGAGTCTGCCATGATTGTGTTGAGGACGGTCAGCGGGCCGGCCACCGAGAAGGCTGAACCGACGGCACGGAACTCGAACTTATTACCGGTGAAGGCAAACGGGCTGGTACGGTTACGGTCGCCAGCATCCTTCGGGAGGATTGGGAGCGTATCGACGCCGAGGGTCATGTGACCGCCCTTACGGGAGGTCGAAGCGGAACCGCTCTTCTTCACCTGCTCGATGACTTCGTTGAGCATGTCGCCCAGGTAGATCGAGATGATGGCGGGCGGAGCTTCGTTGGCACCGAGGCGGTGGTCATTACCAGCGGAAGCCACCGAGGCGCGGAGCAGGCCTTGGTGCAGGTCGACCGCGCGAACCACGGCGGAGCAGAAGGTCAGGAACTGTGCATTCTCGTGCGGGCTGTGGCCGGGCTCGAGGAGGTTACCGACGCCAGCGCCACCGATGGACCAGTTAACGTGCTTACCGGAACCGTTAACGCCAGCGAAGGGCTTTTCGGCGAGAAGGCAGACGAAACCATGCTGGGTAGCGACGCGGCGGAGCAGCGTCATCGTGAGCATCTGGTGATCGTGCGCGACGTTAGCAGATTCGTAGATTGGAGCCACTTCGTACTGGGACGGAGCGACTTCGTTGTGGCGGGTCTTAATCGGAATCCCGAGTTTGAAGCACTCGCGCTCGGTTTCCATCATGCAGGCGAGCACGCGGTCAGGGATGGTGCCGAAATACTGGTCTTCGAACTCCTGACCCTTCGCCGGCTTCGAACCGAAGAGGGAGCGACCGCAGGTGTAGAGGTCAGGACGGAGGTGGAAGAGACGCGCGTCGATCAGGAAGTACTCCTGCTCAGGGCCACACGAAGCGGAGATAAAGCCGTGCTTCTTGCCGAAGAGAGCGAGCACGCGAGCGGCGGACTTGTTGACGGCCGCCATCGAACGGAGCAGCGGGGTCTTCTTGTCGAGGGCCTCGCCCTTCCACGACACGAAGGCCGTCGGGATGCAGAGCGTGGAACCGTTTTCGGTGTCGAAGATGTAAGCCGGAGAGGTCACGTCCCAAGCCGTGTAACCACGTGCTTCGAAAGTGGAGCGGAGGCCGCCGTTCGGGAACGACGAGGCGTCGGGCTCAGCCTGGATCAGGGCCTTGCCGGAGAACTGGGCGAGCGTACCGTTACCGTTGGGCTCGAAGAAGGTGTCGTGCTTTTCGGCAGTGAAGCCAGTCAGCGGGTAGAAGACGTGCGCATAGTGCGTCGCGCCACGTTCGAGCGCCCAGTCCTTAATGGCAGCAGCCACAACATCAGCGGAGGCGGCGTCCAACTTCGTGCCCGACTCGATGTTAGCCTTGAGGGACTTGAAGACGTCCTTCGGTAGGCGCTTTTCCATCTTATCGAGGGAGAAAACATTCTGGCCGTAGATCAGGTCGATCTTCTCATTGCGGAAGTCGAAGCTGCCCTGGAGGCGAGGCTGAGAAGCAATCGCCTCGATGGCGTTGCGGCGGGCTGGGTTGGTGCTCATGGATTAGGGGATGGAAAGGCGATAGGATGCACGTACTGAAAAGCACCCCTTGTGCCACGCTTCAATAGGCAACCATTCACAGGGGGTATTGCTTAATTTTAATCAGTAATGCTTAATTTATAGCAAGGTGGTTCTGCCTATTTCCAAGCATAGGTTAGGCGAACGAAGTAGGCCGTGTCTAACTTCACCTGGCCAGCCTGCGGGTGAGAGCGAAAATCGTTAGAAATCCCTAAACGCAGGGAAAGCGGACCTGGCCCCCGCATCAGGTTGATGGAGGACTCATGCCGGACGTAGAAATCCCCAGACTTTTGGAAAGAAGGGACGAAGGAAATGGCCGAGTCCAAGGCGGCCCAACCTAATTCCCGGGTCAACACCAAGCCCAAGTCCGCCGAGGGGGCGGAGAGATTAGCCTGTCCGAAGGTCGCATAGCGCTCCGTGCGATGTGCCAGACCCACGCGAGCGTCAAGTTTGCCGGATCCATCCGTGAAGAGCCGCAAGCCGAGGCCAGCGGCATTAATCGAGAAGAAGTCGACGGCCCGCGCGTTATCGTAGCCACTATCGGTGCGAGCATACCAGAAAACGATGTTCGTCGGGTTGGTTTCGTACGCGAGATTGAGATGCAAGTCATCAGCGGAGGTCTGCGTGCCGGCGGTCGAGCGGACGACTCGGATGCTTGCAAGGAACGTATCAACCTCACGGACGCCCTTCGCTTGAAAGCCAGCGCTGATACCACTGCCGCGCGTCGCCCCCGAACGGCCCGAAAGGTCAAAGTCTGCTTGCATGGTCCACTGACGGTGTCCGCGTGACTCCATGGGCCGGAGCTCCGGCTCACGCCACAGCTCGAACTTCCCGTTAAGGTCGCAAGTTTCAACGCCCCCGGAAGAAGCCACTCGACCCGCGGCCGCCGAGGCAATGCCACGCTGCACCACTCCGCCCACACTGACGGCGACCACGGACTCGGTCCGGAATGACTCGACGTTCGTCAAGGGAATCCGTTGCGGTAAGCCACCGAGCGCGGGCACGCTGACCTCCAGATACCCATCGGCAGCGCGCTCAATTTTACCGCGTAGGAAAGTGCCATCCGACAAAGTCACCGTATCGGCAAGCGACCAGAGGGGGGCAAAGAGTAGCAAGAAGTGCTTCATCAAGGAATCCAGACAAACCAATGGACGTAGGGTTGCCAACCTTCGTGTGAGCCGTTGTCCTAGAAGCATGCAACTGGATGCCATCATCTTGGGCGCTGGTCCGGCCGGCTTGGCGGTGGCCAATGCCATGGTGAGAAAAGGGGCCCAGGTGAAAGTCATCGAACCATCGAACCGTCCGGGCGGATCGATTCGGACGGTCCGCGAGGCGGGCTGGCTCGTTGAGACGGGCCCCAACACCCTCCAAATCGAAGGTGAAGCTGACCAAGCCCTCCTGGACGGCTACGGGCTGGGGAAGGCTGTCCAAGAGGCGGACCATGCCTCGGCCCAACGTTTCATTTTATCTCAAGGGAAGCTGCACACGCTGACCAACAAGCCGTTGTCCCTATTCAAAGGCGACCTGCTTAGCTGGCGCGGCAAGCTTCGCTTTATTTCGGAAATCTTTCGGCCCCGCGGCGGTAGCGCTGAAGAAACGGTGCAAGCCTTCATGACACGGCGCTTCGGAGCCGAAGCTGCGGACCTCCTGATGGACCCCGTGGTTTCAGGCGTGCACGCCGGCGACCCAAGCCGTCTGTGCATGGCGAATAGTTTCCCGTCCATTTCAGCCTTCGAGGCCAGCCACCGCTCCGTCATCCTCGGGCTCATCCGCCAACCGCCCAAGGGCCGCCGCATCATTGGCTTCCCGGCTGGCATGCAGCAACTCGCCGACGCCATGGCCGCTCCGCTCCGTGCCGAGGCGCTGCAGTTAGGTTCGATGGCGACGCTCATCCGACAAGACGCCCGGGGCTGGAACGTGGCCTGGCGTAACGCTCAAGGCCAAGATGAAGGTGCCTTCGCGAAACATCTGATTGTGACCGCCCCGCATTGGCAGTGGGCTTCCCTGCCCTTCGAAGAGGAGTTAAAGAAAACTTTCCGGGAATGGGAGCGGGCCGAAGCGCCACCCGTGACCGTAGTCGCTCGCGGCTACGACCGCGCGGCCGTCACCCATCCGCTCGATGGTTTCGGCTACCTCATCCCTGGGAAGGAAAAGCGGCAAATCCTCGGGTGCCTCTTCCCTTCCACTGTACTCCCGGGCCGAACGCCCGAAGGAAAAGTCCTGCTCTGCTGCTTTATCGGTGGGGCCCGCTATCCCGCCCTCGCCCGCCAGACGGACGAACAGCTCCGCGCCTCCGTCGATCGCGAACTCGCGGAAACCCTTGGTGTCAGTGGCCCGCCAGAAAAGGAATGGATACAACGCTGGGACCGGGCGATTCCTCAATACGGCGTCGACCAATCACGCCGTGAAGCGGCCTTGGCGCACGCTGAAGCGAAAAATCCCGGACTCCATTTCCACGGGGCCTTCCGCGGCGGCATTGCCTTGATGCACGTCATCCGCGCCGGCGACGCCCTCGGACGCTCCTTGGCTAAAGGTTAAGCCTTTAGTCGCTCGGATTCCGGCTCAGGCAGACCGCGGACGACCCAGATCGCGGGTAACATCAGCAACGCGCCGCCGATGTAGACCCAGAAGTGAGACCCGAAGTGAAAATAAAGTAAGGCTGCCGTCACCGGACCGATGACGCGCGCCAAGGAGCCAGCGGAACGCAGGATGCCGAGGTTACGGCCCTGCTCGGAAGCATCCGAGTAGAGTGAGACAAGCGCGGATACGCTCGGCAAGATCAGGCCCGTCGCAAAGGAGATCAGGCCAAGTCCAAGATAGAAGGTCGTCTCGGCGCCATCGCCGGCGAGGGCGCGTGTCGGCGGAATCAAGGCAACGACGAAAAAGGCGACGGAGGCGATCAACATCCCCAGCATGATGACTTTGCGCTGCCCCAGTCGCTTGACGAGCTGGCGGGCGAGGCCTTGGGCAAAGATCATGCAGGCTCCGTTAAAAAGGAAGAGCCACGCATTTTCGCGCGGACTGTAGAGGAATAGCGCAAAGGTCAGGAACACGATGGTGTTCTCCATGCCAGTGAAGGCGACTTGGTACACTAGATTGGCGAAGGAGGTCCGACGGACGGCGGAAGAACGGACCGTGGCCAGGTCGAAGACCGAGGGCCGCTTGGCATCGGCGGTGGCCCGCCGGTCCTCCGGCAAGGTCTCAGGGAAATAGCGGACGACTAGGATGAAATTAAGGAGCGCCATCGACGCGGCGATGGCGGCCGGAACTGAGAAAGGATTAAGCCCGAAGGAACCAGTCACCGCTCCTTTGACGATATCCTCAGGCGCGGCGAGGCCCCCGATGACGGGACCGAAGACGAAGCCGAGGCCAATCGCGATGCCGACCACTGCCATCCCTTTGGTGCGATCCTTCTCGTCGGTGACGTCCGCCGCCGCAGCGCTCGCAACCGCAATATTACCAGCCATCATGCCGCAGACCAACCGGGTTAGCACGACGACCCAGAACTCTGCGGCAAAAATCCAAACGAGGTAAGATAACGCGTTCCCGGCCAAGGTCAGGGTAAGGACCCGACGGCGACCGATCCGATCGGAGAGTGCACCCCACAGCGGGGAGAATATAAACTGCAACAGCGAGTAGAGAGTGCTCAATAACCCCCCGAAAAGTACGGTCTTCTTAAAGACCGTGTCGCCACCCATCCATTCGGCGGCCCCGTTCAAGGCTCCAATCAAGGTCCCCGCTGACCCTTCGGTCGTGATGTAGTAATCCAGCAGGTGTGGGAACAGCGGGATAACGATACTGAACCCGACGATATCCATGAAGACCGTCAGGAAAATCAGCCCGAGAATACGGCGTTGGGGTAACGGGGAACTGGCAGACATGCGGTCAAAATGGGTATGCCCCCCTGAACCGCAAACAAAAGAGCGACCTTGCGAGCGCCCCGAGATGGCCAAGAATGGTGCGATGCGCCTGACCGCCCTTCTACTTTTTCTCGTTGGCTGGGGCCAAACCATGGCGGCAACCGACCCCAAACTGTTCTTGGTCGAACAAAAGCTGAAGGGCTTTAGCGACGGGGATTATGCACCAGCCGTCGAGCGACTCCTCGCCGAGTTTGAGGTCAACACGGGGGTCGGCCTCAAACCTGGTACCCTGCGTAAGTGCGGGCTCAAAATCTCCTCGGAGGCTGGGCTCGGGCTGGCCACACCCAAGCCGCTGATTCGAGCGCTCGGCACCGCGCTCATGAAGCGCGGCTTTCCAAGGACGCGATCATCCTCTGCGACGTCCGTCTGCAGAGCCTACAACAATCCGGCTTCCTCCCGCCCCTCAGCACGGAACGACAGGACTTCGAGGGCTTCCCTGTCGTCGCCTATGAACCTCACGCCCCCAAGTGGGCCGAAGAAAAGAAACTCTGCTTCGAAAACCAAGTCCTCCCTCGCCCGGGCGTCCCGATTCCACCGTGGGGTGATGCCCGCATCAGCGTCCTCCCCAAGACGCTGTTCGACGAGGTCGACTTCTGGATTAACCTGCCAGTCTTGAGCGACAGCAAGTCCTTGGGTGTACATGGTGCTATCGCCGCCGCCTCGCTTGGCAACATGGCTAACGCCGAACGCTTCTTCGATAACCCAGCCAGCGCCACCAAGGCCGCCATCGAGGTCTGCGCCATTCCCGGACTAGCGAAGAAGAATGTCCTGACCATCCTCTCACTGGAACGCTACCAAATCCTCGGTGGCCCTGGGTTTGATGCTAACTGGTGCCTCTCCGAGAAGACTATTCTGGCCAGCGCTAATCCCGTGATTCTGGATTTCATCGGGCTGCAAAAAATCAATGCGGGCCGGGCAGCCAGATCCGTCGCGGCTATCCATCCCGAGCCCCCTATCTTCTCGGCGGCTAATGCTGGCGAGATCCGCCTCGGCACCTGCCGCCCGTCTGAAATTAAGTTGGTTCGTCTCGCGGCCGAATAAGGACCCAACAAAAAAGGGCGACCGAGGCCTAGCCGCGATCGCCCTTGGCAAGTTAGTCGGTTACTTAGAGCTGCAGGCCAAGGGCTTCCGAAGCCGTGGCACGCTCTTCGAGTAATTCCTTCTCGGTGATGGCAATCTTCTCCTTGGAGAAGGCGTCGAGCGGGAGGCCTTGGACGATTTCCCAAGAGCCGTCGGCCTTAGTGCGCAACGGGTAGCCGAACATGATACCGGGAGTAATGCCGTAGTCGCCCTTGGAAAGGACGGCCGCAGAATGCCAATCGCCGGTCGGCGTCGGGAAGTGCAGGCTACGCAGGGTGTCGAGGGCGGCGTTAGCCGCCGAAGCTGCGGAGGAGGCGCCACGAGCCTTAATGACAGCTGCACCGCGCTTCTGGACGTCGGGCACGAAGGTCTCCTTTAACCAGGCGTGGTCGGTAATGACCTGCGTGGCCGGCTGGCCTTCAATCGTGGCGTTGGTGAAGTCCGGGTATTGGGTGGACGAGTGGTTACCCCAGATGGCGACATTCTTAACGACGGAGTTATGAACGCCGGCCTTGCCCGCGAGCTGCGACTTCGCGCGGTTCTCGTCGAGACGGGTCATAGCGAAGAAGTTTTCAGCGGGGAGGTTGCCGGCGGAACGGAGGGCGATGAGGCAGTTCGTGTTGCAGGGGTTGCCAACGACGAGGACCTTCACCGACTGCTTAGCACTGCGCGCGATGGCCTGGCCTTGGCCGATAAAAATCTTACCATTGATACCGAGGAGGTCCTTGCGCTCCATGCCTTCCTTGCGCGGGACAGCGCCGATGAGCAGGCACCAATCCGCATTCTTGAAACCCTCATCAAGATCGCCCGTGGCAACGACGTCGGCGAGTAACGGGAAAGCACAGTCCTGAAGTTCCATCACGACGCCAGCGAGGGCGTTCAGACCCGGGCCAACTTCGATGAGGTTCAGGGCGACGGGCTGGTCAGCGCCGAACACTGCGCCTGAGGCGAGGCGGAAGATTGCCGCGTAACCGATATTGCCGGCGGCGCCGGTGACCGCGACGCGGATAGGAGTCTTAGAAGCCATAGTGAAAGCCTATCTAGTTACGGACCGACCAAGGTGTGAAGCGGAAAAGTCAGAGACCTAACTCGCCCTGCGATAGGTCGTCTGCCGCCGGGGCCGAAAGGCTGTCCTTCGCCAATTGCGCCAAGGTCGCCGCCGAACGCCCTTCGATCGAGCAAAGCGCCCGTAAGACCAAGGCCGAAGCCAAGGCATCGTAGAGCGCACAATGGTATTTACGGCGATTCGGGGGACAATGCTTGGCGGCCAGGGAATCCAGCCGGGCGCCTAACCGAAAGACCGATACCAAGGCCTGCAGGCGATAATCCCCTAGGCTCGGGACCCAAGTCCGGGCGAGGCGGCAGGTATCCACCCAAGACCCCCACTCAGCGACCTCAGTCTCGGAGTCGATAAAGGAGGGGACCGCTGGCGGCCGCAACCAGGTCCCACGGAGTAGGCCTGACTCCACCGAGGCATTATGCGCAGCCAGGAGTCCAGTCTTACGGAGCGACACCCAGTAATTCCATTCGGACTCGAAAGGTGGCAGCCCTTTGAGCTCTTTCTCCGAGAGGCCATGACATTGGGTGTCGATCGGCGGCACCGGCGTCCGGGCGGCATGCAACCTCGTCGAGGCATTGATAATGTCGCCGCCCAACAATGTCGCGACTCCATATTCGACAACCCCGGTACGTAGACTCCCTTCGAAGTCGATGACATGAATAGGAATCTCGGTCCAGAGTGGAGATGGCCGGCGCATCGTCAGAGGGTGCGGTAATAATCCCCGAGGCCCTTTTTGCGCGAAGGCTTGGTCACGGGAGCGACTTGAGCGCCCAAGGCCAGAGCGATCGAAAGTGCTGAGGCGGTGGTAAGGAAATCGCGGCGACGCATGGCAGTAGGCAGATGAACTATCGCCACTCGTGCTTGGGGTAGCGACCCCGAAGTTCCTTCTTCACCAATTCGTAGGAGCCCTTCCAAAAGGCATCGAGGTCGCGCGTCCGCTGCTGGGTCCGACGAGCCGGCGACTGAATGCAGATGATCATGGGCACCTTACCCTGACAGACCCGAAGTTTACTACCCGGGAAATCATAGAGCTCCTGAACGGTGGCTTCGATTTCAGCTTCGCCGTCCTCGGTATACTCGATCTTCGCGGGGTGCTTCTTGCGGGGGAGAATAATTTTCTCCGGGCAATAGGATTCCAAGGCCATGGCCTGCTCATGGGTCAACCAGCCACGGACGATGGGGAAAACGGGCTTCTCCCGAATATCCCGGTAGGCCGTGGCGCCCGCGCAGATTTCTTCAATCACCAAGCGTCGACCGGCGTCATCGAAGGGCGGGATCCCGAGATCCGGGCAATGCTTCGCCAGGAAGTTCATGCGGCGAATCCACGCATCAACCTGGCCGTCCCACCGTTCAAGTTCGAGTCGCCCGGCGCTGACTTCATCCGCTAAAATCCGGCTGCCCGCATCGGAAGAGGCATCATCACGCTCGACGGCCGCCAAGACGAGGTCACGGAAACGTCGTTCCGTACGCGTGAGCACGCGCCGCTGGGTGGCGTCATAACGGACAGAGATGACCTCCGAGAAATCGGCCGGGAAGAGTTCCTGTAACCAAGTCTCTTCGATGGCGGTGGCGAGTGACAGGAAGGTCGTCACTTCTCCGCGGGTCTGGATTTCGTCGACTTCAGCGGCGACGAGTAATTTCGCAGAGCGAATGGAGGATTCGCGACGCAGTTCACCGCGACGGCCATGGACTAAAGCACACCGTAGCGTGCCCGCGTCGAGGCGCACGGCGAGGCGGTCAGAGAAGCCGAGCAGCAGGCAGCGCCGGATATTTTCGGGAGCGGCTGGTCGGTCGGATACGCGGAGCCCCTGCCCTTGCGCCAGGCGCAGGAACTGACGTGCGGCCTGTTCGGCCTGACGGGCAGCCTGACCATGTACGCCGATGCGATCACAGGCGTCGGGGTCGAACTTCAACTCCGACGCCCGCTGCAGCAAAGCCAAGCGCGTGAAGAAATCGGAGCCTTCTTCGGCGGGGATGGCATCACGCTCGCGCTCGACGCGTTCATCGATCTTACGCAGCATCAAATCCCGCCCTTGGGAAAGACCGGCGATGGCCGCTACTTCGGCGACGCAATCCAACTCGTCCGCTGCCATGAGCATACGGGCATAACGTGGGTGCGCCGGGAAGATAGCCATCCGCCGACCCAACGTGGTTAACGCACCACGCCCATCTAAAGCCCCGAGATCCGTCAAAACGGTGACCGCGCGCTGCAGTGCTATCGGCTCGGGCTTTTCATACCAAGGGAAGGTCGCCGGGTCGCCCCAACCAGAAGAGAGCAGTAGCAGGATGGTCTCTGCCAAGTCGACGCGCTTGATTTCCGGGACTTCCCGCAAGGGGCGCGCTTGATGATCCGTATGGGACCAGAGGCGGATGCAACGCCCAGGGCCCGTACGGCCAGCGCGGCCTGCACGCTGCTCGGCGGAAGCTTGCGAGACCGCTTCCACCATGAGCGTGTCGATACCACGCAAGGCGTCAAAACGGGCGATACGGGCCAAGCCAGCATCGACGACCGCACGAACGCCCGGAATAGTCAGCGAGGTCTCGGCGACATTGGTCGCAACGATGACTTTACGGCGGGGGCCAGGGCGAACGGCGCGATCTTGTTCCTCCGGGGGTAATTCGCCATAGAGCGGCAAGATATCAACGCCGCCAGACTCGCGGAGATTACGAACCGCACCAATGGTGCGCATAATCTCATAGCCACCCGGCATGAAGACGAGGACATCGCCCTCGGGCTCCTCGTGCAGGATGCGGCCGACCTGCTCAGCCGCCAGGTCCCAGACCGGACGCGTGGACGTACGTGCGACCGGCACATACTCGATATCAACCGGATAAGCCCGGCCATCGGCCGCTAAAGTCTCGGCATTACCCATCCAGCGAGCCACGCCTTCCGTGTCGAGGGTGGCAGACATCGCGATAATCAGTAGGTCTGGCCGGCCGGACTCCTGGAGCTGACGGGCCAACGCCAAGGCGACATCGGAATGTAAGTTTCGCTCATGGAATTCATCGAAGACCACCGCGCCGACACCCTTGAGTTGTGGATCCGAAGCCATCTGCCGAAGCAGCAAGGCCTCGGTGACAAACTTGATGCGCGTCTCCGCGGATTCAAGCGCTCAAAACGTATCTGGTAACCGACCTCACCGCCTAGCTTAACCCCACGCTCTTGGGCAATGCGCGCAGCCAGAAGTCGGGCCGCGATTCGGCGCGGCTGGAGGACGACGATTTGTCCCTGCACTAGGCCCAGATCCAAAAGCATCTGCGGAATCCGGGTCGACTTACCCGACCCCGTCGGGGCTCGGAGCACAATCCGACGGGTACGTCCACAGGCCGCGACGAGTGGCTCCTTGAGGGCATCGATGGGTAACGCCTGACTCATACGACCGGAAGTTCGATGAGGCGGGCGGCGGAGCGGCCATCACTGATTGTGAGCCGCGCGACCGTCACCGGAAGGTTGAATCGACGCGGACCCGCGCTCCCCGGGTTCACATAAAGCACGGAGCCGACCTGCTCAATCTTGGGAACGTGCGTATGGCCGGTCACCACGACATCGGGACGGAAACGGGCCACATCCACTGGCAAGTGGCCGTGGTGGATGAGCAAACGGACCCCGCCCACTTCCTGTTGAATGATCAGGGGTAATTCGGGGTCCGCGTCGCAGTTACCAGCCACGGCGTAACAAGGCGCCACGGTGGCCAAATCCTCCAGGACGGCCTCTCCGCACACATCACCCGCATGAAAAATAACCGCGCAGCCTTCGAGTGCGAGTAAGGCCTCGGGGCGCATCTTCCCGTGCGTGTCAGAAATCAGGCCGACCTCGAAAACCTTGGCCACGTTTAGAGCGGCTTGCGGAGCTTGCCGACGGCAATGGGGCGCAAGGCCGTGAACTCGGCGCCCAAGGTGATGCGTAGCTTCTCGGCGAGCCCCGGCGGCAATGAGGCTACGGCATGGTCAAAATCCTCTTCGCCGGGGAAGGATGCTTTGCCGACCTCCGCAACGGTGACCGCAGGCAAGCCTTTAAGACAAAGTTGAAGGATTCCGCTTCGCGGTTTTCCGCGATGATAGCCTCTTCCTCGGACAGTTGCGGTATCGGCAACTCTTCGGCCTCGTCTACACGTGAAGCGGCCGCAGATATGGCCACGGGCTTCGCGACCAAAATAACCGATTCGGCCACGGGGCCGGGCATAGGCTCAGCTACTCGTGGAGCCACCACCTCTGCCGCTGGTGTCGCCGGCGATGGGTTTATTTTTTTTTGGCCGGGCTCCCGAGGGAGACCGGCTGCGGCAGCGGCGATATCTTTGATGAGGCTATCTATAGATCGCGACCTACTTTGCTCGATGGCCTTTAACAACGTCACCTCAAAGTTCGCGCGGGGGGAGAGCCCTTGGCGAATACCCTGCTCGCCCGCCTGCAGGCATTCCAAAAGACGCACCAACTGCTCGGTCGCCAAACTACCGCCCAACAGGGCGCTCGTGCCGCCCGACTTCACCGAGTCCAAGACCGTCTGACGGACACGACCTTGTAGGTCGGCCAGCACGCGGAGTAAGTCGCGGCCTTCGGCATGGAAGGCGTCGCACAAAGCCAAAACCGTCTTGCCGTCGCCCGTAGCGATAGCCTTCCCGAGGTCTTGGACCTGCTGGGCGGAAGCTAGGCCGTAAATCGAAAGCACATCGGCTTCGGTGACCTTCTTGCCTGCGAACGAGATGACTTGGTCGAGGATGGACTGCGAGTCGCGCATCCCGCCATTGGCGAGACGGGCGATGGCGGTGAGCGCATCCTGATCGGCCGTGACGCCGTCGGCCTTGACGATACGCGTCAACTGGGCGGCGATGACCTCTTCGGAGATCGGGTGGAATTCGAGCCGCTGGCAACGCGAAGTGATGGTCGGCAGGACCTTGTCGGCCTCGGTCGTCGCCAGGATGAACTTCACCCAGGGTGGCGGCTCTTCGAGCGTCTTGAGCAAAGCATTGAAAGCCTCCTTCGTCAGCTGGTGGACTTCGTCGATGATGAAGACCTTGTAGGGACAGTTAGAGGGAGCGAACTGGCACTCCTCGCGGATCTTCTGGGCGTCCTCGAGCTTACGGTTAGAAGCCGCGTCGATTTCGATGACATCTAGACAGCTGCCGGCTTCGATCGCCAGGCTGACCGGGTCATCCAAGGAAAAGTCGGCCTTCGGGCCACCAGAACAATTCAAAGCCTTTGCCAGCACGCGGGCCGTCGTCGTCTTCCCCGTGCCACGCGGACCCACAAACAAGTAGGCGTGGGCCAGCTGCTTACTCGTCAGGGCGTTCCGGAGGGTCCGCACGATGTGCTCCTGCCCGACGAGTTCGTCGAAGCGGCGGGGGCGCCAGCGGCGCGCGATGACCTGGAAAGCGGGTTCAGCCACGAGCCTGCAAGGAAAGGGGGCGCGGCGAAGGTGTCAACGGGGCAAACCTCAGCCTATTCCCACTCGATAGTCGCCGGCGGCTTGGAAGAGACGTCGTAGACCACGCGATTGATGCCCTTCACTTCGTTGATGATACGTGTCGAGGCACGCTGGAGGACATCATAGGGCAAACGGGCCCAATCGGCCGTCATGGCATCGGAAGAAGTCACTGCGCGCAGGGCGCAAACATTGTCGTAGGTGCGACCATCGCCCATGACGCCGACGCTGCGCACCGGGAGGAAGACGGCGAACGCTTGCCAGACCTTGGCGTATTGGCCCGAGGAACGCAGTTCGCTAATGAAGATGTCGTCGGCCTTCCGGAGCACTTCGAGGCGCTCCTTGGTGATGTCACCGCAGATACGGACCGCTAGGCCAGGACCCGGGAACGGGTGACGCCAGACCATGTCATGCGGTAGACCGAGGGCTTCGCCGAGGGCACGGACCTCGTCCTTGAAGAGCTCGCGCAACGGCTCGAGCAGCTTCAATTTCATATGCTTGGGCAGGCCGCCCACATTATGGTGGCTCTTGATGGTGGCCGCGGGGCCACCGTTAGGTGAAAGCGATTCAATGACGTCCGGGTAGAGCGTACCTTGCGCGAGGAATTCAACCTTCCCCTTCTTCTTGCCCTGGACCTCCTTGATAGAGCGCTCGAAGACCTTGATGAACTCATGGCCGATGATCTTGCGCTTGCGCTCGGGGTCGGTGACGCCCTTGAGCTTACGGAGGAAGGTCTCCGAAGCGTCGACGACGCGGAGGTCGACCTTGAACTTGCCGCGGAACATCTGCTCGACTTGGGCGCGTTCGTTGAGACGGAGCAGGCCGTTGTCGACGAAGACGCAGGTCAGTTGCTTGCCAATGGCGCGTTGGATGAGGGCCGCGGCCACGGAGGAATCGACGCCGCCGGAGAGGCCGAGGATAACCTGAGCCTTGCCGACCTTTTCGCGGATTTCGCGAACCGCCGTCGCGACGTAGTCGTCCATCTTCCAGGTCGGCTTGGCGGCGCAGATGCGGAACAAGAAGTTGCGGAGGATATCGATGCCGCGCTCGGAGTGGGCCACTTCCGGGTGGAACTGGATTCCGTAGAAACGACGCTTCGGGTCTTCAATCACTGCGCACTCGGAATTCTCCGTGGAAGCCACGGCCTTGAAGCCCCGAGGGAGACGCGTGATCTTGTCGCCGTGCGAATTCCAGATGCGAAGCGGAGACTTAAGCCCCTGCAGTAACTGCGAACCCTTGCGGAAAGACAGGGTGCCATGGCCGTATTCGCGGTGCGAGCTGCTGGCGACGTTGCCCCCAAGCATCTGTCCCATCAACTGGACGCCGTAGCAGATACCCAAGACCGGCAGGCCCATCTCGAAGATGCCAGAGTGCGGATGGGGCGAGCCCTTCGCCTTCACGCTATCCGGGCCACCGGAGAGGATGACGCCAACGACGCCATCGGCGCGCAGGGTTTCGGGGGTGACGCCGAAGGGATAAATACGGGAGTGGACGTTGCACTCGCGGATGCGGCGCGCGATGACCTTGGTCAACTGCGAGCCAAAATCGAGAATTGCGATGGACTGGGGAGCCATGGAGGGGAAGTTAAAGGGGTTCAGAACTTGAGGCGAACATTGTTCCAGCCGCAGTGGGGACAGGTAGCCTCTTCGCGGCGACGGGGCCGAACAAAGGTCAGGGAACAGCGGGTGCAGCAGAAAGCCGAATTCAAGCGGCGATGATCAAACAAGAGTGCGTCCCGGCGATCATACCACGCCTGAAGGCCAAACAGCCCCAGCACGACAAGCCCAGCGACAAAGGCCAGGAAGACACTGAGATCGACGGGCTGAAGCATGGCAGGGAGTGGGAGGGGTTAAAAAGGCGAGACGCGCCGCCAGTGAAGGCGAACGCGTCTCGGATAGGCGCCTAAGCCAAGGAGGTTAGGCCTGTGCGGCCACTTCTTTCTTAACTTTAGGCTTACGGGCCGTCTTGGCCTTGGGCGTCATGGCCGGGGTCTTGTCGTCCTTACCCACGAGCTCGATGAGCGCCGTTTCCGCAGCGTCACCCTTACGGTTGCCAATCTTGTAGATACGGGTGAAACCGCCGTTACGGGCGAGGAACTGCTTCACGCGCTCGGTGAAGAGCAGGTGGCAGGCGTCCTCGTTGCGGATACGGGCGAGGGCGAGACGGTAGTAGTGCAGCTTGACGCCTTTGTCGGTGGCCTGTTCAGCCTTCTTGGCGAGCGTGATGAGGCGCTCAGCATACGGACGGACAGCACGAGCGCGGGCAAGCGTGGTCGTAATACGAGCGTTAGTGAAGAGAGCAGCCGCGAGATTCGCGACGAGGGAGCGACGGTGGGCCGTCTTGACCCCCAGGACATTGTGGTGAGAGCGGTGACGCATGAGAGGATGTGGTGATTAGGAGTTAACGCCCTTGTCGAGCAGACGCTCGTCAATCTTCTGGCCGAGGGACAGGCCGAGTTGTTCGAGCTTAGCCTTGATTTCGTTCAACGACTTCTTGCCGAAGTTACGGTACTTGAGCATCTCCTGCTCCGTCTTCATCGCCAGTTCACCAACGGTGTTGATGTTGGCGTTGTTGAGGCAATTAGCGGCACGAACCGAGAGCTCGATTTCGTTAACCGACATATTGAGGAGCTTGCGGAGGCGATTGACCTCTTCGGTCACCTCAGACTTACCGGATTCGAACTCAACCGGCTCGGCGGAGACGGTGTCGAACACGGCGAGGTGGTGACGCAGGATGGCGGACGCTTCCTTGAGGGCCTCGTCCGGGGAGATGCGGCCGTCGGTGGAGATTTCGAGAACCAGCTTATCGTAGTCGGTCATCTGGCCGACGCGGGTGCTTTCAACGGCGTACTTGACGACGGTGACGGGCGAGAAGAGGGAGTCGACAGGGATCGAACCGATCGCCTGTTCAGGCTTCTTGTTTTCCTCGGCGGAAGCCCAGCTGCGGCCGATGCTCACTTCCACTTCAGCGAAGAAGCGGCGCTTGCGATCGAGCGTGCAGATAATGGTGTCGGGATTGACGAGGGATACCGAGGCACCCTTGGTTTCAAACTTGATGTCGGAAGCTTTGATCACGCCCGTCTTATTGACGTCGATGGTACCCTTGAAAGCTTCGCGCTTGTTCGCTTCGGTGCGGATGCGGACTTTCTTGAGGTTCAGCACGATTTCGGTGACGTCTTCGACGACCCCTTCGATGGGCTGGAACTCATGCTGGACGCCTTCGATGGTGACAGCCGAGATGGCGGCACCTTCGATGGAGCTCAGGAGTACGCGACGCAGCGAATTGCCGATCGTGTGACCGAAGCCTGTCTCAAAAGGCTCGGCGCTGTAACGGGCGAAAGTACCGGAAGCGGATGCTTCCTCTTTCTTGAGGCCCTTGGGGAGTTCGAATTTTCCGAGACGCTTAGACATGACGTTGGTTCCGTGAGGATGGGCTGAGGGTTAGCGGCTGTAGAATTCGACGATGATCTGGACGTTGATGTCGCGAGGGAGTTCTTCCTTCGCGGGTTCACGAACCATCTGACCCTTGAGTTGGTCAGTCAAGGTGACGAGCCAGGCAGGGGCGGCACGACCCTGGCCTTCTTCGATGGCGCGGGTGGCGAGCTGCTTGGAGGAGGTACGGTCGCGGATTTCAATCTCGTGGCCGGGGGCGACGGTGAAGCTGGCGACGTCTACCTTACGGCCGTCGATACGGACGTGGCCGTGGGAGACGAGCTGGCGAGCGGCGGAGCGGGAGTTAGCGAAGCCGAGGCGGAAGACGACGTTGTCGAGGCGGGTCTCCAGGATGCGGAGGAAGTTGTCACCAGCGACGCCGCCTTGACGCTTAGCGCGCTCAAAGGAAAGGCGGAACTGCTTTTCAGTCATGCCGTACATCATGCGAAGCTTTTGCTTCTCATTGAGGCCGACGCCGTATTCGGACACCTTGCGGCGCGTGGTCTTACCGTGGATACCCGGAGGGTATGGACGGCGCTCTTCACCCTTGGAGGTGGGGAAAATATTCTGGCCGAAGCGACGGTTGAGCTTCGTGGTGGGACCGGTGTAACGAGACATAGGAGTTTTTTATGAGTAGAGGTGGCGGAGGGAAGGACCCGCCCGGGTTGCCATAACCGGACGGTGATGCGGAAAGCGGGAAAGACTTAGACGCGGCGACGCTTGGGCGGGCGGCAGCCGTTGTGAGGAATCGGCGTGGTGTCGACGATCGAAGAGACGTTGAGGCCGAGGAGCTGCAAGGCACGGATGGCGCTGTCGCGACCCATACCTGGACCCTTCACGCGAACGGAGACGTCCTTGAGGCCGTGCGCCATAGCGAGCTTGGCGGCTTCTTGGCAGACGACCTGAGCGGCGTAAGCGGTGGACTTGCGGGAACCACGGAACTGGTGGCGACCGGCGCTACCCCAAGAGATCACGTTTCCGTTGGCATCGGTGATGGTAACCTTGGTGTTATTGAAAGTCGCGAGGACGTGGACGATACCCACGGTGATGTTCTTCGAGCCCTTGGCGCGACGCACCTTAATCTCGCCGATTTCTTCACCAAGGAGTTCCTTGGCGGTGATCTCCTTGCGCTCGGGGGCAGCCGCAGGGGCAGCACCCGCGGCAGCGGTGACGTCGGTCACCGGGGCGGCGGCGGCAGTAGCAGCAGCGTCAGGCGCGGTGGCCTTGGGCTTGCGTGCCTTGGGGGTCTTGGGGGCTTCTTCGCTCATCGGGAAATATATGTAGTGGTTAAATGATTACTTAGCAGGGGCCGCGGCGACGCCGACGGTCTTACGCTTACCCTTACGAGTACGAGCGTTGGTCCGGGTACGCTGACCACGGACCGGGAGGCCGCGGAAGTGGCGGAGACCGCGGTAGCACTTGATGGCCTGGAGACGCTTCAAGTTCTGCGCGATGTCGCGGCGGAGGTCACCCTCGCACTTATAGCCCATGCGGACGATGTACTCGACAATCTTGTTGAGCTGCTCTTCCGACAGATTCGACGCGCGCATGGCGGGGTCGAAGCCGAGGGCATCGCAAATCTCTGTGGCGCGGCAGGGGCCGATGCCATAGATGTAGCGGAGCGAGTACTCTACTTTCTTGTTATTGGGAATGTCTACGCCGAGGATTCGTGGCATGGTGTCCGTGCTGGTTGGAAGGTGGGAAAGAGGTCGGAACTTGAAGGTTCTGGGTGGATTTGGAAGCAAAAAATATAGTTTATGGCAGGGTCAGGATTTCAGCCCCTTTTTCGGTCACTAAAACAGTGTGTTCGAAGTGGGCGGAAACCTTGCCGTCAGCGGTCCGAGCGGTCCAACCGTCGGCCGCCATAATGATCTTATGGGTGCCTAAATTTACCATAGGCTCAATGGCTAAAGCCATACCAGCCAGTAGTTTAGGTCCAGTTCCAGCCTTACCGAAATTAGGGATTTGCGGCTCTTCGTGCATCTGGCGCCCAACGCCATGGCCCACGAAGTCACGGACGATGCCGTACCCCTGGGGGCTTAAGGCCGCTTGGATAGCAGCTGAGATGTCCCCTACCCTATTCCCGGGCTTCACGGCCGCGATGCCGGCATGGAGGGCATTTTCGGTGTCCCGGCAGAGGGCGAGAGCTTCGGCGGGGGCGTTGCCGACCACGATGGTCCGGGCGTTGTCGCCAATAAAGCCCTCGCGGCGGACGACGACGTCGAGCGAGACGAGGTCGCCGTCGCGGATGATGCGATCAGGGGCACCGATCCCATGGACGATTTCGTCGTTCACGGAGATGCAGACATAACCGGGGTAGGTCAGGCGACCGACCACATAGCCATGGCAGGCGCTCTCGCAACCATGGCGAGTCATCAGGCCGCGGGCGGCCGCGTCGAGGCCGGCCGTCGAAACACCGGGCACGACCAGCGAAGAGAGATCTTGGAGTACGCGGGCGGCGGCGGTACAAGCAGCCCGCATCCGGTTTACCTCCGCCTCCGACTTAAGATCAATCATCCCGGAAAAGGCTTACTTAGCGAACGAACTCCAGTGGTTGGCAATCCAAGCAGCCACCCCGAGGACAAAGAGCACCATGCAGGTCTTCTCCATGGAACCGAGGGCGGCGGCGGAATCAGCCGGACGCTGGGCAGGAGCTGGCACCGGCAAGCTGCCGATTCGACCCTTCTTCAAGAAACCTTCGTAGTTACGTTGCAAGAGGTAGGTCTCAATCTGGCGCATCGTGTCGAGCATAACGCCAACGGTGATGAGGCCACCCGTACCGCCGAGGAAGGTCGCGAGACGCGCCGGGAAACCCAGCTGCAGCATGAACAAGTCAGGCATCAGGGCGATGATGAGCAGGAAGAGTGAACCGGCCACCGTGAGGCGCGTCATCACAAAGTCTAGGAAGGCCGCGGTGTGCTCGCCAGGACGCACGCCGAGGATGTAACCGTTATTCTTCTTAAGGTCATCCGCGATCTGCACCGGGCGGAACATGATGGAAATCCAGAAGTAGCTGAACCCGAAGATAAGGACAGCGTACGAGAGGTAGTGGAACCAACCTTGGCTCTGGAAGACGTCAGCCCAACCACGGAGGAAATCTAGCGTCGGCGAAAGGGTGCTCAATGGATTGAGCAACATCGGCGGAAAGCTGAGAATCGCACCAGCAAAAATGACCGGCATCACGCCCGCGTAGTTCACCTTGAGCGGCAGGTAGTTGGTCTGTGCACCATACATCTTCTTCCCAACCATACGCTGGGCGTACTGAATCGGAATCTTACGAACGGCTTGATTGATGGCCACCATCGCCGCGGTCACGAGGACGAAGAGGATGATCATGCCGGCCGCCTTTTCCCAACCATGGGAGTTGACGGCGGCAGCACCAATCTTACCGCCAAAAGCCACATCGACAAAACTGGTGATAGCACCGGGGATGTCGGACAAAATACCAATAGTAATCAGAATGGAGGTGCCGTTGCCGATGCCACGTTGCGTAATTTGTTCGCCCAGCCAAAGCATCACAATCGAACCAGAGGTTAAAATCGTCACGCCAAGGCAGACGAAGAGCGTCTTGTTCTCCATGACCACAATCTCGCCGACGAAACTCCCTAAGCCGAGGGCCTGTCCAACCTTAGTGGGATTACAGAAGGCGCCCAACAACAGGGCCGACTGGACCACTGCGATGATAATGGTGAGGTAGCGGGAATACTGGGCGACCTTTTGGCGGCCGACTTCACCTTCCTGCTGGAGGCGGGCGATGGAAGGCACCACCGCCGACATCAACTGCATGATAATCGAAGCGCTGATGTAGGGCATGATGCCCAAAGAGAAGATTGCCCCCTTAAGGAGCGCACCCCCCGTGAACATATTGTACATAGCCACCACGCCGCCCGATGCCTTATCGGACATCGTGGCGTAGTAATCCATGATGTCCTTCGGGTCGATACCCGGCAGCGGGATGTTCGCCCCAATACGCGCTACGAAAACGAGGGCGACCGTCGCAAGCAGACGGGCCCGGAGTTCAGGAATCCTCCAGCAATTGGCAAAAGCCGAAAACATCGCGGAAGGCGTCTTTCCGAAGGTTACTCTGCCTTCGTCGCCTTGACCGCGAGCTCGATGACCTTTCCGCCAGCGGCGAGGATCTTCTGCTTAGCAGCTTCGGAGAAACGATGGGCCGAAACGGTGACGGCGCGGGTGATTTCGCCCGTAGCCAGCACCTTGAGGAGAGGGGCGTTGGAGCGGAGTACGCCCTGGGCCTTGAACTCAGCGAGGCCGAGGGTCGAGCCTTCGAGCGCTTCGATGTCGCGGAGGTTAACCACGGCGTAATCAATACGGTTCACGTTATTGAAACCGCGCTTAGGCAGACGACGGTAAAGGGGCATCTGGCCGCCTTCGAAACCAGGGCGGTGGCCGCCGCCAGAACGGGCCTTCATACCCTTGTGGCCACGACCGGAAGTCTTACCGTGACCCGTACCGCGACCGCGGCCGAGGATCTTGTGACGGTGAGTGGAGCCCTTAATGGCGGGCAAAGAATGGAGCTTCATAGTTGGGAGGTCCGCTTAAGCGCGGAGAGACTTGATTTGTTCGAGCGTGCGGAGCTGGGCGAGACCATCAAGGGTCGCCTTCACGATGGCCTGAGGGTTATTCGAACCCATGGACTTCGAGAGGACGTCCTTTAGGCCGACCACTTCGAGGACAGCACGGACGCCACCGCCGGCGATGAGGCCGGTACCCGGAGAAGCTGGGCGGAGCATGACGACGCCACCATCAGCGCGGCCGATGACTTCGTGCGGGATGGTGTTGTTACGCAGATTGACGTGGACGAGGGCGCGGTGAGCACGGTCGGTACCCTTGCGGATAGCATCGGGTACTTCCTTGGCCTTGCCGTAACCGACGCCAACGCGGCCCTTGCCATCACCCGCCACGATGAGCGCAGCGAAGTTAAAGCGACGGCCACCTTTGACGACCTTCGAGCAACGGTTGATGTGCACGACCTTGTCGTTGTATTCGGAAGCAGGACCTTCGTTGCGATTATCGCGGCGCGGGCCGCGAGGACCGCCGGGGCCACCAGGACCACGACGGTTATTGTTACCGCCAGGACCACGACGGTCGCCGCCAGGGCCAGGACCGGCGTTACCAGCAGGACCGGTGTTGCCAGCAGGGGTGGCTGGGGCCGCAGCTTTCTTGGTTTCTTCGCTCATGGAATTTTTATTAGAAGAGGAGGCCAGCGGCGCGGGCGGCATCGGCAAACGCCTTGACGGCGCCATGGTAACGGCGACCAGCACGGTCGAAGACCACGGTGGTGAGACCAGCGGCCTTGGCCTTCGCGCCGAAAGCGGCACCGAAAGCGGTGGCACCGGCGACGGTCGGACGGAGCTTCTGGCCACGGAAATCCTTCGAGGTAGTGGAAGTGGCCACGAGGGTCACACCACGATCGTCGTCGATCGCCTGGGCGTAGAGGTGGAGATGGGTCAGCTTGAGCGCGAGGCGCGGACGGGCGGCGGTGCCTTGCACCGTCTTGCGGATGCGCCAGCGGCGCTTCTGCACGAGCAGGTTCTTCTTGGAAATATTCATGAAGGTGAGTGGCGAGCGGGTTAGGCGGTCTTCTTGCCTTCCTTGCGGCGGACGTATTCGCCTTCGACGCGAACACCCTTACCCTTATAAGGCTCGACCGGCTTGTAGAGTTTGATGGAGGCAGCGACCTGGCCAACCATGTGTCGATCGGCACCGGAGATGAGGAGCTTCGTGCCGTCGGTGACGACGACCGTGACGCCTACAGGTACCGTGTAACGAATCGGGTGGGAGTAACCGAGGGCGAGGTCGAGGACGTTCCCCTTGAGGGCAGCCTTGAAGCCGACGCCTTCGATTAGGAGAGTCTTGCTGTAGCCCTTCTCAACGCCTTCCACCATGTTACGGATGATGGCGCGAGTGGTACCAAAAACAGGACCAGCGTCCTTCTTTTCAGAGAGGTCAGCGACTTGGACGACGGATTTGTCGACGGTCACGCCAATCTTCGCAGGGAATGTGTGCGAAAGCTTACCCTTCGGGCCTTCGACGGAGATGGTCTGGCCGTTAATCGCTACCTTGACGGAGGCGGGGACGGGGACGGGTTGTTTGCCAATGCGGCTCATGACTTTTTTATTAGGGGGTTGGATTACCAGACCTTGGCGAGGAGTTCGCCGCCAACCTTCTGGCGACGGGCCTCGGCATCGGTCATGACGCCACGGGAAGTGGTAAGGATGGAGACGCCCATGCCACCGATCACCTTCGGCACGGTCGTGTAGCCGGCGTAGACGCGGCGACCAGGGGTCGAGACACGCTCGATGCTGGTGATCGCAGGCACGCCGGAGACGTACTTGAGGGTAAGTTCGAGGACGGGCTTTTCTTCGCGCTCAGCCTTGCGGAAACTGGCAACGTAGCCGGCCTCCGTGAGGATGCGGGCCACGCCTTCGCGGAGGCGCGACCACTGGACGACAATCGTAGCCCTCTCGGCCTTAGATGCGTTGCGGATGGAGGTCAGGAAATCTCCGATGGTATCGTTAGAAGCGGACATAGTCGTTGCGGTCGGAGGTTACCAGGATGCCTTGGTGACACCGGGAATCTGGCCACCAAGGGCGAGTTCGCGGAAGGTGATACGGGAGAGGCCGAACTTGCGAATGAACGCACGTGGACGACCTGAGATAGCGCAGCGGTTCTTATGACGAACCTTCGACGAGTTGCGGGGCAACTCGGTAAGCTTGCGCTGGGCGACGTAGAACTCTTCCTCAGTGGTCTTGGGGCTGAGGAGGATTGCCTTGAGCTCGGCGCGCTTGGCAGCGTGCTTGGCGACAAGGCGATCGCGCTTGAGGGCGCGTTGGATGACAGACTTCTTGGCCATACTGGTGTGTAAGGTGAGGGGTTAGGCCTTCGCGGTGGCGGCGGCTTCGGTGGCGGCGGAGGAGCGGCGGAACGGCATACCGAGCATGCGGAGCAGCTCGCGGCCTTCGTCGTCGTTGGTGGCGGTCGTCACGATGACGACATCCATCCCGATGTTCGCACGCTGGGAGCCGTCAGCTTGGGTTTCGGGGAAGATGGTATGGTCCACAATCCCGAGGGAGAAGTTACCGCGACCGTCGAGGCGGTTACTGACACCGCGGAAGTCGCGAATCATCGGGAGGGCCACCGCGGTGAGGCGGAGCATGAATTCCCACATGCGGGCACCCCGGAGGGTAACCACGCAGCCGAGGGGCATGCCTTCACGCACCTTAAAGCTCGCGACGCTCTTGGAAGCGTAGGTGATGATCGGCTTTTGACCCGACAACTTGGTGATTTCTTTCACGACTTCGGCCATGTGGGCCTTGTCGGCGTCAGCCTTGAAAGCTGAGTTAAGGACAATCTTGGTGAGGTTAGGGACCTGGTGGACGTTCTTGTAACCGCGGGCCTTGATGAGCTCGGGGACGACCTTCTCGAGGTAGGCCTTCTTAAGGTAGGGCTTGGTAGACATCTTCGTGTAAATCTCGGGTGGTTTCGTCAGGGTTACTTAGCAGCCTTCTTGGCTGGCTTCTTGGCACGACGGGCGTCCCAGAGGGAGCCGAGCATCACGTTAGAGCGATGAATCGGGGCTTCCTTCTCGGTGATGCCGCCAGTGCCTTCCTGCGTGCGCTTCAGGTGGCGCTTGACGAGGTTAAGGCCCTTGATGGTGACACGTTCTGCGTCCCGATCGTAGGTGAGGATTTCGCCGCGCTTGCCCTTATCGGCACCGGCAATGACGACGACTTCGTCGCCGCGTTTGATATCAGTCTTAGACATAGCGGATTAGAGGACCTCGGGAGCGAGGGAAATGATCTTCATGAAGTTCTTGCCGCGGAGTTCGCGGGCGACGGGCCCGAAGATGCGGGTACCCTTCGGGTTGCCGTTGTCGTCCAGGATGACGACCGCGTTCGAGTCGAAGCGCAAGTAGCTGCCGTCGTTACGACGGATTGGGGCCACGGTGCGAACGATGACGGCGCGGACGACGCTACCCTTCTTGCACTGGGCATCGGGGGTCGAGTCCTTGACGGAGCAAATGATGACGTCGCCGATACCGGCGGTGTCGGTGATCTGGCCGAGGCGGCGGATCATCTGGACCTGACGAGCGCCGGTATTATCGGCGACGTCGAGTCGGGAAAGCATCTGAAGCATAAAAGTAGGTAGTGGGGTGATTAGCCGTCAATGGGCTGGGCAGCAATCTTCGCGGCTTCGACGACGCGAATCACGCGCCAGCGCTTGAGCTTGGACAAAGGGCGGGTCTCCATGATCTCGACCTTATCGCCCACCTTGCACTCGTTCTTCTCGTCATGGGCGTGGAGCACGGTGCGGCGCTTCACTTCCTTGCCGTAAACGGGGTGAAGGACGGTGTATTGGAAATTAACCTTCACAGACTTGTCGCCCGAACGGGTGGCGACGAAGCCGATGAGGGTCTTGCGGTTGGAGCGGGTCTCGGACATCGGAATAATGGTTTAAGGGTTACTTAGCGGCGGTGGCCTGAGCCTTCAGCACCGTCAGGCATCGAGCGATGTCGACGCGGAGGAAACGGAAACGGGCAGAGTTTTCGACAGCGCCGGTCGCCTTACGGAGACGGAGCTGGAGGAGTTCCTCGCGGGCTTCGCGCACGCGCTTCTGGAGCTCAGCGGCGGCCAGGGGACGCAGTGCGGAAGCGGCGGAAGGCTTGCCTTTTTGGTAGGTACGCATCGGGAAAAGAGGTCAGTTATGGGTGAGGAAGGCCTTAGGCATCAATACTTTTCGAGTTCTTCACGGGCGAGGAAGCGGCAACGGACCTGGAGCTTCGTATCGGCTAGGCGCATGGCCTCGCGGGCGACGGTGATCGTCACGCCACCCACCTCAAAAAGCATGGTTCCAGGCTTAATCACAGCCACGTAGTACTCGACGCTACCCTTACCAGAGCCCATTCGGACTTCGGCGGGCTTCCGGGTCACCGGGGTGTGAGGGAAGATACGCATCCACATCTTGCCCTTACGCTTCAAAGCGCGGGAGATGGCGATACGAGCAGCCTCAATTTGGTTAGCGGGGATACGGGCACGGTCCAAGGACTGGATGCCGAAATCGCCGAAAGCGAGGGTGTTGCAGGTCGTGGCATTACCGCGGATCTTGCCTTTGCGGTGTTTGCGCCACTTGGTGCGGGCGGGTTGAAGATTGGCCATGGAAGCGGGTCTTTAGTTAGAGGGGTGCGGGGGCGGTTTAGAACTCGGAGTCCTTGGCGCAAATCCAGCACTTGATGCCGAGTTTACCGTAGAGGGTGCGGGCTTCGGCAAAACCGTAGTCGATGTTCTCGCGCAGGGTGTGGAGGGGAACGCGACCGACGCGAGCGGACTCAACGCGGGCGATTTCAGCACCACCGAGGCGACCACCGAGGCGGAGACGGATGCCATCGGCACCGTTCTGCATCGTGGACTGGATGGCCTTCTTCATGGCGCGGCGGAAAGAGATGCGGCGCTCAAGCTGGAGGGCGACGTTTTCGGCAACGAGCTGGGCCACGAGATCGGGGCGCTTCACTTCGTTGACTTCGAGGATGACGTCCTCGGCCTTCGCCTTGCCGGCGACGACAGCGATCTCCTCACGGAGCTTCTTGAGTTCATCGCCCTTACGGCCGATGACGACGCCCGGGCGGGCGGTCCAGATACGGACGCGGACCTTGGGGCCAGCACGTTCGATGAAGATGCGGGGCACAGCAGCCTGGCGGAGCTTTTCCTTAAGGAACTCGCGGATGCGGTAGTCCTCGAGGATGTTGCGAGCGAAGGCGCCATCGCGCGTCGTTGCGAACCAGCGAGATTCCCAGTTGCGGCGGACGGCTAGACGGAAGCCGATCGGATTTACTTTCTGTCCCATTGTGTGGTTTGTAAGGGGTTACTTGGTGGCCGAGCCCAGCGCGATGCGGATGTGGCTCATAGACTTGTGGATCGGGTGGGCCGAGCCGCGTGCGGCGGGCATCGAGCGCTTGAGCACCGGACCTTGGTTCACCGTGGCGGAAACGATGATGAGATCGGCGCTGGAGAGCTGGTGGTTGTTCTCGGCGTTGGCAATCGCACTGGCCAAAGTCTTGGACAGGAGGCGAGCCGACTTACGCGGGATGAAGCGAAGGAGCTGGACGGCTTCCTCGGCAGGGAGACCCTGAATCTGGCGGGCGACTTCGCGCACCTTCTGGGGCGACATGCGGGCAAAACGGGTGAGAGCGTGGACTTCCATGACGGTTATAAAAGGGTGTTTAGGTTAGATGCGGGGATTAGCGCGGAGAGTAACGGTGTCGCCCGGATTGATGCGGGCGCCGCCGTCGAGCGAAAGAATCAAGGCCACGGCGCGATGCTCAGAGGCATCAGCGACGACAATCGAACCGAAGGCTTGGCCCGCGCGGAAGACCGTACAAACGGTACCCGGACGGAGACCTGCGTCGTAACCGCTGGCGAGGACCACAAGGTCCGCACTGCGACCGACGACCACTTCGACGACGTTGGCCTGACCATTCGACTCGGCCGACCCCAACGTACGGCTGCCTGCGCAAACCGCAGCAGCGGAAGCGAGCAAGACCGACATGGAGAGGGCGAAGCGCATGAAAAGGATTACTGGGCTTCCTTACGAGAAGGCTGGGTGTGCTGGCGGAAGGTACGCGTTGGAGCGAACTCGCCGAGCTTGTGACCGACCATGTTTTCCGTCACATAGACGGGAACGAAGGCCTTACCGTTATGGACTTCCAGATTGAGACCGATGAAATCCGGGGTGACCGTCGAGCGACGGGACCAGGTCTTGATCGGTTTACGGCTGTTGGCTTTTTGGGCCACCATAACCTTGTCGAGGATATGCGGGTCGACGAAGAAACCTTTTTTACGAGAGCGTGCCATGTGCTTGGGTAACGTTTAAGAGTTAGACCTTCTTCGTCTTGCGACCGTTGCGGCGCAGGATGATTTGGTTGTTCGAAGCCTTGGCCTTGGTGCGCGTCGGGAAACCCTTCGCGAGCTGACCCCAGGGGGACTTGAGGTGCTGGCGACCGCCACCACCCTTTTTCTTACCACCGCCACCACCGTTCGGGTGGTCGACAGGGTTCATGGACATACCACGCTGACGAGGACGGATGCCCTTCCAGCGGCTACGACCGGCCTTACCGAGGCTGGCGTTGTGGTGATCGACGTTGCCGACGATACCCACCGTGGCACGGCAATCTGCGTTGATGTAACGCTGCTCGCCCGAGGGCATACGGAGAATCGCGCGGTCGCCTTCGATGCCGAGGAGCTGCGCGAAGCCGCCAGCAGAACGGGCGACTTGGGCACCCTTACCGGGCTCGAGTTCGATGCAGTGAATGAAGGTGGAAGGAGCAATCAGACGGAGCGGCAGCGAAAGACCAGGGGTCAAACGCTCCTGTGGCTTCATGGTGCTGACGACAACATCACCGACCTTCAGGCCATCAGGGGCGAGAATGTACGAGTGGGTCTTATCGGCATACTCGATGAGAGCCAAGTGGGAGGTGCGGTTCGGATCGTACTCGATACGGAGCACGGTGGCCGGAGCGTCCAAGCGGTCGCGACGGAAGTCGATGGTGCGGTAGAGCTTCTTATGACCTCCCCCACGACGGCGGGAGGTAATGCGGCCGTAGCAATTACGGCCCATGGCGCGGTGATTGCTCTCCGTGAGGGAGCGCTCGGGGCGACCAGGGTGCAGACCCTCGGTCTTCACGCGAACAAGGAAGCGCGTGCCGGGGGTGATAGGACGATGGGTGACGATGGGCATGGCGGTGTCTACTCCGAAAATTAGGCGAGGGAGATGACGTCGCCCTTCTTCAGGGTGACGATGGCACGACGCGAACGGGTCTCTTGGTAGACCGAGCCACCGCTGAGGCGGCTACGGCGCATCTTGCCCTTGCGGATCAGGATGTTCACCTTGAGGACGGTCACCTTGAAGGCGGCCTCGATGGCGGTCTTCACCTGGGCGCGGTCACAGCCGGGCAGGATTTCGAAGACGTACTTGTTGGCTTCAGCTAAGCCGGAGGCCTTTTCCGTGAGGATTGGGCGGCTGATGATTTCGGAAGCGGGCTTCATTGTTCGATTAGTTCTTAGTGCGCTCAAGCACCTTGGTGAGACCTTCGAGGGTGATCAGGACGCGGGGGGTCTTGACGAGGTCGAGGGCGTTCAGGTTGGAGGAATTGGAGAACAGCGCGCGGCTGATGTTGCGGCTCGCACGGAGAACCGGCTCGCTCCAGGTGCTGTCGACGACCAGGAGGCGCTTGCCTTCAGGGCTGACGTTCTTGAGCACCTTCACGAACAGGGCGGTCTTAGGTTTAGCGACTTCGAAGCGCTCGATAACGGCAAGGCCGCCGTCGGTGGCGAGGTCGAAGAGGGCACGCTGGAGAGCGATCTTCTTGGCCTGCACGGTGATGGTCTTGGACCAATCGCGAGGGCGAGGGCCGAAGACGATACCACCCTTGTAGAGCTGAGGGGCGCGCTTGTCGCCGTGGCGGGAACCGCCGGAGCCCTTCTGCGGGAGCATCTTCTTACCAGAACCGGCGACTTCGCCGTAGTCCTTGGTCTTGGAAGTACCCTGGCGCTTGTTGGCCTGGTAGGAGACGATGACCTGCTTCAGGAGAGCGACACCCTTGTCGCCTTCGAAGGAAGTGATGTCGAATTCCTTCTCCGAGAAGGAGGAACCGTCGGACTTATAAACTTTGAGCTTCATGGCTGCGTACGTACGTTAGGGGTTACTTGGACTTCTTGGCAGGACGAACGAGCACAAGCTCGCCGTTGGCACCGGGGAAGCTGCCCTTGATGAGGAGGAGATTCTTCTCGGCGAGCACTTGCACGACGCGAAGGTTTTGGACGGTGCGCTGGACGGAGCCCATATGGCCCGGCATGCGCTTACCCTTAAAGACGTGACCAGGGGTCTGACGCATACCGATCGAGCCGATACGGCGGTGCATCATGTGACCGTGGGAGTCAGGCTGACCATCCATGTCGTGGCGCTTCATGACGCCTTGGAAGCCGCGGCCCTTGACGGTGCCGATGACGTCGACCATCTGGCCGACGGTGAACTTCTCAACGGTGAAGATGTCGCCAACCTTGACTTCAGGGGCGGCCGAGAGGCGGATTTCCTGGAGGTGACTGACCGGAGTGACGCCGGCTTTCTTAAGGTGGCCGAGTTCGCCGCCCGAGAGACGGCTCTCCTTCTGTTCGCCAAAGCCGATCTGGACGGCGTTGTAGCCGTCGCTGAGGACGGTCTTGACCTGTGTCACGGGACAAGGGCCAGCTTGGACGACCGTAACAGGGACGAGGTTATTTTCCCCGTCGTATACCTGGGTCATTCCGATTTTCTTACCGAGTAGTTGGTGCTTCATTTTCTAAGAGGCAGGTGATTCCTTGCGGAATCTTTAGGTCAGTGATGACCTGCGTTAGGCTTTGGATGTCCTTGCGGAATCTTGGTCCTGTCGTAGGGTCGCGTGGCGCCTGCTTTGGGGGTTGAGGTTGAAGGTGAGGGTTAGGCGATGATGTTGAAATTCACGCCGGAGGGCATGTTGAGCTTACGCAGCTCATCCACCGTCTGGGAGTTCGGATCGATGATTTCGATCAGGCGCTTGTGCGTGCGGATCTCGAACTGGTCCATCGACTTCTTGTCGACGTGCGGGGAACGATTAACGGTGAGACGCTCAATCGAGGTCGGGAGAACAATCGGACCCGAAACACGGGCGCCGGTACGCTTGGCGGTGTCGACGATCTCGTTGGCGGAGTGATCCACCATGCGGTAATCGAAGCCCTTAAGCTTAATACGAATCTTGGTTTTGCTGGCCATCTTGGGAGGAAGTGTGGGGGGTTAGGTGCGGGCAGGGGCGCGCGAGGATGTCTCGACGACCTGCTTGAGGATCTGTTCAGGAACCCGCTCGTAAGTGGCTGGCTCCATAGAGTAGGAGGCGCGGCCCTTGGAGAGGGAACGGACGTCAGTCGAATAGCCGAACATTTCGGCGAGCGGGACGCGAGCCTCGATGTTGCAGAGGCCCATCTTGGTTTCCATGCCTTGGATCTGGCCACGGCGACGGTTCAAGTCACCCATGATGTCACCCTGGTATTCTTCCGGGGTCACGACTTCGACCTTCATAACGGGCTCAAGGAGCTGAGGCTTAGCATCCTTCATGGCGTCCTTAAACGCGAAGATGCCAGCCATCTTGAAGGCCATTTCGTTCGAGTCCACTTCGTGGTAGGAACCGAAGACGATGCTGACCTTGAAATCGATGACCGGGTAGCCGGCGATGGTGCCATTCTTCGCGGCATCCTTGATGCCTTCGATGGTCGGCTTGATGAATTCCTTGGGGATGACGCCACCCACAATTTCGTTGATGATTTCTTCGCCAGGAACGCCAGGCAAACGGGCCGAGCCAGGGTTTGGTTCGAGTTTAATCTCAACGTGGCCATACTGACCCTTACCACCGGACTGGCGGATGAACTTGCCCACGCCTTCGGCCTTGGCCGTGATGGTTTCGCGGTAGGAAATCTGTGGCTTACCGGACTTCGCTTCGACGCGGAATTCGCGCTTCAGACGGTCGACGATGATTTCGAGGTGGAGCTCGCCCATGCCCGAGATGAGGGTCTGGCCCGTCTCAGGATTAGAGGTCACGCGGAAAGTCGGGTCTTCTTGAGCGAGGCGCTGCAAGCCGAGCGAGAGACGTTCTTGGTCACCCTTCGAGTTCGGCTCGATCGACATCGAGATTACCGGCTCAGCGAAGGTGGTCTTTTCGAGAATCAAGTCGTCTTCGGCGGTCAGCGTGTCGCCGGTGGCGATATCCTTCGGGCCGATGATGGCGCAGATGTCACCCGAATAGGCGACGTCGATTTCTTCGCGGTCCATCGCACGGAGCAGCACGATGCGGGAGACGCGTTCGTTCTTGCGGGTGCGCGGGTTGTAGAGGGCTTCGCCCTTCTTAAGCTGTCCACGGTACACACGGTAGAAGACCAGCTGGCCGACGTGGGGGTCGGACCAAAGCTTGAAGCAGAGGCCGGTGACCTTGGCCTTGTCGTCTGGACCAATCGTGATTTCCGTGTCACCACCGTCGGTGAACGCCTTCTGGGGGCGCATGTCGACTGGGGACGGGAGGAAGTCGACAACGCAGTCGAGGAGCATCTGCACACCCTTGTTCTTGAAAGCAGAACCAGGGATGACGCCGATAAAGTTGAGGGACAGGGTGGCCTTACGGATGCCAGTGCGCATCTCCTCGATGGTCACTTCTTGGCCGTCGAGGTACTTCGCGGCGAGAACGTCGTCGAAGTCAGCAAGGCCTTCGACGAGCTTGGTGCGCCATTCAGCGGCTTCCTTCTTCTGGCCTTCAGGGATTTCGACCGTGTCGAACTTCATTCCCTTCGGGTCGGTCTCGTCGTAGACGTAAGCGACGTTCTTGATCAGGTCGATCATGCCCTTAAAGTCTTCGCCCTGGCCGATAGGGATGAAGAGCGGGTGGGCATTGCCCTTAAGCTTGGTGCGGATGTCGTCCACGGCGCCGAAGTAATCGGCACCGGTACGGTCCATCTTATTGACGAAAGCAACGCGGGGTACGCCGTACTTGTTCATCTGGCGCCAGACCGTTTCGGACTGGGGCTGAACGCCGGCGACCGCACAGAAGACAGCGACAGCGCCATCGAGGACGCGCAAGGAGCGCTCCACCTCGGCCGTGAAGTCCACGTGACCAGGGGTGTCGATGATGTTGATACGGTGATCGATGTTGGCGAAGTGACCTTCCTTGGTCGTCCAGCCAGCGGAAATAGCGGCCGCGGTGATCGTGATGCCACGCTCGCGTTCCTGCTCCATCCAGTCGGTGGTCGCAGTGCCATCGTGCACTTCGCCCATTTTATGGACGACGCCCGTGTAGAAAAGAATACGCTCCGTGGTGGTCGTCTTGCCGGCGTCGATGTGGGCAGCGATGCCGATATTGCGCGTGTGCTCTAGGGGGAACGCGCGGGACGGGGAGTTGAGCTCGGAAAGTTTAGCCATGGTCGGAACCAGAAATCAGACGGAAAAGGAGGAATTATATTACCAGCGGAGGTGGGCGAAAGCACGGTTGGCCTGAGCCATCTTGTGCGTTTCTTCGCGCTTCTTCACGACGTTGCCCGTATTGTTATAGGCATCGACGATTTCAGAGGCGAGGGCTTCGGCCATCGGGGAACCCTTACGGCCTTGGGCAGCAAGGACGACCCAGCGAAGGGCAATGCTGTTTTGGCGTTCGTGGCTGACTTCGACCGGGACCTGGTAAGTGGCACCACCGACGCGGCGGCTCTTGACCTCCAGCTTCGGACGGCAGTTTTCGAGGGCGCCGAGCAGGAGCTCGACTGGGTTGCCCTTCATGAGCTTCTCGGAAACCTTCTCGATCGCACCGTAGACGATGCTTTGGGCGATAGACTTCTTGCCCGACTTCATCACCATATTGATGAGCTGGCTGACCAGAGGGCTACCATAACGAGCGTCCGGCTGGTGGACGCGCTTAACTGCTTTACGACGACGAGACATGAGGAGGGTGTGCTAAAAGTTAGGGACGGAGATTAGGCCTTCTTTTCCTTCGGACGCTTCACGCCATACTTGGAGCGGGAGCGACGACGCTTTTCGACGCCGGAGCAATCGAGCGGACCGCGGACGATGTGGTAGCGGACGCCTGGAAGGTCCTTCACGCGGCCACCGCGGACGAGGACGACGGAGTGCTCCTGGAGCTTATGGCCTTCGTCGGGGATGTAGGAAATGACTTCCTGGCCATTCGTGAGGCGCACCTTGGCGACCTTACGCTGAGCCGAATTCGGCTTCTTGGGCGTGCGGATCATGACCTGCACGCAGACGCCACGGCGGAAGGGGGAGTTGTTCAAGGCCGGGGACTTGGACTTGGACTTGGGTTGTACGCGTGGGTTGCGGACGAGCTGGTTGATGGTAGGCATGGACCGAAGGAAATAGGGAAAAGAGGGTTTGGGCATAGGGTTCGGGAGACCTCGTGCAAGCGGAAAGTGCGTAGGTTTTAAGATTTCTTTACTCGAGTGCTGGCTGGGCCCTCCCCCTCCCCGTTTTTGGGCGAGACAATTGGGGGAGGGTTTCCCATGATGCCCGTCCTCGTATGTCCCCCCCCCGCCCGCTTCTCGTCTTCAGCCTGTGCGCCCTTTGCCTGCAGGGATGGGCCCAATCCCCTGCCCCCACCCCGGCCGCAGGCAAAGATAAGCCAGCCGCCCCGATCAACAGTAAGGAGGAGGTCGATGCCGAGTTCATCATCCTGGCAGGGCTGCCGATTACCAAATCCAAGGAAGAGATTCTTCGCTACAGCCGCCTGACCTACGTAAAGTCCGATTTAGTTAAGGACGTCGTTCTGCGCCAATGGGTCCGGCTCGCCCTCTCCCGGATCGAAGATCAACCCGATAAGGCGGCCCTCATTCGCGAGGAGCACCTCATCAAGGTGGGCGAATACTTCTTAGGCCAAGCGCAAGAGGCCCTGCAGTCCAACCGGATTGATGAGGCCTTTAAATTGGCCCAAATTACGGTCCGTATCAGCCCGGGTAATGTAAAAGGTAAGTTGTTCTTTGCCAACATTTTACACAGCAACTTCAACCGGACGGATGACGGTATCCAGACTTTACTTCATGGGCTCGAGTTCCTTAACGTCAATGACCCGCTCGGCCGGGATTACCTCGATCGTTATTTTCAGCTCCTGCAGCTCCGCGAGCGCGACGCTGAGGTGGTCGAGCAAAGCCTTAAACTACTTCAAAGGGGGAAGGACCTCCCCCCACCTACCCGCCAGACCATTGCCCTCTCCGCCGCGACGTCCCTCTACTGGGTGGGCCGTTACGCTGAGTCGGTTAACATCATCAATATTAACAGCTTAGACGCGAATGTGGGGGGGCTTTTACTCAAAGCAAAAGCCCTTTTCGACGGGGGCAAGACCCAGGAAGCGGTCGGCCTGCTCGAATCCAAGACATCGCTCTTTAGCGGCTCGGCCAAAGATGCCCTCTACGCCCAACAGGCCCGCTTCCAAATCTTGCTCGGTAAATCCAAGGTCGCCTTGACCGTGACCAACGAGCGCATCGCGCTCGATGAAAAGGCCCCCTTCCCGCATATCCAGCGGTTGATGCTACTCGACCGCTTGAATCTTAAAGACGAGTACGAAAAAGAGCTGCAACTGATCGCCGAACGTTTTGCCGGCAACGCTGGGGCGATGATTGCGCTCGCGAATTTCGCCGCTGAACGCGGCTACGATGGCCTCACTTCCACCTTAGCCGAAGCTTCCGCCAGTCGCGGCTTCGAGCGCTCAACGTTCGCGGCCCTCCACCTAGAAGCGTTGCTGAACGGACAGCAGCCCGATCAGGTGATCGCGCAATACCAGCAAGTGAACGCCGCCGACCGTGGCTACTTTTCCTCTAACCAGCCGATCATCAACGCCCTGCTCGGAATCTCCTACCATGCACGGCCGAAGAAAGATGACGTCGCCGGCAAGAGCGACCGAAACATCGGTGACCGTTATCTCAAAGAGTTCCTCACGGCCCAGAACCTCGGTCCCGAAGCCTATCGCTCCGTCGGCAAGCACCTGAAGCGCATCCGCGCCACCGAGGCCGCCGTCCGCGTGCTGGAGGCCGGCGTCCAACTCTTCCCCCGCTACGCTCAACTGCGTGCCGACTACATAGGTGCCCGGATGCTCGCTGGCCAGACAGAGGCTTACGGCACACGTAAATCGGTCGGCGAGGAACTGGAAGAACTCCTGAAGATGCGCCGCCCGTCGCCGCTCATCTGGCACGAAGCCCTTTCCTGGCTTCGGAGCGAGGCGAAGCTACCGAAGGAACAGGCCGAGCGCCTCGACCGAGCCATCGCACCGCTGGCCCGTCCGGACCTCGATCAAGAAGCGCTCAACGGTCGCTAAAAAACATGAGCCTCGCCGCCAAGCGTGCGCAACTCATCGCCGAACTGGAACCATTCGGAGATCACCACGAGCGCTTCCAATATATCATCGACCGCGCGAAGACCGCGCCCGGCCTCGACGGCGCACTTAAACTCGACGCCTTCCTCGTCGAGGGCTGCACCTCTAATCTTTGGCTGGTGCCGACGGTCGAGAATGGCGTCTGCCGCTTTCGTTGCGACGCCGATTCACTCATCACCAAGGGGATTGCAGCACTGGTCTGTGAACTCTATGACGGAGGCTCCCCGCAAGAAGTCGCCGCCACAGACGCAAACTTCCTGGCCGAGGTCGGCGTGACCCAACACCTCTCCCCCAATCGTCGCAACGGTCTCACCAATTTAGTCGGTAAAATCCGCACCTTCGGTCAAGTCGCTGGCCGCTAAAACGCCCGATTGGGTGAATTTCATCGAAAGGGATTTGCACCTTCGGCCTCCGCAAGTCTGATGGAGGGATGCAAACGTCGGCCCACCCATCCTCCGCCACCGCGAACTCGGGACAGCCGGATGCATGGCTGAAATGGCTCTGCTTCGCGACCCTCGGTTGGACGGTGATCGTACTCCAAGCGGGCGGCTTCACGACGAGTATCCGCGCGGGGATGGCCTTCCTCGATTGGCCGCTCTCGAACGGCTCGATTAACCCACCGGGCTGGCTAACCGAAATCGATAAATTCGCCGAACATTCGCATCGCCTTGCCGCCACCGGGCTAGGGCTTCTCTGCCTCGCCATCGCCGCCTTGCATTATGCACGTGAGCCGCGCCGAGGCATTCGCTTGGCGGCTTATGCCTTAGCCGGCCTCGTGATTCTCCAAGGCGGCCTCGGTGGCCTGCGCGTCCTCCTCGACCAACTAAACATCGGCGGAGATGGTAACCTAAAGGCCATCTGTTTTGCCGTCGGACATGCGGTCAATGCCCAACTCACCATCGCGCTACTCGCCGTTATCGCCGCCAGCCATACGCTCGCCTGGCGTCAAGCGAACCCCGCCCAACCGCGAGAACGGCTCGCCGGCAAGATCGCGGCTGCTGCGGTCTTCACGGTCATCATTTTTGGGGCAATCATGCGCCAGAACCATTTTACCTCTTGGGTGACGAGCGGAAGCCTCACCGAACTCTTCCTGCCGGCCGGCGACGGGCTTCCCTGGTTGATGAACCTATTCCACCGCTCCGGTGCGCTCGTCGCCGGCGTAGCGGTGCTCATCTTCGCCGCCACCGGGGAAAGGCGCGCCAGTCGATGGGTGCCCCTCGCCCTGCTCCTAGGCGTCCAGATTTCGCTGGGCGTTCTGAGCATCGTGCTGCCGCTCAATCCACACGTTCGCACCATCCACCTAGTAGTAGGTGCCGCCTTATTCTCGACCCTTTGTGCCCATGCGGCCCTGGTCCACCGAGCTAAGTCTTCCGAAGCCTAAGCGCGGCGCTCCGATTTACCTTTAACCCGTTGAGGAAAGTCGCCACGACAAGTGCATGAGCGAACGCGCTGGATCTCTTCCTGCCGCCCTCTGGGAGTTAACCAAGCCCCGGTTGTCGTTCCTTTCCGTCCTGACGGCACTGGCCGGCTACTTTTGCAGTAATCCACAAGGCTTAACCGACGCCCGCGTGCTCGTCTCGCTCGCCGTGGGCACGGCCTTAGCAGCCGGCGGTTGCGGCGCGCTCAATATGTGGTGGGAAAGCGAAGCTGACGCGCGGATGGAACGGACGAAGCATCGTCCCATCCCCGCTAAGGTCGTCCACCCCGGCATCGTCCTACTTTTCGGAGGCGTACTCTGTATCGCTGGCGTCACGCTCGTCTGGAACGGCGCCAATGCCCTCGCGGGCTTCCTGACGCTGGCCACCATCGTCAGTTACCTTCTTTTTTACACGCCGCTTAAGTCGGTAACGTCTTGGTGCACGCTCGTCGGTTCTTTGCCCGGTGCCATCCCACCCATTATCGGCACGGCCGCCAAGCTCGGCCAAGGCCAAGCCAACGGAAACATCGACGCCATGGGCTGGCTCCTCTTCGCCCTGCTTTTCTGCTGGCAGATTCCCCACTTCATGGCCCTCGCCGTGATGTGCCGCGACGATTACGCCCGCGGTGGCTTCAAGGTTGCGACCGTCGACGACCCCTCCGGGCGATCCGCCTCGCTCTGGGCCATGGCGTTCATTATCCCGATGATCTTTGTCGCTGGTAAGATCGCGATGACGTTCTTCGAGCCGGGCTACACGGGGCAACTTGGTGGCTTCAAGAGCCCCTATCTCTGGGTTTCGCTGCTGGCGGGGGCTTGGTTCTTTAAGCTGAGCCTCGACTTCGCGTTACCGCACCGCCGGGCGGAGGTCGCTAAACCATTCTTTCTCGCGTCGATTCTCTACCTCCCAGTGGTCCTGTTGACTCTGACGTTAAATCGGCTTTTCTAGGGACATGGACTTGCGTGCGGCCAAAGCCCAGCTCCGCGCCGAAATGAAAGCGTTACGGGCTGAGCTCTCACCCGCTTCGCACGAGCAGCAGGCGGCCCAGGCGGCGAGTGTCCTCTTATCATTACCGCAGTGGTCAGTTGCCCGAGTCGTCTGCCTCTACGCGTCGTTTAAACACGAACTTGGGACTCACCGCTTACTCCAAACGGCGTTGGATGAAGGTAAGGTGCTGGTCCTGCCGCGCACCCAGCCCGACGGCACCTTGAGCCTGCACGAGGTCTCCGACCTGAGCACCCTGACCTCCTCGCACCTCGGCATCTTAGAGCCTGCCCCCAGCGCACCGCGACGCGACGTCACCGAGGTCGACCTCTTCTTAGTCCCCGGGCTCGCCTTCGCCGCCGACGGACACCGCCTGGGCTATGGTGCCGGCTTTTACGATCGTCTACTCAACCAAGCCAAGCCGACCGCCTTCACCGTGGGCTATGGGTTTGAATTTCAAATCGCCCCCGAGGTCCCGGCCGAAAGCCACGACCACTGCCTCCACGCGATTGTCACCCCGGCTGGGGTGGTGCCTAAGGTCTCTCGCTAGGAGGTTTGCCTATTAGTCGGTTTTGTGTCCGTTGGTGGGTCGCCGATGCCTGCCGCCCAACCCGATGCCATTCGACTCCGCGGAGTCCGCCAAAACAACCTGAAGGGTTTCGATATCGACATCCCCATCGGGAAACTGGTGGTCGTGACGGGCCTCAGCGGTGCCGGTAAATCCTCGCTCGTCTTCGACACTTTGCATGCCGAGGGCCAACGCCGTTACGTCGAAACCTTCAGCCCCTACGTCCGGCAATTCCTCGAGCTCCTGCCCGCGCCCGCCCTCGACTCGGCCGAAAACGTCCGTCCGTCCGTCGCCATCAAGCAAGGGAATGCGGTCCGGACCTCGCGCTCGACAGTCGGAACTATGACCGAGCTTTGCGATTGGTTTAAGGTCTGGTTCGCCCACCGCGCGGAGTTACTTGATCCCGCCAGCGGTCAACCAGTCGTCCCGCAAGGCCCCGCGGCCGCATGGGACACTTGCCTACAAGCACACGTCGGCCAAGCGGTCGTCCTAGCCTTCGCCGTGCAGAAGCCAGCCGGGCTCGCTTGGCCGGCCATCGCCGAAGAATTTGTGCGCGCCGGCTTCACGCGGGCGTTCGTGTCTGGCCAACGGCTCCGCCTCGGCGAAGAAGCTATTCCTGAGGACGCCGACGAGGCGCTCATCATTCAAGATCGGCTAACCATTTCGACCGCCGAGGCTTCGCGCTTCCATGAGGCCGCCTTGGTTGCCTTCCGTCTGGGCGGTGGCCGCATGCGCCTACTGACGGACGCGGGCGTCGAGATCGGGCGCTTCAGCGAGATCCTCGAATCCCCAGTCGATGGCCGCCGCTTCCGCCCAGCCACGCCAGCGTTGTTCTCGTTTAATTCTCCGATCGGCGCTTGTCCTGATTGCCGGGGCTTTGGCCGCGTCATCGGCCTCGACTGGAAGAAAATCATCCCAGACCCCAAGCTCACGCTCGCCGAAGGCGCGGTCGCCCCCTTCCAAGGCAATGTCTACGGCGAGAGCCAGCGTGATTTAGCCAAGGCATGTAAGAAGAAGGGCATCCCGCTGGATGTGCCTTGGAATAAACTCACTGCCGCCCACCGCCGCTACCTTGAAGACGGTGACCCTACGTACGTGCCCGGCGAATGGGAATCCAAGTGGTATGGAATCCGCGGCTTTTTCCGCTGGCTCGAATCAAGCACCTACAAGATGCACGTCCGCGTGTTCCTGTCGCGCTGGCGCGCCTACGAGGAATGCCCCAAGTGCCGTGGCCAACGTTTCCGCGAGGAGTCACTCTGGTGGCGCTGGCAGGGACGCAGCCTGCCCGAACTTTATGCACTGCCGGTTACCGAACTGCGTACATTACTCCGGCCCTACGCCCCGAAGGACTCGCGCCACCCAGCCGACCACGCACTCGAGGCCATGCTCGCCCGCCTCGGCTACCTCGAAGCCGTCGGGCTCGGCTACCTCGCACTCGATCGTCTCTCCCGGACGCTTTCCGGCGGTGAAGTCCAGCGCGTCAACCTGACCTCCTGTCTCGGCGCCTGCCTAGCGGATACGGTCTTCGTACTCGATGAACCCAGCGTCGGCATGCACGCACGCGACCTTTCACGGATGGTCGGAATCCTCCGCAGCCTCGTCGAACAAGGAAACACCGTCGTTGTCGTCGAGCATGATGAATCCGTCATGCGTGCAGCCGATTGGCTCATCGAAATCGGTCCACGGCCAGGGGCAGCCGGTGGTCACCTCGTTTACGCGGGGAAACCAACAGGTATCCTCAAGGCCAAAGATTCCGTGACCGGCGCCTGGCTGAGCGGCCGCAGCCAACCGGCCACGCGAGCGCCCCGCCCAGTCACCGACACCACGCCCCGCCTGCGGATCGAAGGTGCCACGGTCAATAACCTCCGTGACTTCTCCTGCACGCTCCCGCTCGGACGGCTCGTCGGTCTCTGCGGCGTTTCCGGCTCAGGAAAATCTACCCTACTCCACCAAGTCATCGGTCGCCGCGATCCGGAATCAGGCGACACATCGGCCCAAGGGCACGGTAAACTTAAGTTCGATCGCGAGCACGAGGAAGTTGCGCTCGTCGACCAATCACCTGCGACCCGCACCCCACGCTCGAACCCCGCATTGTATGTAGGGGCTTGGGATGCGATTCGTAACTTACTCGGTAACTCCGAAGAGGCAAAGGCCGCGGGCTTAACGCCTTCGCACTTTTCGTTCAATGCCGGCGAAGGGCGTTGTGAACGCTGCGGCGGCGCAGGCTGGGAGACGGTCGAGATGCAATTCGTCTCCGACGTCGCACTGCCCTGCCCCTCCTGTAACGGCAAGCGCTTCCGAGACGAGGTTCTAGCCTTTCAGTTCGACGGCAAGTCGGTGGGTGACCTCATGGCCATGTCCGTCACGGAAGTGCGCGTATTCCTCGGCGGACGGACGCCGGCCAGCCAACAGCTCGCGGTCCTCGAAGAGGTCGGCCTCGGCTACCTTTCCCTCGGACAACCGCTGACCACACTTTCCGGCGGCGAAGCCCAGCGCCTCAAACTCGTCCGCTACCTCGGTCGCCTCGACCCACGTAAGCCCGGCGCCCTGTTGCTGCTCGATGAACCAACGACCGGCCTGCACCGCGAAGATGTCGCCCGCTTGATCGCCCTGCTCCATCGTCTGGCTGACGCCGGCCATTCGCTCATCGTCGTGGAGCACCACCTCGACGTGCTCAAGGCTTGCGACTGGATTTTAGAAATGGGCCCCGAAGCCGGCCCTGGCGGCGGCCTGCTCGTCGCCGAAGGCACGCCAGCACAGGTGTCCCAAGCGGGTACGACGACGGGGAATTTCTTGGCAGCGGGCGACGCTGCGTTTGCGACGCCGGATACGCGGACAGCCAAACCTAGACCAACCAGCATTTCTCTGCGGGCGCCCGTGAGCACAACCTGCGCGATGTCTCGCTCGAGATTCCGCACGGCTCCCTAACGGTCATGACGGGCGTATCGGGCTCGGGCAAATCGTCTTTAGCTTTCGATATTCTATTCTCCGAGGGCCAACGCCGCTTCCTGGAGTGCGTCTCCGCGTACGCGCGCCAATTCGTCGAGCAGTTGCCTAAGCCAGACATCGACTCCTTAACTGGCCTGCCGCCGACCGTGGCCATCGAACAGCGCGTCACGCGGGGCTCTTCTAAGTCGACCGTCGCGACCGTGACGGAAGTCGCCCAATACCTGCGCGTCTTGTTTGCCCGAGCGGGAGTGCTCCATAGCCCCGTCACCGGCGAGCCACTGGAAGAGATGACGGAAGACGCCGTCATCCGACTCGTCGCCAAACGCTTACAGGCTTTAAAGAAGGGCAAGCTACTCTTAGCAGCGCCGCTGGTTCGCTCCCGCAAAGGCCATCACCGTCCGCTCGCCGAATGGGCCGAGAATAAGGGGCTCCGCCTCATGCGCTGCGACGGTAAACTGACGCCCGTCGCCGGCTTCGAAGGGCTCGACCGTTACCGCGAACATGATGTCGACGCGGTCTTCGCGGTGCTGCGTGCAGACGGTACCATCGTACACCCCGATGAAACCGAAGAGAGCGGAGAGAAAGCCCTACGCACGCTGGTGCGCGTGACACTCCTCGCCGGCAAAGGGGCCTGTCTCCTTATTGACGAACGTGGCCAGCAGGTCGCCTTCCTCTCCACCTCACGCAGCGATCCCGCTACCGGTGAATCGTATCCAGAGGTTGACCCAAAGCATCTCTCTTGGAACTCCCCTCGTGGCTGGTGTCCAGACTGTCGCGGCCATGGCCTCGAAGTCACTACTTTCGCCGCCGACGAAGAAGAAACCCTGAACGAAAATGCGCTGGCCGATCGCGTCGGTGAAGCCGTCTGCCCCACGTGCCGAGGCGAACGCTTGGGTCCGATTGGCCGCTCGGTAAAATTACACGGCAAAGGCGGTAAGAGCCTTTCGCTCCCGAATCTCCTGCGCCTCCAACCCGACGAGGCACTCACTTACCTCGGTGGCCTGACCTTGGGGCCGCGCGAAAAGGCGGTGGTCGGCGCGCTCCTGCCCGAGATTGCTGCCCGCCTGAAGTTCCTTAGTTCCGTGGGCCTAGGCTACCTCGCCTTGGACCGTGGCGCCGACACGCTCTCGGGTGGTGAAGCCCAACGCATCCGTCTCGCCGCCCAACTCGGTTCGACCCTTTCGGGCGCGCTCTACGTCCTCGATGAGCCTAGCATCGGCTTACACCCACGGGACAACGATCGACTCATCGAGTCGCTCCGCGACCTCCGTGACCGCGGCAACACCGTCCTCGTCGTTGAACACGACGAAGATACCATGCGCGCCGCTGATCGCATTATCGACCTCGGACCAGGCGCGGGCGTCCACGGTGGACGCATCATCGCCGAAGGCACGGCACACGACCTCGAAAGTAATCCCGCTTCGGTCACGGGACAGTCTCTAAAGTCGGCCATCCCCCACCCCCTTCGCGGAACGCGCCGGGCCATCGCCGGCAAGGATGCACCCGCGGAATGGATTCGCGTGAAACAAGCTTCGTTACGCAACCTCAAGCACTTCGACGTCACTTTCCCGACTGGGCGACTTTCGGTGGTCTGTGGCGTATCGGGCGCTGGGAAGAGCACGCTCATGACGGACCTAGTCGCCCCTGCGGCCCGGCTGGCGATTTCCAAGAAGAAGGACGGCCTGCACGGCAAGGAAGCCACCGAAGTCATCGCCAACGGCGGCAAACCAGCGTTCCACAACCTGACTGGCCTGAAGTCTTTCCGCCAGCTTGTGATTGTCGACCAAGAGCCCATCGGCAAGACGCCGCGCTCGACGCCAGCGACGTATATCGGCGCCTGGGATTTAATCCGTGAACGCTTAGCCGCGTTACCGGAAGCCTCGATTCGCGGGCATGGCGCCGGCTTCTTTTCCTTCAACACTTCTGGCGGTCGCTGTGAAGCTTGCTCCGGCGCTGGGCGGATTAAATTGGAAATGAGTTTCCTCCCGGACACCTATGTGCCTTGCGAAGAATGTCAGGGCACGCGCTACGGCACCGTCGCCCGCGCCATCCGCTGGAACGGAAAATCTGCGGCTGACCTTCTGTCCATGACCTTCGAGGAAGGCGCCGAATTCTTCTCCTTCGACGCCAAACTCCGCGACCTCTGTGGCCTAATGACCAAGACCGGCTTGGGCTACCTCACGCTCGGACAAAGCAGCCCGACACTTTCCGGTGGCGAAGCTCAACGCCTCAAACTCGTGAGTGAACTCGCCAAGGGACTACCGACCTTCCGGGAGCGCGCCCGGGGACAGATTCGTCCTAACCTGTACCTCCTGGAGGAACCGACCATCGGACTGCACCAATCCGATTGCCGTCGCCTCATCGAACTCTTGCACGCGCTGGTCGACCAAGGTCACACCGTGGTAGTCATCGAGCACCATCCCGACGTCATTGCCGAAGCGGATTGGGTAGTGGAAATTGGACCAGAGGGCGGGCAAGCGGGCGGGCAACTCGTCCACCAAGGTGACCCCGAGTCCCTGGCGGCCAAGAAAGGCTCCCCCACGGCACCCGCCTTGGCTTTGACATTGAAGCGCGGGATGATGAAGGCCGCGCCCAAGAAGAAAGCCTGAAGGAAATACCTTAGCCGCGGGCAGGAATGCGTACGAATAGCGAACGATATGACCTACCACACTGCCTTCGTAACCTTCTCGTCGTGCACTCGTGCTAGGTTCGCTTTGACCCGTCCCCGTTTCGGGTTATCTATCGGCCTAGCACCATGACTGGCTCCCCTCAAAAACCGCGCCCTCGCGTCACCGCACCACAGCCGAGCAATAATGCCGATCTTTGGATCATCGGCATTCTCTTTCCAATCCTAGTCGTCGGTAGCTGGTTGGGCTGGCAAGTTTATGAACGCGCGACGTCGCAGGCCAAACTCCCGCCTAAGGCGGATCGCGGCCTCATCGATAACCTCGCGGGTGTCTTTCGCCCAGCTGAAGCCATTGAAACGAAGACCGAAGTTCCCCCGGTGGTCATCGTCCCACCCAAACCGACGGTCGAGCCCATCGTCGTAGTGCCACCTAAGGTCGTCGAAGAGCCCCTGCCGCCGATGGCCCTGCAGCCTTACCCCTTCACGGGACCTGACCTCCGCGACCCGCAACGTCTAGCCACGCTTCTCAAAGACACGAAGGCACGCACCTTCGATGGAAAGTGGGAAAGCCATTCCGATCGCGTCAAATACGGCCTCTACCCAGCGCTAACGGGTGCCTCTAAGAACGACGGCGTCCGCCGCTTCGACGGCCTCTGGCAGAGTCCGTACTTCGCGCTGGGCATGACCCAATACGCGTTCATCCAACGCGTCACGCCCGCCACCTTGCGCTCCTTTATCACCCAGGAAGAGACCCTGCCATTCCTGCAGGAACTCATGGCCGACTCGGCACTGATGGAAAAGTTTTTGGCGAACATCAAGGCCGAGGACGACGCCGGCGAAGCCATCAAGGTCTGGTCCAAGCTGGTGGCCGACGACTCGAAAGAACTCAAAGGCAAGTACGTCAACCTGCAGCTCGCCGTGGCGTTCGTCTTTGATAGGCGTTTTAGTTTCCGCCGCGCCCGCGACCCCAAGGGCGAGTCCTTCACCGTTAACCCGCTCGAGCGCTACCGCTATTTCCGCGACAACGCGCAGCGGCAACGCCTCGAAACCGACATCAAGCGGCTGGAGCCTTACGAACTCGTCTGGGTGGTCAGTGCCGAAGCCACCGCAGAGGAAATGGAATGGGCCCTCAAGGAAAACGACTTGAAGCGGCTGAAGCTCGCCACGACCGACCAGAAGAATGACTGGAGCGAAGCCTACCCGATGATTAATTACCGTATGGACTTCGTGACCGGCGCCAAGCCGTCGAAGGCTCCGCCAGGCAAGAAGGCCTACAAGCCACTCGCCGAGAGTTTCACGCGGGGGACCTTGGAAGAAATCCATGAAGTCGGCGGCATCTGTATGGACCAGTCTCACTTTGGTACCACCGCCGCCCGCGCCTACGGCATCCCCGCCGCCTCCGTCGGCGGCGACGGGAACCGCGGCGGCCACGCCTGGTTCGCGTACATGATGCCCACGCACCAGTGGAACATGGGCAACAGTTTCCATCCCTTTAGCGAACCGCGCAATCTTCCTGGCACGGGCCGCTACGCTGATGGCTACGCCAATGGCCACACCAGAGATCCGCAGACCGGCAAGGGTATCGGCGAATTCGAGGTTCAACTCACGGGCGACCCCCAACGCCGCATGTCCGAGCACTACCCCAAGAGCCTCCGCCTCCGCTTCGCCGCCAAAGTCTTTCAAGGCAATAAAGACCAAGAAGGCCAATTGGAATGCCTGCAGTTCTCGACGCAGGTCGCCAAGATGTCCCTGGATGCGTGGCTCGAGACCGCCGCCTGCCTAGAAGCGATGGACAAGAAGATTTCCTACGACCGCTGGCGCGAGTTCGTAAAGTCGTGGCGTTCCGCCTTCCATACCTTCGATGAAGACCGGCGCTGGCTAGATATGATTAAATACGCCGACGATCTCGCCGAGAAGCACGTTTGGACGGACCCTAAAATGACCCCCGAGCAGGTCTACATGGAATGTAAGAACTCCTACAACCAGTTCATGAGCGAGAAGAAGCGCCTGCGGGGGCAGACCTTCGACAAAACGCGCTACGACCTCATTGTGGTCTCTATCGAACGCACCGGCCGCCAGCTTGCGAAGGACAAGTCTGCGAAGGGGCAGGAAAACCTCTTCTTCTTCATGCGCCAAGGCCTGAAAGATAACCTCGAACACCTTCCGACCTTCCGGAGCCTCCTCGACAACTTCTATTTGGCAGTCAAAGGCAACGCGACCTTGGAGCTCAGCTTCCTCCGCGAAATCCGCCGGCTCTATCAGAATGAGATGTCCGATACCGGAAATGACGTCTTCCGCATGAAGACCGTGCTAGGCCTGATTGATACGATGCAGCCTTACTTCGATAAGTGTAACCAACCGGACATGAAGAAAGAATTTGAACGCGATAAGGCGAAAATCCAAAAGGAACTCGATAAACTCAAAAAGCAATGAGTCGAATCCTCCTCGGCGTTAATATCGACCACGCGGCAACGGTCCGCCAAGCGCGTTACCGCGGCACGCACGACTCGGTGCACGCCGAACCGAGCCCGCTTGCCTTCACCCGCGAAGCCTTGGCCGGAGGGGCCGACGGCATCACCGTCCACCTCCGCGAAGACCGCCGCCATATTCAAGAAGAGGATGTGCTCGCCATCGCCCAGTTACCTGGCGTCCGCCTAAATCTCGAGATGGCCTGCACGCCTTGGATGACGGACTTTGCGCGCCGCCTCCGCCCGGCCGCTGTTTGCCTAGTCCCAGAATCCCGTGAAGAGGTCACCACTGAAGGTGGCCTAGAAGTCGCGGGTCAGCGCGAGCGCGTGGCGGCCACCGTCGCCGCCCTCAAAGACGTCGGCATCGAGGTTTCCCTTTTCATCGGCGCAGAGGCCGCCCAAATCGAAGCCGCTCATGCCATCGGCGCACCGGTCGTCGAACTCCATACGGGCGCTTTCGCCAACGCTTGGCTGAGCCCGACAGCGGATGAGGAACTCGCCCGACTCCGCACCGGCTGCGAACTAGCGCATCGGCTCGGCCTCATCGTCAACGCGGGCCACGGCATCAACTACGACAATATCCGGGCCATCCTCACGCTCCCGCACCTGCATGAGCTGAACATCGGCCATACCATCGTCGCCCGCTCACTCCTCACGGGAGCCCGAGCCGCAGTGGCCGAGATGAAGGCCCACCTACTCCGCGGCGCATGAACCTCGAAGGCGGCAACGTGATCGGTGTTGGCGTGGACCTCACAGAGGTCGCCCGCATCCGCTCTGCCCATGAGAAACATGGCGCTACCTTCCTCGATAAAGTCTTCACCCCCGCCGAACAGGCGCTGTGCTTAGCCAAAGCCAACCCCTATCCTTCCCTCGCCGCCCGTTTCGCCGCCAAGGAAGCCGTCAGCAAGGCCTTTGGCACGGGCTTAGGCGCCGAACTCCACCTGACGAGCGTCTCGGTTCTCCACGGTCCAGAGGAAGGCCCGCTCGTGGTCCTGGATGACAAGGCCCGCGCCTTACTGGCCCGCCAGGGCGGTACGCGCGTGCTCGTCTCGCTCACGCACACCGACGACCTCGCCCAAGCCTTCGCGGTGATTGTCCGCTAAGATGCCGCGCACACGCTTACCGGTTCTTTCCTGCGACACCGCTTGGGCCTGACCGCGTTCGACGCCGTCGTCGCGGCCGTCACCTGGCATGCGCAAGCCGCGGATCTCCTCAGGGAGCAACGAGGGGAAGAAGCTATCCGAACCACGGAGCTTCTTCCTAGGTTATCGCAGGTCTTGCGGCCACGCTGAGCCCGCCACGATTCAGCGGAATGCACCCGCTGCCTTCCGACGTTCGCACCCTTCGTCTCCTTTTGAACGGACTCACTGGTATCGGCCCAGTCTCCGCCAGACGGCTACAAGAAGCTTTTGACGGCGATCTACGCCGCGCCCTATCGGCCGACATAAAAGCGCTTCAACAAGTCAAAGGGCTCACGGCCCCGATGGTGGCCAGCCTCTTGCGTCGTGATTTCGATTATGCGGCCGAACTCGAACGGGCGAATACCCTAAACTTTCGTATTCTGCATGAGGGCGATGCCATTTGGCCCGCATCACTCCGACAACTCTGGGATGCCCCGCTGGTCCTGTATATGGAAGGCGTCGCCGTGCCCGATGAACGCGCGGTCGCTATTATCGGCTCACGGCATTGCACGCCGTATGGGGCGGGCCTCGCTCGGAGTTTAGCGCGCGACCTGGCTAAACTCGGCTGGTGGATCGTCAGCGGCCTCGCCCGGGGCATCGATTTCGCCGCGCACGAAGGGGCTTTGGAAGCGGAGGGTCGCACCGCCGCCATCTTAGGGCACGGCCTCGACCTCACCTACCCACCGGAGGCCTTTAAACTCCGCCAACGCATGATTGAGCGGGGCTGCGTGCTAGCCGAGTTCCCCTTGGGTCGACCCGCGGATCGGCAAAGTTTCCCGCAGCGTAACCGCATCGTCGCGGGGCTCGCCCAGGCCGTCATCGTGGTCGAAACCGATGTCGATGGCGGCAGTATGATCACCGCGCGGTTCGCTGGCGAACAAGGCAAGACCCTCTGTGCCTTGCCGGGCCGAGTCGACAGCCCGACCAGCCGCGGCTGCCATGCACTCATTCGGGACGGGGCGACGTTAGTCTCGTCGCTCGATGACATCTTGGCCGAACTCGGCGAAGCGCGGGGCCAACTCACGCTACCCCTCGAAAAGCTGGATGCCGCGGACGCGCGATGGCTCAAGCACTTTGGCGGAGGCACTGCGCATCATTCCGAATCGCTGGCCCAGCTGACCCAGTGTTCGCTGGCGGAGGCGGCCGTCGCTCTGACGATGCTGGAGATTAAAGGACACTTACTCCGTCGCAGCGACGGCCGCCACGAGCGGGTGTGATCAAAGCGTCGGCACGTTACCCGTGGCGACCGGCTGCGGCGTCGAGAGCTCACTACCGGTGAGCCAATCCCAAACGGCTTTAGGCTTGGCGAGTAAATCGCGCGCGGCTCCCAAAACCGGACGCCAGCCATCACCGAACGCCGCAGGATAAGCACAGGCGCGGAGCTGCAAGCGATCCGCCATCCAGAGCGCTCGGTCGCAATGCCAACCTTGAGAAACAAAGACTACTGACTCACCAGGATAGCTGGCCGCCGCACGGTGCACCGAGTCGAGGGTCCGCCAACCATACGGATCGCGGACGATGGGACAAGTGACGCCCGCGGCACGCAGGTCGCGGGTCATCGTCAATGTCTGCGTTTCAATCCCAGAAACCACGGCAACCTTCACCCGACCAGACTTGGCGAGCTCCGCGGCCGCCGCGATGCGCGGACGATAAGTACCAGTGGGGTTGGTCGATTGACCGACGAACTCATTAGTACCGAGGAGGACCATGACGGACCCCGGCGGAACTTGCTCGGGTCTCACGTGGGACCGCCCCACCCCGGCAAACCAAAGCCAAGCGTTTGTAAATAGCCCTAAAACTACTAAAAAACCTGCACTAATCTGTAGAATTTGGCGGAGGTTTTTAAGCACGCCCCAACCTAAACCCGTTTAAAAGCTAAGAAAAGGCCTTTTAAAGGTATAATTGCCTAAAAATAAGCACGGCCCTGTTGCTTAACGACTCATTAGCGTCAAAATGAACTGAATCCACTCTCTGGCACGCTTTCTGCCTACTTTTATCCATGAGTTCAACCGTTCCCGACAAAGTTCTCGTCATCGATGACGACAAGGACCTGCGCTACTCGCTTAAGCGAGCCCTCGCTGGTCAGGGGCACACGGTGATTGAAGCCGACAGCGGCGAAACCGGCGTCGCCTTCGCCAAGCGCGACCAGCCCGACGTCATCCTTCTCGATAACCGCATGGGTGGGATGACTGGCATCGAGACTTTGCAGATGCTCCGTGGTGCGCAGCCGCAGGCCATGGTGATTCTCATGACCGCGTTTGGCACGACCCAGACCGCGATCGAGGCGATGAAGTTCGGCGCCTACGACTACGTCATGAAGCCCTTCGATCAGGCGAAGCTCATCGCGCTGGTCGACCGAGCACTCGGCGCCCGCCGTGACCTCGCGTCCGCCGGTAAGTCCGCACGCTCCCTCGTCAACCCAGCCGACTACAAGGAAGGCATCGTGGGGAGTTCCGAGCCAATGCAGGAAGTCCTCAAGTCCATCGGCCAGGTCGCTGCCAGCGACGCGACGGTCCTCATCACTGGCGAAAGCGGCACGGGCAAGGAACTCGTCGCCCGTTGCATCGCCCAGCATTCCTTGCGCGCCAAGGGCCCGTTCATGGCCGTCAATTGCGCAGCCATCCCAGAAAACCTCATTGAGTCGGAGCTCTTCGGCCATGAAAAGGGCGCGTTCACTGGAGCTACCGCCATGAAGCCGGGGAAGTTTGAACTCTGCGATGGCGGCACGATTTTCCTCGATGAAATCGGGGACATGTCACTCCCGACGCAGACCAAGGTCCTCCGCGCCATCCAGGATGGCGAGATCCAGCGAGTCGGCGGAACGACCACGCTCAAAGTGAGCGTTCGCCTCGTGGCGGCAACGAACAAGGACCTCGAAGCGATGGTCGCGGCCCGCCTATTCCGCGAAGACCTCTTCTACCGTCTCAACGTCTTCCGCATTCGTCTCCCCGCGCTGCGTCAGCGCAAGGACGACATCCCTCTGCTCATTGACTACATGCTGCAACGTCAGGCCGCGGCGAAGAAGCTACGTCCGAAGCGCCTCTCCAACGAGGCCCTCGACGCCCTTATGGCGCACGATTGGCCGGGCAACGTCCGCGAACTCGAAAACGTCGTGCAGCGAGCCAACGTTCTCGCCAAGGGCGAAACCATCCTCGCGAAGGACCTCCCGCAGGAAGTGCTTAACCCGCGCCGGGCCGCCGCGCCCATCGCCACGGCGGCCGTTGCGAGCTACGCGGCTTCGCCCACGGCCACCCCGCTGACCGAGACCGCGCCCGTGGCCGGGGCTTCGATGGCCGCGGCGTACGAGGCCATTTACCGCCAGAACCGCCTCAACGAGGGCCTGAACATCCTCAACACCATCGAAGTGGAGATGATCCGTCGTGCCATGGAAGAAACCCGTGGCAACCAGTTGCGGTCTGCCATGATTCTCGGCATCAACCGCTCGACGCTGAAGAAGCGCCTGATTGAGATGCGCGAGGCCGGCATCAAGGTCTTCAGCTAAGTTAAGACTTCCGAACTGGCGGGGAGTGGCTTTGCTAGAACCCGTCATGCTACCCCGTGCCTCCCTCCGGACCCTTGCCGCTTCGGCGTGCGTCCTCCTCACCGCCGCCGCTGGCTTCGCCGCCGACGCCGTAACCCTCTTCGACGGCAAGTCCCTCGCGGGCTGGAAGCCCTCGAAGAACTCCCCCGAAGGTACCTATAAGGTCGCTGACGGCGTGCTGCAGCTCCGCGGGGGACAAGGTCACCTTTACTACGTCGGCCCCGACGGGAAGGCCTCCTTCAAGAACTTCGAATTCACCGCCAAGGTAAAGACCTACAAGACCGCCAACTCGGGCATCTATTTCCACACCGCCTACCAAGACGCTGGCTGGCCCGCCGCGGGCTACGAGTGCCAAGTGAACGCCACGCACGGCGATAAGAAGAAGACCGGCGGCCTCTACGCTGTGAAGGATGTTATGGACGTCGCCCCGGCCCCAGACGACGAGTGGTTCGACTACCGTATCCGCGTCGAAGGGAAGCGCATCCAGATTTGGATCAACGGCAAGCAGACCGTCGACTTCACTGAACCAGCGGATTGGACTCCGCCGAAAGGCATGGCTGGTCGCAAGCTCGGCACTGGCACGTTCGCCCTGCAGGCGCACGACCCAGGCTGCAAGGTCGACTACAAGGACCTCAAGGTCGAGCAGCTGCCTTAATTACTGAACCGAAACGCTGAGCGCACCGTTCAGCGACGTAATCAGGCGGGCCCGTAAGGGTTCCGCCTTTTTTGTGAGTCGACGTTGCTCCTGCTCATACTCGCTGCGCCCTTCCGGCGTCTCAATGCAGATAGGCGCGAGGCCAACGGCGGAGAAATCGTAAGGGCTCGCGCGCATATCGACCGACCGCGCATCACGCGCGAGTTCGAAGCAATCGGCGGCCAGTTCGGCTGGCACCCACGGCGCCGACTTCATCGCCCACTTATAGAGATCCATCGTGACGTGCACGCAGCCCGGCTGTTCATTCACCAAGCGGCCGTCGAGGTCAGGGTTCAGTTTATTCAGCGGCCGAGCCGGCGGCGTGAAGAAACGGAACGCGTCATAGTGAGTGCAACGAATGGGCAAGGCCCGCACGACCGCATCGGTACCTTCCGACCCGAGCCGCAGGGGCCAGCCTTGGTGTCGGCGTTCGGCGGCCTGCTGATAGACCATCGCCCATTCGTGCAGGCCGAAGCACCCGAGGAACGCGGGGCGACCCGCGACGGCAACGCACAGGTCGCGCGTAAAGGTCAAGCGGGAGCGCTCCAATTCATCTGGCGCCACGACGCGCACATACCCATCGGCACCACGCTGGAAGCGTCCATCCACCAGTAATTCATCGGCGTCGACTAACGCCACGCCTACTCCCGGCGTCCACCGCTGGAGCGCGCTGAGGCGAAAGGGATAATACGTGAAAAGGAAATCCTCCACCGGCTCGCGTGTAGCGGTCGCGGCGCGCTGCCGTCGGGCGTCCCCGAGGGCTGCCCCACGGGCTTGATGGGCATCACGCCGCGGGCGCCAGGCCTCCGGCCCGAGCACTACTTCCGCCGACTGGACGCCTGGTACGGTCACTCGAAACGGCGGTGGTGCGCGGCGACCTTCACGTATTTCTCAGCCCAGCTAGGTAAGCTTGCCTGCTCCGCCGCCGTCAAGGGACGCACGACTTTGGCCGGCGAACCTAAGACCATCGAACCAGACGGAATGATGGTGCCCTTGGTGACCAACGCGCCTGCACCAATGATGCAACGCGCGCCGATGACGGCACCATCGAGAATCGTCGCATGCATACCAATGAGGCATTCGTCGCCGATTGTGCATGCATGGATCATGGCCAAGTGCCCAACCGTCACGCGCTGGCCGATAAGTGCGGGTAGACGATCGGCCACATGGACGACCGCCCCATCTTGAATATTGGTCCCCTCGCCCACGCTGATCGGGGCGATATCACCACGCAGGACTGCGCAGGGCCAGATACTGGCCTTCGCGCCGACCGTCACGTTACCGATGACCACGGCCTTAGCGTGGACAAAGGCAGCGGCATGTACCGTGGGCCCTTTGGCGAGGTTACGGGTCAGCTCCCGGGAGAGTTCCTCGTCTTTATCGGGTAAATCTTCGAAGGAATGGGGGGTGGACTGGAACGGGTTCACCCCTCGGACTGTGGCGGAGGGCAAGGAGCAGGAAAGCCCGAATCAAATAAGTTCGCCGAAAAACACCCTTTAAAGCCCTCCAAGGCCATTCTCCCGGGTAATTCTGGGTTTAATCGCCCCCGAACCTAAAATCCCCTTGCCAACCCCCCTTCCCTCCGTTTGCTCCGACCTTCCGACAGCCATGAAGGCCACATTTATCACCTCCGGTCGCCAGTTCACCGTCAAGCCAGGCGACGTTCTCATTGTTAACCAGTACCCTGGTAAGAACAAAGGGGATCTCCTTACCTTTGACCAAGTCCTCCTCGTGGGGGAAGGAGCCGATGCAAAGATCGGTACCCCTACTGTCGCTGGCGCGACGGTCACCGCCAAGATCTTGGAGAACAAGCGCGGCGAGAAGATCGACATCTTCAAGCACCGCCGCCGTAAGGGCTACTACCGTCGTCGCGGCCACCGCCAAGAGCTGTCCGTGATCAAGGTTGAGACCATCTCTGCCTAAATAATCCCTTTTAACCAGACACTACCATGGCAACAAAGAAAGGTGGCGGCACTTCCAGCAACGGCCGCGATTCTCGCTCCAAGCGCCTCGGCGTTAAACTCTACAGCGGCGAATTCGCCTCTGCTGGTTCTATCCTTATCCGCCAGCGCGGGACGCAAATGCGTGCCGGTCGCAACGTGGGTATGGGTCGCGACCACACCCTTTTCGCTAAGGCCGACGGCCTCGTGAAGTGGGACAGCGAACACCGCAAGGTGGAAATCGTTCCCACGACCTCGTCCGCCTGTTCGATCTAAGCTGAACGAAAGTTCGCTTCTGAAACCGCCCGCAAGGTCGGTTTTTTTGTGCCGAGACGACACTGCCCCTGCCTAGGTTTTCCTAGGTCGCGCGCGTCCTAAAGACGGCTGCTATCCGGCTTACGGCCGGAGTGGATCGATGGTCGAACGGAAGAGTAAACGGGTGGACGCAGAGTACACGGGGTCTCGCGCCACATAATCGCAGACGCGTTCCATTACTTCGCTCGGTAGGCCATGATTGCCTTCCAGTACACGCAGCTCGGCGATGAGTAACTGGATTTTTTCGAGCGACATGAGGGTGACGTCTGCTTCGGCTTCCTCGCGGTAGCCGTATTCCGGATCTTCTTCCATCTCCCAGGAATCTTTGATTTCTTGAGTGAGGTGCATTTGGGGTGCACCGAAAGACTAACCGCTCGCCGCGACCTGCAAAGCCCGGGGCGAGTTAAGATTGTACCGCAACAAAGTGGCGAACGTGTGACGGTTATTTTCAGCTAGCAACGCCAGCCTGGGCGACGCGACGGAACTTCCAGGTCATCGCCAGGGCGACGAGCGTCAAGCCGGTCGCCAAGGAAATCCAGATTCCCGTGGGACCGAGGTCATACCAACCGACGGGCACGCCGAAGAGCGTGAACCCACGCGGGAAAGCCAAGGCCAAGGAGAATGGTAGGCAAAAGAGCCAGTAGACCAAGAAGACGCTCCAGGAAGCCCAGCTCGCGCAGTTGACGGAGCGAAGGAGATGAGCCGCGACGACCTGCAAGCCATCGAAGGGCGCCCAGAGGGCGGCGAAGATCAGGAGGGCCGAGGCGACTGTAGCGATGTCCGTCCCCGCCACGCCATAGGTCTGCATCAACCATGGCCGGGTGAGCACCATACCGAGCCCATAGACAGACATGATGAGGCCCCCCAGGATTAAGGCACCATGGCCAATCGCCTGTACCCGCCGCGGGTCCTTGGCGCCATAGGCCTCGCCCACGCGAATCCCGGCGGCGATGCCTAAGCCCAAGGGCAACATGAAGGCCGCGGAAGCGGTACTGATGGCGACTTGGTGCGCGGCTTGGGCCGTCGGGGAAAGCCAGCCGGCCATGATTGGGACGACCGCAAAGATACCCACCTCGCTCAAGCTATGCAGGCCCGCGGGCCAGCCCGTCTTGAGCAAGCGACGTAACACCGCGAGCTGCAGGCCTTCCGCCCAGCGGACCTCCCCACGCCCCGGGGTGAACCAGAGCCCGATGAGCATCACGCAGCGTGCGACTAAGGTCGCCCACCCGGCCCCAGCCAGTCCCAAGTCTGGAAAGCCCCAATGACCGAACATCCAGAGCCAGTTTAGGAGGATGTTCACGAGAATGCCCACACTCAGCCACGCCAATGATATCCAGGGCTGATGCTGCGAGTCACGATGCCCACGCAAGGCATGGAATAACAAGCCCGGGATCATCGACCAAGACATCAGAATGAAGAACTCGCGGGCTTCGTCGGTGACAGCCTTGGAAGAACCTAAGAGCGGGAGGAAGCCGACGAAGGCATGGCTCAAGACTGCGGTGACGAGGCCGATTGCCAGCGCCAAAGCCATGCCGTGCCGCAAGATGGCGGGCGCAGATTCGGCCACGCCGGCGCCGTTATCCTGCGACTGATAGACCGCGACGGCTCCGACCACCCCGATGCCAAAGACATACGGAATATAACTAAGGTTTGAAGCCAAGGCCGAGGCCGCGAGGGCCGTTTCGCCCAAGTGCCCAGCCATCGCGACATCGACGTAGAACATCAGCCCATAGCCCAACATCCCGAGCATGATGGGAATCGCCAGTTTAAGCGTGGGTCCGATTTCCGAACGAATGGTGGGCGCGGTTTCCAAGTGCCCACAGGAGGTAAGTAACCGAGCGGGTTGGCGAGAAAAACCCGCCAGCGATTAGGTCCTAGATTTCGTCGAAGCGCAGCCAGCGAAAGGATACCAACTTAACCCGGCGACCGAGGACCGTATTCACCAAGCCAACGGTGGGTTTGGTCGGGTCAGGCTTATTGCCCAACGGTGCCTCGTAAGCCGGAATCCGGCTATCGACGTATTCAGGCACACGTTGATAAACCGCCTCACACCATGCGCGGGCCGTGCTCTCGCCGTGCGGCGACTCACCGAGGGAACGCACGATGAAGGTGTCGTCGCGGACAGAGATAATCGGGGCCAAACCACGTAGCAAATCAGCCTGCCGCGGCCAGCCAGGTAAACCGTGCGTTGAGTTACCGACGGAGGCGCGCGGGTTGATGTAATCGCTGGGGTAACCGGCCGGCGACAAGCGCGCATCCGTCGGCGGGGTTGTCGGCTTACCCAGCGCCGCGGCCCGCGTAGCGGGATGGAGCGTTGGCGACTGCTCTAAGGCCTTCAACGCCGCCTGCAGGGCGCCATTGAGCGCCAAATCCTTGTCCGTGCCATCGTAGAGCCGCAGCCGCCGATTGACGAATTCCGAGAGCGAAAGAAAAGGCCCACGTGCCCGCACCTGCTTGACGATTTCGATGGCCAGTTGATTTAACTGCGCATCCGTCAAGGCAGCGAAACCCGTCAGGGCCGCCGCCGGCGTGCCGCTACCTGTAGAAGCTTCCGGAGATGGCAACATGCGCGGAAGCGGGTTCCGAGACTTCTCGAGGGCGACATCACCCGAAGCAGCCTTAGCCACCGGCACCTGCTGGTCGCGGAGGTGCCCCAGCACTGCCCGCCAAGCTGGCACGGAGCAGCTGTTCACGTTAAACTGTCCGGGCACGGTCAGGTAGGCACCGAAGCGTAGATACGCATCAGGGAATTTAGTCGCGTCAACGCTGTCAGGCGAAAAGCTCGGGGCGTCCGCGCCCAAACGATAGCACGCATTCGGCAGCGGCTTACCCGCCAAGTACTTTTGGTAGGATAACTTAAGTTCAGCGACCACCTGACTGCCGGACGCAGAGCCGTTAAGGCGACCCCAGGCGGACTGATCGGGAGCGAGGGAAGAAACAAACCAATCATCGAAGAGAACGTGGTTCAGGCAGAAGCTGTCGTCGTGCTGCAAGAAAGTCGTCGAGAGCTCGGTGCGGAGGTGGTAATTACCAGCGTTATCAAACCAACGGCCGACGACGTCCTCGGCCGGCAAAATCGGCGAGGCATCGGAATTACCAATCAAGCCGTATTGGAAGGGCGGGGCCGGATTGAAGCCACGTGCATCCCACCCTTGCAAGTCAGCGAGCGACTGGGGCGGGACCGTCGGCAGTTCCGCCACGACCGCGCGGCTTAAGCCACTGGAGGCATCCAACCCGGAAACAATAAACCCACGCTGACCTGCGTCGACCTGTGGCGCGTAGCTATCCATCCAGCCGCTCAGCGGACGGTAATAGAGGTCAAAGGGTGCGTTCACTGGGTGCAGCGCACCCTGATACTGGATACCATCGCCGAGGGCGGTCACCTGATTAGTCGTTGGCGATAGGTCCGTAAGCACCTCGCGGGACTTATCGCCGAGCTCCGTATAGCCAGAGAACGGACTGGACTGGATCGTGCCGCGGGAAACGACGCCCCGGTCTAGTTTCACGGTGCCGTCGTTAGCCGCCCGCAGACCGAAAGAGAAAGTCCCAAACGGACGAGGGCTCGTCCGCACGTCGACCAAAGTCGCCTCGGGGCCAGGCGGATCGTCGGGCCCATACAGCGTCGTAAAGATGAAGGCCGCCGCGATGGGGTCGTTATTCCGGAAGCTCAAGCGAATCGGCGTCCCCCGAGTCCATCCTGGAATATTGATATCTGCCGCGATGGCATCGCGTCCGGTATTCAGTTTCAACATCCGCGCCGTGATGCGCGTACTCCCCTGAAGGTTCTCCAAGTTCAGGAATATCCCCACTGGCAGGCCGGCCGCATACCCTGGCGATAAAGGCAGACGGACGGAGCCAGGCGAGGCGAGCGAGAGCTGGGCGCTTTCGGTCGACGAGGAAAAGACCCGCGTCTCTCCAGGCATGAGGTCAATGTACCCCGAAGGGTCCTGCAAGGACAGGCCAAGCGAACCCCAGTTACCATTGAACCAAGAGCCCATCGGCAGCGGTCCACCCGCCGTCGAAATCGGTGATAACTCAAAAGCCACAGGCAGGCTATTCCCCTTCATCGTCAGCGAAAAGTTCTTCACCTTCATCCGGACGTTATAGGGATTCCAAACGGTGACGACGGGCTGAGCCAAGATGGCGCGACACTGCGTGCCGTCGAGAACGCCACTATCGGTGGCGGCTTGCGCAAAGACGAACTGCACGCGCGCGACGACCGGCTGCCGATATACTGTTTCGTGGTAACTGAAGAGCGGGCTGCTGCCAGCTTGCGACTGCGCCATTTCGACCAATCCACCCGCGCTACGGTTCACGACGGCTTTGCGATACTGCAAGGTGTAGTCCACCAAAGTATTCCAACTGCGGATTGGTGGAATATAGGATAATGAGCCGAAGGTCCCGGCGTTGTAACTCGTCGAGCCTCCGCTGGAACCGTAATCCGACCACCAGTACATCAAGGTATGGCGGTAGCGGTTACCAACCGCGGTGCCCTCAACCTCCGCGGACTTAGGACGCGCATACAAGAGGTCCGCGTAGGGCGCTGACGAAGCCGCCACCCGCGGCCGAGCCCGGAACAGCGGCAACCTCACCTCGCGGCGGGGATCCGCTTCGTCCATCCAATCCCAAGTTTCAGCGAGCAACGACAGGTCTTTCCGGACGCCACCATTAGCGGTGTTCGTCAGTAACCCAACGGAGTAGGTCGTATAGTCATGGAAGCCCGACTTTCCAACGGTCGCCACCGGCACGAGCGCGGCGGTACCACGGGTCGGCAAGGAAGTGCCGGGCGGAGTTCCGACCAAGCCGAGGGCGGCTAAATCGGTATTCCCATAAGTACGCACGCGTTGCATGGCCTCATCAATGGTGGGTGCGGGCGCCGCTGGATTGTCGGCTGGATGCAGCAGGGCCTTTTGGTTTTCGCCTGAGATCCACCAAGCGAAAGCTCCAGTCCCATCGGGAAAGGCGTTCGGGGTCAGATAGATTCGGCCGGATGCGACTGCCGTGGTGGCTGGACCCACCAAAGGTGAGATGTAGTTGAAGTGGCCGAACGTCGGCCGGATAGCCGCAAAACGCCAAGTCCCGAGGGCAGACGAATCATAGGCGGGGGTGACCTTTGGCGGAGCGGTCGGCTTCGGGTTGACGGGCGGTGGCGTCGGCTTGTTCGGCGGCGGTACTGGGGGTGGTGGCGGCGTCGGTATCGTCCCAGGCACGCCTGGCACCACGGGCCTTGGAACAATCACCACTGGCGGGGGGGGCGGCGGGGGCGGAGTCAACGACGCTACGTAATACCCAATCGATGAAGACGTCAGCCAGGTCAGGAATCGACCGGCTCCAGGCACCCCAAAGTTGTCCGTGTAATTGGAGGCCTTGATATTATAGTCCGGCCGATACGGACGACCCGCGTAACGCCCACCCGTATCGTGGTCACGGCCCTGCCAGCTCTGCCAAACCCCAAGCACCGGATAAGTATAGTTACCGGTCGTGACAGCGGGGTCCTCGAAGAGTGACGAAGGTGCCGTGACCCGGGTGTCTGGGCCGACAAACTGTTGCAAGGCAGCCCCCGCGAGCCGCATCGAGGCCAAGGCATTCAGGCGGGCGCGCAGCACCGCATGCCGATTATAGGCGAGCTGTGACTCTACGCGAATGAAGCTGGCGAGAACGATAATCGTCAGGACTAGGAACGCGGCCACCATCAACGACAGCACCAGCGAAAAGCCGGGGCGTCGAGAGGACGTCTGGGGGGCGGGGCGGGCCACAAACGCACTAAATACCCATTACGATAGAACGCAACCCTGCTACCACCCCTCCACGGCCATTACTAAACGCTATAAAAGCCTATTTTACTAAGCCCACTACGTCTTCTGGCTCCGCCCAAGCATAGACGGTGGCCTTGGAACCCATCCGCTGGCGGGGGTTGAGCTCTGCCACCTGCAAGACCAGTCCGGCGGGGGTCGTGAACCGATGCACTGAAAGATCACCTTGGAATAGCGAGTCGGTGACCTTACCGGCGAAGGCATTCTCGTCTGGCGCCATTGCATCCAGGTGCAGGCATTCGGGGCGGATACAGATGATGAGCGTTGCCCCGACCGCCGGCGGCTGCGCCGGCTGTGAGAGTGCCCCGCGCACTTCACCCAGAGCAGTGCTCGCGATGAATTCGCCCGCAGCTGCATGCACGACCGTCCCTGGAAAAAGATTGGCTGAACCCAGGAAGGTCGCGGTCCAACTGTCGACCGGCCGACGATACACGTCGATGGGCGCGCCCGACTGGATAATCTTACCCTGCCGCATCACGCCCAGCTGATCCGCCATCGCTAACGCATCCTTCTGATCATGGAGCACACAGATGACCGTTAAGCCCTGCGAGCGAACGAGTGCTCGCAGCCGATCCCGGAGTTCTATGCGCGCGGCGGCATCGAGATTGCTCAAAGGCTCGTCGAGCAGGAGTAGCTTCGGTTTCGCGGCTAAGGCCCGGGCCAAGGCGATGCGTTGCTGCTGGCCGCCAGAAAGTTCCTGTGGGCGACGCAAAGCCCAAGCCTCCGCCCCGACGGCCGTCAGCGCCTCGAGGGCATGGCTCCGGATTTCTGACTCCGTTAAACCCAAGGCCTCCAGGCCAAAAGCGACGTTCTCGAGAGCCGTCAGGTGCGGAAATAAAGCGTAGTTCTGGAAGACCATCGCCGTCGCCCGGTCACGCGGGTCGAGGGCCTTGAGGTCCTTGCCACCCAAGAGGACCCGGCCACCGTCGGACTCCGACTGACCAGCTAAGATTTTCAGCAGCGTTGTCTTACCGCTCCCGGAAGGGCCCACGAGGCAGTAGAGCGTCCCCGCTTCGACGGAGAGGTCGACGCCACTCAGGACCTCGGCGGAACCGAGGCGCCGACGCAGGCCGGTGACACGGACAGAAAGCACGCCCCCATTAGTTGGAAGTCTCGGCTGGGCGCAAGCGCCAGCGGCAAGGGGGCTGGGCAAACCCAGATTTCCACCCCACATGCTTAGGATTGAGCCAAGAATTGTGCATAAAAACCCTCCTCGAGACGCTTGCCTCCGCTCCCTTTTGTGCCAAGTTAACTCTTCCCATGGCTCACGACGACGAAGACGAGGACGAGAAGACCCCCGCAGCTCCCAAGGAAGCTTCGCCCAGCGCGATGCTCATCCAGAAGAAGTTCCTGGAACAGCGTAAGCTCTTCCTCTGGGGTGCCGTCGACGACGCCTCCGCCAAGGACATCGTGGAGAAGCTCCTCTACTTGGAGACCTCGGACCCCGGTAAGGACATCACCTTCTATATCAATACCCCGGGCGGCTCGATCACCGCAGGCATGGCCGTCTATGACACCATCCGCCTCATCAGCTCCCCCGTCACGGTCGTCGTCACTGGCATGGCCGCCTCGATGGGCTCCATCCTGCTCCAAGCGCCCAAAGGCAAGGGCAAGCGCCTCGTCTTCCCGCACGCCCGCGTGATGATTCACCAGCCCCTCATCATGGGCCGCATCCAAGCCCCGGCCGTGGACATCCACATCCAGGCTCTGGAGATGGAACGTCTCCGCTCCGAACTGAACGAAATCCTTGCGAAGGCCTCGAAGCAAAAGATTGAAAAAGTCACCAAGGACACCGACCGCGACTTCTACATGACCGCCGAGGAGGCCATCGAGTATGGCCTCGCCGACGAGATCGTGAAGAAGCTCTAACCCGAACCAGCCGTGGGCATCGGTGACCGAGCCTACATGCGCGACAGCACGCCGGAACGCCGGCAGCTGACCGCGACGGCTTGGACACTCGGGGTGCTGCTGACCTTTGGTATCCTCGGCCTCATTGACTGGAGCACGCGCTTCAAGGGCTACAACTTCCTAGAGCCACTGGAGTTAAACAATGCCGCCCCCCAAGCCTGGCAGTGGCTGACCTATGCGCTGGTCCACGGTGGCGTTTGGCATTTCTTATTGAATGCCTTAGGCCTCTGGTGGCTAGGCAACCTCGTCGAAGAAAGCTACGGCCGCCGCGCCTATCTACAGACCCTCCTCGGCGGCGTCCTCCTCGGAGCCATCGTCTGGTGGCTCACGGGAATCGGCGGGCCAAGCAGTAATGTGCACCTACTGGGTATCTCTGGCGGCGTCTACGCGTTGATGGTCGTCGCCCTGCTCGACCGACTGGAGAACACCATCTCATTGCTGATTCTTTTCTTCCCGGTGTCCATCAAAGCCCGCTGGGTCCTCATCTTTGCCACCGGCATTGCAGCGCTCGGCTGGATCTTCCTCGAACTCCCCAGCCGGCATGAGTGGACCTTCTGGAATCCCGCCTGGCCGATGAACCCCGAGCAAGCCATCGCCCATTCGGCCCATTTAGGCGGTTTGCTTTCAGGTTGGCTCATGTGGCGCTGGTTGGGACGGACAATTCCTGAGGCCGGCGGCGCTTATGTCGTACAAAGCCAGCCCATGCCTGCATCCCCCGAAGCCTACCACCCCGAAACAGCCACCAAAAGCTCCACCGGAGGACTTTCGCGGGCCAAGCCCGGGCGGAGCTCGACCACTTGCTTGATAAGATCTCCGAGAAGGGTTTCGGCTCGCTCACGGAGAGCGAGAAACGCAAACTTGAAGAACTCAGCGCCCGCCTCCGCTGAATACCCCACTATGCGTTTCCTTCCCCCGTCTTTACTGGTCCTTGCTGTCGGCTGCCGCCTTCGGTCAGACGACCCAGAACTACACGACTACGGAGCTCATGCAGAACGAGACCCGCGCCACCGTCGCGTTACTCGAGAAGCTCCACATCAGCAAAAAGGAGATGTCGTCGATCGACACCAACGAAGTCATCAAGACCTACTTCGAAAGCCTCGACCCGGCGAAAATGTACTTCACGCAGAAGGAAGTCGATGAGTTCACCGCCCGCTACGCTAAGAGCCTAGATCTCTATTTACAGCGCGGCAACCTGACGCCGGCGTTTGAAATCTACAAGGCCTTCAAGGCCAAGGTCGTCCAGCGGACAGACGAAGCTCTCGCCGCCCTCAACCAACCAATCGACCTCAGTCAACCTGGCGTCTTCCCGACCGACCGCCGTAAAGGCAACTGGCCAGCCAGCGATGCCGACGCCGATGACCTCTGGTCCCGGCGCCTCCGCCTCGATATCCTCTCCGAACTACTCGGTGAAGATAAGCCCAGCACCACCGCCGGCCCCAAAGCCAAGCCTTCGCATGAGACGACAGCCCCGGTTATCACGCCTGAAAAGGTCAAAGAAGCCGTCGCCCGCCTCAAGAAGCGTTACGAAAAGGTTCGTGTCTACCTGACGTTTGACCCGCAGGAGGTCGAAGAGCTTTTCCTCAACGCCTACTCCACGCAGTACGACCCACACTCGATCTTCTTCTCCCAGCAGTCGCTCGAGGAGTTCGAGATCGCGATGCGTAACTCGCTCTGCGGTATCGGTGCCACCCTGTCGGACGAAGATGGCTACTGCACCATCAAGGAAGTGCTTCCAGGCGGCCCGCTGGACCTCTCGGGCCAAGTAAAAACGGGTGACCGCATCATCGCCGTCGGCCAAGGTGAAGCGGGCGAAATGGATGACATCGTCGGCCTCCGCCTGCAGAAGGCGATCAGCCGTATCCGCGGCAAGCAAGGCACCACCGTCAAACTGCTCATCGATACCGCCGGCGTCCGTAAGACGGTCGCCCTCAAACGTGATCAAATCAAGCTCGTCGGCCAGATGGCTTCCGCCCGTTGCTTCGAGGCCCCCAACGGTAACGGCAACGTGACCGTCGGCGTCATCGATCTCCCCGCCTTCTACGGCAAGAACCCCGACGGCACAGGCTCGAGCCCGACTAAGGACGTCGAGCAGCTGATCGAGAAGATGAAGAAGCTCGGCATTAAGGCCCTCATCATGGACCTCCGTAAAAACGGGGGCGGCCTCCTAACTGAAGCGGTCGACCTCTCTGGCTTATTCATCCCGAAAGGCTCCATCCTCCAAGTCCGCGACAGCCAAGGACGCATCGAAGACTACCGTGACGAAAATGAGAAGGTTGTCTGGAATGGCCCGCTCATCGTGCTCACGACCAAGCTCTCCGCTTCCGCATCGGAGATCTTCTGCGGCGCCATGAAAGACCACAACCGCGCCCTCATCGTTGGCGATACGACGACTCACGGTAAAGGCTCGGTCCAGAACATCATCGAATTGAACCGTGTCTTCCGCGGTCTCGACGTGAAGTCCGCCGTCAAGGTGACCATCCAAAATGGTATGCCCCCAGCGGCTCCTCCATCCAGCTCAAGGGCGTTCCCGCCGACATCGTCGTGCCGTCCGTCTTCTCGGTTCTACCCGTGGCCGAATCCGACCTGGAGCGTCCGTTGGCCTGGGACTCCATTCCGCCCTCCCTTACAAAGGCCGACGAAGGCGATTGGCTAAAGGCCAAGCTCTCCGACGGCCTAGTCAAACTGCTGGGTGAGGCTTCCGCTAAGCGTCAGGCCGAAATGCCGGAATTCCTCACGCTGACCCATTCCATCGAATGGACCAAGAGCCGTCAGCTCCGCAAGGAAGTCTCCCTCTCCCTGGACCAGCGCCGCCAAGAGCGGAGCGATGACCTCGTGTTCCGTGAGCAGGTGCGGAAGGAACTCACCGTGCTAGCGACCAAAGCGATCAAGGCCACCGACGTAAAACTGGACGCCGCCCTCGAGCAGGAGAAAAAGGAAGGGGCCGAGTGGACCAGTAAGTCGAAGCGTATGTCGCGCGTCCGTGACCCACTTGAAGACGAAGACTGGCCTGACTACGATATCCAGCTCCAGGAAGCGGTCCGAATTGCGGCCGACTGGACCAAGTCCCTCGGCGCCAAGCCAACCGAGACCACCAAATAAGCCTACGAAGCCCCGCCACCGCGGGGCTTTTTCTTGGCTCACACCCGTCTGCCCACCAACTTGTGGGCATGGACCTAGCCTTGTTTGCCGTCGCTGCCCTTACCCTGATTGGGCTCCTCGTCGCCTTCGCTCGCCAGCGCGTCTCCGGCCATCGGTCACGCATCCACGGCCAGGTTAATGGTAAATCCATCCGGCTACATGTCCTGAATAATGGGCGTGGCATGAGCGTAGCGATCAGTGAATACGGCGCCACCCTCACCTCCGTCCGCGTACCCGACCGCCGGGGCGAAGTCGGCGAGGTCACCTTGGGCCACGATCACGTCGATGGTTACGTCCACCACAACGCCTACCTCGGCAGCACCGTCGGTCGCTATGCCAACCGTCTCCGCGCCGGCCGTTTTAGCATCGATGGACAGGATTTCCAGGTAACCCAAAATAATAACGGCCAACACCTCCACGGCGGCGTCCACGCCATGCACACGCAAGTCTGGTCCGCGGAGGTCCTATCCGTCAGCGGGGCCACCGCCGTTCGCTTCACGCACGTCAGCCCAGCGGGCGACGAAGGCTACCCCGGAAACCTCACGGTCGCGGTCACCTACACCCTGCCCCACGACACCAACGAACTGCGCATCGACTTCGCTGGAGCGACGGATGCGCCGACGCTGTGCAACCTAACGAACCACGCGTTCTTCAACCTCGCTGGCAAGGGAGACATCCTTGACCACACGCTGACGATTCCGGCGGAGCGCTTCATCTCGACTGATGCCTCGTTGATCGCGACGGGCGAACGTGCCACCGTTGATGGCACGCCCTTCGACTTCCGCCACGCCCGCCGCATCGGCCAAGATATTAACGCCGAGCACCGCCAACTTCGCTTGGCTGGTGGCTACGATCACTGCTTCGACCTCGGCAGCCCCACCGGCCTCCGCCTCGCTGCCCGCGTCACGGAAGCTAGTTCCGGACGTTCGCTGGAAGTCCTCACCGACGCCCCGGGGATTCAGTTCTACGCCGGTAATTTCCTCGATGGCTCAATCACTGGCCGAGCGGAACGAAAGTTCAGTTACCGCCACGGCTTCTGCCTCGAGCCGGGACTCTTCCCCGACTCTCCTAATCAAGCGTCATTCCACCATGCCGGCTATCCCTCTGGCGTACTCCGCCCAGGCGAGCACTACCGCCAACGGATGATTTATCGTTTTGGTCGCTGAAGCCATGGCCCTAGCCCTGGCAAAGGTCGGGCGTCTATACCAAACAAAAGGGGCCGGCATCAGCCGGCCCCTTTTTAGTGACTGGAGGTTTACTTAGCCCTGCTTGAGGCGCTCGTCTTCGCGGGCCTGGGAGGCAGTGCTGTCCGCCCAGAGCTGCTGGGTCACCTTCAAGAGGACGTAACCGCTGACAGCAAAGACGGCCGTCAGGATCCAAGCCATCTTCAGGCGAGTAGGATCACCCGAGGAGTAAAGGAAGTTGCCGATAGCGAAGAGCGAGGACCAGATAACCACGCAGCCCGAAATCCAGCCGAGGAGAGCGGAGCCAATCCGATTCTCTTGAGCGACTTCCGCATCCGTTACGCCCGCTTCGGCACGGATATCGGTCCAGCCCGGACCCACTGGCTTCACCTTGCGGTAGAAGGAAATCAACGTCGCGCGATCCGTTTCCGGACCGACATAGGCCGTGATTAGCCAAGCCAGCGTCGTAATCGTAACCTGCACGATGGTACGGGTAGCAAAACCGGTGTCAGGCATCAGTAACGGTACCGCCAAGGAGGTCACGAGCGACATCACCATGGCCACGATTTCGCACCAAGCGGAGACGCGCCACCAGAACCAGCGGGCAATGTAGATGAGGCCAGTACCGGCGCCAATGGAGAGGAGCACCTCGAACGCCTGCTGCGCGGACGTCATGAAGAGGCTGAGCACGGCAGCGAAGACGTAGAGTACGACCGTGGAGAGACGTCCCACGTTGATGTAATGGCCTTCGGTGGCATCCTTATTGATGAAGCGACGATAGAAGTCGTGCACCAGGTAAGACGAACCCCAGTTAAGGTGCGTCAGGATCGTGGAAGAGTTCGCCGCAATCAGGCCACCGACCATCAGGCCAACGAAGCCCACCGGCAGGAACTTGAGCATCGCCGGGAAGGCCGAGTCATGACCAATCAGGGCGACATCAGCCGCCGGGAAGGCGGACTTGATCGAGGCCAAGTCGGGATAAACGATAATCGAACACAGGGCGGTGATGATCCAGGGCCACGGACGGAGCACGTAGTGCGCGATGTTGAAGAAGAGCGTACCGCCGAGGGAATCCTTCTCGGACTTCGAGGCCAGCATACGCTGGGCGATGTAGGAGCCACCGCCTGGCTCAGCGCCCGGGTACCAGTTGGCCCACCAACCAATAGCGATCGGCAAGATGAAGATCATGAGCGCTAACTCCGACATCGAGAAGTTAGGGAGCATATCGAGGAACGGCTGACCAGTGCCATTAATCACCGACATCACGGGCTGACCCTCGACCATGACGGGAACTCCGTCTTTAACCTGGGCGACTCCATCGACCATCTTCTGAACTTTAGGTATAACGACCTGTTGGGTCGAAAGCTTCTCAACCAAGGCCTTGAGGCCCGCCCAGCCGCCAGCGCCCTTACCGACGAGGCGCTCGCCGACCTCGACGAGCGAGAACCAAGCGGCCGCGAAGACCGCCGTCATCTTGATGAAGAACTGAATCATATCGATGATCAGCACGCCCCAGAGGCCAGAGTGGGCGGCGAAGACGACATTGAGCACCCCGCAAATGACAATCGTCTGCCACGCAGGCATACCAAAGAGGATGTTCGCAATCTTACAGGCAGCCAACGTCACCATGCCCATAATGAAGCAGTTAAAGAAGAAGCCGAGGTAGACCGCGCGGAAGCCGCGGACCAACGAGGCGGCCTTGCCCGAGTAGCGATGCTCGTAGAACTCGAGGTCGGTCATGACGCCAGAACGGCGCCAGAGGCGGGCAAAGAAAAAGACCGTGGCCACCCCCGTGAGCACGAAGGCCCACCACTGCCAGTTACCAGCGACGCCGTATCTACGGACCTGCTCGGTGACCCAGTTAGGGGTGTCGGACGAAAAGGTCGTGGCGACCATCGAAAGGCCGGCGAGCCACCACGGTACCGAGCGGCCGGAGGCGAAGAACTCTGAGGTACTTTGGCTCGAGCGCTTGGCGTAGAAAAGCGCTGGCACAAAGCAGATCAGAATCGATGCGATGACGATGGCCCAATCAATCCAGGTGAGTTGCATAAATGGTTAGGGGGTATGTCTCTGATTTCCCAGAAACACACCCCCTTGGCAACAGTCTTCCCCTGAGGGGAAAGACCGATAACGATTATTTAGAAGGAATCTCGTTTAGCGTGTACCAGCCTTCGTTGTGCCAGAGCGCATCGCCCGCCTTGTTGCGGACGCCGTCAGCGACGAGGTGATGGACATGGCCACGCACGAGGCCATCGATCACGAGGCGCACCTTAAGGCCATCCGCCGAGACCGTGGCGGACTTCACCGTGGGCTTCGCCTGATCTACCTCGGGGCTGCCGTAGGAAGACTGATAGATATAGGTAAAAGCATCCATGGAGTAGCTCGCCGTATCGGCAGCGGTAGCGGCATCGACAGGATGCGTGAAGGTCACTTCAAACCCATCCGAGCGGGCGGAGATGTTGTGCATCTCGAACGGCACCGTGCCCTTGTAGCGGACGCGCTCAAAGGTGAACGGCTGCGAGCCACGCGAACCCCAACCACGGTTGGTGCCGCCGATGAAGAGTGTGCCGTCTTCCTGGTCCATGCGCACGGGCACGAGGCCAGCTTCAAAGCCTTGGAGGAAGTGGAACACGGCGCCTTGGTAGAGGCCATTGACGACTTCAAGGTTAACGCGCTGAACCTGCGAAGCAGTCTGCTCGCCGACGAACATCTGGTTCGCCCACGGACCCCACTTACCCTTGGTCATATCGCAAGCCATACCCGAAGGCGAATTGCCGACCTTACCGTGCGGGAAGACCACCGCCGGCGGAACGAACTCTGGGAACTGCAGGCGCTCGGTGAGGACACGCGAGCCACTCTTGGGCTCGGGCGGCGCCGGGAAATTCGCAAGCTGCGCAGACTTGTTACCCGTCGGGTTACCCTGGAAGGAACCGGGGCGGAGCCACTTGAGCGACGAGGAACCGTTCCACACGCCTTGGTTATCCGTATAGAAGACATCGCTCTTCTCATTCATGCCGATGCCACCGGGCGAACGGATACCCGAAGTCGTCGGGATCATCTTGCCCTCAGGGGTGATGCGCACGCACCAGCCGCGCCAAGGCGAGTAGGCGTGAAACGAACCCGTCAAGCAAAGCACGACCCAGACGTTGCCATCCTTGTCGGGGTCGGTACCGAAGGCGTATTCATGGTAGTCACCATTGATGCCCCACTTGGCGCAGATGGTGTCAAAGACGTCGGCCTTGCCGTCGCCATCGGTGTCCGTCAGGCGGGTGTGCTCGGGACGCTGCGTGAGGTAGAGCGAGCCACCCTTATAGAACATGCCGAGCGGTTCATGGAGATTGGAAGCGAACTTGGTCCACTTGACCTTGGTGACGTCGGCCTCGTAAGCACCTTCGCAGACCCAGACGTCGCCGCGGCGGCTAGCGATGGCGACCTTCTTCCCTGGCAACAGGGCGATGGAGGAGACCTCAACGACCTCGCCCGGCGGGGTCGGGATCTGGACGCGTTCGTAATACTTATCCTGGAGCGCCATCGCTTCCGGACCAGCCGACGCCTTTTTGCTAGGCACGGCCTTGCCGTCCGCGCCCTTTTTCTTCGCCTGCGCTTCCGCAAACGGAGCGAGGGCGAGTAAGGCTAAGAGTGTGAGGGTAAACTTTTTCATATTAAAGATAGGTCTTTGGGATTAGCGGAAGGAGTAACCCAGCACGGCGGATTCGCCGGGCTTGAGGGTGAGCACGAGGTCCGGGCCAGCGGCCGCGGGAGCGACGCCCGAGATCGCACGAACCACGAGGCGCGGGCCGACTTCGAAGGCGCCGGCATTAGCCTGCACCGTGAGCCCGCGTGAGAGGACGATGGTCACGGGCTTGTCGCCAGCCGCTACAATCTTACGGGCGAGACCCGCCGATCCGCGCATATCCGCGGGCGTCCATGCGTCCGTGAGGCTGAAACCTTCGCCGGCGATCTTGAAGGTCGGGTTGCCGTTCTTATCGAGCTGGTAGCCCTTGAATTCAGCGGGCTCGTTCACGACCTTGAAGCTCGCGCCCTTACCGCCGTCCTTGTTCACCTGGTAGGAGATAATCGCCCCGCTCGGGGCGGAGGGACCTGCGACGACCATACCGTCCGAAACTTTCACCACGCCGTCACCGGCCGGCGGTGCATTGCCTTGGCCGCGGTCGACCCAGTGTTGGGCACCGTCCATGAACTTACCGGTCCAGAGAAGTTCGACGGCACAATTGTCCGCGCTGTAAGTGAGGTTGGTGGCGTTCGCGAAACCAAAGCCGATCGCACGCGAGGTCGTACCACCAATGAAATTACGGTAGCTGGCGGTGTAGCCGTCCTTAGCTTCGACCGGGATGGGGGCGCGCTTGGACTTAGCGACCGTCCCCTTGGTGTCGGAGAGCCACTTGTATTCCTTATCTTTCGGACCCTTGTAACTAAGCTGGATAATCTCATGGCCAGAGACCTCGACGTATTCGAGGCGGAACGGCACGGCACCCTTCTTGAGCAAGACCGAGACTTCCTTACGGCGCTCGCCGACCGGGCCGATACCCTTGATTTCAGCGACGCGCTCGCCGTTAACATAGAGGGCACCGTAATCATCGCAGTCGAAGGCGAAGGTATACTTGCCGTCTTCGGGGGCCTGGAACTGTGCGGTCCAAACCATGGCGAAAGCGTCCTTCAAACTGGCCTGGGCGGGGCTGATGATGCCCGTGTTTTCGTCTTCAATCTGCGCTGGCTTCAACTTAGAGAAATCAGGCATCTCCTTCCACTCGCCCTTATACATCGTGCCGACGAGGTTCCGCAGGGCGGTCTTGGGCGGAGGGAACGGGTGATCCTTCAGGAGTTCCTCCGCGGTCCAAGGGGTGGTCCGGGTGGCGGTCGCGGCGCGCACGGACTTGACGAGCTCCGGGGTGACGGCACCGGCATTGCCAGCGAAGTTCTTGCGGACGTAGGTCAGGGCGGCGGCGATCTTCTCGTCGCTCAACACGGCACCCTGCGGAGGCATGACGATGTTGTAGGCTTTACCCGCTACTTCTACCGGGCCGGTCATGCCGTGGAGCACAATCTTGATGGTGCGCTCGGCTGGTCCCTTGGGCCAATCGCTGCCGACTAAGGGAGGCAGACCGTTGAGGCCTTTGCCGTCTGGGCCGTGGCAAGCCACGCAAAGGGTGTTGTAAACTTGAGCACCGTCTTCGGCACCAAAGGATACAGTAGTGGTAGCCACGAGGGCTAGGAGCGCGGGGAATCGCATGGGGATAAGGACAGTCATATTAATAGATAGTTCCGAGCAAACGAAAAAGGCCACGGAACGAGTCCGTGGCCTTCAAAAACGCTCAAATCGGCCGCTTAGCGGGAGCGATACTGACCGCGGGGGTCATAAATCCACCAAGCGTCGAAGGGATTGGAGAGCGCGGGCAGTTCGAAGTAGGTGTGGCCCTTGTCGTCGGTCTTCTGGACCACGCCCGCGGCGTCCGCCTGAGCAGTCCGGGGCGTCGGCATAGCGACGACGGTCGGGGCCGGGGGCAGGAGATCGAGGATGGCCGTCTCTTCGATGCGTTCGACGATGTTATCGACCCACTTCAGCTCCTTGGCCTTCTCGCCAAATGCCTGCCAGTCACCCGACGAATCGTTGGCATACATCTGCTTCACGAACTCCGGCAAGGTGAGGCCCATCTTCTTGGCCACTGGGGTACCGAGGCGCTCGAACCAGCGGTTCGTGAATTCAACCTGTTCCTTCAGCACGGTCATGTTACCGCGCGCCGAGTTGGAAACCTGGTGGTGCAGGATGATGGTGTTCGGGTAGCAATAGGAACGCTCAGCGAGCGTCGCAATCACCGCGGTCATGGAGGCGGCGAAGCCCTTCACGACAACGTAGACGGGCGCCTTCGAGGCGGCCATGGCCTTCTGAATCTGGTAACCCGCCGCGACAGAGCCACCGGGGCTATTATCAACGACGATGAAGATTGGGAATTCCGAGGACTGGTTGTTGTAGAAGTTGATGCGCTGGCTGACGTAGTCGGCCAAGCCTTCCGTGACCGCGCCGTTAAAGGCGATGCGGCGGTCGCTGATCACCAGCGTGCCATCGACCAAGGGCTCCTTGAGGTACTTCGGCTTAGCCTTCGTGGCCACCTTGCGGGCTTCGTCTTCCTTCTGGAAGCGGGAGAGCTCATTGCTGAGACGCGAGATGGTGTTGGCGGCCTCGAGCTGCAGTTGCTTGGCTTCGGCTTCGAGTTCGCGAATCTTGTTGTTGCGCTCAGAGAGGCGAGCGGTCGAGCGGGCGGCCTCCAAGGCAGCCTGGCGTTCGAGCTTAGCACGCTCATCTTCCAGGGCGGCAGCTTCGGCGGAGGCCTTCGCCAGGCGGAGGGCGCGTTCGGCACTCAGCTTGGCGGTCTCGGCGTTCAGGGGGGCGAGCTCTTCGGTGCGCTTGGCTTCAGCCAAGGCAACCTCGGCGTCGATACGGGCCTTCTCGGTGCGCATGCGGTCGGCTTCCTTCATGGCAGCCTTCTGCTCCGGCGAGATTTCTTCGCGGTTGATACCGGGACCAGGCGCGACGGTCGTGGCACCAGCCGGAGCGGTCGGTAGGCCGGTCGTGGCCGGGGCGGCTGGCGTGCCGCCAGGTGCGGGAGCTGCGGGAGCGCCCGCTGGCGTGGCGCCAGCTGGGACGACGATGACGCGGCGGGTGGTCTGCTGCGCGAGCACCGGAGCGGTGACCAAGGCGGCCAGCGCGAGGAGACGGAAGGTGGAGGAGAGGTTCATAGTGAGAATAGGATTTTAGTTATTATGTAGAAGGGTTCAGCGGATGACGTATTCGATGGTCGGGTCGTACATCCACCAGAGGTCACAAGGACCAGCCGGAGGAATCTCCTGCTGGACGCGGCCAGTCGCCGGGTTGGTGTCGCCAAAGCCCGTCAATGGTAACGGCGCCGGCGCGGGCGTTGCGCCCGCAGTGGTAAAGCTGTTTTCGTTCATGCGCTCGACGACATCCGTCGCCCACTTGAGCTTGACCGCTTCGTCGCCATGGACTTTCCAGTCCCCGGTGACGGTGGCCTTATACATGTCCTTGATGAAGTCATCGAGTGGGACGCCAATGCGGGCGGCGACCTTGATAAAAATACGCTCGCACCAGACCTTGCTCCACTTGAGCTGCTCCTGCATCTGCGTCATGTTACCGCTAACACCCGTCGAAGCTTGGTGATGGAGAACAAGGGTCTGCGGGTAGACAAAGGAGCGCTTGGCCAGCGTGGTGACAATCGCCGCCATCGAGGCGCAATACCCCTTCACGACCACATAAACAGGGGCCTTCGAAGTTTCCATGGCCTGCAAGATCATGTAACCAGACATCACCGAGCCACCGGGAGAGCGGTCGATGACGATGAAGATCGGGGCCTCCGAATTCTGGGCGTTGAAGAAGGCAATGCGGTCGCACACCGAGCGAGCGAGGGCGTCGTTGACGACGCCATTGAAGGGGATGCGGCGGTCGCTGATTTGCAGAACACCATCAACCAGCGGGTCCTGCGGGTAAGTCATCTTCGCCTGGCTGGCGACTTCGGAGGTCTTCTGCTGGAGACGGGCAATAGCGACCACCGACGAGACCTTGGCGTATTCCAGCGAGACTTGCGCCAGCGCTAGCTTGGCTTCGGATTCAAGATCGGCGCGGGCGCGATCTTTATCGGCGGCAGCAGCGGAAGCGCGGGCATAAGCGACGGAGGACTCCAACCCTAAGCGGGCGCGTTCGGCTTCCTGGCCAGCCGCGGCGGCCTCGGCGCGGGCGGCACGGACTTGGGCTTCGGCCTCCAGCTTACGCATCTCCAGGCTATCAGGGAGATTGGCCAAGCGACGCGTCGACGCGGCGAGGTCAAGCCGGGCCCGGATGACTTCGGCTTCGACCTCGGCCTTGATCGTCTCGGGAGACTTACGGGTGGGCGACTGCTGCGCAGGGAGCGCGGCGGTCAGAAACAAAAGGGTAAGGACCAGTCGGGGCATGGGAGGGATGTTCTTTTTGTCAGATAAATGGTTCCCTTGAAGCCCTATTTTAGCAAATCTACTCACATGAATGCCGACGACCCCATCCACCTACACAACCGCCACACCGGTGGCGCTGAGATCGAGAAGGTCTATGGCGAGGCGTGGTTAAAGCGTATTTACGGCAATCCCCTCGGCCAACTGACGCTCCATGCGGCCGCAAAACGGTCGTTTGTCTCCAAATTCTACGGATGGACCGCCGACCGCCCAAGCAGTGCCAAACGAGTGAAACCCTTCATTCGTGACTTCGGCCTCGATGTGAGCGAGTTCGCCGACCCCGATCCTGATTCCTATAAGACCTTCAACGAATTCTTCTACCGGAAGCTCAAGCCGTCCGCACGCCCCGTCGACCCGCGTCCAGAGATGGCGGTCTTGCCCGCCGATGGGCGTCACTTGGGTTTCCAAGATGCCAGCTCGGTGAAAGGGATTTTCGCGAAAGGCCAGTCCTTCGATATCCCTGCCCTCGTCGGCGACCGCGCCCTCGGCGAACGCTATCTTAAAGGCACGGTGGTCTGCTCACGCCTCTGCCCGGTCGACTACCACCGCTTCCACTTCCCCGTCGCCGGTACACCAGGCGAAGCGGTGCTCACCAATGGCTGGCTTTATTCGGTCAACCCGATCGCCCTCCGTCGCAACGTCGCTTATCTCTGGGAGAACAAACGCCAACGCGTGACGCTCGATGCCGGCCCCTTCGGGCTCGTGACGATTATCGCCATCGGTGCCACGAACGTCGGGACCATCATTGAAACCTACCGTCCGGGCGCACCAGTCGCGAAGGGTGACGAAAAAGGCTACTTCCGCTTTGGGGGTTCCTTCTTAGCGACGCTCTTCGAGCCCGGCCGCATCCGCCTTGAGGATGACCTCATCCAAGCGGGCGAAACGGGCGTTGAACTCTACGCCAAAGTCGGGTCCCCACTGGGTCGACTCGCCTAAGCCCCACGCAAAGCGCTTGCCAGCAGGGCCCAAGGTGCAAACCTTACCGCCCACAGGTACGCTCGGGTGGTGGAATGGCAGACACACCAGATTTAGGTTCTGGCGCCGCAAGGTGTGCGGGTTCGACCCCCGCCCCGAGTACCCTGTGACCCGCTGAAGTTACTTCTTCGCCTTCGGCGCGCCAGTGGTCTCGGCCTTGAGCTTGGTGACAGTCACGGGCTCCGGCTTAGCGCCAGTGAAGGCGGCCTGCTCGGCTTGAATGAGCTCGGTCGAGACGATGCCGCCCTGCGAGATGAGGAAGCGATACTTGAGCGAGAGGGTCTCGCCTTTCTTCAGCGTGGCGCGGGGGTAAGCGCCAAAGCGTGCATAGTCGCGGTAGGCCGACCACTTGGTGCCACGTGGGTTGGTGGGGGCGTCAATCTGCACAACGCCGTAGCTCTTTTCGCCCAAGGTGTAGTTCATACCGACCCAAGGGTAATCGAGATCCTTGTGCGGCAGGGGCTTCGCCACGGGGAAGAAGTAATCGGTCTTGGACGCATCGACTTCCTGGGGGGCACGGTAATGCACGCCACCATGCTCAGGGTCGGCCTCCAACTGCAAGTCGCCCGCCTCAGCCTTGACCGTGGTCGAGAAGTCCACGCGCAGGAAACCCGGGGCAGCCAAGGGGCTGAGTTCCATCGTGCGTTCTTCGGAGAGGATCAGCAGGCCTTTCTTATCGTTCCAGTTGATGAGCGAGACGAGCTTAGCGCGGCCATTCGCGGCGGACTGTTCCTTGAAGGCCGTGTGAACCTGCCGGCCCGAGCCCATTGACCAGAGGTCGAGCTTCTGCTGCTCAAAGCCAATCCGCATCCAACCGAAGAAGATACCGCGATGGTGCGGGTACTTGCCACCCGGGCCCTTGGTGATTGCCTGACCAGTAGTCGGATCGACGATACGAAGGTATGGCTTGTAGGTCTCGTTCGCACGCGTGGGCGTGGAGACGTCATTCGCGGTCAAGTAAGCGGCGACGGTCTTACCCCCAAGCTGCACCTCGACGGCGCCTTCAACGGGCTTGAGCGTCACTTCGGGACTGGCCGGAGTCTGGGCAAAGCCAGCAGCAGCGAGGAGGAGACAAGCGAACGGGGCGAGGCGCATGTGGGGACTTTGTACGTGCTAGTGACAGAGGGCAAGGCTAGGTCGGCACGCAGTGCCGACCCTACCACGATGCCGCTAGGACAGCACGTGGTGCTGTCCCTACCTACCTCACTCCACAATCAACACACCGCGCATGATCTGCGCGTGGCCGGGGAAGGTGCAGAGGTACGGGTAACGGCCAGGGACCTTCGGGGCATCGAAGAAGACCGTGGTCTTCTTGCCCGCATCAATCAGGCGGGTGTAGCAAAGGATGTCGGTGGTTTCCGGGACGTAATGGCGGAAATAGGCATCGGGCTCCGAGGCCATCTTGGCCGAGAGGAGCGTGACCGTCTCCAGCGCATCGGGCTTCGTGAGCACCCAGTTGTGCGGCATGCTGTCCGGGTTGACGACCGTGAGCGCCACGCCCTTCCCTGCCTTCACCCGCAGTTCCTTCTGGGCAAACTGCAACCCGGTCGCGGCCTCCAACGTAATCTCTTGCGGGGGCGTGCCACAGACTTCCGTTTCCCAACGGACGGGCCGCATCTGCGTGGACCCAGACGGTACTGGAGCAGCGTGCGCATGCGCAGCCTTCGGGATCGCGGTGTAACCAGGGAAGTCGGTGAACGGAGCCGCCAACGCATGGGCGCTGAGGAAAACATCCGTCGCGCGTTGCGCAGCGAGGCGGACGCTCAGGTGCACTTGATGAGCAACGCTGAGCTGTGGAATCTCCAAGAAGAGCGAGCGGCCATCGGCCAACACGTGCGCACTGCGGACCGCCAAGGGGTCGTGACCAACGACGCCGGGATGGGCGACTGAGAATTCCGGCGACCCGTAGGCCGCAGCATAACGATAGTTCCAGCACTGCGCGAAATGGCCAGCGGCCTGACTAGCCACAGACGCGTCGAGCTTTTCGTTGAACCGCAGGAGCACGCCGTTGTCGCGGACTTCATGGCCGACGAGCACCGGCGAGCCGCCCACGTGGCGGACGCGCTGGAGACAACCGTCGTCGGTGGTGTAGGTCTGCCAGCCTGCGATACCGCTGACGTATAGATGCCCATCCTTCGGATTGAACCGTCCTTGCTGTGAGCCGGAGATGAAGTCAGCCGCGATGCGCTGCGCGGCGCCTTGCCACTGTCCGGCGATGTTCTGTCGCGTGACGATTAGGGCCGACCCGGCACCGAACGAGAGGTGCACCAGATTGCCCGCCCCACGCAAGGCCGGCCAAGCGGACTCGGAGAGGAAGACTTGGCCCGCGCTAGAATTATCTTCGCCGCGCGGGAGGTAAAGTAACGGAGCCTTGGGCGCCGCGCCGTTCTTTGGTCCACCATAACCGAAGTGCACGGCTTGGTCCTTGCCGACCTCGACCTGCACAATCGCCGAAGCCGGCGTCCAGTTGCCTTCCTGCAGGCTCGAGGTGAAGAACCGTCCATCGGCCGACATCCCGGTGCCGTTCGGATTACGTAGGCCCGTCGCAAGGACTTCCACGCCTTGGCGACCACTGAGACGTAACATGCCTTGGTTACCCGAAGAGGTATAGAAGTTACCACGGGCGTCAGCCTCGAGGCCGATGACGTAATCATGGCCGCCGTTGGAGGTCGCATAGCCATTGGTCACGCTCTCATAGAAGTCCGCTTCATCGTCGCCATTGAGGTCATGCAAGCGTGTGACCTGGTCGCGGCCGAGGACGTAGAGTCGGTTCTGGATAATGCGCACGCCCAAGGGTTGGTGGAGGCCCGTCGCGAAGCGCTTCCAGCGGACGTTCTTTAGGTCGATGTCGAGTCCGCGCACGAGCCAAACCTCGCCGGTCATCGTGCAGACCGCCGCGGTGCCATCGGCAAAGAAGTCCAAGCCGCTCAAGAACATGAGCGCGCCGTAAGGATTCTGAAACGGTACGCTGATGGTATCGGTCGCAAAGGGCTTCCCCTGCCCGACCGCGCCTTTCGTCTCAATCCACTGCGGCCACTGCGCTGGCCCGCCCTTAGTAAGTGACGCGAGCTTCGCCGTATCTTGCGGTCCGCTCCAAGCCGTAGTGAGCACAGCCTTGCCTCCTTGAGTATAGCTAAAGATCGTCTGCGTACCGTGACGGTAGAAGCCGTGGTAGACGGCATCCTTCGCCGGCTGGCCGAGCGCTTGCTTGCGCACCAGCGTACCCAAGAGACGGCCGCCATCATTGAAGCCGTGGCGCATTTCGCCCAACTGGACGAAGCCACCCTTCCACTCGAGCGGGAATGATAAGGACACGGGGTCAAAGCACGCACTGCGCTCGCCTTCATGCACTGCTACCCCTTTGGGGATGGTCAGGCCTTCTCCACGGATGACACCGCTGAAGAGCGACCCCTTATCCGCCAGTTCCCAGCGCTTGTCGCGCCAAGTGACCTGGTCGTTCTGGTTGCCTTGGTGGCCATAGCGCCCGGCGTCGAGCCCGGGATATTCTGGCAACAACGCTGGCAACGCCTTCCCACCGAAGGCCAACGCCTGCTTGGCATAGAAGTCGTAGATCCGGTCACGGTTGACGTAGGCCTTCCAGAGACGCGTCTCTTCGGGCTGCAACGGCGGCAATGTATAACGAAAATCTGCGGGCGTGGGCGCGGCGGCCGCGGCCGCGGCGGATAACTGGTCATCGAAGTTCCAATTACCCAAGGTGTCTTGATCGCGCTTCAGGCGCGGCATCGGTTGAGCGGACTTTTCCGGAGGGATCTCACCCCGCGACAGGCGCACGTCATCCACGAGGCCATCGCAGCCGACGGTGCCATCTACCAGTCGACCGAAAGCTAACTTCTCTTCTGCGGCGGCGGGTCGGACTTTTTCCGCTGCGATGGGTTTATCCAAGACGAGTTCGCCGTCGATCCAGACGCGGACACGCTCCTTGCCAATAGCGGCTACATAGTCGTGCCACTTCCCATCGGTCATAACGCGGCCGGTGGGGAATTCGCCACCACGTCCGGGGATGTATAAACCAAAGGCGCCCGTCCCGCGATCGGTCTTCAGCTCCCAATGACCGAGGTCGGGTTTATTGTTACAGGCGATGATGACGTTGTAGTTGGCCTTGCCGTCCAAGCGGGCGCGCACTTCGACGGTGATAGGCCATTCATGAAACGTCGGCTTGCCCTTAGTCACATAGCCACCGGACAACGCATACCCAAACTCCGGCGCGAACGAAGGAACTGGCTCGGCGGGGGTAAGCTTCTTCTTCGGCGCAGGCTCAGCCCAGGTGCGATACTTAGGGGCGGCGGGTGCGATCGGGCTATCGAGCTGTGCGACCAACCAAGCGAGCCCATCGAGGTTATCTTGCAGGCGCCCTTCGGCATCGACGTTGGTATGGTTCAAAATTCCCAGCGGGCCGCGGTAACCGCTGGCCCGGACCTGTCGGAGGATGGCGAGGTCGAGGTGCCCAGACCCCAGCGGCTTAATCTTCTGCCCCTTCGCTTCGCCATCGGCGTCCATGCCGTTCAGGTTTAGGCAGAGTAGATGCGGCAGAAGTTTGGGCAGGAACTTATCGAACTGCTCAACCTTCCCGTGGCCGTGATGTAGGTTATAGACGATGCCAACGTTCTTCACGCCTTGGGCCTGCAAGGCCTGCACGACCGCCACGAGGTTATCGGGTTCACCGAACCAATTCCCGTGATTATAGAGACCCACTTGGCAGCCCTGCGCGGCACCGGCGTCGCAGATGGGCTTGAGTCGCGCCACTTCTGCGGCGATGCGGGCTTGTTGATCTGCCGCGTCTTTCACCGCGATGGAACCGCCATTACCCATCACCCACAGCTGGGGGTGCACGTCATGCTTGCGGAAAAGTGCTAGGGCCTGCTTACCCTCGTCATTCAAGACCGTTGGAAACCACCAACCCGTGAGCGCGATGCCACGTTTCTTTAAGGCGATGAGCTCGGCGTCCCACTGCGGGATATGCTCCGCCCGGTAATCATAGACGAACTGCTTGAAGCCGAGTTTCGCCAGCATCTCCGCCCGAGCCTCAGGACCACGTTGCTTGGCGTCGAAGGGAACGATGCACCAAGCGGCTAGGTTATCCCGTGCGAACAGCGGCTCCTCGGCGGCCATGGACGGAAGTAGCCCCACAAACAGTGAAAGGGCAACGAGCGTGGACTTCAGAAATGCATGCATGGGGACGACTGGGGCATGGGGTAAGATGCAGACCGGTGATTGCTTGGCGAGTTCCACCTCCCTGCCTTGCCAAGCGAGACGGGCCGCCCCAACTTGGCGGCATGTCCACGCCGCGCCCAGTCGCCGTTGTTGGCGGTGGAGCCGCTGGCTTCTTCGCCGCGGTCGCCTGTGCGGAGAAGCTGGGCCGTCGCGGGGTCGTGACGCTCTTTGAGGCCACCCCGCACTTGCTCGCCAAAGTCCGTGTCTCCGGTGGCGGGCGTTGTAACGTGACCCACAGCTGCTTCGAACCAGCGGAGCTTGTGAAGAAATACCCACGCGGGGGGCGTGAGCTCCTCGGGGCCTTTCACCGCTTCCAGCCGCGGGATACCATCGCATGGTTCGCCGAACGCGGGGTCGGTACTAAGACCGAGGAGGATGGTCGCATGTTCCCGGTCACCGACGACTCAGGCACCATCATCGACTGCCTCCAAGCAGCTGCCAACCGGTCCTTCGTGCGCATCCGTGTCCAGACGGCGGTCAAGAAAGTCGAACGGACCGACGCCGGGTTCACGCTCCACCTCGGTGACGGTACCACCCACCTCGCCGAGAAACTAATCGTCGCGACGGGTGGCAATAAAGCCTCGGGCGGCTTGGCCATCGCGGAATCCTTTGGGCACTCCGTCATCGCGCCAGTACCTTCGCTTTTCACCTTTCACATCAAGGACCCGCGCCTCACCGACCTTTCGGGTGTCTCCGTGGAGCACGTCGTGGTAACCGCTCCCGGCACGAAGCTCAAGACCGACGGACCGATTCTCGTGACCCACTGGGGCCTCAGCGGCCCGGCGATCCTCAAGCTTTCGGCTTGGGGCGCGCGTGGCTTCGCCGAAGCCGGCTACCAGTTCCCCATTCAAGTCAACTGGGTCCCTCCGCACACCCGCGATACGCTCCTCAAGGAACTCGCCGTTGTCCGGGATCAAAACGCCCGCAAGCAGCTGACTACCTTTAGCCCCGTCGCGATGCCGCAACGCCTCTGGGAACGCTTCGTCGCGGCCGCAGGCATCACCGCCACCACGCCATGGGCACACGTCAGCAATCCCGAGCTACAGGCGTTGGCCACGCAATTAACTGCGGCCACCTTCACCGTCGATGGTAAGAGCCTCTTTAAAGACGAGTTCGTCACCTGCGGTGGCGTGAAGCTGGCCGAGGTGGATTTCAAGACCATGGAAAGCCGCCTCTTCCCCGGACTCTATTTCGCCGGCGAAGTACTCGATGTCGACGGGGTGACGGGCGGCTTCAACTTCCAGAACGCCTGGACGACGGGCTGGCTGGCTGGTCAAGCGGCCGCGGAGTAAGCGGTTCTTCGGTATCGCCTTTCGGACGGAGCTTCGCACGCTTCCCGACATGAGCGCAGACGCCAATCCTGAAGGCCCCCAGTTGGGCGATATCCTCGAAGGCCAGCAGCTCGTGGCTGTCGGCTTGGATTTCACTTTCTCCGAGATTCATGCCACGCACGAAAAACTCTTTAAGGAGCTCGATATGTGGCTGACGGGCATCCGTACCTACAGCCTCGAGGACGACTTCGAGACCGACGCTGGCCTCTGGGACGAACTCGAAGACTGCGGCTACGCCATCGGTGAAGGGGCGGTCGACGGCGAACAGCCTGGCTCCACCTTGAAACTCTACGACGTCTGGGTCGACGCCGATCAGGTCGCGGCCGCGCTGCAGGAAGTCCAAGAACTCATCGCGGATTTCCAGCAGCAAGCCATTGCCTTACTTCCGCCCGGACTGCACGGCGCGGCCTCCACGCACGAGACCCCGCTCGAGACCCTCAAGCTCATCGCGCAGCTGAAGGAGTAACAGAGAAAGAGGGGTTGGGGGTTGGGGGTTGGGGGTTGGGGGTTGGGGGTTGGGGGTTGGGGGTTGGGCCGAAGCGCAAAAGTGGAAAAGTGCAAAGCAGGAAAGAGTAGCGCCATGTGCTAACTTCCCGCTCCCCGGCCCCCCTTTGTCTTACCTGCATAGAGGTAGGGTTGGCACTGCGTGCCAACCTAGTTGCCTCGCCCGTTCGCGTTCATTAAGGTAGGGGCGCGACTGCGTCGCGTCCGTTCGCAGAGCAACGGAGGATTACCGCTAAACCCTAACGTGGAGGGCGCGGCGAAGCCACACCACCTACCCTAGAAGGACAGCACGTGGTGCTGTCCCTACCTTACGCTCGCATCCACCAAGAGCCAAGCCCAGGTGGCGATGACGGCATCGCCCTTGCGATAAAGTCGGTCGTAGTCGCGGATGAGGTTGCGGAGTTCGCCCGGGCTGAGCCGAGGGGAACCCGTGACGCCGCTGCCGTGCAAGGCCCGCATGAGGTCGATGGCCGAGGGATAGGTTTCCGTCGACTCCAGGACGCCATGCGCCCGGACATCAAAGCCGGCATGGTCCAAAACCTGCAGCCACTGGGCTTCATCGCGCCAACGGATCGGGCCTTCGCCCGTGAGGTCGCGGAGTTCGCAGAGACACGGGTCGCACGGGACGCCTAAGAGGAGTCGCCCCGACTTCGGCAAGGCATCACGCCAATGCTTCAGCACAAGCCCCGGATCGGCGGACCAATGAAGTAGCCCCGAAGAGGCAATTGCCTTGGCCTTCGGCTGCGGGCCAAAGCCTTCGCGGAGTTTCCAGACCGCGGTAGGCGCAGCGGCTTGGCCAAGCTCGATCATCGCTGGCGAGGCGTCCGTGGCTTCCACGGAGACGCCCTGCGCGAGCAAGGCATTGGTGAGGAACCCAGTGCCAGCGCCGAGCTCGGTCACCTGCGTACCGCGATGGAACGGGGCGAAGGCAGCCAAGGCTTCTGCAAAGCGACGCTGGGGAGCGGCGTGCTCTTCGTAACTGCCGGCTCGTTCGTCGAAACGCATTAGGCGGCGGGACTTCCGAGGAAGTCGATGAGGGCGTGGCCAGCTTCGTCGACCATCTGCGCACCGACGATGGCTTGTGTCACGCCTTCTGGATTCAGGAGTTTATCGTCCGCACCGACATACGCCTCCCAACCATGGGGTAAGCCTTGGCGTCCGAGGGTAACGAGTGAGATGCCCGCCGGTTCGGCTAAGATGTCCAAGCCAGCCAAGAGGTGCTCGAGCTCATACGGGAGTTCCGCGCTGGCGGCTGGGGTCAAACCGGCACGGGACCGGAAGTCCGCCAAGGCAGCCAAGGGTTCTTTTTCCAGCCAGCGCTTGAGCCAGCGGACCTGTGTCTCGCTGACGCGTCCACACTTACCGTGCTCGGAACAGAACGAGGTAAACGGCGCGACAAGCAAAGCCTTCGTCGGTAACTGCACACCACGCGCGGCGGCTTCGAGTAAGAGGTGCGCACCGAGCGACCAGCCGATGATGGCGTCACAACCCACCAGGTTCTCCGCGGCGCCAACCACAGGCGGAAAGATCACGTGCTCGGCGTCAGGCGCATGCGCAACCGCCAGCGGGCCCATCTCAGCCAACGAAATCCCCCAACCGCCAATCCAGCCGATCTTCATCGGGAGATTCCTTTCAAGACGGAGAGGAAGGACGGGAGAGCGGAGGCCTCGAGGCCACGGCGGAGCGAGATCCGAATACGCCCCGTGCGGACCGGAACGGTGGGCGGACGAATCGCCGAGACCATGAAGCCAGAGGAGCGGAGCGTTTCGGCGTAACGTAGCGTCACGTCCGAATCACCGAGGATGAGCGGGATAATCGGTGAATCGCCCGCGGGGACGGCGAAATCAGCAGCACACAACGCATCACGCCATTCGACGGACATCGCCTGCAAGCGAGGCCGCTCCTCGACCAGTTCACGGATGCGTCCGATAGCCGCCAATGCGGTCGCGGCATTCACCGGTGCGAGGTAAGTAGAATAGACGAATTCCCCGGCGAAATTAACCAAAGCATCACGGACTTCTGACGCATGCGAGAGCACATAGGCACCCTGCGAGCCAAGTCCCTTACCCAGGGTACCAACGACAATGTCCGCCGCCGCGAGGACGCCTTGATGTTCCTGCATGCCGGAACCCGTCTCGCCATACCAGCCGGTGGCATGGGCTTCGTCGAGCACCCAACAAAACCCGAAGCGCTGACGCAAAGATGACAAGCGACGGAGATCCGGGCCGTCGCCATCCATGGAGTAGACGCTCTCAGTGACGACGAAGATGACGCCCTCGAGGGCAGGCTCCTCGTGAAGCATGAGCTCGAGCGCATCGAGGTCATTATGCGGGAAGCGACGGAGACGTGCGCCCGAGGCCATGATACCTTCAAGCATGCTCGCATGCACCAAGCGGTCCGCGAGGACGACGTCACCCGCCTTGGGCAGCCCACCGAGGACGGCCGCATTCGCCGCAAAGCCCGTGTTCAAGACCAAGCCATGCGCATAGCCCTGCCACGCAGCTAAAGTCTGTTCGAGTTGCTGATGTAACTGCGTGTAGCCCGTGACGAGCGGCGACGCCGAGGACGACGCGCCCCAAGTACGGAGCGCTGCAATACCGGCTTCAACCACAACTGGGTCGCGGGCGAGGCCGAGGTAATCGTTATCGGCGAGGTTGATGCGCGGATCGTCCGCCGCACGCGCGACGAGTTTCCGACGGAGCGAGGACCCCTGGCGTTCGCCTAAAGACTTACGCAAACGCTGGAGCAAAGCCGCGTTCATCGCGGCAGGAAATGGAAACGCGGGGGCTTCTTACCGGGACCAGACTCTCCATAGAGCGGAATCCACGCATCGGCGAGGCCGGCACGATTAGCCGCCGCCACAGCAGGCGTCGGTTTCTTAATGGCGTTTAGCCACACGCCCATCGGGCCGTCATAACGGCGACGCAAGTAAGCGATGGCGAGGCGGGCTTGGTTGATGGCGCCCAGACGATCTTCCACGACGATGATGACTGCCATGGGCTTGATGGCCGCGGCAAAGTCAGACCAATCCTTGCCCTTCGGGTCAATCGGTACGGCGACGCCACCGGCACTTTCGACGACGCGGCAAGGCGCCAAGGGAACGGCGCGGTAAAGTTTGAGTAGCGTGGCGAGGTCGAGCTGCTTACGCGCCTTCTTCGCGGCAGCGAGCGGCGCGATGGGTGCAGGTAGAGTCAGCAAGGTATGCGCCTCGGCCCACTTCCCCGCGGCCTTGAGAGCGTCCGCAGGACGGCCCGCAGCTGCACCTGATTCCACCGGCTTAATCACCTGGGTGAAGCCGTCGCGCGCCATGCGACGCGCGAGCAGGCCGGCGACGTGGGTCTTGCCCACGCCAGTGTCGCTACCCGTAACGAAGAAGACTGGCATGACCTATTTGCAGCCGCAGCCGCCTTGGTCGCAAGATTCTTCGGTGGCGTTGGCGGCGGCGAATTCCGCAACGTTGGGCCAAGCGGCTGGCTGGGCGGCGGCCGGGGCAATCTCACCGCGATGGATACGGCGGGCTTCATCTGGGTGCATCGGGTGCAGGCCCAGACGCTTCATGAGGTTCATGTCCTCTTCGATGTCTGGGTTACCCGTGGTCAGGAGCTTTTCGCCGAGGAAGATCGAGTTGGCGCCGGCGAGGTAGCAGAGGGCCTGCGTCTCGTCGTTCATGTTGGCGCGGCCGGCGGAGAGGCGGACCATCGCCTTCGGCATCAGGATGCGGGCTACGGCGATGGTGCGGACGAATTCGATGGTATCCACGAACTTGCGGCCGGCGAGCGGCGTGCCTTCAACGGCGACGAGGGCGTTGATTGGTACGGAGTCGGGTTGAGGGTCGAGCTGCGCGAGCTCGACAAGCATCTTGAGGCGGTCGTCTTCGGTCTCACCCATGCCGATGATGCCGCCGGAGCAAACTTCAAGGCCAGCCTTGCGGACGTTTGAGAGGGTCTGCAGACGGTCATCATACGTGCGCGTGGTGATGATTTTTGAGTAGTGTTCGCGCGAGGTGTCGAGGTTGTGATTGTACACGTCGCAACCGGCCTGCTTGAGGCGCCCAGCCTGCGCCTCGCTGACCATCCCGAGGGTACAGCAGACTTCGAGGCCGAGCTCCTTCACGCCCGACACCGTGTTAAGGACGCTATCAAACTGCTTGCCGTCATTCACGCGACGCCAGGCGGCACCCATGCAGAAGCGCGTCGCGCCGCCGGCCTTGGCCTTACGGGCGTCGACGAGGATCGCCTGCGTCTCCATGAGGGCTTCGCTCTCGAGGCCGGTATTATTGTGCACCGACTGTGGGCAATAAGCGCAGTCCTCGGGACAAGCCCCCGTCTTGATCGACTTGAGCGTGCAGAGCTGCACGCCCGCCGGATCCTGGTTGGCTTGATGGACTTGCTGAGCCTTGAAGATCAGCGTGTTGAGCGGCAGGTCGTAGAGCGCGCGGGCGTCGGTGAGGGAGGGCATGGGTTGTTGAAGGGGATAGGGGTTGGGGGGAAGGGGAAAGGGGATGGGGGATGGCAGATGGATTACGGAGTACGGAGTTCAGATTACGGATTTTAGGAGAGATTGCTGAATCGAGTACGGAGTGCTGGGTCGAGTGCTGAGTCGATGAGCGACAGGAAGAATAGGTTGTTTATGTATTAGTTGATCGATTCAGGACTCTGTACTCCTGCCTCCAACGCAGCCAGGGCTTCCTCCATTGCGAGGCGGACGGCGCGGACGAGGTGCTTTACTTCGTCGGCTTGGATGGAGATCGGCGGGACGAAGAGGATCGAATCGCCCAAGGGACGAATAATGAGGCCGTGGCGACGGGCGGCGAGCGCGACGCGGTAGCCCGCACGGGTATCGGTCGGCCAGCGTTCGGCGCTAGCGGGCTTGAATTCAACTGAACCAGTCAAGCCGACCTGACGGAACGTCCGCACGTGGGTATGGTCGGCGAATGCAGCCGTCATTTCGCGGCCCAGGAGATCCGCACGCTCGGCGACTTGGCCGGAGGCCAACATCGGACGCAGTTTGCGCAATGAGGCGCGGGCCACGGCGCACCCGAGCGGGTTACCCGAGAAGGTGTGCCCGTGGAAGAAGGTCTTCCCTTCGGAGAACGCCCCGAGGAAGGCCTCGTAAATCTTTTCGGACGTCAACGTGGCGGCGAGTGGTAGATAGCCGGCAGCCAAGCCTTTCGCGAGGCAAAGGAAGTCAGGCACGACGCCTTCCAACTCGGAGACGGTCAAGGCACCGACGCGACCAAAGCCCGTAAAGACTTCGTCTAAGATAAGGTGCACGCCGTGCTTGCGGCACAAGGCAGCGACTGCCTGCACGAAGCCGGCAGGCTGTTGGACCATGCCCGCAGCGCCCTGCACGCGCGGCTCCAAGATAACGCAGGCCGTGGTGGTCGCATCGCGAACTAAAATAGCTTCGAGGGCGGTGAGCGACGCGGAGTCATCGGTGTGGGCGACCTGACCCGCGCATTCGGAATGCGTCGGCGCTGGGAACGTCTGCGCGGGGAAGAGCCAGGGATTAAAGCGGCTGTGGAATTCGGAGCGGCCGCCGACGGACATCGTGCCAAAGGTGTCGCCGTGGTAAGCGCCTTCCATCGAGATGACGCCACGCTTGGCTTCTTGGCCGACGAGCTGCCAATATTGGAATGACAACTTCAGCGCGACCTCGACAGCGTTGCTGCCGTTATCGGTGAAGAAGCATCGGGGCAGCGCACCACCCGTCAGGGTCGCCAGGTCCTCGGTCAGTCCAGTGGCGACCGGATGGTTCAGGCCCAGCAGCGTCACATGGGCGACTTGCGATAACTGCTCTTGGAGCGCGCGGTTGAGGTCGGGGTCGTTATGACCGTGGACGTTTGTCCAGACCGACGCGTTACCATCGAGGTAGCGCTGCCCTTCCCCGTCGATCAACCAGCACCCTTCACCTCGGACCAGATGGAGTCGCGGGTTGTCTTGGTATTCCCGCATTTGGGTAAACGGGTGCCACCCGAAGCGCCGATCGGCGGCATCAAGGGCGTCCAAGGCGGACGGAACGGCTGCAGGGGCAGTCGGCACCCCCCTTAGCTAGGGCCCTCCCGGCCCATTGTTAAGCCAGAAGTGTGGCTAGGTTTACAATCGAGGAAGGAGCTAGCGGTTAGGGGATAGGGGATGGGGGATGGGGGATGGGGCCGAACCGAGGTTTCGCCATCGACCAAGACAGGCGTTAGACCAACCTCTAAAAATGCGCTTACCCCTCGCACTCTGTCTGCTCGCCTTGGTCACGGGCTGCCAAACGACTTCGCTGGCGCCAGTGCCTGCTATTACGGCGGAGCAAGCCGCCGAATACAAACTCGACCCGAAGTTCTTCCGGAAGGGCACTCTGGTCCAAGGCATCCTCATCGCCACCTCCAGCAAGGTCGCCGACCACACCCACCGCGAGGCGGCCTACCAGTTCGACCAAGTGATGGCGACCATCGCCCCCGAGATCGCCGCGCGTATTCGCGCCAAGAAGCTCCTCTGCGTGATCGTCGCCCACGATGAGCTAACCTCCGACGTCCCCCTGTTCGCGTCCAATAAGACGGGCAAGGAACTGGATTTCTACAATTGGCGCCAACGCGGCTTCCTCACGCGCGTGGAGGGCCGCCAGGTTGTGCTCTTTGCGGAAGAGGATGTGATGGAATACGAGGGTGGCATGCAGTCGGAGAGCATCCTCATTCATGAGTACGGCCACGTCATCCAGGGCGCCGGCTTTACCCCTGAGCAGAATGCCCGGGTGAAAGCATCGTTCGAGCAATCCAAGCAAGCCGGCCGCTATCAGGATGGCTACGCCGCCCAACGCTTCCGTCGCGTCCAGAGCGCCACGCCCGTCAGCCTATTGGATGCATTGGCCACCGCTTTCCCCGACCAACCGCGGGCCTTCTTGGCGAAGTGCCTCGATGGGGGCGACATCCTCGTGAATGGCCAACGCAGTCAGGCCAGTGTCACCGTCACCATGGACGATAAGGTGCTGATTGTTTTCGGTGGACCGAAGCAATGCTACGCCGCCACCAACTCGGCTGAATACTGGGCTGAAGGCGTGCAAGACTGGTTCGACACCAACCGCACCATGGACCACGACCACAACCAACTGCACACCCGTGAGCAGCTGAAGTCCTACGATGCCCCGCTCGCCGCGCTCTGTGCCGAAGTCATGGGCGACACCCCTTGGCGCTTTGTGTCACCGCGCCTCCGCGCCGGCCAAGGACACCTCGCAGGCTATGACCCTACCACGGCCCCGAAGGTGAAGAAACTCCCGCACATCGACGCCGCCGCGCAGGATTACTACGACAAGTATTGGAAGGACTACTGGCAGCGCCTCCACGCCAAGCACGACGTCGCGCCAGCGAAGTAAACAAAAAGGCCGCCTAGAAAGGCGGCCTTTTTATTTCCTTAATCTTCGGCTTATTCGAAGTCGTAGATCTTGACGGTATCCCAGTAGGCCTTGCAGTCGGCGATGAAGGCCTGGTGAATTGGGTCGATCTGGTAGCCGTCGTGGTCGGCGTGGTTCTTAAAGACGAAGAACTCAGCGAAGTCATAGGAGGTGTCGATGATCGGGCGGACGGCGTGCAGGCTCGGGATGCCCACGTAGCCGCTATGGATGGACTTAATCGCGAGCAGGCCGCGGAGCTTGGCCTCGAATTCCGCGCGCTGGGCGGCGGTGAGGTCTTTTTTCAGGTAAAAGAAGACGATGTGGTGAAACATAGGAGCGACAGGTTTGGAGAGGGAACGGCAGAAGGAAATAGCAAACTGCGGCTTACTTCCGGAAGAGGTCCAGCAAGGCAACCGTGACGAGGGCGTGGCCAGCGGCGTTGGGGTGGTTGACCTGCGACATGAGGTCCTTAAGCGGCGTGCCGGCGGCGACCTTGGCCTTAAACAGTGCGAGGCTATCAACGAGCTGGACGTCATGCTCCTTCGCCAAGGCCCGCACCTGCTCGGCATGGAGGTTCAGCGGGTCCTGCGGGTTATCGAGCTTGGCCGACTGGTCTGGCGTCGGGGTGAGCAAAATGACTTTAATGCCTGCAGCTTTGGCGGCGACAATCATCGCCGACCAGTTGGCCTTGGCCTTTTCCAAGCCCATCCGACGGTCATTTAGGGAATAATCAATCGTCACGACGGTTGGGCGTATTGCGAGGACGTCGCGCTCAAAACGCGCAGCACCGCGGTCCGAGGCTTCGCCGCCGATGGCGGTGACGATGACGTTGAGCACGGCGTTCGGAAAGCGAGCGCGCAGGCCAGTCTGCAGTCCCGCTGGATAGGCCTCATTGGACTGAATGATGGGCGTGACGAAATAACCCGCCGGGACGCTATGCCCGTGGCAGACGATATGTATCGTGCGGTTCTTCGGCCACTTCACTTCGAGGGCTTGGACGACCGGCCCCAGGGGGGCGGGTTCGGCGGCAGCGAGGCCGAGGGTGAGGCACAGCAGGGTAAGCAGGGGACGCATGACTCCTTTACTAAAGACCTACCGACCGCTGGGAAGCGCAAAGGGTTTCGCCTTCCCCCGCCCTGCCCTGTCGTTCATATAAACCTTACGGATGGCTCACCTCCTCGGCATCGACCTCGGCACGACGACGACCATCGTCGCGCGCGTCGACGAGTCTGGCGCCCCCGAAATCGTCCGCGACTGGGAAGGTGAAGCCATCACGCCCTCGGCCCTCTGCTTTGAGACCGCCACGCACGTGGTCGTGGGCCGCGAAGCCCGCGCGATGGCCGAGGACGCCGAACATGCCTTCCTAGAATTCAAACGTGATATGGGCACGGGCGTCTCCCACCCGGTCTTCGGCCAACGCGTCACGCCGCTTGATCTCTCTGCCCTCCTCCTCCGTAAGGTCCGCACCCACGCCGAGGCGGCCCACGGCCCCATTGACCTCGCCGTCATCACCATCCCCGCGAACTTCACCAACGCTGCTCGTGAGGCCACGCTCGAGGCCGCTCGCCGCGCGGGCTTCGCGCAGGTGCACATGATCAATGAGCCGACCGCGGCGGCTCTCGCCTACGCCCGCGGCCAGAAGCAGCCGCTCGATGGCCTCTATGCAGTCTTTGATTTCGGCGGCGGGACCTTCGACGTCTCGCTGGTGCGTGCCAAGGGGATGTCCATTCAAGTCGTCTTCACCGAAGGCGTGCAACGGCTCGGTGGGAAAGATTTTGACGCTAAACTCTCCGCGCTCATAGCCGCGAAGTTCCAGGCCGAGACCGGCGACGAACTCCGCGCTGGTGACTGCGAATTCTCCAAGGCCGACGCCGAAGACCTCAAGCATCGGCTCTCGTCGCGCCAAGCCATCCGGCTACCACTTCGCTCCGCGAAGCACGGGCGCGTACACGTTGAGGTGACGCGCGCCGAATTCGAAGCCGCCATCGCTGGACTCGTCGCCCAAGCCGAGATGGCGTGCGAGGGCGTGCTACTGCGGGCCGGACTCGACCGCCGCGAACTCGCCGGGGTCTTCCTCGCAGGCGGCACCTGCCGCGTCCCGAGCGTGCAGGCCGCGGTGCGCCGCGTCTTCGGACAAGAGCCGCAACTGCGCGACCCTGATACCGCGGTGGCCCTCGGCGCCGCACTCTACGCCGCACACAAGGCCGATCCCGCGAAGCTCTCGCCCGCCCAACGTCGCCGCGCTGCCGAGATCAGTTTCCAGGACATTGCCCCGCACTACTACGGTACACTCTCACTCGACGACGACGGCGTGCTCGAGAACAGCATCATCATCTCCAAGGGAGAGAAACTGCCCGTCGCCCGGACGCGCACTTATTACACCGTTGAAGCCGATCAACGCGTCCTGACTTGCGAGGTCACGCAGTCCGCGATTCCGGAGAACGACCCGCTCATGGTGCTGCGCATCGCTGAGGTCGAGATGGCCCTGCCCGCTGGACGTCCGGCGGACCAAGCCATCGAAGTCACCTTCGCCTACGACCTGAACGGCATCATGCGCGCGGAGTTCCGCGACCTCGGCACCGGCCAACCGCTCGTGATTGAGCTGCGGGACGAAGGTGCTGGCCGCGGGTCGCTCAACGTTGCGAAGGTCACGCTCGGCTGAGATGCCCAACGCGTTCGTCACCTTCCTCGCCATGGGCGCGTTCGGGATCGTCGCGGCGATGGTCTGGCTCTATTTTCGTCGTCCGACGGCCCGCCGACCAGCTCCACGTCGACGCAAGGCCGCGCGGGCCGACCAAATACCGACCGCTCCCAGTGGTTCGACCGACCTCGAACGGCTCGCCTGGATTGTCGGCAAGATGACGGGTACGCCGCCGCGCCAAGTGCCACTCGACGCACCGCTTACCGAGATCTTAGTCAAGGTCGCCCCGACGGAGTTCGCGGCCGCCGTGGGCGACGCTTGCCGCACCGCGGTCACCATTGACGAAGCGGCACTGCGCATGAACCTAAAGCAATTTGCGCAATACCTCCGCCACCTTCGCCGGGCGGAACAAGAGCCCAAGGGACGGAAGCGTTCGCCCAAGGTCGCCGGCGACCGCATGGCCGGCTGGGAACCGCCGCTCTTGGCCTTGGCCACCGAACTGGGCGTGAAGCCCGAATGGGAAATCGAAAAAGCCCTCGCCCACCTCACCAAGGAATACCTTCGTCAGAACGCCCGCATCCACCTCGCCGCCCGCGCAGCCGACCGGGATGCCGTCCAAGCTCGACTGGAACAAATCGGCCGCCTCCGCGAGGCCTTGCGGCCGACGGGCGCTTAAGTCGCTTGCACCAGCGGTCGTCCCGCCCACGCTCACCGCCTTTCATGCAGGACCTCATCCCCCTCTTTCCCGAAGTCGAAGAAGCCCAGTGGGCGAAACTCATCGAGATGGCGGCGCTCCACCGTGAGTGGAACGAGAAGATCAACCTCGTTTCCCGCAAGGACATCGAGCACCTCGAACGCCACCATTACGCGCCCTGCATCGCGGCGGTGAAGTGCCTTAAGCTCATGGTCGGTGCGCGCGTCATCGACGTCGGTACGGGCGGCGGCTTCCCGGGTCTCATCCTCGCGGTCCTTTATCCCAAGGCTGACTTCACGCTCGTCGATTCCGTCGGCAAGAAGGTTATGGTCGTCGAGGACATCGTGAAGCGCCTCAAGCTGAAGAACGTCCAGGTCCTCAACGCCCGCGCCGAGACGCTCACCCATGAGCACGACTTCATCACCGGACGCGCCGTCTCCGACCTCCGCCTCTTTGTCCACCAGACCAAGCAGCTCATCCGCCACGGCTTGAAGCACTCCCTGCCCAACGGCATCCTCTATTGGCAGGGCGGCGACCTCGCTGAAGAAAAGGCCAAGGCCGGCATCGCCCCCCATTTCAGCTTAGAACTCCGCCCCCTGCTTTGGAACGATGAGAAATTTGAAGGTAAGCGGATCGTCCTCTACCGCGCTCAGGACTTACCGCGCTGCAAGAAGCCCGACCTCCCGACGGCCTAAACGGCGATTATGACCCGCCCGTGCCTTGACCAAAGGCCACGAACTCGCACGTTAGGGGCGATGTCCCTTCAGAGACTCCCTTTGAACCCAGCAGGCGAGCGCCTTGAGGCCCTCCTGCGTCAACGCATCGTCTTCCTCGACGGCGCGATGGGGACCATGATTCAGCAGCTCAAGCTACAGGAACAGGACTACCGCGGCACACGCTTTGCCGACCACCCCGGTCAGCTCAAGGGTAACAACGACCTCCTCGTCATCACCAAGCCCGAGGTCGTCCGCGACATCCACCGCGCCTACCTGGAGTCCGGCGCTGATATCCTCGAGACGAACACCTTCAACGGCACGTCCATCGCCCTGGCCGACTACGAGATGGGCCACCTCGTCCGTGAGCTCAACACGGCCGCCGTGCAAGTCGCCCGCCAAGCGGTCGATGCCTTCAAGGCCGCCCATCCTGGCAAAGACGCCTTCGTTGCTGGTGCCATCGGCCCGACGAACAAGACGCTCTCGATGTCCCGCGACGTCAACGATTCCGCCAAGCGCGACGTGACGTTCGTCCAGGTACGCGACGCTTACCGCGAACAGGTCGACGCACTCATCGACGCTGGGGCCGACCTCCTGCTCTGCGAGACGGTCTTCGACACGCTCGTACTCAAAGCCGCCCTCTTCGCCATCGACGAAGCCTTTGAGGCCCGCGGCTTCCGTCTGCCGTTGATGATTTCGGGCACGATCACCGACGCCTCTGGCCGGACGCTCACGGGCCAGACGACCGAATCGTTCTGGAACTCCGTCCGCCACGCCCAGCCGCTCAGTGTCGGCATGAACTGTGCCCTCGGCGGCGAGCAGATGCGCCCACACATCGCAGAGTTGGCCGGCAAGGCCGATATCTACGTTTCCTGCTACCCGAACGCTGGCCTACCCAATCCGCTGTCACCGACGGGCTTCCCCGAAGGCCCGGAAGACACGGCCGCCATCCTCGAGACCTTTGCCCGTGATGGCCTCGTCAACGTCCTCGGCGGCTGCTGCGGTACCACCCCCGACCACATCGCGGCGATTCGTCGCCGGACCGAGAAATATCCACCGCGCCGATTAGCCACGGCCACATCGGCCCTGCAGCTTTCGGGCCTCGAGCCGCTCAACATCGTCGGCGGGCCCGGCACCTTCGTGAACGTCGGCGAACGCACCAACGTCGCCGGCTCCAAAATCTTTAAGGGCCACATCGAAAAGGGCGACTACCGCTCCGCCCTCCGCGTGGCCAAGCAACAAATCGAAGCGGGCGCTACCGTTATAGATATTAATTTCGACGCTGGCCTGCTCGACGGTGCCGCGGCGATGACGAAGTTCCTGAACATGGCGGCGACCGAGCCGGATATCGCCAAGGTGCCGTTCATGATTGATTCATCGAACTTCGACATCATCGAAGCCGGCCTGCGTTGCGTGCAGGGCAAGGCCATCGTGAATTCGATTTCCCTCAAGGAAGGCGAAGCTGAATTCGTTCGCCGGGCCCGCCTCTGCCGTCGCTATGGCGCCGCCATGATTGTCATGGCCTTCGACGAGGTGGGCCAGGCCGCCACGCTTGCGGATAAGATCCGTATCTGCGTCCGCGCTTACGGTATCCTCACCCAAGAAGCGGGCGTCGACCCACAGGATATCATCTTCGACGCTAATATCCTGACGGTCGGTACGGGCATGTCGGAGCATAACCGCTACGCGCTCGATTTCATCGAGGCCGTGACGGAAATCAAACGCCTCTGTCCGGGCGCCCGCACCTCGGGTGGCCTGTCCAATGTCTCGTTCGCGTTTGCCGGTAACAACCCGGTCCGCGAGGCTATTCACTCCGTCTTCCTCTACCACGCAATCAAGGCGGGCCTCGACATGGCCATCGTCAACGCAGGCATGTTGGAGGTCTACACCGAGATCGACCCAGAACTGCGCGACCTCGTTGAGGACCTTGTCCTCTGTCGCCGCGAGGACGCCACGGACCGCCTCATGGAGGCCGCTCCGCGCTTCGCCGCAACGAAGACGGAAGGGGCCGACACTTCCAAGAAGAACGAATGGCGCGCCTTGCCAGTCGCCGAACGCCTCGCGCACGCTCTCGTGAAGGGCATCGACGACCATGCCGTCGCCGATACCGAAGAAGCCCGCGTGGAGTTGGGCCGCCCATTACTCGTCATCGAAGGACCCTTGATGGACGGCATGCGCATTGTCGGCCAGCTCTTCGGCGAAGGAAAGATGTTCCTCCCCAAGTCGTTCGCTCGGCCCGGGTGATGAAGACGGCCGTCGCCCACCTCGAACCCTTCATGGCCGCCGAGAAAGTCGGCGGCTCCACGCAAGGCTCGTTCCTCATCGCAACCGTCAAGGGCGACGTCCACGACATCGGCAAGAATATCGTTGGCGTGGTGCTCGCCTGTAATAACTACGCGGTGACCGACCTTGGGGTGATGACGCGCACGGAGCGCATCGTGTCCGAGGCCCAACGCCTCAAGCCTGACTTCATCGGCCTGTCCGGCCTGATTACGCCGTCACTCGACGAAATGATCACAGTCGCCAAGGAACTGAAGCGGGCGGGCTTTACGACGCCTCTGCTCATCGGCGGTGCGACGACGTCCAAGGAACACACCGCCATTAAGATTGCCGAATATTATGACGGCCCGATGGTGCACGTCGGCGATGCCTCCCTCGTAACCACGGTCTGCAGCGACCTCCTTAATCCAGCTAAGAACGCTGGCTTCATCAGTGACCTCAAAGCCGAGCAGGCGGCGATGCGCACGGCCTACGAACAGCAACAGCCCGCGGTCGTCATCCCGCTCGCTGAAGCGCGGAAGCGTCCGCTCATCACCACTGCCCCGGTCCAGCCCGTGCCACGTAAGCCTGGCGTCACGCTCTTCGAGCGTATCGACCCCGCCGCGGTGGCCGAGACCATCGACTGGACCCCCTTCTTCATCACCTGGTCGCTGAAGGGTGCGTTCCCGCAGATCTTGCAGTCACCTAAGTATGGCAGCGAAGCGCGTAAGCTCTTTGACGCTGCCCGCGCTGAACTCGACGAACTCATTCGCAGCCAGCGTGTACACCTGCGGGGCGCCGCTGGACTCTGGGCGGCCCGTCGCGTCGGCGACGACGTTGAAGTCTTCGCGGACGAAGCCCAGGCGCAGAAGATTGGCCGCTTCCATTTCCTCCGTGACCAACGGCAACGTCCGCGGGTGGATACCTGCCGTTCGCTGGCCGACCTCGTCTCTGCCGAGAAGGGCGACCACCTCGGCGCCTTCGCCGTCACCGCCGGCCAAGAGATTGAAGACTACGCTGCCTCCTTCAAGGAGAAGGACCCTTACCGCCAAATCATCATCCAGGCCCTCGCCGACCGCCTCGCGGAAGGCTGCGCCGAATGGCTCCACCGCGAAGTGCGCAAGGAACTGTGGGGCTACGCGCCAACGGAAGCCCTCACGGTGGAAGATCTCGTCGATGAAAAATACGCCGGGCGTCGTCCCGCTGCGGGCTACCCGGCTTGCCCCGAACACACTGAGAAGGCTGAGCTCTGGCGTCTGCTGGACGCGGACCGCCTCGGCTGCACGCTGACCGAATCCTTCGCCATGAACCCGGCCGCCTCGGTCTCGGGCCTCTACTTCGGCAATCCCCAATCCATCTACTTCGACGTCGATAATGTCGGACGGGATCAAGTGGAAGATTACGCGCAGCGCAAGGGCTGGACCGTCGAGCAGGCGGAGAGGTGGCTTCGTCCGGTGCTCGGCTATAAGACCTAAGCATGGACGCGCGCGAACGCCAGATGCTCGTCGATACGATCGGAGCCGAAGACGCCGCGGCGGTTGAACGCTTTCTCGGCGAGGGCTGTGCGCTCTGCCTGCTCGTGGAGACCGCCGACCAAGCCGAACAGGATTGGCCGGAATGGGCCCGGGCCGCCGCTGTGCTGCAACGCTGGCTCGAAGCCCGCGGGCGTGAAGCGGACACCCAACGCAAACTCGGTTACCTGCATTGCACCGTCGACGCGCAGAAGGTCGTCCCCACCGCGATTCGGCCATCGCTGCCGCAAGCCGTCGCCCGCATGCTCAAGGAGCACGGGTTTGCGGAAAGTTAAAATACACTTGGGCAGCCTTCCCGAGGCAGACTAGGGCAGCACGCAGTGCTACCCCTACCCCGAGACAGGCCACGTCGTGACACGGTCACGCCCCTGGCCCAGGCCGTGGCACGGATGTTGGAGCAATACGGTTTCCAAGAAGATATCTCGTAAACTGGCCGACCTCCCCGAAGGGGGCGCCTCCGTCCTTGCCCCCATGGGCGTTAAGGTTCAATCTAAGCACATGTTCGCTTGGTTAAGCAGCCTCTTCGCCCCGAAGGCCTCGGGACCTGACCTGTCCCAAGCCCCCGACGAGCCGGTGCCGACGGAGCGCGTCGCCAGTAGCCGTCCGAAGGATTTTAAGCCATGGATTGGCGTAGACCTCGACGGCACCTTGGCCGAAGCCACCCCTTGGCAAGGCATCGAGCACATCGGGCCGCCGGTGCCGCTGATGCTCCGCCGCGTCAAAGCGTGGATTGAGAAAGGCGTACGGGTTAAGATTATGACTGCACGGGCCGGCGACCCCCTTGGCATCACCGCGACCCAGCAGTGGCTCGTCGCTCAAGGCCTACCGGCCCTCGAGGTCACCGACCGCAAGGACTTCGGCATGATTGAACTCTGGGACGACCGGGCGATTCAAGTCGTGCAGAACACTGGTATGTGCTTCCTTGGGACTTCTTATTTCGCCCGCCCCAAAGCGCCCATCCTCCCCGACGAAGCGGCCGACCGGACTTTTATCCACGTCGGCTCCGACGCCAAACCCACCTCCCCGAAACCTTCCGCATGAAAGCCTCGCTCAAGCTTGAATACTCCCTTCGCGTCCTCGCCCAACTGGCTCGGCGCAACAAGGGCAATGCCGTGACGCGCATTGAGGAACTCGCCCGCCTCGAGGACATCCCGGCGAACTACCTCGTGCAGTTGCTGAATGAACTCCGTGAAGGTGGCCTCGTCGACTCGAAGCGCGGCAAGACCGGCGGCTATCGCCTCGCCCGCCCCGCCGAAGACATCACCTTGAAGCAAGTCTTGGCCGTGGTCGAACCCGACCTCGTCGCCACGAAGATCACGCTTAAAGGCGCGTCAGGACCCCAGGTCGCCACGCTCTGGCGCGAACTGTCGAAGCGTTTTGAAAAGTCCTTGGCTGGTTTCAACGTGGCCCAACTCGCGCAGTCCGAGGCCAGCGGCGACTGGGAAATCTAAGGTCGATCGGTATCGTTGCGGTTGCAGACCGAGGCCTGGTTTCCTTCGGCGGCGCCACCGGCGATATCCGCCTCACGGGCAAGCTTAAGCCGAAGGAAGTAATCTCCAGGCCATCAATAGTCCGAGTGCTAGCCAGAGTACGCCGGTCACGCGGTCGACGACGCGAATCGTGGCGGCATCTTTCAAGCGGACCCGGAGACGATCGCCGACGAAGGCGTAGAAGCTCATCACGGAAATTTCGGAGCCCAAGGTGCACAGCAGGAATACGCCCGTGGTGGACCAAGCCAATTGATCAGCCGGGACGCCGGCCGCCTGGATGATAACAATCATCCAAGGGATGGTCTTCGGATTCGAGAAGTTCACCCACGCCCCGCGCAAGAATAGGCGAAGTGCCCCGCCCTCCACGCCGACGGCTTCGGGCAAGCTTGAGCGTGGACGTAGGAGAAGCCCGACGCCGAGATAGAGAAAATACGACATCCCTGCGAAGCCGATGAGTGGCAGCGCATAGGGTGCGTAGACCGTCAGCCAATGCATCCCGAAAAGCGACAGGAAGAGGTGTGGCGTCTCGCCGATGGCGAGGCCCAGCGTATGCCAAAACGTCCGGCGCTTTCCGTAGCGCAGAGATGTCTCGATGGTCGATAGCGCCGCCGGCCCTGGCGAGAGGCTAGCGGTCAGGCATGAACCGATGAGAAAACCAATATTCATCTGCCCTTAGCGAAGAGCCTTCTGCCAGCGTGCGAGCTCGCGGGCGACGGCCTTAGGACCAGGCATACCCGTGTTCTCGCGGGCGGCGAAGCCACGCTCCAGACTAAAGACCTCGCGCCAGCCCTTCGTGAAGGCGGCATCGGCCGTGAGTGCGGTCGCGTCGGAAAGTTTATCGAGCGGCACGCCCGACTTTTCGGCCAGCGCGACGAGGCGGCCGACGGCATGGTGGGCGTGGCGGAAGGGCATGCCCTTAAGGACGAGCCAATCAGCGAGGTCGGTCGCGAGCAGGGCTGGGTCCGAAGCCGCGGCGAGGCAACGCGCGCGATTGAAAGTCGTCCCGCGCAAGGTGGCGGCGGCGACGTCGAGCGATAGCTGGATCTGGTCAGCCGCGTCAAATAGCGGCGGCTTATCGTCCTGCAGGTCGCGGTTATACGTCAGGGGCAAGCCCTTGGTCAACGTAAGCAGGTGCGTCAACGAAGCTTGGAAGCGGGCGGCCTTACCGCGGAGGAGCTCCATCGAATCCGGGTTGCGTTTCTGCGGCATCAGCGAGGACCCTGTGGAGAACTCATCGGGTAGGCGTGCGAAACCGAATTCAGCGGTGGACCAAAGAATCATGTCTTCCGCTAAGCGGGAGAGGTGCACGCCGCAGAGTGCGGCGGCGAAGCAAAACTCCGTGGCGGGATCGCGGTCGGCGACGGCATCCATGGAGTTGGTCGTCACTTGAGGGCGGCCCTTGGCGTCGACGAAGCCAAGGAGCTTGGCGGTGATTTCGCGACGGATGGGGAGCGTCGTCCCCGCGATGGCACCCGAACCTAGCGGGCACCAATTAGCTGAGGCCGCCGCGGCGGCGAAACGCGTCCGGTCGCGACCAAACATTTCGGCGTAGGCCAAGAGATGGTGGGCAGCGGAAACCGGCTGAGCGCGCTGGAGGTGCGTGTAGCCCGGCAAGATTACCGTGACGTTAGCGGCGGCGAGTTCGACCAGCGCGCGGAGCAAGCCCACGAGCGACGCATCAACCGCGGCGGCTTGGTCCTTGATCCACAAACGGACATCGGTAGCCACCTGGTCATTGCGCGAACGGGCGGTGTGTAGCTTAGCGGCTGCCGGCACGCGCTTCGTCAGCGCGCTTTCAATATTCATATGGACGTCTTCGAGCGCCTCGCTCCAGACGAATTTGCCAGCGGCGATTTCCTTGGCGATACCGTCGAGGCCCTTGACGATGGCGGCGCATTCGCGAGCCGTCAGGATGCCCACCTGGGACAGCATCGTGGCGTGGGCCTTGGAGCCACGGATATCTTGGGCCCAGAGACGGCGATCGAAGGAGACGGACTCCCCGAAACGGAGCATCAATTCGGCGGGGCCGGCGCTGAACCGGCCGCCCCAAGTCGCTTGTGCCTTCTTACGTGCGGACATGAAGTAGGAATGCCCCTGACGAGCCCTGCAGGCAAGCAAGGATGCTTAGCGTTGGCTAGCGGGCTTAGGCTGCGGCGCGGGCTGCGCCAAGGCGGCACCACCCTCTAAACGAATCACGACCTCACCAGGCTCAGCGACACCGAGGCGTTCGCGGGCCTGATCGCGGACGAATTCAGGGTCGCGGGTAAAACGATCGATGTAACGCGCGGTCTGATCACGCTGACGCTCGATCGCATTGAAAGTGGCTTCTTTTTGCTTCTCGTTCATTCGCATCGTCTCGAGGCGTTCTTCCTCGTCCTGATACGTCGAGTAGACCAAGCCGACCACCGTGCAGAGCAAGAGGAAGCAGCTCCAAAGGATGAGCTTCTCGGTCTGAGGGTTGGCGGTGCGCTCCGGGCTATCCATAAACGTGAGCGCAGTGAAACCCGAATGCCTGCGGCGGGCGAGGGGAAAATCTCGCTCAGGGGGCCTTGGCGACCACCGCGGCCAGCGAGCCACTGAACTCCATAAAGGCCCAGACCAAGACACCCGTCACGGAGACGTAGAGCCAAACCGGGAAGACCCAACGGGTGAGACGCTTGTGCTCCTCGAAGCGTTCGGCCTTAGCGAGCTTGACCGCCCAGATGATTAACGGCGTCACCACGATCGCCAGGGCGATGTGCGGGAAGAGGATGAGGTAGTACAGCGCCTTGTCCCAAGTCATCCCCGATCCCTCGCGATAAATGATATTGGTCTGCCCCACGGCAACCCAGAGGTGCACCTTAGAGAATAAGTAAAGCGCCAGGAAAAGGGCGGAGGTCACCACCGCCGCTCCCATGGCCTTGCCGTGGCCGATGCGGTCGCCCGCCTTAATCCGCAGGATACCGATGACCAGAAAGACCGTGGCGAGGGCGTTCATACCGGCGACGGAGCGGGAAAGGATTTCGGTGGTGGAAGCCATAATACTGCCAAAAAAGACCGTTTTATTGGGAAAACGCAACCCTTCAGCCCTAAAATCGGGCTTAATCTTCGCTTAAGCCCCCATCGTGTATAATTAACCTCCAACTCCTCCTTATGCACCCCCTCCGCAACCTCACGCTTTGCCTGCTGCTCGGCACTGTCGCCAGCTACGGCGCCGAAACCAAAGCCCCCGAAACCAAGGCGACTGGCCCAGCCCTCATCAAGGCCGACAACGAACCGCCGGCCGCCAACAAGGTCACCATCACCGTTAAGGGCGACAAGCGCGTCATCGAGTCCAATGGCCTCCCTGACCACAAGGTCTCCAAGTTCCCCAACCGCGGAAACCCTAACCCCATCTCTGAGCAAAAGTATCGCCTCGAAGTTACGACCAACCCGCAACCGAAGTCGGGTGCCGCCACCCGCATGATGTCGGCTTGGGGCGTGGCCTTAAACGGCGTGGTCTTCGACCCAGGTACCGCCGAGGTCTACAATGATGGCGACCGAAGCAGCCCTTGGCACTACGAGGCCCTGAGCAGCAACAAAACCATGGGGACCACTCCGAAAATTAAGTCGGGCCTAGGCCTCGATGAAAACCACGGCCACGTGCAGCCTAATGGGGCCTACCATTACCACGGCCTCCCCACCCTGCTCCTCGAGCGTCTTTCCGGCGGCGAAAAGCAGATGACCCACGTTGGCTGGGCGGCCGATGGCTACCCCGTGTACGCAATCTACGCTTACACTAAAGCCGATGACCCCAAGAGCCCGCTCAAGAATATGAAGAGCAGCTATCGCCTCAAGACGGCCGACCGCGGCGGGGACGGAAAAACCACCCCGACGGGTAAGCCTGACGGCTCCTTTGGCCTCGACTTCGAATATGTGGCTGGCTTGGGCGACCTCGATGAATTCGGTGGCCGCTCGGGCGTGACCCCGGAATTCCCCAAGGGCACCTACTACTATGTCCTGACCGAGGAATACCCCTTCATCCCGCGTAAGCACAAGGGCACGGCGGATCCCTCCTTCAGCAAACAGAACCTGGACGCACACTCCAACCTCGGCGGCCAAGCGGGCGGCCCAGGTAAAGGTGGCAAGGGCAAGGGCGGCCCCGGCAAAGGTGGTCCCGGTCAGGGTGGTCCCGGTCAGGGTGGTCCCGGCAAGGGCGGTCCCGGCGGACCGCCACCAGCCGATGGCCCGCCTGCTGGTGCGGATCCAGCCACCGCGGCTGAGCCCGCGGCCAAAAAGTAAGCTGCTTAAAATAAAGAGGCCTCCCACCCGGGAGGCCTCTTCGTTTACAAACGTCCCGCGACTTAGGCGCCTTCCTTCGGGTTGCGCTTCTTCTTCGGGGCTTCGGGTTCCGCGGCACCGTCGGCCTTCTTCGCGGGCTTCTGCCCCTGAATGGAGAAGGACGAACCTTCAACCAACTTGAGTCGATCGCGGGCGGCCGCCGGGAGCTTGGCGCGCTGCTCTTCGGTGGTCACGTCGCCATCAAAAGTCACATTGCCGGCGGCGTCTTTAATCACCGCGTGCTTCTTGCCATCCTTCTCTTCCAACGAAACGGTGCCTTGGTTATCCGAAGCCACGGAGCTGGAAGAATTCTTCGCCCCTGGGCCGCCCAGGCTGAAACTAAAAGTCTTTGAGCGCTGCTGCATCGTGCCACCTTGGGCATTGGGTACTTGGTCAGGCGCTGGCACGCCAGGTGCAAAGCCCGGCACACCAATTGGCGGAATGGGCAACCCACGCGCACGCATTTCCTCCAGCTGCTTGAGCACCTCGGGCGGTAAGCCCTGGTTCGGCCCGATGATGACGACATGGCCTGGGCCTACTTGGGTGACGGTGCCGCTGCCAGCGGGCAGGCTACCGAGGTCAATCTGCTGACCGTTCACGGTGATGCGCAGAGGGTTGTTCTGTCCATCGGGGGCAGGCGCCGCACCGGCCGAGCGAGCCATCGGCGCGGTGCGCTCGAAGACGGCCTTTTCGGTCAGTTCCACTTCGATGGTCTTAACCGCTGACTCACGGACGGCGACGAGCTTAAGTTTATCGCCGGGCTTACGCATGCGTACGAGGGTGCGAAACTGATCTGGCGACACCAGCACCTGATCGTCGAGGCGCGTCAGGATATCACCGACCTCAACCTTCCCTGCCGATGGCCCCTTGGGGTCGACGATGATGACATTAACGCCGACCCCGTCGGGCATGGTCACACCCGCTTTACCCCGGAGCTCTTCGGTCAAAGAATTCACGTATAAACCGCTGTAGGCTTGCGGGACGAGGGCGGCCTTAGTGGCCGTCGAAGCCGTGGGGGGCGAGGCCGGAGCGGCCTTATCCTGGGCCGCTAAGGGACCGACGAGGCCGGCAAGCATCAGCATGTGCAGCGGAATCTGGTGGAGGGAGTTCATGACGGTAATATTAATAGTAAGCGGAGGGGTTCGGTGGATTTGTTCAATAAGTTTCCATGGGGATCAGCCCGAACTGCTCGCTGGGCGAATAATTGATGAGGCGGGTATTCGTGCGACGGTCTTCCCATTGCGTCTCATTGCTCCAGCGGACCCGGACGGGGCGGGCAAAGGAGCCATCCGCCAGCCGGACGGGCGCAAAGACGTCGACCGTGGCGGGCGGCTGTTCGGCCCGGACCAGTTGATACTCCAAGGTAGCGGTCACGGTCGGGCGGGCGAAGAAGAAGAACCCAAGCAGACAAGCGGCGGCGGCGGAGAGGCCCGCCGACCAGCGCAAGATGATCCCTCGGGCCGAGGGTGAAGCCGCGGGAGAGGTGGGCGCATCCAGTGCGCGACCGATAGCGCTGACGACCGCGGGGCCAGGGGGGCGCGGACGCAAACGGCGTAAAGCGGATTCGATGTCGTGATCTTCGTTATTCATAAGTGCGGGCGGTGACGAGGCGGCGGAGCGCCTCCATGGCATAGCGCCACCGCGAGGCGGCGGTGTTGGGAGAAATCTCCAGCTGGGCGCCAATCTGCTCGAAAGTGAGGTCACCCCAAACTTTCAGGACCACGACTTCACGTTGTTCCGCCGACAGCGACGGGAGTGAACTCGCCAACGCTTGGAGCCGTGGATCGGCCTCGGGCGCAAAGTTGGCGACCGCCGCCGCGTCGGCGGACACCACCTGCTCACGCAGGGCGCGGCGATCCGTCCGACGATGGAGGTCCAACGCGGCCCGGCGAATCGAGGTCACTACCAAGGCGTTGGGATTGCCAGGCAGGTGACGTTGATGTTTCCAAAAGCGAACAAATGCCTCCTGCAGGACATCGTCGGCATCGGCATCCGAGCGGGTCCACTGGCGCGCAATCAACCGGAGCCGGGCGCCGTGTTCGGCGAACCAGGCCCGCCAGTCTTGCTCGGGATGGGCATCGTTCATGAGAAACTAGAAGGGAGCGACAGCGGGGGGGCGGATTTGTCTACCCACGAGCACCAGTCTACCCCCCCGGCTCAAAATGGTCAAAGCAGTTGCGAAAGGTCCCGAGGCTCACTTACTCGCCCCCAGATGCCCGCCGAACCCATTAGCCCACCACAAAGCGGCTTTTTCCGCTCTGTCATCCGCTGGTTCGATGCGGACTATGTCCCCGAGGGGGTCGCGGCGCTGCAAAGTGGCCCCAAGAAGATCGATTGGCCCCGGACCATCCCTTTCTTGATCCTACACCTCTCCTGCCTTGGCGTCATTTGGGTCGGGGCCAGCCCCATCGCCGTCTGGTCCGCGGTGGGCTTTTACTTCTTCCGCATGTTTGCGGTCACGGGCTTCCTGCACCGTTACTTTTCGCACAAGACCTATTCCACCTCCCGAACCTTCCAATTCATCATGGCCCTGTGGACGGCGCTGGCGGTGCAGCGTGGGGCACTCTGGTGGGCCTGCACCCATCGCCACCACCATAAGCATTCGGACGAAGAAGAGGACAAGCACTCACCAGTCGTCGATGGATTCTGGTGGTCGCACATCGGTTGGATTACCTCGAAGCGGAATTTCCCCACGGATTACTCGAAAATTACGGACCTGGCGAAATACCCCGAGCTGGTCTTCCTGAACCGCTTCGATGTCCTCATTCCCATCTTGGCCGGGATTGCGATGTACGGCGTCGGCGCTTGGTTGGGCGTCCTAGGCTACGACATTAATGGCCCGCAGATGCTGGTCTGGAGCCTCATCTCGACAGTCGTGCTCTTCCATGGCACCGCTTGCATCAACTCGCTCGCACACGTCTGGGGCACCAAGCGCTTCAAGACCACCGGTGATGAGTCCCGGAACTCCCTGATCCTCACGCTCATCACGCTCGGCGAAGGCTGGCACAATAATCACCACCGGTATCAGGCGACGACGAAGCAAGGCTTCTACTGGTGGGAATTTGACCCAACCTACTACGGCCTCAAGGTGCTGGCTTGGATGGGGCTGATCTGGGGCCTGAAGGGCGTCCCGGATTCCGTCTACGAAGAAGCCGAGCGGACGAAGGCTGAAGCCGCGGCGCCACGTGCGTGAACGGATCGCCATCATCGGATCAGGAATCGGGGGGCTAGGTTGCCTCCACTTTCTCTCTGCGCACCATGATGTGACGGTCTACGACCGGGACACGCGTCCCGGAGGCCATGCGCACACCATCGATGTGCCGGCGAACCAAGCGGGCCGGACGCAGCCAATGGATACCGGGTTCATGGTCTTCAACGAAGTGACCTACCCGCATCTCTGTCGGCTCTTCCGCGCACTCGATGTCGCCTGGAAAAAGGCGCCGATGTCGTTCTCGGTCCGCCACGACCCGACAGGCATTGAGTGGTGCGGCGCATCCTTCCGCCATCTATTCGCCCAGAAGCGCAACCTCTTCAGCCTGCGTTTCTGGCGGCTCCTGCTGCAGATCAAGCGCTTCAACGAACTGGCCAAGACGGGCTGGCAAACCGCCGAGGCGGAAACTACTTCGCTGCGCGACTGGTGCGACCGCCATGGCTTAGGCGCGGACTTCCGCGAGCTCTACCTAATCCCGATGAGTTCAGCGGTCTGGTCGACGCCCCCCGAAAAGATGCTCGGCTTCCCGGCCGCCGCCCTCCTCCGCTTCTTCCATAACCACGGCTTCCTCGGGCTCGACACCCAGCACCAGTGGCTGACGCCGGTCAACGGTTCACGGACCTACGTGCAGGCCCTGCTTGAGCGGCATCCGGCGAAACTACGGCTGGGCTCAGCGGTCAGCGCAGTCCGACGGTCTGGAGACCAGGTGCTCATCGCCACCGCGACCGGTGAAGAAGCGTTCGACCGCGTGATCTTAGCGAGCCACGCGGACCAATCGCTCGCGCTCCTCGCCGACGCCGAGGCGACCGAACGGGCCGTCCTGCAGCCGTTTGCTTACAATCAAAACGTGGCCTTAGTCCACTCGGATCCGAGCCCAATGCCCAAGGCCAAGCGCGCGTGGTCAGCGTGGAACTACCAGACTTGGCGGACCGCCAGCGGCGAAGCGACTTCGACGCATTACTGGATGAACGCGTTGCAGGGCCTGGAACCGCAACGGCCCTACTTCGTCACCATTAACCACCCGGAAAAAATTGCGGCGGACAAGGTGCTCAAGGCAATCCCCGTGGAGCACCCCATGTTCTCGCTCGAAGCGATGGCGGCCCAAGGAAAAGTCCAAGCCCTGAACGAACGGCCCGGCGCCCGCGTGCACTTCGCGGGGGCGTGGCAACGTTACGGCTTCCACGAGGATGGCCTCTGGTCCGCCCATCGGCTCTGTAGTTTCCTACTCGGTCGCGACGCCTGGACGGCCTAAGCGGGGAACTTGACGTCGAGGGCCTTCCGCTCGAAGCCCGTGGCCTGAAAGAGCTCGGCACGCTCCATGGAGATAATTCCCGCCACATAGGTATCGGGAATCCGCTCCAGCCGCGTGTTATAGAACGTCGTGATATCATTCGCGTAGGCCCGGGCTAACGCGATGCGGTCCTCCGTCTCGGTGAGGTGCTTCATCAGGCTATTAAAGGACTGATCCGCCTTAAGCTCGGGATAGTTCTCCACCACCGCTAACAAAGAAGAGGCGATAGCCGAAACCGGGGCAGAGCCAGCCTGCGCGCGTAAGGTCGCAATGGTCGTCTGCAAGGCGGCTTCATGGTTCCGGTAGCCCTGGAGGCAGGCGACCAGCGGCGGAATGAGGTCGGCGCGGCGCTTCAGCTGCACATCGATCAGCGAGTGGCCTTGGCGGACGCGATTCCGCAGGCCCACTAAACTATTGAAGACCATCCAAACCCACCCGGCAGCCCACGCGAGCAAGTAGCCGGCCGCCAGCACGAAGACCGCTGGGTGAGCCAGGCTAATGAAGAAAAACTGACAAGCCACGAGGACAGCGATCAGGCCGATGATGTTACATAACCAATAGCTGGTGTTCTTACCGGCGCTCACTTCGCTCTCCTTACGCGGCGTGATGATGAACATCTCCGCCTTGGGATCCTGGACGATTTGCGGAGCCACGATGTCGGACCGCTCGGACGCCCGACCCCGCACGAACAGTTGCGTCCCAACCGGCAAACCGGACTCGCGGAACATCCGGCACCCCGTGGAATTGGCGATCGCGGCCCTGGGTCCCTTGGCGAAGTAAAGGTCATCGTCGCGCGAAGCCGTTTCGGAGAAAAGCTCGAGTGTTTCGAGTTCGGCCCCACGGGGATGGACCCAGAGAAAACCGAACTCATCCTTCAAGTAAAACCCTTGCGTATAGTCATTACCCGCCACGGTCGTCCAACCACTACGCAAGACCCGACGGGTCCGCGTCCGACCTTTATCATCCGTGTAGGTTTCCGTCTCCCAGCGCTCCCACTGCTCATCGACGCTCCAATTGTAGAGGACACACGGGCGGCCCGAAAGGTAGGCCTGGAACGGCGTAGTCGTGACGCAGGCACCCGTGACTTCCACTTCGCCGATGAAGACCCCCAAGGTCTTACTGAGCGGGGTGTCGTCGAGCAAACGACGCTTTCGGCCCGCACTGAGGCCACACAAAAGCAGGATGAACCCTAAGGCGAGGAAGATGGGACCCGCGGGGCTAAGTTCGGCGGCTAACACCTCGCCAGCATGACCCGCCTTGATCACCTTTGGCAAGCGTAGGCGGGCACTTGCACCCGCGGGGATTCCTGCCACTTTAAAACCACGATGGTCCGACTCTACGATGCGCAGGTCATGCACGCCCGGCTTTGGCCGAAGCGGCACGGCTTCACCCATCGGGTCTTTTGTTTTGCAGTAGAATTAAGTGCCTTTGGCCGCATCGGCGAAGGCCTCGCACTCCTCGGAGAAAAAGGCTGGGCGCCCTACCAACTGCACGCGGCCGACTTCCTGCCGGCGGCGGCAGTCTTCGGTGCCGAAGGGGTCCCGCAGGATTTCGGGGGTCCTGCCGCGACCCTTGACCAGCGGGTACGGGCCTTCTGTGCGGCTCACGGCGAGACGCTCGCCCCCACGGCGCGCATCACGCTCATCGCGATGCCCCGGGCTTTTGGGAAAAGCTATAACCCTGTTATCTTCTTCTTAGTCCACCAAGACGGACGGCTCCACTGCGGCATCGCCGAAGTTCATAATACCTTCGGCGAACGGAAGGCGTGGTTCCTGGGGCCAGACTGCCGTCAACTCGGTCCAGCCGGTGAAGAATCCCTCGTCCGCCGGACCCCTAAGCGTTTCTACGTGTCGCCGTTTTCGGGCCTCGATACGGAATTTGAATTTACCCTCCGCTCACCGGATGGCCGCCTCGCAGTGGGCGTCGACCACTTTGAAGACGGGCGGAAGACGTTAATCAGCACATGGACTGGTCGGGCGGTCCCGCTGACGGACGGCCGGCTCGCTTGGCTGACGCTGAAAGTCCCGCTCTTGATCCTCAAAGTCGTGGCCTTAATCCATCTCCATGCCGCCTGGCTCTGGCTGGTGAAAAAACTTCCTTTTCGTCGCAAGGGAGCTGACATTCCCCTCCAGCGTAATCTGCGCCACCCCACTCCCGAACTCCTCCGCAAAGAATGACTTCCGTCGCCACCCTTAACCTCGATGAGGCCAGTTCCCGCGGAGGCTTTGCCCGCCGGCTGGTCCTACGCGAACTTCGCCGGATGCGCCACTCGCAGCTGCGCCTCACCTTGCCAACGGGTGAGACGCTCGTCCTCGGCGACCAGGCTTTTACTGGCCAGCCTGCGGAGATTCACCTCTCCGACGAAAACTTCTTTCGCCGCATCGTTCTAGCCTCTGATATCGGCCTCACCGAGTCTTACATGGACGGCGAGTGGGATTCGCCGGACCTCCGCGCGGTCATTGGTTTCTTCATTGAGAACGTCGACCACACGCCGGGCATGTCGGGTTCGGCCGCGCGCGGGGCCGCCCTCGGGCTCCTGCGCATCGCGGACCGCATCGGCCACCTGCTGCGTCCGAACTCTAAGATCGTCGTTCGCCGTAATATCTCTGAGCACTACGACGTCTCTAATGACTTCTTCCAGTTATTCTTGGATCCATCGATGATGTATTCATCGGCCCGCTGGGAAGGCGCCCTCACCCTCGAGCAGGCGCAAGCCAACAAGAACGAGTCGCTCTGCCGCTTCCTGCAGCTCAAGCCCACGGACCACGTGATCGAGATTGGTACTGGCTGGGGCGGCTGGGCCCTACACGCCGTCAAGAAATACGGGTGTCGCGTCACGTCGTTGACGATTTCGAAAGCCCAGCACGACCTCGCCGTTGAACGGGTCCGGGCGGCGGGCTTAGCTGACCGCATCACGGTGAAGCTTGAGGACTTCCGCGACCACCAGGGACTGTATGATAAGTGTGTCTCCATCGAGATGATGGAAGCGTTAGGCCATAAATACCTCCCGGCGTTTTGCACCTCCATCGGTCGACTGCTAAAACCCGAGGGCCTGGCGGCCTTCCAGTATATCACCTGTCCCGACAGCCGCTACGACGAGTTCCGCCGCGGCGTCGACTTCATCCAGAAGCACATCTTCCCCGGCTCGTTACTACTCTCCATCAATCGCGTGAACCAGCTTATGACCAAGGAAAGTGGCTTCCAGCTGCATCGCCTCGAGGAGTTTGGTCTAGACTATGCGCGCACGCTCGATGCCTGGTGTCAGGCCTTTGAGGCCAAGCTCGATCAAGTCCGTGCCATGGGCTTCGGTGAACGCTTCATCCGCAAGTGGCGCCTCTACTTCCGTTACTGCGAGGCCGCCTTTGCGCACCGTAACATCGGGGTCGTCCAAGCCCTCTACGTCCGCCCCAACCACCCTGCTCTTTAATATGAAAACCCGTAACGCCCTCATCGCCTATTTCATTCTTGTCCTCGCTGCCATGACCTGGGTGTCGTGGTATGCCTGCACGGCCCCCACGATTACGTCGCTGCCGCAATACGCCGCCATCACGGGCAAGGCCGGCCTCAACGTCGTGGATGGCTACGTCACAGTCTGCAGCGAGCCTTGGGGCCTCGCCACGATGTTCGACGCTTACTTTGGCTTCCTGGCGTTTTGGCTCTACGTCGCTTGGCGCGAACGCTCCGGGCTCGCTCGCGTGCTTTGGTTGGTGGCACTGATGGCCCTCGGCAACTTTGCCATCGCCGCCTATGCGCTAGCCTGCCTCTTCAAGGCCCCGGCGGACGCTAGCCTCGAAATAATCTTCTTTACCCGCAAGCAGGTCTAATGGGGAAACTCCGCGCTTGGCTGAAACAGAAGGTCAGCGAGCCCTTGCTCGCACTGCTGACGCGCGGCCTTTCGCCCCAAGACCTTTCCTTGGCCGTCGTCGTCAGCCTTGGCCTGGGGATCAACCCGATTATTGGGTCGACGTCCGTGGTCTGCCTCGTGGCGGGTAGACTATTCCGACTCAACCACCTCGTGATGCAGACGGTCAACTACTTGGCCTACCCACTTCAGTTTCTGTTGTTAGTCCCCTTTGTCCGACTCGGTGAAACAGTCGTGGGCGCGGAGGCCCTCCCGCTCAGTCCCAGCCTCTTGATTGAAGAATTCCAACGGTCCTTCTGGGGCTTTGTCGCTAAATTCGGCATGGCGTATGTCCATGGGCTCTTAGGCTGGGTATTAGTCGTGCCAGTCACTTGCTTCGGCCTATACTTTTTACTTACCCGGCTCTTCCGCCGACCTGGCACCGCCCCCTCTCCCGCTCCATGAATCCTAGCCCCCTTGGCCAGCTCCTCTTTGATTTCATCTATATCTTAGTCCTCGCGGGGATTTTCTTCACGGCGACCTGGGTCGTAGCCAAGGTGCTCAATAACTGGTCGATCGTCGATGTCGCCTGGTCCTACGGCTTTGCACTCGTTGGCCTCTGGATCCTCACCGCCTTCCCTTGGAACACCCGGGACCCCTTCCTGTGGCTGGCAGCGGCGACGACCCTCTGGAGCTTACGTCTCGGGACGCACCTAGCGATTCGCGTCCTCGGACACCTCGACCGTGAAGACGGACGCTACCTGAAGATGCGGGCGGAATGGGGTAAGTGGACAGGGCTCAAGATGTACCGCTTCTATCTCTATCAAGCCGTGGCCTTGGCCTTACTGCTCCTACCTCTAATTTCCGCGGCTGGGACCACGCCTAAGGAAGCCGGGCACATGGCCGCCTGGCATTGGGCCGGCCTCTTCATCTTCGCCTTGGGCATGCTGGGTGAAGGGCTCGCGGACGCCCAACTGGCCGCCTTCAAGCGCCAGCCCGACAACCGTGGAAAAGTCTGCGCTACTGGCCTCTGGGCCTGGACGCGCCACCCCAATTATTTCTGCGAATGGCTCATCTGGATTGGTTTCGCCCTGCTGGCCTTTAACCAAAGCTACTGGGGCATCCCCGGCTTCGCCTGTGCGGGCGTCATGTACCATCTCCTCACCCGGGTGACGGGGATTCCCCTCACGGAAGCCCAGCTCTTGGCATCGAAGGGGTCCGCTTACGCCGACTACCAAAGTCGGGTACCGGCCTTCTGGCCACGGAAGCCCACGGCGTAATTTCTGGTGGTCCGGGTTGCCACCGAGAAGGAAAACGGCACTTTTCTTGGTGTGCCGCTCATCGACACCATCCTCGCCAAAGACCTCCTCCCCGACGGTGCCATCCGCTGGGGCATTCGCCGCCTGCTCAAACAGCGACTCCAAGTCGAGCGGCCCGATGACGACGTCGAGCGTGCGCGCCAAGTCGACCGCTTCGCCGCGCAACTCCGCTCGCTGCCTGTCGCCGTTGAAACCCAAGCCGCCAACGAGCAGCACTACGAAGTGCCGGCCGCTTTTTATAAACTCTGCCTGGGACCGCGCCTAAAATACTCCTCCAGCTTTTACACGAAGGGATCAGAAACCATCGCCCAAGCCGAGGAAACGATGCTGGCGCTCACCTGTAAGCGTGCCGAGCTGGCCGACGGCATGGAGATCCTCGAACTCGGTTGTGGCTGGGGCTCGCTCACCCTTTGGATGGCTGAGCACTACCCTAACGCCCGCATTACCGCCGTCTCCAACTCCGCGTCCCAGCGCGCCCACATCGAGGGCGAGTGCGCTCAGCGCGGTTTCCGCAACGTCCGTATCATCACGCAGGACATGAACCTCTTCGCCGCCGAAGCTAACCGATTTGACCGGGTGGTTTCCGTCGAGATGTTCGAGCATATGAAGAACTGGGCAGAGCTCATGCGCCGCATCGGCAGCTGGCTCAAGCCAAGCGGAAAGCTCTTCTTCCACGTCTTCACGCACCGCGACATCGCCTACCACTTCGAGCCGAAGGACGGCTCCGATTGGATGTCCCGGCACTTCTTCACGGGCGGGATCATGCCCTCCAACGACCTAGCGATGCGCTTCCAGGACGACCTTAAACTCGAGACGCACTGGGAAGTCGAAGGCCGGCACTACGGCCAAACCGCTGAGCACTGGCTACAGAATACCGATGCCCACCGTGCGGAGGTCCTGCGTATCTTTGCGGAGACCTACGGCCCAGAGAATGCCCGCAAATGGCTGGCCTACTGGCGTGTCTTCTTCATGGCCTGCGCCGAGCTCTGGAATTTCCGAGGCGGCGCGGAGTGGATGGTTTGCCACTACCGCTTCGCTAAGAAGTAAGCCCTGTAAGTCCACGTTTGCCTCCGGGCCTTTCCAGCGTTTGCTCGGCGCATGCAGAGCTACGAAGAAAATGGCGTGCCGATGGAACGATGGAAAATCGGTGCGTCGACCTATGAGACCTGCCTCACGCGCGGTGCCCGCCTGCTCCGCTGGCGCTTGAGCCTACCCACCGGTAACCGGGAAATCCTGCATTGGCCAGCTGCGGCGGACTTCGCACCCGACAAGATCGGCCTCGTCCGCGGCGGTAACCCTATCCTCTTCCCATTCATGGGCCGTAACTATGCGGACGGCGAAAAGTTTGCCTGGAAAGACGCCGAAGGCGTCAAACGCCCAATGCCCCAGCATGGCTTCGCCCGCGACTGTCGCTTTGAAATCATCGAAAGCAGCGACCGCCATGCGCTCGTACGCATGGTGCCCGACGACCGGGCCCGGGCGTGCTACCCGTTTGCTTACGAATTCCGCATCCGCTACGAATTCCGTGAACTCTTCCTGCGCTGTACCTTCGAGTTCGAGAACCAAGATAGCCACCCCTTACCCTGGTGCGCTGGGCATCACTTCTACTTCACCCTCCCGTGGCACGCGGGCCTCAGCCGGCACGACTACCTGCTGAAGATTGGCTCCAAGAAACAGTGGCGCCACGCCGCCGACGGCAAACTCATCCCCTTTGGTGAACTCAAGGGCCGGAGCGAATTCGCTTTCGACGACCCGCACCTGCCAGATTGTATTTTCACGAACCTCAAGGATGCGATGGTTTCCTTCGGCCCGCGCTCCGGTGAAGAGAACCTCTCCGTGAAAGTCGGGGAAGAACCGATTCCGGATGCCTGGACGACCATCGTCACCTGGACGCCCGACGCGGAAGCACCGTTCTATTGTGTCGAGCCTTGGATGGGCCCACCCAATAGCCCCGAACACAAGAACGGGCTCCGTTTTGCGGAGCCCGGTCGGGTCGAGACCTTCGTCACCGAGGTCTCCTTACTGTAAGCGACCAGCGATCGCCGACGGCTTACTTATTACCCGCGCGCTCGATGGGCAGACGGGTACCAGGCGCCTTCTTGGTCGGCGCCGTGGTGGCAGCTGGCTTAGCGGCAGGGGTCGTCAAAGCAGGAACTGGAATCAGGCCACCATTGTCGATGATGAGGGGAGCACCGGTGAAGACCGGGCCGCCATCGGAGACAGGGCTAGGGGCCTTGTCTGGGCCGAAGCAGCCGACGAGGGATAAAGAGAGAGCGGAGAGAACGAACAGGTTGCGTGCCATGACGGTGGAGTTAGGTTGCACGGACTTTACCGAGCATGACCTCCCGCTCAAGCGCAGATTCACATCCCCACGTGCTCTTCATTTGCACGGGTAACTTCTATCGGAGCCGCCATGCGGAGGCCCTGTTCAATTGGCACGCCCACCGCGACGGGCTGCCTTTTCGGGCCTTTTCCCGTGGGCTCCTGACTTCCATGGTGGCCGACGAGCCGACCCGGATCTCGGTCGATACGCGGGCACGGCTTAAGCACCTGGGCATCCCCGAAGACCATACCGGACCCGAGCCGGTCCAGCTACGACCGGAAGACCTCGCCCGAGCCCACCGTGCCATCGCCCTGAAAAAAGACGAGCACTACGCCATGATGCTTAAGGCTCACCCCGAGTGGGCCGACCGGATCGACTACTGGCAAGTCCACGACATCGACTTCGCCCAACCGGCAGACGCACTCCCCCAGATTGAGGCGCAAGTCCTCAGTCTAATGGAGTCGTTCCGGAAGAACGGTTAAGTCGGCTTAGGCCGTTGCGCCTGCATCTGCGCGGCGCAAGGACTCGAGCATCTCAGCCGCATCCTTCAGAAGCGCACGCAGTTCGGCCATCGTTTCAGCGCCCACGTCTGCCTTGGTCAAAGCGGCTTCCTTCAAAGCTTCCGAGCGAGCGGCTAATTCCTTAGCCAGCTCGTGAGCCGCGGTGATCGTGCGGGCCTTGAGTTCGCGGGTGTGCGCATCGAGACGGGCCGCCAGCTTATCGATATCCGAACCCAGCGTGCGGCTCTTCTCCTTGAGTTCAGCGGCGAGAATACGGGCGTCGGGGACGCGACGGAGGTCTTGAACGAGGCCAATTTTTTCGAGGGACCAGATGATCCACTTCGTCGGGTCGAACTGCCAAGCCTTCACGCCATTACGGTAGTCGTGCTGGAACTCGTGGTGGTAGTTATGGTAACCTTCACCGAAGGTGAGCAAAGCCACGGCGCCAGAGTCGCGAGCGCTGTGGGTGGTCGAGTAAGGGCGACGGCCAATCATGTGGCAGAGAGAATTGATACAGAAGGTGCCCTGCTGGACCACAACCGTACGGAGCAATCCCGCGATAAGGAAGGCGGCCAAGGCGGTCATCCAGGGGGACTCGTAGCCATTGAAGTAACCCCACGCCCAGCCCAAGAGGGTCGGGGTGATGAAGCCGACGGTGAGACCGATCCATTGGACGTAGCGGTGCTGCCACATCACGAGCGGGTCGGCCTCAAGGTCCTTCACATTGGTGACCGGGGGCTTTGGCTTCAGGCGGAAGAGCAACCAGCCAATATGGGCGTAAAAGAAGCCTTTCGAGATATCGTACGGGTCTTGGTCTTCATCGACATGCTTATGGTGAATCCGGTGGTCGGCGGACCAATCCAGGGCGGAATTCTCGAAGGAAGCCGCGCCGAAAAGGAGGACGAAGAGTTTCACCGGCCACTTGGCCTTGAAGGAGATGTGCGAAAAGAGGCGGTGGTAGCCCAGGGTGATGCCAAAGCCGGTGGCGTAGTAATAGAAAACGAACATCGCCCAGATGAAAGGCCAGCCCTGCACCTTGCCCGGATCACCTGCGGCCAAGTGATACTGATTCCAGAGGAACCAAGGTACCACGGTCAAAGACAACAAGGCCGTACCAATCAAGAAAATGGAGGTGACCCATTCGATACGGTAGATCGGGAAATTCCTAAACATCATACCTGCCCAGACTGCGGAGCAGAATCGGCAGAGGCGAGACGAATCGAGGCCGTGGAAAAACGCCCTTTTCGTTTATTTAACATCACCAACGTCGCAAAAACGCATCAAAAAATGCGTTTTCCTCGTAATGCTCCGCATTAGCAAGCGGACTTTAAAATCACTCCCCGCGGGCGCGTCGACGACCGAGCGAATTCTTCACCGCAAAGATCCGCACCGGCTCGCGGGTCTTTACCCAAACATTCTTCTCCTTCAATAATTTTGGAGGTAAGCTCTGGCAGGCATCACCAAAAGAAGTCACGGGTAAGCGCTCACCCTTCGGCGTATTATTAAAAGCCGAAGCCGTATCAGCAATCTTCTCGGCGACCTCGCGCGGATCGTCGTCTTCTAGGATTTGCACAACCCAACCGACGAGGTCCTTCGGGAGCCCTTCCTCGGGTTCGCTGATCAAGACGAGGTGCTGCTTCTTGGCCGGCTTCTCGCGCTCGACGGCGTCTTCGGTGGAAGCTTCGCGAATCTGGTTAAGGATAGTGGCCGCCAAACGGACATCCACGCCGTTTTCCTTGAGGACTTTCTTTACGAGTTCGATGTCTACCTTGGCCATAGGCCCCTAACAGAGACCAAGCCCACCCGCATGGGAAGCCGGAGTTATTCGCAACCGACGAAGGCTAGGGCAGCACGCGGACTCCCAATCCCCCATCCCCTATCACCCATCCCCTAACCGCTATCCCCTATCCCCCATCCCCTATCAACCATCCCCTATCACCCATCCCCTATCCCCTAACTCTCAATACCTTGCCTCCCCCTCCTTTCCGCCCCTTAACCAAGGCGATGCCGGAACAGACCAAAGTCATGGGAAAGGATTGGGCGGATGCTCGCCGCGAGGGGAGCGTCGACCGGTTACGCCTGACCCTGCAGACCGCCCTCGCGAACCAGACGGCCCTGACCTTCGAACTCGGCTGCGGCCATGGGCATTGGTTGGCTGCCTACGGCGCAGCGTATCCTGCGGAATTCTGCGTCGGCATCGACCTTGTCACCCATCGCGTCGAACGCTCACAGCGTAAGCAGGCACTGGGCAAGCTCGCTAACGTCGTGTTCCTCAAGGCTGAAGCGACCGAGTTCCTCGACGCTTTACTGCCCACGCAGCAACTCGCTAAGGTCTTCATCCTCTATCCAGATCCTTGGCCCAAGAAGCGGCACCAGAAAAACCGCTTCATCAATGCGGCGAACCTCGATCGCCTCGCTGACCATGCCATCGCCGGAGCCACGTTACATTTTCGCACCGACTCGGAAGCCTACCATGAATGGACACGCGAGCACCTCGCGGCGCATCCTCGGTGGCAACTCGTGGAGGGAACGCCTTGGCCCTTTGAGCAGAAGACCTTCTTCGAGGATATGATGAAAGCGAAGCGAGATTTACTGGCGGTTCGCTTACCTTAATTAGGTCAATCTTTGCCCCATCGGGGCACGGTTAAAATCTGGTGCCGGTCCCGCTTTCCCTTGCCTACTTAATAATCATATCTAGTCATTTAACCGTGAAGTCCTTCCGCCACACCCGCATCACTTTTACGATTGGCCCGGCCACCGAGTCCGAGGCCAATTTAGAGGCGATTATCAAAGCCGGGGCCGATGTGGTCCGCCTCAATATGGCCCATGCTGACCATGCCTGGGTTCGGGCCACCGTCGCCCGCGTGCGTAAAGTCAGCCAAAAGCTCGGTAAGGAATTGGCCGTCATGATGGACATCAAAGGGCCCGAAATTCGGACGGGCGCCCGCACCGAGCCCACCCAGTTGGCGACCGGTCAGCTGGTCGACGTCTCTGGCTCCACCGACACGAAGGCCGACGGAGATATCCTCGTTATCCCGACCAACTACCCGAAGATGATCTCAGCGGTCCCGGTCGGTGGCGTCGTCCTCGTTGATAATGGTCTCATCCAACTGCGCGTGCTGGAACAGCGGTCCGACCGACTCCGTTGTAAAGTCGAACAGCCCGGTCCGCTGGGTAGCCGCCGCCACATCAATCTCCCGGGCGTCAAAGTCGACCTCCCTGCCCTGACCGATAAGGACCGGGCTGACGTCGCCGTCGGCTGTGAAGTCGGGGTCGATTTCTACGCCCTATCGTTCGTTCGCGAGGCCGCCGACGTCGACGCACTGCGTGCCCTGCTCCTCGAGCATCACTCGAAGGCGCACATCATTGCCAAGATCGAAGACCAGTCGGCCATCGAACACCTCGGCGATATTCTCCGCACCACGGATGCCCTTATGGTGGCACGCGGTGACCTCGGTATCGAAATCCCTTACGAGACACTCCCGCTCATCCAGCGCAAGGCCGTTGCCATGGCCATCGCCGCCCGCAAACCAGTCATTGTCGCGACGCACATGCTGGAGTCGATGATCCATAACCCCGTGCCGACCCGGGCCGAGGTGACCGACATCTCCAACGCCGTCTTAGAGCTGGCCGACTCGGTCATGCTTTCGGGTGAAACGACCACGGGCAAGCACCCCATCCGCTGTGTCGAAGTGATGTCCCGCATTGCCTCGACGACGGAACGCGAACTTCCCGTCGTGCTCTCGCTGGAACAGCCCAACGAGACCCCCAAGATCAAGCTACTCCGCGCCGCCGCCAGCCTAGCCCAGGACCTTGGCAACGCCGGCATCATCGCGTTCACACGCAATGGGGATGTCCCGCGCACGCTGTCTTCACTCCGCGCTGCGGGCTCGCCCATCTTCGCGTTCATGGAAGAGGAAGCCGTCCACCGGAAGATGTCCCTGCTCTGGGGCGTTTCGTCCTTCCAGATGCCCTTCAGCCCGATGGCCGATGAGAACATCACCGCCGCGCTGGTCCGCCTCCGCAATGAAGGCTTCTGCCAGCCCGGCGAGGTCCTCGTGATCGTGACCAATGTAATCCTCGGGCCGCAGGTCATCGACTCCGTCCAACTCCGCGCGGTCCCGCCGCCCGAAGGCACGGAGTTGAGTTAAAACAAGGCAGGGAGCGACGGCACCACGTGCCGTGCTCGGTGCAAAAGTGCAAAATGGCCTACGGCCTGTGCAAAGGTGCAAACGTGAGGGAGCGGTTGAAGCGTAGATGCGAGCGGATGCCGGGCGGCGGTTTTCGCCTCAATTGCTAATCAAACATCCAACGAATCAACCGTTGGCCTCAAAATAGCGCTTCGCCAACGCCTGTGTGCCGCAGTCGCCATCGCCCGCGGTGACAACGTCCGCATAGAGTTTAGCGGCGAGCTCAAGGCCGGGCAGCGAGAGTTTCTGCTCTCGGCAGACTTCCAGCGCGAGGCCGATGTCCTTTACGAAATGCTTCACGTAAAAGCCCGGGGCGAAGTCCCCCTTGAGCACACGCGGTGCCAGGTTCAGTAAAGCCCAGCTCGAAGCACCGCCGCCAGAAAGGGCCTTGAGTACGGCTTCCAAATCGAGGCCGTTCGCACGCGCGAAGGCCAAGGCTTCCGCCATGGCCACCATCCCCGAGGCGATGGCGATTTGATTAGCGAGCTTGCAGAGCTGGCCGGCACCAGGGCCGCCCTGCAAAGAGATGGTCTTACCCATGGCCTCAAAGAGCGGGCGGGCTTTTTCGAAATCCGCAACAGCGCCACCCACCATGATCGTGAGCGTCGCCTCACGCGCCCCGCGATCGCCGCCAGAGACGGGCCCATCCAAGGGCAAACAGCCCTGCGCGGTCGCCGCCGCTGCCAGCTTGCGAGCCAGTGATGGGCTGGAGGTCGTCATATCAATGAGCAGGCAGCCCGGACGGGCCGTGCTCAGGAAACCCTGCCAGACCTCTTCGACGTCGTTCGGGTAACCAACCATCGAGATAGCGGCCTCCGCCCCCTGCACCGCTGCGGCGGGGGAATCCGCCCAATGCGCGCCGAGCGCGAACAGGTCCACGGCCTTGGCCTTGGTGCGGGTGTAGACTGTGACCTCGTGGCCAGCCTTCAGCAGGTTGACCACCATGCTCTTGCCCATAACCCCAGTGCCGACGAACGCGATACGCATGGCGGGAGTGAAAGGACGAAACCGGGCGATGGCAAATAGGTAGGGCGGAGTCGATGACTGAGTCGAGGACAGGGTCGAGGGCTGAATTGAATCGGGTAGGGTCTGGACAGCGTCACGACATAGATACCTTAATGCCAGGTGTCGGGTGATGGCAATCTGGGCATCGGGCATCCGACTATCGGCCGCCGGCTTCGGGTTTGGGCCGCACCCACTCAACTAGGTCAGCACGCAGTGCTGACCCTACCCAGGGGCAAGCCCCATCCGCTCACCGGCTCAACCTAAGCCATCCCTACCTACCGCTTGCCCTTCCCTATGAAATCCCCGAGCCTCCGGATATGGCTTCGGCTCCTCTTTCCGTCAGTGAACTTTCCGATGTCCTCAAGGGGCACGTGAACGGTCTCGGCACGATTGAGGTTCAGGGCGAAATCTCGGGCTACAAGACCTACCCTTCTGGCCACCATTACTTCTCGCTTAAAGACGCCGAGGCGAAGGTCGACTGCGTGCTTTACAGTTTTCAGGCCCGCTGGATCAAAGTCCCGCTCCGCGATGGTATGAGCATAGTGATGAAGGCTAAGGTCGATTTCTACGGGAAGAGCGGAAAACTTTCCCTCATCGTCGACTCGCTCAAGCCCGCCGGCGAAGGCGACCTGTTCAAGAAGTTCACCGAGCTCCTGGCAAAACTGAAAGCTGAAGGGCTCTTTGAGGACTCGCTCAAGCGCCCCTTGCCCGAGTTTCCGAAGACGGTGGCGTTCGTGACGTCTGAGATTGGCTCGGTCTGGCACGACTTCACCGAAGTGCTCAAGACCCGCGGGTGGCGCGGTACGGTTTGGCTCGTGCCCGCCCGCGTTCAAGGCGACACCTGTCCGGGCTCCGTGATCAACGGCCTCAAGCAGGCAAACGCTATCCCTGGCATCGACCTCATCGTTGTCGGTCGGGGTGGCGGCTCCATGGAAGACCTTTGGGGCTTCAACGACGAAGCCCTCGTCCGGGCCGTCCGGGCCAGCGCAACGCCCGTGGTTTCCGCGGTCGGCCACCAAACGGACTTCACGCTGTGCGACTACGCCTCGGACCGTCGGGCCGAAACGCCGAGCGCCGCCGCCGAACTCATCGCCTCGGGTCAGACCAAACTGCGTGAGCGACTCCGCCTGCTAGAATCCGAACTGCAGCGTCATTCGCCCAAGGCGAAGTTGCAGTCATGGTACCGAGACCTCGATCTACTTTACGCCAAGCTCGATAGCACCGCTGAGGAATACCTCGCCGACCGCCGGCACCGGCTGTCGGAAATCGGCAGCGACCTGCATCGACTTTCGCCTAAGGCCCGGCTCGGTGTCTCGCGCGAAAAGCTGAATCAACTCGGCAAGCGCCTGCAATCCGCTGGCTTTGAATCCGTCCTCGCCCGTGGCTACAGCATCGTCCGCGACGCCGACGGCACCGTGATCAGCGCCAGTAAAGGCGTGACCACGGGACGGAAGCTCCGGCTGAAGTTCGCCGACGGCGAAGCCGACGCGACAGGCGGTTAATACGCCTTCGCCATAACCACGCGACGGGCGCTGGGCTCGCCAGTAACAATACACTTACCGGGCTCGTCCTTCGCATCGAGGGGGATGCAGCGAATGGTGACCTTGAGTTCTTCCTTGAGGCGCTTCTCGACTTCCCTCGAGCCGTTCCAGTGACAGAGGGCAAAGCCACCATGGATTTCTGGGTGCTCCGGATTCTTGGCGGTGAAGTAGGCTTTCAGGTCTTCCCAGGTATCAATCTCGCGGGTGTTGGCGGCCCGGAAGGCCTTGGCCCGGGCGAGGAGGTTGTCCTGAATGGCCTGCAGGCGATCAATGACGGTAGCGACGAACTCCGCGCGCGGGATACCAGCCTTCTCACCAGTGTCGCGACGGGCAACGAAGACGGCGTTACTCGCGAGGTCGCGCGGGCCAACTTCGACACGGAGGGGGACGCCCTTCTTGACCCAACCCCAAGCCTTATCGCCGCCGCGGATGTCGCGGTTATCGACGGTGACCACGAGCTTGCGATCGTGGAAGCGCTGGGCGGAGAGTTCCTTCTGGAGCGACTGGCAATACTCGAGGATTTGCGCCTTGGTGACGTCGTCCTTGTAAATGGGCATGATGACCACGTGCTGCGGGGCCAGACGAGGCGGAGCGACGAAGCCGTCGTCATCGGCATGCGTCATGATCATGCCGCCGATCAGACGGGTCGAGACGCCCCACGAAGTGGTGTGCGCATACTGCTGCGTGGCGTTCTCGTCCTGGAAACGGATATTGCAGGACTTGGCGAAGTTCTGGCCGAGGTAGTGCGAGGTGCCGGCCTGGAGGGCCTTACGGTCCTGCATCATCGATTCGATGCAAAGGGTGTCGACGGCGCCCGGGAAGCGCTCGCCTTCGGTCTTGCGGCCCTTAATCACAGGCATCGCCATGTAGTTTTCCGCGAAGTCGGCATAGACCTCGAGCATCTTGTTGGTCTCTTCCACGGCTTCGGCTTCCGTCGCGTGAACGGTGTGGCCTTCCTGCCAGAGAAACTCAGCGGTGCGGAGGAAGAGGCGCGTGCGCATTTCCCAGCGGACAACGTTAGCCCACTGGTTGATGAGAATCGGGAGGTCGCGGTAAGACTGTACCCACTTAGAGTAAGTCTCGCCAATGATGGTCTCGGAGGTCGGACGGACAATGAGCGGCTCCTCGAGCTCGCCCGCGGGGACGAGTTTACCGTCGGGGCCCATCTCGAGGCGCGAGTGGGTGACGACGGCGCATTCCTTGGCGAAGCCGTCGACGTGCGCGGCTTCCTTCTGGATGTAGCTGACTGGGATAAAGAGCGGGAAGTAGGCGTTCACGTGGCCGGTCTCCTTGAACATCGCGTCGAGGTCGCGCTGGATGTTCTCCCAGAGGGCGTAACCCCAAGGCTTGATGACCATGCAGCCGCGGACGGCGCTATTCTCCGCCAGGTCGGCGTGCTTGATGACCTGGAGGTACCACTCTGGGTAGTCTTCGGCGCGGGTCGGCGTGATGGCGGTCTTGGGCTTGGCGGCAGGCTGCTGGGACATGGGTGGAGTAAAGAGGGAAGGAACGCCGAAGGGCAAGACGGGTTCTTGTTTCGAGGTAGGGTCAGCACTGCGTGCTGACCTAGCTAGGTCGGCACGCAGTGCCGACCCTACCCAAGACAAATGCGGGTGGATTGCCCCGCCCGACCTATGCTCGCTTTGCCCGCCAGAACCGCGGACGGCCGCTCATGTCCGGCAAGCCTTCGGCTTCGATATAACCATGCTGGGCCGACAGCGCCGCCAAGGCCGCATGCTGGTCGATGCCGGTTTCGCAGAGAACCCAGCCACCGACGCGCAAGTGGGCACGGGCGCCTTCCAAAATCTTGCGTAAGTCCGCCAAGCCATGCTCGGGCGCGACGAGTGCAGAGACCGGATCGAACTGCCGGACTTCGGGCTCGGCGACAGCGACTTCCGCATCCGTCAGGTAAGGGGGATTCGAAACGATGAGGTCATACGCATCGGTGACGGCGCTAAACCAATCTGACTCCGCGAACGCCACGCGGGCGGAAAGACCGCAGCGCTCCGCGTTTTCACGAGCCAACGCCAAAGCATCGGGCGAACGGTCCACGGCTTCGACGACCCACGCGGGGCGTTCCGACGCCAGCGCTAAGGCAATCGCGCCTGAACCTGTTCCGAGGTCGAGCACACGTACCGCTTGCTCCGCCGGAAATAAAGCCAAGGCGAGGTCAACGAGCTCTTCGGTTTCCGGACGTGGAATCAGTGCACGCTTATCGGACTTCAGCACGAGGTCACGAAACTCGACCTGACCAACAATGTGCTGCAGCGGTTCGCGGTTACCGCGGCGGACGGTGAGCGCGCGGAGCTTCTCAACTTCCGGGTCGGTGAGTAGCCGTTCGAATTGTAGGTAAAGGTCCAGGCGCTTCAGCCCAAGCCAGCAGCGAACAGGTGCTCCGCCTCGGTGCGCGGGGACTCCAAGCCTTTGCGGGAGAGGAACTCCGCAGCCTTCTTCAGCGTCTCAAGTAAGTTCTGCACAGGCTTAGCGGGCGGCGGCGCGGGTCAGGCGATCGTTATAGGCCACCCCAATCCCAGCGGCCTCGGCGAGTTCCGCTTGAATGACATCAAAGCCACGGGCGTCGAGCTGACGGAGGAGATCGAAAAGATGGCGTGCGCCTTCTTCGGCCGAGCCGTGTTCCGAAAGGTAGAAATCGGCGGGGCCTACTGGCAGGTCGGAGCGACGAGCTAAGAGCAAGCGGGCGACCTTGCCAACGGCCGCAGGTGGGGTGGATCCGCGGGCGAACAATTCCACGCGAGTCGCTGGGCTGTAATGGCGTTCCAACATGCCCGGAGCATCTTGGGCCGACTGCTGACTGGCGGCGCGCGTCACGACTTCGATGGGGCCGAGCTTAGCCTGCAAGGCTTCGAGGGTGATGGGCCCTGGACGAAGCAGGCGGGCCTGGCCGGGCACGGAAAGGTCTAAGATGGTCGATTCAACGCCGTGGGTGCAGGCGCCCCCATCGACAATCCATGGACAACGCTCACCGAGTGAATCGCTGACATGCACGGCCTTGGTCGGGCTGACGTAGCCAAAAGGGTTGGCGCTCGGAGCGGCGAGTGGACGGCCGCACAGGCGAAGTACTTCACGAAAGACTGGGTGAGCGGGGATGCGCACCGCCACGGTCGGCTTACTCGCGGTCACGAGGTCGGGCACGCAAGCCTTGCGGCGCAAGACGACCGTCAATGGCCCCGGCCAGAAACTAGCCAGCAAGGCTAAGCGCTCATCGGGCTCGGCCACTTCCGCCAACGCGGCTTGGTCGAGCACATGGACGATTAGCGGATCGAGTAAGGGGCGTCCCTTGATGGTGAAGACCTGTGCCAGGGCGGACGGGTTCAACGCATCGGCGGCGAGGCCATAGACCGTCTCCGTCGGCAACGCCACGCAGTGTCCGGCCCGCAATAACTCCGCCGCACGCGACAGGTCCGTCGGCGACGAGGTGAGGAATTGGGCGGCGGGCGAAGGCAAGAGAACTCGGACTGTGCGGAAAGCCAGCAGGTCGGCAACCCCCGGACAACAAAAAGGCCGCCTAGGAAGGCGGCCCAGAAAAGTATCGGGTGAACCCGCTTACTTCATCGTGATCATATTCCGGGCGCGCTTAACGGCCTTCGAAATATGACGCTGCTGGCGAGCGGTGAGGCCGGTCAACTTGCGGGGCAGGATTTTGCCCGTCTCGGTGACGTAGCGCGTGAGGGCCTCGGGTTCGGTGAAATCGAAATCGAGGGGGTTGCGGGAACGCTTGAGCTTACCTTCGGTAGTCATGGGAGGGTTTTTGGTAAGGGATGCGGGGCTTTGGGCAAGAAGGAAAAGGTGTTTTGAGGGGGGAAGGGTAAAAACTGCCCTAAATCATGAAAAAAGCCCCTTTTAGCCCAGACCTAGGCCTGACGGGTCAGGCAGATGAGGAACTCCTTATTCCCCTCCCCTCCCTCGATGGGCGAAGGAATGACCCCGAGGACTTCGGCGCCCGGCAGCTCCCGACTAGCGGCGGTCAACGTTTCGACCACGCGGGCATGAATGAGTGGGTCCTTGATAATCCCTCGGCCTTTGTCGGCCTCCGCCCGAGTTGCCTCGAACTGCGGCTTGATGAGTGCCACGAGATGGCCGCCCGGCGCCACGCGCGCCCAGGCCACCGGCAAGACTAAGCCGAGCGAGATAAACGAGAGGTCCATGACCACGATACCGTAAATAGCGTGCGGTAACTTAGCGGTGGGTAGATCGCGGGCGTTGAACTTCTCGAAATTCGTCACGCGCGGGTCGGTGCGCAGCTTTTGATGCAGCTGCGCAGTACCGACGTCCACGCAGGTCATGCTCACGACGCCGCGCTGCAGGAGGCAGTCGGTAAACCCGCCCGTGGAAGCGCCAACATCGAGGCCGTGGAGGCCAGTGACCTCGACTTGGAAATGCGTCAAAGCTGCATCGACCTTTTCACCCCCTCGCGAGACGAAGCGCGGCGGTTGATCGACGGTCAGGAGGGCATCGTCGGGAAAAGACTGCGAGGCCTTTTGCACAACGCTGTCTGGGCCAGAGCGAACCTTGCCCGCCAAGATGAGGGCTTGCGCCATGGAACGCGACGGCGCGAGGTTGAGCTTCAGTAGAAGCTCATCAGCGCGGATTCGACCAGGCTTGGCGGCCATGGAATCAGTCGAGGAAGCCCGTCAGCGGGGACGTCGGCTGGGCCGCGATGGACCCGGCACCAAGGCCCGACTCGCGGGCGATGCGCCCGGCTTGCACGGCCAGTGCGAAGGCCTGGGCCATTGCGACAGGGTCTCCAGCGGAAGCGATACCGGTGTTCACCAAGACCGCATCGGCACCGAGCTCCATCGCTTCGGCGGCATGCGACGGGGCACCGAGGCCAGCATCGATGATCACGGGAACGCGCGCCTGCTCGATGATGATGCGTAGGAAATCACGGGACAGCAGGCCACGATTCGTGCCGATGGGGGCACCGAGCGGCATGACTGCCGCGGCGCCGACCTCTTCGAGGCGCTTAGCGAGCACTGGGTCGGCATGGATGTAAGGCAGAACCGTGAAGCCCTTCTTCACCAACTCACGACAGGCCTCGAGCGTCTCGACCGGGTCGGGCATGAGATACTTGGGGTCGGGGTGGATTTCCAACTTCAGCCAGGAAGTACCGAGGGCCTCGCGGGCGAGCTCGGCGGCGAAGATAGCCTCCTTGGCCGTGCGTACCCCAGAGGTGTTCGGAAGAATGAGATGCTTCTTGGGATCGAGGGCGGAAAGAATGCCGTCGTCCTGGGCGCCAAAGCGGACGCGCTTCACGGCCACCGTGACCACTTCGGCCCCGGAGGCATCGAGGACGGCCCGCAGGGCGGCCGCGGACGCATACTTACCCGTGCCCGTGAAGAGGCGGGAAGTGAACGTGCGATCGGCGATGCGGAGGAGGGAGGACATCCGACTTCTGACAATCCGAGCCGCGACCGAATTGTCCAGCCCTCGCACGTAAAACCTAGGCGGAAACCACGGCGACTAAGGCCCGCGCGGCCGCAGTCGGGTCGATTGCCAAGGCGATGGCGCCACTGACCGCGATGCCGTGGGCTCCTTGCACGCGCAGTGCAGGGAAATCCGCCGCGGTCACTCCGCCGATAGCAAAACACGGTAAAGGGGAAGCCCCCGCGATGAGTTCGGCCAAGGAGTCAGCGGTGTGGACCGGCGCGTGCTTCGCCTTACTGGCGGTCGCGCGCACGGGCCCGACTCCGGCGTAATCCACTTGGGCACCACGTAGCCGCTCGAGGTGTGCCGGGAAATTCAAGGTCACCCCGACCACCGCATAAGCGCCCAGCAGCTGACGGGCTTCCGCGGGCGAAGGATCATCTGGACCTAGATGTACGCCATCGGCTTCGGCGGCCAAGGCGATGCGCGGCGAATCATTGACGATGAAGGTCGCACCGTAGTCGCGGCAGAGTTCAGCAATGCGCGCGGCTTCCTCGATAGCGGCCGCTTCCGGTAATGTCTTCGTGCGAAATTGGATCCAGCGGACGCCACCCTGCAAGGCCGCGAGCGCTTGGTCGCGATGGCTTAGTGGCGCCGCGTCGAGCGTGAGGAACTGCAGGCGCGGCAGACCAGCCATTAGTGCTTACGCTTCAGTTTGCGGGCGTCCTTACCGGACCAAGCACGTTCGAGTTCAAGGAAAGCCTGCACGGGCTGAGCGCTTTCCCAGACGGAGCCGATGAACGCCATCCCATCAAAACCGAGCGCGCGCACGTGGGCGGCATTTTGGGGCGTGATACCGCCGAGACCGTAGACCGGGCAGCCGCCTTCCGCGCGCCAGCGTTCGACAATGACTTGGAATTCACGGTGCGTGCGTTGCGGCACGTAGTCGCGCTTCGAGACGGACGGGAAGAGCGGGCTCAGGAAGATGTAGTGGCAACCTTTGGGCGTGCTGCGCATCTCATCGTAAGAATGACACTTCAGGCTGAGCGCGGCCGTCTTGGGCCAGCGCGGCGGAATACGATCGCCGGGGAGCATCTGGAAACCCGCTAACTTCCGGGAGAGTACCAGGTCGGGCTGCTCTTCGAGGACGATCCGATTCCAGAAAACCTCGGGGACCTGTTGAAGGAAGGCTTCGTATTGGCGGACATTCCAATCGCGAACCGACTGGACGTGTAAGCGACCGAGGCCGGCGTCGAAAAGCTTGACGACCGTCTTGGCGTCCCAGGGCGAACGCGTGGGCGTAAACAGCACCAAGTTATCCGGTGCTGGTGCCTCGGGTTCGGATTTAAAAAGACTTTGGATGAACTTAAGCATGAATTAACCGCCTTGAGCGGCGCGAATGACGAGGATTTGGGCGCCGGCGACGAGGACTTGGGCTGACCAGCGGGTCCGCGGAACGACCTGCCCGTCCACGGCGGCGGCCACGGCGGCCTCCTGGGCGCAGCCCAGCTCCTCGAGCAGGGCGGCGAGGGTCACGGCGGCGGTTTCCCGGGGCTCATCGTTGACGATTACACGCATACCTGTGGGGCCGAACCTGACCCCCTTGGGGCGGGCTGGCAAGCGGAGGTTTGGGGTTGCGGCAACGCCCGACCCGCTTTCGCTGGTGGGCATGAAATCCCTCCGCCTGCTCGCGTCGTGCTTCTTGGGCCTCGCCCTCGCCCACGCCGCCGAAACCCCTTCCACCAATATGAAAGAAACCACCGATCCTAAGGCCGCACCGCGCGCCATCATTCACACCACCTACGGTGACATGACCGTCGAGTTCTGGCCCGACGTCGCCCCACGCACGGTCGAAAATTTCCTCAAGCTGGCCCGCGAAGGTTTCTACGACGGCACCTGCTTTCACCGCATTCTCAAGGGCTTCATGATTCAGGGCGGCTGCCCCAACTCAAAGCTCGGCGCCAAGGGCCAGCCCGGCACCGGTAGCCCTGGCTATCAGATCAAGGCCGAGTTCAATAACCGCTCCCACACGAAGGGCGTGCTCTCGATGGCCCGCTCCTCCGACCCGGACAGCGCTGGTAGCCAGTTCTTCGTCTGCCATGGCGATGCTTCCTTTCTAAACAATAAGTACACCGCCTTCGGCAAGCTCGTCGATGGCGAGAAAGTCTTGGATAAGATCGCCGCTATCGCCTGCGTTGGCCCCGAGCGCTCCAGCCCGACTGAACGCGTGGAAGTCACTAGCGTAGAAGTAGTTGGAGAAAAGAAGCCCGAGAAGAAGTCCGAAGAGAAGAAGAAATAAGCCTCTCCCTTCGTCCTTTACACAATAACGACCGCCACCAACCTAACGTTTCCCCATGAAATCCCTACGCCCCCTCCTCCTCCTGCCCTTGGCTGCTGTTGCCGCTCAGGCCTACACCCTTGAACTGGAACTCGGTAAGAGCCACCCGACCGGCCACCAGGATAGCAACGTCGTCGGCCTGACGATTGCCACCCAGGTCAACGAAAACTTCAGCCTCGGACTGAACCTGAACTCCCGGGGCCTCGTCGGCGGCAACCCAGCCATCGACCTCGATGCTCGCACTGCCCTCATGGAACTCACCTACGACCTGAACGCCCGCGGTGGCATTCGTCCGTTCGTCGGCGCTGGCGTCGGCTACTCCTGGCTCTCCGGCACGGGCGTGACTTCGAAGTCCGTCCTCACCACCGACGTGTTCGCAGGCGTGCGTTTTGCCCTCTCCGAGAACCTTGATATCGCCTTCACGGTGAAGAACGCCCAGTTCAGCGGCGTCAAGTACACGGGCGGCGCTAAGCACACGATCACCGACTGGTCCCAGTCCGTGGGCCTGCGCTTGAAGTTCTAAGCGTCGCTTAGCCCCACGAAAAGGCCGCCCTCTGGGCGGCCTTTTTTATTGGCTAAATAAGCGGGCTCAGGGCGTCAGGATGCCGCGATCCTTTAGCCAAGCGCCTAAGGTGTTAGTCCACTCCTTCGCGGCTAGACAGCGGTCAGAAGCACCCCAACCGTGGCCACCCTTGGCCCAAACGTGGACTTCGGCACTACCGCCGAGAGACTTGAGCTTAGCGGCCAAGGCCATCGAGCCTTCGGCCGGATACGAGTCATCGGCGCTGTGCGCAAAGAACGCTGGCACGGGCTTCGGGCCCTTCGGGGGAACGACTCCGTCGGGTCCTTCGCGGAGAACACTGTCGGGCTTATCCTGCACAAAGAGGTAAGCGGGGTAGACCATCACCCGCAAAGTCTGGCCGAGCAACCCCCGCTTCAGCCGGCGAGTAGGCCACGCGCGCGGCCAAATTACCGCCCGCCGAGAAACCGAGGATTCCGATCTTCTTGGGGTCAGCGTTCCATTCAACGGCACGGGCACGAACCAGCTCGATGGCCTTGCGCGCGTCCAACACCGGGACGGTCCAAGGCTTATCGTTATCCCGACGGGGCACGCGGTAACGCAGGACAGCGGCACCGACCCCTTGGGCATTGAGGCGACGGGCGACCTCGGCGCCTTCATGCTCTTCGGCCAGGATGCCGTAACCGCCACCAGGGCAGACGATGATGAACGGTGCGTTCGGCTTAGCCGCGGGCCAGACCACGAACTCCGGAATCATCACGTCGGTGCGGTGACCGTTTTTATTAAGGATGCCTTTCGGGTCTTGGCCGGGCTTGGCCTTAAGCGTTTCGGCGGGCGGGGCGCCCTCCCAAACGGGGACCGGTGCAGAGGGCTCCGCCCACAGGAGCGCGGGGAGAAAAAGACCGGCGAGGCGGAGGGTTTTCATTCGTGTCGAAGGGCTTCGATGGGGTCGAGACTAGCCGCGCGGATCGCTGGGTAAACCCCAGCGATGAGACCCACGACGACCGAGAAGGATAGGCCTTGGAGCATGATGATCCAATCAAACCTGGAGACCACCCCGGTCGGCACAGCCTGCATCAAGACGTAGTTCATAATCGAAACGATGCCCATCGAGACGACGAGACCAATGAGCCCGCCGAGGACGGAGATCACCGCCGCTTCGGAAAGGAATTGCAGGAAGAGGTCGGAGCCGCGCGCGCCGACGGCCTTGCGGACGCCAATCTCACGGATGCGCTCATTGATGGAGGCCAACATCACGTTCATGATGCCAATCCCGCCGACGAAGAGCGAGATGCCCGCCACGCCGCCCAGCGAAAGTTTGAAGGCCACCTCCGTCTTACGGAAGTCCTCGAGGGTCTGCTCATTCGTGGTAAGTGTGAAGTCCCTCAGCCCATTGTGCGTCTGCAATAAGGTGCGTTCCACCTGCTCAACCGCGTAGTTGAGGTCATCGCCCGTCGCCACCTGGAGGCCGAGACCACTGAGACGATCATTGCCGTTAAACTTCGCCATCGCGGTCGAGATTGGAATGTAGACGCCGCTATTACGCCAGCGCCACATGCCCCCACTCCCACGCCCCTTACCAGAGGCCGAGCGGATTTCCATGCCTTGGGCTTCAATGTTATTCAGCAGGCCAATGATGATGAAGCGCTTTCCCTTAACGCGGATGACTTTACCGAGCGGGTCCACGTTCGGCGGAAAGAGTTCCGCCACGATGGAGGAGCCCAGCACACACACATCCGTCTTATGCAAGATATCGAGGTCACTGATGAAGCGGCCTTCGCTAGGATTTACCCAACGCTTCGCGACTGGGAGCCAATCGGGCGTCACGCCGTTAATCATGGTGTTTACCTCGCGGCCTTCCCACACGATTTTCTCGTAGCCGACGCGGGCTTCGGGCGAAACATAACGGACAATTGGAATCGTCGCCTTGATCTGCTCAACGTCGCGCATAGTCAGGCCTTCGGAAAGTTCGGCGAGGTGCTCCTGTTCCTTCGGCAAGGCCTGCTTATCGACGGTGATTTTCTCGATGCCGCCCATGGCATCCACAAATTGCCGGAAGTTACCGACCATGCCTTGGACGACGGTGACCATCGCCACGAGGGAGGCGACCCCGAGGATGATGCCGGACATGGAGAGCAAAGAGCGGACCTTGTTGGCCTGGAGTTCGCGGAGGCCATTGATGACCGCAGCGCGGATACGAATGAGAAGTTTCATTGTAGACGGTCCTCCTGCACCTTGCCGGCCCGCATGGAAATGACGCGCTTGGCCTTCGCGGCCACCGAAAGGTCATGCGTCACCACAACGACGGTGATGCCTTCGGCTAAGAGGGAGCCGAGCAGGTCGAGAATCCGGTCGACGTTCTTGACGTCGAGATTACCCGTCGGTTCATCGGCGAAGACGATGGCCGGACGGGCCACGATGGCGCGGGCGATGGCGACACGCTGGCGTTCGCCGCCCGAGAGCTGGGTCGGCCGGTGCGTGAGGCGATGCGACATCCCCACGCGCTCGAGGGCGATCTTCGCGGCCTCCTCGCGGGCATCCTCGGTGTAATCCTCGCGGTAAAGCAGCGGCAGGGCGACGTTCTCCAGCACGCTCAGGCGCGGTAAGAGGTTGAAGGACTGGAAGACGAAGCCGACGCGGTTTGAGCGGTACCAAGCGCGGCGATCCGGGCTAAGGTTTGAGACCTCCTCGCCCTCGAAGAGGATGCTACCCTTCGTCGGCGTATCCATGAAGCCCAAGATGTGCATCAAGGTCGACTTACCGGAACCCGACGGCCCGAGGATGGCAATGTATTCGCCCCGGTCGAAATTGAGGTCGACGCCGTCCAAGGCGTGCACGGTCTCGTCCCCCATGACGTAGGCCTTATGCAGGCCGCGGATGGTCGCCAGTGAACCCATGCTCAGCGCTGGACGGCCTGCCGGACGAGGCTAACGGTTTCACCGACCTGGACGCCCGACTTTACTTGCGTGTAACCCGCATCACTCAGGCCGAGCTTCACCGAGCGGCGCTCCCACTCGCCCTTCTCTCCCTTCACATAAATAATGCGGTCCTTACCCTCGACGAAGATTGCCGACACGGGAAGGGAAAGGCAGCCCGCCTCCCGGGCCACGAGCACGGAGAGGTTGGCGCTGATCCCCGGGCGGGCGCCCTCACCGGCGGCGAAGGAAACCTGACACGGAAATACACGGAGGTCGGGGGTCTTCACATCGGGCGTCCCGAACGGGGCGAGGAAGGTGACTTGGCCTTTCTTGGTGAGGCCGGGAATCGAGTCGAACGTGATGGTCGCCTCGCGGCCAAGGGACAGGCGCGTCGCGGCAAACTCATTGAGGTTCACATCCACGCGGAGGACGGAGACGTCGGAGACACGCAGCAGGAGCGTCCCGCTGTTAATCGACTGCGCACCGATGACGACTTGGCCTTCGACGAGGTTGTTCGAGTCCGACACCATGCCGTCGTGCGGCGCCAGGAGGACAGTTTTACGGACGTTCTCTTCGGCCTTCTCGAAACGGGATTGGGCGACGTCACATTGTAGTTTCGTCACTTCATAGGCGGTGCGAGCGTCTTGTAGTTCACGATCCGAAACGAAACCCTTCTCGCGCAGGGCCTCGGCCCGCTTGAGGTCGCGCGTGGTCTTCTCGAGGTTGAGCGCTTGGAGTTGAACGTTACGACGGGCTTCGTCTTGGTCGGCCTTCACCAACAAGGGATCAAGCTCGATAAGGATTGCGCCTTTCTTGACGACCTGGCCGTCCTTGACGTGGATCTTCTGAATCTTGCCGCTCACTTCCGCCTTCACATCGCTGAAGATGACTGGTCGGACATAGCCGGCCGCATCGACGGTTTCCTCGATGTCACGGATGGCCACGATGGATTCGATCGGATTGAGCGAAGCCCCGCCCTTGGCGCCACCGGCGCGTTGACCGCCTTTCTTGGCGTCATCCGGCCACCAATACACGGCAGCCGCGGCCCCAAGGACAACGGCGGTGAGAATAATCAGGTTCTTCTTAAGGCTCATGGGGTGGCAGGCAAAGGGGGTAAAGGTTCATCCAGCGACAGCCCGGCACCGACTTTCGCTTCGGCAGTTTCCAGCGAGAAGCCGTGACGCGCGAGCAAGGAGCCGTCCAGACGGGCGACGCGGGCGGAGGCAGAGCGGGCGTCCAGTAAGGACTGAATCCAATTCAGTTGCGTGGCATCCAAGGCTGCCTGCGCCTGTAGGACGCGCAAGATATCGGATTGGCCAGCGGCGTAGCGGGCCCGTTCGCCTTCATAGGACTGGCGCTGTAAAGCCAACGCCGAGGTAGCCGAATCGACGCGGGCGCGGGCAGCTTCGAGGTCGCGCCAAGTGGCGCGGGCATTGAAGACCAGATTCTGGCGGACGTCCGCCAAGCGGAATTCAGCCTGCTGGCGAGCCCGCGAGGCGGAGCGCAAGTTGGCCGCAGATTCGCGGGAGCCGAGCGGCAAGCGGTAGGTTAAGCTGATGCTATTGTTCCACCCGGAGGAATCACGGAGGCCATTATAAGCCTGATTCAGTCCGAGGACCGAAGGCCCTAAGTTAGCGCCCGAGAGTGTGAGATCGAGCTGAGGGGCGTCGTTCTGACGAGCGGCCTCTAAGGTCGAGTTGGCTTGGGCCAACGCGGAGAGCTGAATAGCAGTATCGAAATCAAAATTGGCCGCCTGGCGAATCCACTGCGTAAACGGCTCCGGGGCGGCGACCGCGACCGCCGGGATCGCTTCCACGAGAACCGCCTGTTCGATTTCGGCCGCGTCGCCCCGGCCGAGCGTACGGCGCAGGCGCATTTCTGCTCCATCGACAGACTGCTGCGCGTTTAAGACAGCGACCTTCTGGTTGGCCACCTCGGCAGCGGCCTGTAATTCTTCTAAGGCCGTGGCATCGCCGAGCCGACGCTTCGCCTGCACCTGCTCCAATAAGGACTCCGCCGAGCGGAGGCTAGTTTCGCGCAACGCCACCAAAGTGCGCGCCCCAGCGAGACTCCAATAGGCAACTTCCGTGTCGCGGATGAGATCCAGCGCCGAGGCCCGCAGTGCGAGCCGAGTGCGCGTGGCGCCTTCCTTGGCGGCGATCAACGCGGAAAGGTTTACGGCCCGACCGGCGCCGGCCAACAAGGGCTGCGTGTAGCTAAGGCTGGTCCCAAGGTCGAAACTTGAAGCCGTCGAATTGAGGCTACCGCCATCGGCCCATAGGCGCGTCATGCCCGTACCCAGAGTCAAAGTGCCGCCCCAGCTGAACTTGCGAGAGAGGCTGATATCCGAACTAAAATCCCGCGCGGAGGGGTTGCCAAGCTGACGATCGGACGACGACTGCGACCCGCTCAGGCGATTGCTCCAGCCGAAGACCGGATCAAAGGTGGCCTCCGCCTGCTCCACGAAATCCAAGGAGCGGGCCGTCTCTAGACGGGTAATGACGAGGCCGAGGTTACGGGCCAAAGCCTGGTCAATGGCGGCCGCTAGGGTGACCGTCTGCGGAACAGCCGTGACCGCTCGATTCGCCGGCGCCGGCGCGACGCCGCCGTCTGCTCCCAACAAGGAAGCAGCGACGAGGAAACTCGCGGGGAGAAAGGCGCGCATGGAAGGGGTAAGTACCTCAGTGGGTGTAGTTTGTTCCCTCTATAAAAGCAAGCGACGCACCACTGGGTGCGTCGCAAAACCTCACTAATTAAGGCGGTTTTGTCTTATTTGACGATTTCAACCAATTCCACCTCGAATTCGAGGACGGAGTTAGGAGGAATCGGGCCCTGGCCCTGCTCGCCGTAGGCGATGTTAGCGGGAGCGACGAGGAGGATCTTACCACCCTTGCCAATCATGGGGACAGCTTCGGTCCAAGCAGGGATGACACCGTTCAGGGGGAACTCGGCGGGGGCATTGCCACGGGTCGCAGTGGAGTCGAAGACCTTACCATCAACGGTCTTGCCTGTGTAGAGGCACTTGACGGTGCTCGCGGCGGTCGGCTTAGGGTCGGTGCCGGGGGTGATGATCTTGTAGCGGAGGCCAGAAGCGGTCTTCTTGAATTCCTTATCGGCATCAATCTTGGCGAGGAAAGCCTCGTTCTGGGCGCCCCAGCGCTTGGCCTTACCAGCGACGCGTTCGCCGATCATCTTCTCGGCACCAGGGATGATTTCCTCGGCCTTAAACTTCGGCGTCTCGTTCTTAAGGGCGGCGCGCATGCCGTCGAGCAGAGCGCTCACTTCCTCATCGGAAAGGTCGAGCTCCGTGGCGATGGACGCCCATTGAGCCTGACGGACCAGGAAGAATCCCTGGAGGAAGAAGGCCTGTTTCTGTTGTTCGGGGGTGAGGTCTTTCACGATGGGTGCGGGTGGAGGGGTGAGGGCAGGAGCGGCAGCCGGAGCAGCGGTCGCGATAGCGGGCTTGGCTTCGTCAGCGGCGTGGAGGGACGCGGCGGCAAAGGCCAACGCGGCGAGGGCGGGGAGTTTCATGGGGAAGGGTTGGTATTCGAATTAAGCCTGTGGGGGAAGCACCTTTGCGTGTTCCTGGAGAGAATTCACGGTCAGGGGGCGGACTTTCAAGGACTTGATACCGAGAACGGCCGCGCGGGCAGCGTTCATGGTCGAGGCCATATAGACGCCACGGAGGACGGCCTCGGCGCGCATCGCATTCTCATCCTTGCGGGGCAGCATACCGGCCGCGGTATTCACGATCATCTGAAGTTGGCCGTTCTTCAGGAGGTCGAGCACGTTCGGACGCGAGCCTTCGGAGATTTTGCCGAGCTTAGTGACCTTGACGCCGGCGGCTTCGATGGCCGTGGCGGTACCACTGGTGGAATAGACGCTGAAACCGAGTGTGGCGAGTTCGCGAGCCACGGCGACCGCGCCGTCCTTATCGCGATCCTTGACGGAGAGGAACACGCTACCGGTGGTAGGCAGAGCCGGCTGCGCGGCCATCTGCGCTTTGGCGTAAGCCATGCCGAGATCGTCGTCGACGCCCATGACTTCTCCGGTCGAACGCATTTCCGGCGACAGCGCGACAGGCGCACCGGGGAAACGATTGAACGGGAAGACGGATTCCTTGACGGACCAATAGGGCGGACGGATTTCCTTCGTGAACTTAAAGTCCTTCAGCTTGGCGCCGAGCATGCAAAGCGAAGCGAGCTTAGCGAGAGGCACCCCAATCGCCTTGGAGACGAACGGGATCGTACGTGAGGCGCGCGGGTTGACCTCCAACATGAACACGGTGCTGTCCTTGATGGCGAACTGGATGTTCATGAGGCCGATGACCTGGAGGCGCTTGGCGAGCGCATGCGTGATGCGACGGACTTCGTCGATGATGGCCGGCGAAAGGGTGTGCGGAGGAAGCACCATGCCGGCATCACCGGAGTGCACCCCCGCATGTTCAACGTGCTCGAGCATGCCACCGATGACGGTGGTCTCACCATCAGAGATGGCGTCGACATCGAGCTCGATGGCATCTTCAAGGAACTTATCGAGTAGGACCGGCTTACCGGGCGCGACGTCGAAGGCTTCGCGCACGACGGACTTCAGTTCATCCATGCCGTAGACGATGAACATGCCACGGCCACCCAAGACGAAGGACGGGCGGAGCAAGACTGGGAAACCAATCTCTTCGGCGGCTTGGTAAGCTTCTTCAGCGGAAAGCGCCGTCTTGTTCACTGGCTGGCGGATATCCAACTCGATGAGGATGTCCTTAAAGAGCTGGCGGTCTTCCGCGAGGGCGATGCTGGCGGGCGACGTGCCAACAACGGTGACGCCATTGGCTTCGAGGTCAGCGGCGAGGTTAAGCGGCGTCTGGCCGCCGAACTGCACGATGGCGCCGATGCACTTTTCCGTGCGGTAGATTTCCAAGATATCCTCGAGCGTCAGCGGCTCGAAATACAGGCGGTCGGAAGTATCGTAGTCAGTCGAGACCGTCTCCGGATTGGAGTTCACCATCACGGTCTCGTAGCCCGCGGCGCGGAGCGCGTAGGAAGCGTGGACGCAGCAATAGTCGAACTCGATCCCTTGGCCGATGCGGTTCGGGCCACCACCGAGAATCATGACCTTCTTCTTATCGGAAGGCCGGACCTCGGATTCGTCGCCGTAGGTCGAATAGAAATACGGCGTGAAAGATTCGAACTCGGCGGCGCAGGTATCGACGAGGCGGAACACGGTCTTAATCCCGGCGGCATTGCGCTGGGCGTAGACTTGGGCCGGGGCGATGCCCGTGGCGTGCGCAATTTGGCGATCCGCGAAACCGGCTTCCTTGGCTTGGCGGAGCAGGTCGATGCTGACGGACTTGCCGGCCGCTTTGAGCGCAAGCTCGATGTCGACGATGCCCCGGAGCTGCCGAAGGAACCAAGGGTCAATTTTGGACAGGTCGAAAATCTCCTTCTCGGTGAGGCCAGCGAGTAGCGCATAGCGCAAGAAGAACGGCCGCTCCGGATTCGGGCGAGCCAGGCGCGCGCGGATCTCGGTGAGGTCGGTGTAGGAATCGTCGCCGTACTTACCCCCGCAACCGAAGCCCCAAGCACCGATTTCGAGCGAGCGGAGGGCCTTCTGGAAGGACTCCTTGAAGGTCCGACCAATGGCCATCGCTTCACCGACGGACTTCATGGCGGACGTGAGCGTAGTATCGGCGCCGACGAACTTCTCGAAAGTGAAGCGCGGGATCTTCGTGACAATATAGTCGATGGTCGGTTCGAAGCAGGCCGGGGTCGACTTCGTGATATCGTTCTGGAGCTCGTCGAGCGAGTAGCCGACAGCGAGCTTAGCGGCAATCTTAGCAATCGGGAAGCCGGTCGCCTTGGAGGCGAGGGCCGACGAACGCGAGACGCGCGGGTTCATCTCGATGACAATCATGCGGCCGTTGGCCGGATTGACGGAGAACTGAATGTTCGAGCCACCCGTCTCCACGCCGACGGCGCGGATGACGGCGAACGAAGCATCGCGCATCAACTGGTATTCTTTGTCGGTCAGCGTGAGCGCCGGAGCGACGGTGATGGAGTCGCCCGTGTGGACGCCCATCGGGTCAAAGTTTTCGATCGAGCAGATGATGACGCACTGGTCCTTGTGGTCGCGCATCACTTCCATCTCGTATTCCTTCCAGCCGAGCAGGCATTCCTCGATGAGGACCTCATGCACCGGCGAAGCGTCGAGGCCGGCTTGGGCCATGCGGTCATACTCTTCGCGGTTATAGGCGATACCGCCGCCCGTGCCACCTAAGGTGTAGGACGGACGGATGATGACGGGGAATTCGCCGCCGATGAGCGCAATCGTCTCGCGGGCTTCCTCGAGGTTCTTGACCACGCGCGAGCGCGGGACATCGAGGCCGATCTCCAGCATCAGCTTCTTGAACTTCTCGCGGTCTTCGCCGCGCTCAATCGCGTCTTCTTTCGCACCGATGAGCTCAACGCCGTACTTGGCGAGGATGCCCGTGCGGGCGAGCTTGAGGGAAAGATTCAGGGCCGTCTGGCCGCCGAGCGTCGGGAGGAGTGCATCGGGCTTTTCCTTGGCGATGATGCGTTCCACGGATTCGACCGTGAGTGGCTCCACGTAAGTGACGTCCGCGGTCTCGGGATCCGTCATGATCGTGGCCGGATTAGAATTCACCAAGATCACGCGGTAGCCTTCCTCGCGGAGGGCCTTACACGCTTGGGTGCCGGAATAATCGAACTCACAGGCTTGGCCGATGATGATCGGACCCGAGCCGATGATGAGGATGGTGCGGATATCGGTCCTCTTAGGCATAGTGTTCCGCGGACTGTCAGCGACCCTTGGAAGGGTGGTCAAGAGGGGACTGCACACATTTGCGGGAAGGCGCTTGCAGGGGCGGGCGGAGACGGCATTCATCGGGGCGTGGACATCATTAGGATCAGCGGAATTCGGTCGTTCGGCCATCACGGCGCCCTCCCCGAGGAGAAGCGGCTAGGCCAGCGCTTCACGGTTTCCGTTGACCTGGAAGTAGACACCCGACCCGCAGCCGCGACGGACGACCTCAAGCTGACTGTAAATTACGCGGATGTTATCCGGACGGTCGAAGGCCAGTTAACCGGTAAGCCGGTCTACCTAATCGAGACCCTCGCCCAACAAATCGCCGCCCGCATCCTCGGGTCTTTCCCTGTGGTCAAAGCGGTGACGGTCGAGGTCAATAAGCCGTTCGCCCCAGTAGCTGCGGATTTTGAGGCTATTTCTGTTAAAATTCGTCGGGAACGGGTGTGAAAGCAGGCCAGTGCCAATACCTACTTGGGCTCGGCAGCAACCTGGGAGACCGGGCCTACTATATAGAACAAGCGGTGACGGCCTTGGCCGCCCTGCCTGAGACCAAAATCTTGGCTATTTCTGAGGCCTTTGATTCTGACCCGGTGGGCTACAAAGAGCAGGATTCATTTTTAAACATCTGTATAGCAGTAACTTGTGACTTTAATCCCGAGGAATTACTAGCCGCCTGTCTCTCCATTGAGGCGAAACTAGGCCGTATCCGGACGATTAAAGATGGTCCCCGCACGATTGATATCGATGTGCTTTTCTATCAAGGCGGCACCGTCGAGCTCCCCGACCTCACCCTCCCCCACCCCCGCTGGCAGGAGCGTGGGTTTGTCGTTTTCCCCCTGAGGCATCTGCTTCAAGCCCCCGCCCTCGCTAAGGACGCCAGCTGGGATTGGCTTCGAGCTAAGGTCGCCTCCTTGCCTGTCGATGGGTCTGGCCTGCGCCCATGGCAAGGACCGACCCCCTGGATCAAACCCACCCGCTGAAGCACGACCGCTTCGGTCACGCCCCCGCGCTCTGGTTAGCGCTCCCCTTGTTGGCTGGTTGTGCCTGGGACGATTTCGCCCGGCCGGACATCGTGGCCCTTCTCTGGCTGGGGAGCCTCAGCACCGCAGCGCTTTGGTTCTGCGCCCGCCACGAAAACTTTAGTCGACTCCTTCTAGTCGGCGCAGGGATTTGCTGGGGTGCTGCCTGGCATCAAGCAAAACTCCCCCCGCAGACAACGCTGACCTCCGTTCGCAGTTACGCCGAACTCTCCGTGCAGGTTGAGAGTGCCAACCCGCGACGCACGGGCGAAGGGTGGAATGGACTAGGCATCGTCACCGATAAGGGTCCGCTGTTTCGTCGACGGCTCGCACTCTCGGTCAAAGGCCCGACGCCCGCTCGCGGCGCCGAACTTAAAATCTCCGGCCACCTCACGGCCTTACCAGCCAATCCCTCTGGCTACGATGCGTGGCTCGCCTCCCAAGGCGCGACACTCACACTACGAGGTGGTAAAAATCTGGGTGTACTGGAGGCGCCCACGGCCTTCGCAGTTTGGTGCCAACAGAGTCAAGACTACCTCGAGCAATGGTTGCGGACGTTGCCTTGGAATGACCCGGATGGTGGCGCCCTGCTCGCGGCGACGATGCTCGGGCGGACGGCCCTGCTGCCCGAAGAAGCCAAAGGCGCCTTTGCCGCGACCGGCACACTCCACCTCTTCGCCATCAGCGGACTGCATATCGCGGGTATGGCCGCAGCGTTGATTTGGGCCGCGCGGCGACTTCGCCTACCCGAGAAACCCACCGGCATCGCCATCCTCGCACTGCTCTGGCTCTACGTCGAAGTCACGGGCGCCTCACCGTCCTCACTCCGCGCTTGGATTATGGCGGTCTTCATTTGGGCCGGACAAACCGGCGAACGCGCCACGCCCCCCTTACAGTCCCTCGCGCTGGCAGCCGCGGCGACGTTACTTTGGAGCCCCGAGGCGAGCAGCGACCCTGGATTTCAACTCAGCTACCTCGCAGTGCTGGCGATTCTACTCGTCGGTGTTCCGGCGGCCGAGCAAATCGCCGCACCCACTTTGGAGGAACGCCTGACGCCGAAGAACGCGGTGCAAACTTGGCAACGCTGGGGCTGGCGACTACGCCGCGCAACGCTGGGTGGACTCTGCGTTTCGCTCGCGGCGACCATCGCTGGCGCGCCCCTCACGCTGACCTATTTCCAAAGTAGCAGCTGGGGCGGCATCTTCGCTAACCTCGTGCTCGTTCCGCTCTCGGAAATCCCCCTCGTCTTAGGCATGGCTTCGCTCCTCTTCTGCCCTTGGCCCAGTCTGCTGCCCATCGCGGCGTGGATCAATGGCGGCGCGGCCCTGGTGTTGGATGCCATGAGTTGGTTTACACAGGCCTTTGCGCAGATCCCCGGCTTGGTTCTCACGGGCACCGTCCAGCCTGCGACCGCCGGCCCGGCCTGCGCCGCTTTACTCGTGGCGTGCTTCCTCGCCCAAGCAGAAACTAAAAGTGCCCTGCGACTGCTGGGCGTGCCCGCCGTCTTGGTGGTGCTGTGGATTATTCTTTTCGTCTATTGACCGAGAATGAGAGGCTTGCCTTGGCTTATCGTCAGCCAAAAGTCCCGCGATGCGCCTGTTGCCCGCCCTCGCCTCGCTCCTCGGTCTTCCGCTGGCTTTACTCGCCGCCGAAGCGCCGCCGCAATGGAGCGGCATCTACCCCAACCTTGCGACCTTCAATGACGAAGGCGAGTGCGGTACCGGCGCAGTCGTGCCTTGGGCCGACCGACTTTGGTTGATCAGCTACGCCCCGCATAAGCCCTACGGCTCGAGCGATAAGCTCTACGAGATCACGCCCGACCTGAAGCAAATCGTCCGCCCTGAAAGCGTCGGCGGTACGCCCGCGAACCGGATGATTCACGTGGAGTCGAAGCAACTCATCATCGGACCATACTTCATTGATGCGGACCGCAAGGTGCGCGTCATTCCGCCCAAACTCATGCCCGGTCGACACACGGGTAACGCGCGCCACCTGACCGACCCGGCAAACAAGGTCTATTTCGCCACGATGGAAGACGGTCTTTACGAGGTCGACGTGCACACGCTCGCTGTGAAAGGCCTAATCAAGGAAATCATGAACACACCTAAGCCTGGGCAAACCGAGGAGGTAAACCCAGCGACCATCACTTCAAAGCTGTCAGGCTATCACGGCAAAGGCCTCTACTCGGGCCAAGGGCTGGTCATCCTTGCGAATAATGGCGAACGCAGTGCGAAGGCCACCATCGATCCGACCATCGTCAGTGGCGGCCTCGGCTCCTTCAACGGCACCGGCAATTGGTCCCTCATACGCCGCAATCAATTCACGGAAGTCACTGGACCAGGTGGACTCACCGGCAACGCCGACCCAGCCAAGGACCAGATCTGGACGATTGGTTGGGATTTCCGCTCCTTGATCTTGATGGTCATGGAAGACGGCAAGTGGACGAGTTTCCGTCTGCCGAAGCCGAGCCACTCCTACGATGGCGCCCACGGCTGGAATACCGAATGGCCTCGCATCCGCGACATCGGCGAACCCGGCCAACGCCTCATGACGATGCACGGTTCGTTCTGGACCTTCCCCGCGGGCTTCTCCGCCAAAAACTCCGCGGGCATCGCGCCACGCTCCAACTACCTCAAGGTCATCGGCGACTTCACCCGCTGGCAGGATCGCCTGGTGTTTGGTTGCGACGACACCGCGAAGTCCGAGTTTCTTAACAAGCGCCCCGCCAAGGGGACGCTGGCGGGCCCTGGTCAATCGCAGTCGAACCTCTGGTTCACCCCGCTCGATATTACCGCAAAACTTGGCCCAGCGATTGGCCGCGGCGGCGTCTGGGTCGATGAACCGGTTAAGGCCGGCGTGCCTTCGGACTCTTTCCTGCTCGATGGGTTCACGGAACGGACGCTCTGGCTCAGCCACGATGGCACTGCCGACACGAGCTACACGTTGGAAATCGACCAGCAAGGGAACGGCACATGGACGACCTGGAAACAGTTTGGTCTTACCGCCGCCGCGCCGGGACTCTGGGTCGACCTCTCGCCGCGGCAGGTCAGCGGGGCGTGGATTCGTGTGACCAGCTCACGGGATCAACAGAAAGCCACCGCCCAATTCCAATACGCTAACGCCGACCAACGCGGGACCGAAGTCGACCCCATGTTCGCAGGCCTCAGCTCCGCCGATGCGGCTACCAGCCGCGGGGCCTTCCTCCTCACGCGCGGGGCTAATTTACGTACCCTGTCCGTCCTGCCGGCAACGCTCACGACTGACCAAACTAAAGTCGACGTGGCTTATGAACTCACCGCTGACCTCAAGCTCATCAAACAAGCCGACTCCAAGGTCACCGACTACGTCGCGAAAAATACGACGATTCCTACTGGCATCGTCACCACCGATGCAGCGTCCGTCATCTTCGAAGAAAACGGTCAGCGCTGGCGCCTACCGCGGGCCTTCCCAATCGGCGATGCCCGCAACGTAGCCCAAGACCGTCTCCTCGCTCGCAATGCCTTGCGCAAGGCACGCGAAGTCTGCACCGAGCGCGACCTCCTGCAGGCTCATGGCACCTTCTACGAACTACCTGCACTCAACGCCTTCGGCGCCATCCGCATGCGCCCGGTCGCCACTAGTGGCTTGGCAATTCATGACTACTGCTCCTACCGCGGCCTGCTCGTTCTTTCGGGCCTCCAAGATGGCGTGAAGAATGACGCCCATATCATCCGTTCGGAAGACGGCCAAGCGGCCGTGTGGGTCGGGGCCGCCGACGACCTCTGGAAGCTCGGCAAGCCCCGCGGCTTTGGTGGCCCGTGGCTCAATACCACCGTCACCGGCGGGACCCCCTCTGATCCGTATCTGATGACCGCCTATGAGGAGAAGACGCTGACCTGCGTAACCATGGCGCCAAAGCCGCGCGTGTCTCGGTGCTGCTCGACGTCACGGGTGACGGCAAGACCGCCCCTTACCGCGTCCTCGAGGTACCAGCCGGCGGGCAAGTGGTCCATGCCTTTGAGCGCTCGTTGAACGCCTACTGGATTCGCTTCGTCGCGGACACTGACGGCATCTTCTCTGCCCAATTGGAATACAAGTGACCTTGCGGGGGGGTGGGATTCCCCCTTACTTACCCGTCTCATGAGAAGCCCCCTCATAGCCCTTTTATTCGGACTGAGTTCCCTCGGTGCGGCCGATGCGCCCACGCCGTTGACGGAAGCCCCTGCGACCCTCTTGGCGCAAACCGATAAGCTCGTCGGAGCCGACGCGATGACGAAAGGCTCGCCCGCCTTGCTTTGGAAAATCACCAAGGGCCGCTGGGAGCGAACCGCCCTTGGCACCAGCGGGGCGGAACTGCCCGCTGACAAGCACAACGCAATCATCCGCTTGCCGGTGAAGCTCGAGTCCTTCGTCCTGGCCTTCGACGTCCGCTTGGATGGTGCCGCCAACTTGGCCTTCACCATCAATAACGCTAAGGAACAATTGGCCCGCGTCATCATCGCTCCAACGTATGTCAGCCTCCGTCGCGACGACTACGATGGCAACGGCCCCGAGAAAGCGTACACGCTCTTCACCCAGCCCACATCCATCGACGCGGCCACTTGGCACACGGTCGTCTTTGAAATGGTCGGTGATACTATCGTGCTGACCGTGGACGGTAAAATCAGTGGCTGGGGCAGCGACCCGGCCTACTTGAAGGAAATCCGTGCCAACCCCGGCTTCCATATCGACGGTACCTTCGCCTCCGTCCGCAACTTTCGCCTCTGGACGGCCAAGGCCGAACCCAAGCCGACCTGGGCCGAGAAAAAGGGCACGCTCCCCAAGCCCCTTGCAAAACCCAAGAAATAGGCGGCCAACGGGGCCAAGCCATCTCCCCGCTTGCACCAGCGGGCGGACTCGTCACCTTCGAACCTCACCGTTTCATGGACGAGCCCTTTGACAGCATCGAGGCAGCCCTCGCGGACATCGCCGCGGGGAAGCTCGTCATTGTGACCGATGACGAGAACCGTGAGAACGAAGGCGACTTCGTGATGGCGGCCGCCAAGGTCACGCCGGAGGCGGTCAACATGATGATTCGCCACGCGCGTGGGCTCATCTGCGTGCCAACGGTCGAGCATCAGCTCCGCCGCCTAGGCATCTCCCAAATGGTGCCCGAGAACCGTGAATCGCAACGCACGGCGTTTGCCGTCTCGGTCGACGCCGCTGATGGTATCTCGACGGGTATCAGCGCCTACGACCGCGCCAAGACCATCGCCATCCTCGCTGACCCGAACTCTAAGCCGGAACAACTCGTCCAACCTGGGCATATCTTCCCGCTGATGGCGCGCCCTGGCGGCGTGCTCCAGCGCGCTGGCCACACCGAAGCCGCCGTTGACCTAGCTTCGCTCGCGGGCCTGCACCCCAGCGGCGTCATCTGCGAAATCCTCAATGAGGATGGCTCGATGGCACGCCTGCCAGAACTGATTGAGCTCAAGCAGCGCTTTGGGCTCCGCATGGTCTCCATCGCGCAGCTCATCGAATTCCGCCATCGCCGAGAACGCCTGGTCGAACTCATCGCCGAAAGCCCCTTTCACTCCGCTTGGGGTGAATTCCAACTCCGCGTCTACCGCTCGCTCCCCGACGGCCGCCAGCACCTGGCCTTCGTGCTTGGCCAGCCAACCAACGCGCCGACGCTCGTCCGCGTCCAACGCGAAAACCTGCTAGGCGACCTCTTCCGTGGCGAAGCTTTTGGGGCGGGCGACTCCCTCGCCGCCAGCTTTGCCGCTGTCGCCCAGGCTGGCACCGGTGTCATCGTCCACGTGGCCCAGCCAGGTGGCGGTGTCAAAGCCGATGCCGAAGGCATTCGTCTCAGCACCATGGACTCGCGCGACTACGGTATCGGGGCTCAGATTCTTTCCCATATCGGCCTCCGCCAGATTCGTCTCATCACGAATAATCAGTCGGAAAGTCGTCGGATTAGGCGGTTACGGGCTGGAAATCGTCGAACAGGTACCCTTCTAGGCGGTTCTGGCGTTTCCTCTTGAACGCAAGGGCGGAAACCCTTGCATCAGCCTTCCGTTCTTCCACCGCTATGAGCCAAGATAAGCCCCACTACGAAAAGGTCGATGGTACCGACCTGCTCATCGCCATCGTGGCCGCCTCTTACAATCAGGCCCTCGTGGATGCGTTAGTGAAACGGACAACCAAGGGCCTCACCGCTGGCGGCGTGAAAGAAGCTAATCTCCGGCTCCTAATGGTGCCAGGTTCGGGCGAGATTCCTTACGCCACCAACATGCTCGCGCTGTCGGGTGACTACGACTGCATTATCGGCCTCGGCGTGGTCATTGCCGGCGACACCCCTCACCACGAGATCATCGCCCACTCGACCGCCAAGGCGATGCAGGACGTCGCTCTCCGCTCGGAGGTCCCCGTCATCAACGGCATCATCGTCACCAACACCCGCCACCAAGCCGAAGAGCGCTGCACGGGCGCCCTCGACCGCGGGATGGAATTCGCCCAAGCCGCCCTAATGATGGCCCAACACCGCCTCCAGCTCGGCGAGCGCCTCGACCAAGTCGAAGCGGAAGAGCGCGCTAAAAACGGCGGCCACGAACCCTTTGCCCAGAACTGATGGATACCGACTCGCATTCCCCGGCCCGCACCCGGATCCGCATCCGCATCAAGGGGCCTGACTTCCGTCTCGCTGACCAAGCGGCGGCCGATGTGGCCCACAGCGTCACCGCCACCGGTGTCCGCGCGCTCGGCCCGCTGCCCCTGCCTTCGACGGTCGAAGCACTGCGTTCGTCCAGCTCCTACGACGAGCTCCGTTGCCATCACCGCCTCCTCGAAATCATCGAGTCGAAGCCGCAGACGATTGATGCACTCCGTCGCATCAACCTGCCCGCTGGGATTGAAATCGCCGTGGTCGCCCCCGAGGACCCCGTCGCCGCCGTCGAGTCCGTCCCCGGCGAAGCCCCCGCCAAGCGCAACCGCCGCCGCGATAGCCGCGTCGCCGCGATGCAGTTCCTCTATTCCTGGGAAGTCCAACGCCAGGGCGACATCGTCACGGCGCTGTATGACTTCTTCGGCGAACAGTCCCAACCCCGCGAGTATTACGCCTTCGCTGAAGAGCTGATCCATGGGGTCATCCGCGACCAAGCCCTCATCGACGAGATCATCGTGCGCTTCGCCCAAAATTGGGCCTTTGAACGCGTCGCGAAGGTCGACCTCGCCACGCTCCGCCTCGCCATCTTTGAACTCATGCGTCGCACCGATATCCCGCCGGTCGTGACGATGAACGAGGCGATCGACATCGCCAAGGTCTTCTCCACCGACGAATCCAAGCGCTTCGTCAACGGCATCCTCGACCGCTACGCGGCGACGCTGGGCCGCGATCCTCGTAAGGCCGAAGGGGCCTAAGGCCATGGCGGGTGGTTTTTTCGAGAGGCTAAAAGCCGGGTTGAGCCGCACCGCGGAAGCGGTGGCCAACCTCTTGGCCCGTCCCATGGACGACCAAGCCGCCGAAGAACTACGCGAGCGTTTAATCCTCGGCGACTTCGGTCCCGCCACCGCCGATGAAGCCGTTGCCGCCGCCAAGGCAGCTTGGAAGTCTGACGCTGGCCTGCGCAAGGCCGGACCGGCCGAAGCCGCCGCCGCCGTCCTCGAAAAGGCCCTCGGCACGAGCGGGCCTTGGACGATGCCCACCGACCGCAAACCCATCGTCATCCTATTACTGGGCGTCAATGGCGCGGGCAAGACGACGACCGCGGCGAAACTGGTTTCACTGTGGAAGCAACAAGGCCAGCGTGGATTACTCGGTGCCTGCGATACTTTCCGCGCCGCCGCCGGCGAACAGTTGGCGACCTGGGCCGCACGCCTCGACACCGAAGTCGTCGGTGGAGCCTCCGGCGCTGACCCTGCTGCCGTGGCGTTCGACGCCGTTAAAGCGGCCACTGCTCGGGGCGTTGACTTTGCGATTTTAGACACGGCTGGCCGACTACACACGAAGGCGCACCTCCTCGAAGAACTCCGCAAGGTCGTGCGCGTGGTCCACAAGGCTTTGCCCGACGCACCACACGAGAAGTGGCTCGTCATCGATGGCTCACTCGGGGCGAACTCGCTCGAACAAGCCAAGGTCTTCCATGAAGCCGTTGGCCTCACCGGGCTAATCGTCACAAAACTGGATGGCTCCGCCCGCGGCGGGGCGTTGGTAGCCATCGTCCGGGAGCTCGACGTGCCCGTCCGCTTCATCGGTGTCGGCGAAAAGCCCGAGGACCTGCAGGCCTTCGATAAACGGGCCTATGCCCGCTCGGTGGTCGGCCTCGGCGAGTGAGGTTGGCTTGCCACTGGGACGTGAAGGCATCAGGGTGGGCTCATGTCGGCTGAAAGCGTCACAGTGGAACTCGGCTCGCGCGCCTATCCGGTGCGGATTGGGACCGGCGTCCTCGCCGAAGCCTTAGCGGCCGCTGAGCAACGCCTTGCCCAGGGGGCCCGCTGCGTAGCCGTGACCTCTCCCGCCATCGCCGCGGCCCGTCCGGAACTCCTGCAAGCCCTGCAACAACGCATGCCGGTCTATGTCACGATGACCGACGGCGAGAAGGCTAAGTCCGCGGCCGAACTCGCCCGGGTCTGGGATTTTCTCGCGGAACACCGCGTCGCCCGTGACGGGGCACTCTTCGCGGTCGGCGGCGGCGTGGTCGGTGACCTCGCTGGTTTTGCGGCTGCCTCCTACCAACGGGGCATCGATTTCTATCAAGTCCCGACGACGCTCTTGCAATGGTCGATAGCTCGGTGGGCGGGAAGACGGGTATCAACCTCGCCGCCGGCAAAAACCTCGTCGGTAATTTTCATCAACCGACCGCGGTCTTTGCCGACACGGCTTTGCTCTCCACCTTGCCCGCTCGCGAATTCGCGGCTGGCATGGCGGAAGTCATTAAACACGGGCTCATCGCCGACCGTGCCCTGTTCACCGAACTGCAAACCACCGCGCCCTTAGCTTGGAATCACCCGCTCCTCCCGCGCATTATCCGTCGCTGCGTCGAGATCAAGGCGGGCGTCGTGGCCGGCGATGAACGCGAAACCAGCGCCCATGGCGGTCGCGCGTTGCTCAACCTCGGACACACTTTCGGCCATGCGGTGGAAGCCATCGCTGGTTACGGCACCTACCTACACGGTGAAGCCGTCGCCATTGGTTTAGTCATGGCCGCGCGTCTCTCCACGGAACTCGGCCGGTGCACCGCGGACGAAGCAGACGCCGTGGCCCACACGCTGGCCGCGCACCAGCTGCCCACCCGCCTGCATACGAGCCTACCGCTCGAACGCATACTGGAGGCGATGCGTCGCGACAAGAAAGTCCGCGGCGGCAAGCTCCGCTTTGTTCTCCAGGAAGGCATCGGTGCAGCCAGCACGGCCGACGATGTCCCCGAAGCAGCCGCCGTCCGCGCGCTCCTCGCTGGCGGCGCCGTCGCTTAACGCGAGCGAGACCAAATAAGGCGACTAACCATGACCCGCCTGCTCTTTATTCTGCTCACTAGCTACGGACTGATCGGCTGCGGGCAACGGGCCGCCAGTCCCGCCACCGAAACGGCGCCGAGCGCTACCGCGAGTGCCCCTCAGGTCAGCACCTCGGGCTATATTAAATACTGGCCAGGCACCTTACCCATTGTGATTTCCGTCCCACATGACGGCGCGGTCATGCCGCTGGAAATTCCCGATCGCACCGAAGGCGTCACGGTCCGCGACACCTACTCTCGGGCCCTCGCCGAAGCCATCCGCTCGGCCTTGACTAAGAAGTTTGGCCGCGCCCCGCACCTCATCGTCTGCGAAATCTCGCGGAAGAAAGTGGATTGTAACCGTGAGTTAGCCGTTGCGACCCAAGGCCACCCCAAGGCCATCCAGGCCTGGCAGGAATTCCATGGCTTCATCGACACCGCGGAGCAAAGCGTCCTCGCGCAAACCCCGCACGGGCTCTACCTCGACATCCACTCGCATGCGCACCCGAACAAGCGAATCGAAATCGGCTACCTCCTGAAAGCCACTGACCTTAAGTTGACCGACCACGAACTGGATACCGACGAGACCGTGCGGGCGCGGAGTTCAATTCGCCAACTCGGGCGCCTCACCCCGACAGGCTTCGCCGAACTCGTCCGCGGCCAGACTAGCCTCGGTGGACTACTCGAGGCCCGCGGCCTCGCCGCCGTGCCCTCACCGAAGCAAACGCTGGCCGCTGGAGAGCCCTACTTCAACGGCGCGTACGACATCGCGGCACATGGTTCGCGCGACAAGGCACAGCTTGACGGCATCCAACTGGAAGTACCGGTACAGATGCGCGATACGGCCGAACATCGCGCCGCCACCGCCCTAGCCTTGGCCGATGCGTTGGAAATTTATTTCGAACGACACTTTCGGATGAAGCTCACCACCGACCCAGTCGAGCGGTAAACGCTTAAGGCTTGGGGCCGACGGCGGGTTGCACCGCGCGCCAATCGCCATCAAGCAGTCGTTGGTCGTTCTTGGCGTTGGCCGCCTTGATACGCTCGCCCAGCTTACCTTCCTTGGGTGCCTCGCCAGCTAAGGCAGCCGCAGCAGGGCTCTTCTCCGCCACGAACGACGGGTCGTTCTTCGGGATGGCGCAGCCGCCGAGGGCCAACGCGAGACAAGTCAGGAATATTTTCATTAAGCTTGGGCGCGCTTGCGCGCGTCGGTTTCGAGCCAAGCGCGCAAGGCGAGGGCCGACCGCTTGGCCCGTTCACGCGCGGCCCCGAGGTCATCCGCGTCTTCAGCCTTAGCAGCGGCGAACGAATAGAATTTCACCTTCGGCTCCGTACCCGACGCCCGGACGGCCAGGCGGCGCCCATCCGCCAGCTCAGCCATGATGAATTCTTCCTTGGGCACGCGCTCGCCTTCGGCGTCGAGGACTTCATCGCGCTCGAAGTCGGTCACGCGTACGACCTTAACCCCGTCGATTTCTTTGGGCGGGTGCGCGCGCCACGTGGAGACGATGCGCCGGATGGCAGCAGCGCCTTCAGCGCCTTCAAACGAAAGGTTGAGGAGATCTTCGTGGTGAGCCCCATGCACGAGGTGCAGGGCGTCGAGGGCATCGAGTAGCGTGCGCCCGCGCGAGCGCAGGACGGCCGCAAACTCGCAGAGCATCACCACGGTCGCATTGGCGTCCTTATCGCGAACGGCGTCATCGGCGAGGTAACCGTAGCTCTCTTCGGCACCCAAGAGGAAGAGCGAGGAGTGACGTAACGCGAGCGGGGCGCGCCGATGCAGCGGCAGGGCGGGCGCCTCGGTGCCCGCGCCGGCGGCGAGTTTACTCGCCCAGCGTTCGAGCTTTCGCGCAATCCACTTGAAGCCAACTAAAGTCTCGACGCAACGGATGCCATGACGGTCGCAGATGGCCTGAACGAGCGGGGTCGTGACCAGAGATTTAACCACGACGGCGGCATCGGTTCCGGCCGCGGGCAAGATGCCGGCATCCTTGAGTGATGAGATCCGAAACTCCGTCAGCAGGGCCGCGACTTCATTACCCGTGAGGAGACGATACCCTCCCTTGGGCAGCGGACAAGCCACCCCGACGCGATCCGAATCGGGATCGGTCGCCAAGACTAAGTCGGCAGCAATTTCTTCGGCGTGCTTGAGCGCGAGGACGAACGCCGCTGGGCTTTCGGGGTTGGGCGAAGGCACCGTCGGGAAGCGGCCGTCGTGCTCGCGTTGCTCATCGACCACAAACGGGTCGAGGCCGACCCGACGCAGGGCCGGGATTACCATGACGTCGCCCGTACCATGGAGATTAGTGAAGACGACCTTGGGGGCGTGGCGGGAGAGTACTTCCGGGTCGACGACCAAGGCGGCGAGGCGAGCGAGGTAGGCATCTTCCGCATCGGCTGGAACGGTCAAAACACCCGCGAGATTCTTTTCAAGGTAAGGCTCGACGTCGGCCAAGCTGATCCGGCCGACCTGTTCAACAATCGCGACGTCATCGGGCGGCGTGACCTGCCCGCCAGTGGCGAGACAGCACTTAAAGCCGTTATCATGTGAAGGGTTATGGCTGGCCGTAATGACCACACCGGCGTGGGCACCGAGGTGACGGACCGTGAAACTCAATTGCGGCGTGGAGCGGGCGTCGGCGAAGAGGTAAGCCTCACCACCCAGCTGGGTCCAAGCGGAGGCTAGCAGCTCCGCGAAGTGGCGGGAGAAATGCCGGACATCGTGGGCGACTACGAGACGAGGGGTAGGGTTGTGAGCGGAGGCCTGACGCCAGAGGCCCAGGCCGGCGCGAAGGACGTTAAAGTCGTTAAGGCAAGCCGAGCCGACTGCGGCCCGGATGGGCAACCCAGCAGCGTCGAGTTCGTTGGCGGCGCTGACCCGGCCGACCGTGCGGCCGCGCATGCCCCCGGTGCCAAAAGCGATACCCTTATAGAAACGATCTTCTAATTCAGCCCAGGCCCCTTGGGCCACCAAGTCGGCCAAGGCTTCCACCGCGGCGGGGGGGAGGGCACCGGATTCAAGCCAGCCAGCAGCATTAGCCAAGGAGGCCGCGGAAAGCTGGCCCTTGGCTTTGGCCGTCTTGAGGGCAGAAAGGACGGAGGCGGAAGCGCTCATGAAGCCCCAGTGTTAGCGTCTGGCGGACTGGCACAAGCCCGGAGCAACGGGGGGAGGCGGGGGTTGACACTGGGCAGGCATTGGCAAGGGTTGAACCCCCATGGCCGAAGACAGCTCCAAAAAGCGTCCCCCGAGCGACGATGACCGTAATCTCGTGGTCGTAGACGAAGACTTTGCAAACGCCGATGCGGAAGACCGCCTGTGGCTGTTTTGGGAACGTAACAAGAACCTCATCGTCCGCGGGACGACCGCGGTCGTCTTGGCCATTATCGGAGCCATTGGCTTCCATTTCTGGCAGGAATCGAAGCGCGCAGAACTCGGCCAAGCCTATGTGGCCTGCACCGATGCGGATGCCCGCCGAGCTTTCGCTGCGGCCCACCCTGGTGAACCCCTCGCCGCCGTCGCCCTCCTGGAAGTCGCTGACGACCTCCGCAAGGCCAACAAACTTGAAGACGCCGCCAAGGCCTACGACGCCGCCGGGAAGGCTGTCGTCGGTGATGTGAAAGCCGCGAAGGCCATCGCCACCCGGGCTCGCCTGTACGCGGCCCTCACTCGCCAGGAGCTCGGTCAAGCCGACGCGGAGGCCGGCATCGTCGCCGTCGCCGAAGACAATTCCGCCCCGGACACCCTGCGTGGCTACGCCATGTACGTCCTCGCCAACCTCGCTCTCGCCAAGGGCGATAGCGCCACCGCCGCCAAGTGGGTTAACCTCATGGACAAGCGCTTGAAGCCTAACCATGTCTGGGCCTCCGATAAAAGCTGGCTCGTCCGTTCCGAACCTTCGCTGCTCACCCCCGTGAGCGTCCCACCCGCGCTCCCCGCGGGTAAGTAAGTTTCGATGAGCGACGTCGCGCCGCAGCCGGAGGCCGCCGTGGCGGCTGAACGCCTGACTAAGCGCTACGGTTCGCTGACGGCGATCGAAGACCTCACCTTCTCCGTGGCCCCCGGCGAAGTCGTTGGGTTCCTCGGACCCAACGGCGCTGGCAAGTCGACCACGATGCGGATCCTCTCGGGTACGATGGCGGGCACGTCGGGATGCGCCTCCATCTGGGGCGTCTCGGTCGCGCTCAATCCCGCCGAAGCCAAACGTCACATGGCGTATATGCCGGAGAATAACCCGCTCCCTGAAGACCTGCGCGTTGAAGAATACCTACGCCTGCGCGCCCGCCTCAAAGATGTCGAAGCCGGCAAAGTCGACGCCCGCGTCAACCAAGTGATGGAAGACTGTGACCTCGTGCGGCGGGCTTCCGGGCGCCTCATCGGCCAACTCTCTAAAGGTTTTCGGCAACGCGTCGGTATTGCGGACGCGCTCTTGGCCCAACCCAAGGTCGTCATCTTGGATGAACCCACCATCGGCCTCGACCCCCACCAAATCCTCGGCATCCGCGACCTCATTCGCTCGCTCCGCGGTCAGATGGCCGTGCTCATCTCGAGTCACATCTTACACGAAGTCGAACAGGTCTGTGACAAGGTCGTCATCATTAACCGGGGTCGACTCGTCGCCCAAGGCCGCACTGATGACCTCCGGCGCGAACTCCTACCGCACGCGGGCTTTACCGTGGTGACTAAGGCCAGCCAAGCGGAACTAGCTGCGCTCTGCACGGCGGCCGAACCTGCCGCCACCGTCGAGGACGGCGTCGCCACCGATCTCGGCTGGACGCGTTACCGCGTCGTGCTCCCGGCGCAATCGCCAGCGCGCGAGGCCCTCGCTACGACGCTCCTCAGTGCCGGCCTCCCACTGCGCGAGATTGCCGAAGAACGCTACGGCCTCGAAGACATCTTCCTCGCCGCCACGCGACGCACCCCAGCGGAGGGCCGCCGTTCCTAAACATGCGACACTTCCGCACGCTCTTAGCGCACGAATTGCGCACCGCCCTACTCTCTGGCAATACCTGGGCTTCGGCGGCGCTATTCCTGGCGCTCATGGGCGGTATCCACTTCTTCGCCTTACTGGAATGCAGCCGAGCGCCGCAACCATGGACGCCCGTCGAAGCCACCTTCCGCCTCTTCTGGCTTCCGTTGCTCTGTGTCCTGCCGCTACTCACGATGCGTAGTTTCGCTGAAGAACGGCGGAGCGGCACCTTGTCCGCCCTCCTCACGACGCCCGCCAGCACCGCTGCTATCGTGTGGGCAAAGTTCTTGGCCGCTTGGCTCACGTGGGCGGTGTTCTGGTGCGCCTTCCTCGTCTTTCCTTGGATTGTCGCCGCCCGCCTCGGGACGGGCGGCGATCAACGCCTCAGCGATCCCGCCACGCTGTTCGGCGGACTCTGCTTCGTGTTAGTGAGCGGCCTGCTCCACGTCGCCCTCGGCATCCTCTGCAGCTGCCTCACGCGGAGCTCGGCTCTGGCGGCCCTACTGACGTTCATCTGCCTCCTCGGCCTCACCGCCATCGGCGGTGCGATGGATTCATTGCCCATCGAAAGCTGGTCGTGGCTGGGTTGGCTCCGCGAACCCGCCGCACACCTACGCACCTTTGGGCACCTCCAAGATTTTGCCGGGGGCATCCTCGATTCCCGACCGCTCGTGCTCTATGTCACTGGCATGATGCTCTCGCTCGGTTTAGCCGTACTCGCCGTGGAGGGCCAAGAATAAGATGGCTCCGCCCCGTGATGATTTCGGCGCCGTTCGCCCGATCCGCCGCTTCAACCGGCTGACCCAAGCTTTGCTCGCCATCGGCTTGGCCGTGACGGTCAACTACCTCGCCTCGCAAACCGAGTTCCGCTTCCGCCAAGACCTCACCTGGGATAACCGGCATTCATTGGCGGCGGAGTCCGCCGAAACGGTCCGCGTTGCGGGGCGGAAGAGTCCGATTGGCGATAAGCAGAACCGTAATTGGGTCCGCGCCTTGGTGCTCTCGGATAACTTCAGCGAAGGCGACGCCGGCCTGCGGAGCCAACTCATCAAGCTACTCGAAGCCTATAAACTGGAAGCTTCAAACACGGGCAGCGAATGGTTTAATATCCTGCAAGTTAGCAACGGCCTCAACCAAGAGCTGCTGTCGGAAGTCGCGGCCCGCCATGGCCCGCCGGGCCGTAATATCGGGCTAATCCTCACCTGCGGGACGCGCGCCAAGTTCGTTACCCTCGCCGAGCTCGTCGATAGCAACGCCAGCAAAGTCGCCAGCTTTCGCGGCGAAGAAGCGGTCACCTCGGCCTTACTCGAAGTCACCGAAGACCGGCCAGCCGTCTGCTACGTTACCCGTGGGCATGGCGAACTCGGGCTCAGCGACACCTCGCCCTTGCGCGGCCTTTCGCAACTCTCTCGCCAATTACGCAACCGCAACTTCGTCCTCCGCGAACTCGACCTACCGACGGCGTCGGAAATCCCGCGCGATGCGACGATGGTCCTCATCGCCGGCCCACAAGCGGCCTTCTCGGCCGCCGAAGCTGAACGTCTCCGCAGCTACCTGTATGACCGGAACGGCCGCGTGTTGGTCTTCCTCGAGCCAGGCCGCGAGCATGGCCTCGAAGCGGTCTTATCCGAATGGGCCATCTTCTCACCGGACGCCCTCCTGCAGGAAAACGACCCCTCTTGCCGCACCGCCGACGGCGACATCGCCGTCCGGATGCTCCCAGAGAAGATTCACGCCTTGACCCGCGTGCTGCGCGAGCAGGACCTTCCCCTGGTGGTCACGCGCGCCCGCCCCGCACGCTTTGACGAAGGTAGCACCCCGGACAGCACGCTTTCCGTGACGCCGCTAGTCTTCTCATCCAACGTCCGAAATGGCGCCATGCTCTCTTGGGGGGAGGCCGATTCTTTACAGCGCCCCATCCGCTTCGACCCTGACCGCGATCACCCAGGTCCGGTCTGCATCGCCGCCGCCGCCGAACGGGCCGCCGGTATCCGTAAGGGCACGGGCAGTATCGGCGGACGCCTCATCGTCATCGGCAGCACCGACCTCGTTTCCAACGCCCGCCTAAACCGCGGTGGCAACCAAGCCTTTGTGACCCAATGCGCCGCCTGGCTTTCGGACCGCGACCGCGCCATCTCCCTCCCGACTCGTGCCGCCGGCGTCTATCAAGTCAATGCGACTGCGGCGGATTTCTGGGCCTTAGCGCTCCGCTTTGGAGGGATTCCCTTAGCGGTCCTGTTAGTCGGGCTTGCGGTTTCAGTCTGGCGACGCAGAAGTTAAGGGTCACATGCGGATCGCCCGCACCACCCTTGTCCTACTTCTGGCCAACCTCGTCGCATTCGGCCTGGTCTGGCGGGCGACCTCCGCCCATCGCCAAACGGCCGCCAGCCAAGACCTCCTTTTCCCAGCGGCGCTCGCGAAGATCGAGCTAACCGAGTCTGGCCAGAAACTTGTCCTCGAAAACGCCCGAGCTCTTGGCGCATCACCGCCCCCATTGAATGGCCGGCCAACCTCTGGGCCGTGCAACGCCTGCTGGATGAGATTCGTTTCATCGACGGAGACAAAGGCTTTGCGACCGCTGAAACTAAGGCCGCTGGCGGTAGCCTCGCCACCTATGGGCTCACCGCCCCGCGCTGGATCCTCCGCACGACCTCCGATGCCGGCGCGACGCTCGAAGTAAAGATCGGTGAAAATAAGGATACCCGCCGACTCTTCCTCCTGACGGCGGACGGTAACCGGATTATCCCGTTGGGCGATGCGATGGCGGCGGCGCTGGAAGCCAAACCGGAGAGTTACCGCGTCGACAAAATCTTTGAGATTGCCGACTTCGAGGTGCGCACGGTTTCGGCCCGTCTTCGCCAGAAGGACGGCGATAGCGTGACGTCGCTCTCTTACGAGGAACGCACCCGACCTGGTCGCAAGAATCAAGGACCCGAGTGGCGCTTTGAAGCCCCGTTCGATGCCCTCGCCGACCCTGACCGGGCCACCAAGGCTATCACCGACCTATCCAATCTCCGGGCCGTTAAGTTCGCCGACGCCGATGAAAGTGAAACCGGGCTGGCCACGCCAGAGCTTCGACTGGGACTGGAAGGGAATTCGCGCCGACAAGTCTTGCTCATCGGTAAGCCTAAGGTGGGCGCACCCGCTCAACGCTGGGCCAAGCTGGAGGACAACGCTTCGCTCTTTCTCGTTGAAACCAAAGCCCTCACTGAATGGGAAAACCCGAAGGCCACCCTCGCCTCCGCCCGCCCCGCCGACTTCGACCCTGAACTCGCTAGCGGCCTGACCATTGCCTCCGGCGGCCGCTTCATCACACTACATCGCCTCGATGCAACCGGGGCCGAACCCCGCTGGGAAATCCCCGTCGCCCCAGGCTCGACAGCGACCAAGCGGCGCGAAGCCGATGGTAAGCTGATTCGAGAATTCCTGACCTCGCTAACGCGCCTGCGGGCGACGCTCGCGGGGCCCAACGCCAGCCCCACACTTGTCCCTGCGGGCCAACTTCCCGCCGAACCCTTACATAAGGTCGAAGTCGAATTCGGCGGCGACCGGATTGTCCTTTCGTTCTACGCCACCCCCACCTCCGCCGCTGCGCCAGGCTCCCTACTGGTCCACCAAAAAGGGTCTCCACTGGCGGCGGTCTGCGATATCTCCCTCTTGCGTAACGCCCAAGCCGCCGTCGACCCGAAGGCTTGGCGTAACCGCGAACTCGCGGAGCTCGCGGCCGGCGCGAAAGTCACCGGCTTGCGGCTCACCGAAAAAGCCGACGGTAAAGTCATCGGTGAAGCCCGCCTCGGCCCCGACGGCAATTGGGCGGGCACCGGTCGCCTCGACCCAGCCAGCAGTCGTCGACTCGCCACGGCCCTCATGCAGGTCCGCGCGACGGAATTCCCAACGCGTGATATCGGCGCCGGCGACTTCCGCTACGAACTCCGCATCACCGATCAAGTCGCCGCCGGCGCCACGGGCGCGAGCGAATCTTTCCGCACCTACCTCTGCACGGCACCGCTCAACCGCACCGCCGTCCTCGTGCGCGATGAAGGTGATGGCGACGACTTCCTGCTCGAAACTTCCCTCGCCGAAATCCTTATCCCGCTGCTCGGGTCGGATGGGCGATGAAGAAAGCCCCCGCAGTCTCCGGGTTTCGTAAATTCCTGCGCGGGCTCGTCATCACTGGTTTAAGCTTACTCTTACCCGTTCAACTAGCCCTCCTCTGGCTCGCGTCTTTAGACGGTCCCGTGCAGCTACCGAGCACCCTCACGGAGTCCTTGACGAAGCGCTTGGCCGAACAAGGCCTACGCCTCCAAGCTCGGCAGTTCTGGGTCTTGCCCGACCAATCGTTGGCGGCCGACGATGTCTCGCTCGAGGTCATCGGCCTGACTGGCGAAATCTTCACCGCCACCCGCATCGAAGTCGGCGTGAGTCTCCCCGAGTTACTCGCCGGCCGGGTCAGCCCCACGCGCGTCCGCCTCCGCGGGGGAAAACTCTGGTGTCCCGCCTCGGTCTCGCGCCTCGGCCAAAGCCGACTGCTCATCGAGGACGTTCGCCTGGAAGCGCGCCGCGAAGGACGCTGGTTAATGGTGTCGTCGCTCCTCGCCCGCTCCGGTAAATTTATCGCCTCCATCCACGGTGAACTCCCGTCTGCCCTACTCCAGCGGGACGCCGCGAGCGACGGAACGCCCGCCGCCGGAGGGATCCCTGAGCAAGCCGCTAAACTCCTGCGCCAAATTGAAGAGACTTTGCTGATTGCTGAACGCTCGGGCGGGGCTTCGATCAACTTAGCGTCCTCTGGTAACGCCGAAGGCGGCGCCGACCTGCGTGGTCACGCGGTCCTCGGCAACGACTGGTCCCAAGAAGGGCTCGGCCTAATCCAGGCACGCGAGATGCTCGCACGGGGCGAGCTCAAGCTCAACTCGCGAGGAGGACTTCTGGCTTGGCAGACACGGATCACCGCGAAAAATCTTTCCTTCCGAGACATTCGTGCGGGGCAACTGACCCTCCAGTTAACGGGTGCTGGTAGCCTCGTCGAGACGCAGGGCCACCTCTCGTTAGACGATGTGTCCGTGGCGCAATTCACTGGCCTAAGCCTCCGCACGAAACTCGCGCAGACCCTCTCACCCACCGGCCAAGCTAGCCTGCGCGCACGCTTCGACGCGGCCACCACCACCAGTAGCGTCCACGGCTTGGCCATCTGGACGCCAGCGGCGAAGGCGACCGAACCAGACGGATTTTCCCTCCGCATTCCCGAAGGACAAATCACCGCCGTCGACCTGCGCCGGGCGGTGCCGGCGCTCGATACGGCGTTGGCACCCTTAGCGGGTGAAATCACTGGGGTGCTTAACCTCGCCGATATCCATGCGCAGCGCACCCCGTCGAGCTGGCAAGTCGACGGCGAGGTCAGCTTCAGCGGGTTGGATGTGCTCGGCCTCTCGCCGCGCGCGGTTTCTCCAGCCCGAGACCTTCCCTTTAGCACCAAGTTCTCCTTCGTGCCGGACCGGACGCCTTTCGCGCTGCTGCTGCGTGACAGCCACCTCGCGAGCGTCGCCGGTGAAGCCGATTGCTCCCTCGACCCAGGCGGTCCTTTTGCCTTGCGCCTGCGCGGCGAACTCCAGCCCTCCGCACTGGATCGGTTACTCGGCGATTGGTGGATCAACCTCTGGAAACTCTGTGTGGCGAAGCAACGTCCGTACGCGACCATCGAAGTGCATAGCCATTGGGGTGACCAGCAGAGCGAGGTCCGCGGCCGGGTCTTACTCCAGGACTTCACGCTCATGCAGTCACCGTTCCGCTCCGTTGAAATCCTCGTGGATGCCGACGCCAAGGGTACGAAGATCGGCCTGCACCGCCTCAGTGGCGTCGGCAAGGATGACGGCTTCCTCGATGGCACGATGACCTGGGATTGGACGAAGAAAGCTTCGGTCGCGGGCCCTTACATCCAAGCGCGTGGTAACCTCCAACCCTGGGTGGCGGCTCGCTGTGCGGGGGTGGACTTGGGTGAAGCCATGCGCGGCCTGCGCTTGCCCGCGGATCAAGAACTCACCCTCGATATCCAACCTAATGGCGTAGAATTGGACATCAAAGCGCGGGTGACTTGCGCGGGGACGTTCTCGGCCTGGGGTATTGAAAGCCGCGGGCTCACCCTAGACGTGCTCAGTCAGCCGAGGGACCTCCAGATCAAGGCCGTGCTCGCGCTGGCGGATGGCCAAGCGACGCTCGGCATGCGAGGCGACCCCCTGAAGGATTCGCAGGTCTCCCTCGTACTGAAGGGCTGCGACCCGAAGAAGGTCGCGAAGCTCATGGAGCAAATCAACCCACCCAAGCCGACCGCGGAAGCCACCACCCAGCCGACTCCCCCTAAGACGACGGCACCGAGTGCCCCCGGGAAACTCGACCTCCAGTTCGCGGGGAGCATCAACCTCCAGGAGCCCCGCCTCCTCAAAGGCCGGGGGGACTTCGACCTCGTCGACCCAGAACTCAAGCGCGTCCGGCTCTTGGGCGGGGTCTCGACCTTCCTCGAGGCCTTCGGAGTCAAATCTACCTCCTATGACCTGACCCAAGCCACGGGCCAGTTCGGCTGCTTGGGAGGGCGGGCCTACTTCCCCGACCTCGTGATTAAAGGGCCTGACGCCCGCTTGACCATGACTGGGGAAATTGACCTGCAGGCGTCCACCCTAGAGTTCGAAGGGGACTTCTCCCTACCCAAGAAGGGTGGGTTTAACCCCCTGGACATCCTGAATATCAACCGCGCCTTCCTGAGCCTCACCCGAGTGCGCCTAAAAGGCCCCCTCGCTGACCCAGAAGTCAGCGCTTTACCGAAGCTTTCTGACATACTTAACCCTAAGAAGGACAGCACTTTAGGTAAAATACCCCCCTCCTTGCTGGAATGAGGGTTGATTTGCCCCCCCGTCCCGCTGTATCAGTCTGGTCCACCCCCTCACGGAGGACATACCCTTGGACCTTAATAAGATCAAACAAGTCGTGGATTTAATGAAGAAGTCGGACCTTTCCGAATTCGAAATCCAAGACCAAGAATTCAAGCTGCGCATCAAGCGCGACGTGCCTGGACGTGCCGCTGCCCCCGCCCCGGTCGCCGCTCCAGTGGCCGCCGCCCCTGCGCCTGTGGCTGCCGCCCCTGCCGCCGCCCCTGCCCCCTTGGCCGCCGACCCCAACATGAAGGTCATCACGTCCCCGATGGTCGGCACCTACTACTCTACCCCCTCCCCAGACTCGCCTAACTTCGTCGCCGTGGGCTCGCCCGTGAAGGCCGACAGCGTCGTCTGCATTATCGAGGCCATGAAGGTGATGAACGAAATCCAGTCCGAACTCTCCGGCACCATTGTCGAATGCCTCGTGGCGAGCGGAACCTCGGTCGAATTCGGCCAGCCCCTCTTCCGCGTGAAGGTCGGCTGATCACCGATTTCCGAGCATGAACAAAATCCTCATCGCCAATCGCGGCGAAATCGCCCTGCGCGTCATCCGCGCTTGTCGCGAGCTGGGCATTAAGACCGTCGCGGTCTACTCCCAGGCCGACGAACAGTCCCTGCACGTCCAACTGGCCGACGAGGCCGTCTGCATCGGGCCCGGCCCCAGCAAGGACTCGTACCTTCGCGAGGACCGTATCATCTCGGCTGCTGAGATCACCAACGTCGACGCCATCCACCCGGGCTACGGCTTCCTTTCCGAGCGCGCGGGCTTCGCCGAGAAGTGCGCCACCGCCAATATCAAGTTCATCGGTCCCCGCCCCGAAGCCATCCGCCTCATGGGCGATAAGGCCGTGGCCCGCCAAACGGCCGCGAAGGCCAAGGTCCCCACGGTCCCTGGCTCCGACGGTCCCGTCGACAACCAGCGGGAAGCCATCAAGGAAGCGCAACGCATCGGCTTCCCCGTCATCATTAAGGCCGTCGCTGGTGGCGGCGGTAAGGGCATGCGCATCGTGCACAATGCCGCCGCTTTCTCTAAGGAGTTCGACAGCGCCCGCAGCGAAGCCGAAAAGGCCTTCGGCAACGGCTCCGTCTACATCGAGAAGTATATCGAACAGCCCCGCCACATCGAGTTCCAGATGCTGGCCGACGAGCATGGAAAAGTGCTCCACCTCGGTGAGCGCGATTGCTCCGTGCAGCGCCGCCACCAGAAGCTCATCGAAGAATCCCCCTCTCCATTCCTGACCCCCAAACTCCGCGAGGAGATGGGTAAGGTCGCCGTCCGCCTGACCGAATCCATCGGTTACCACAACGCCGGCACGATCGAGTTCCTCGTCGATCGCAACGGAAAGTACTACTTCATGGAGATGAACACCCGTATCCAAGTGGAACACGGCGTGACCGAAGAGGTCACCGACATCGACTTGGTGCGTCGCCAAATCCTCATCGCCTGCGGTGAGAAGCTAGAGCTTAACCAGAAGGACATCAAGATCACTGGCCACGCCATCGAGTGCCGGATCAACGCCGAAGACCCGGCCCGCAACTTCACGCCCAGCCCTGGCACCATCGGTCTCTATTACACACCCGGTGGCCACGGCGTCCGCGTCGACTCCCATTGCTACTCGGGCTACACCATCCCGCCGAATTACGACTCCATGGTGGCCAAGCTGATTTCGGTCGGTGCCAACCGCCAGAAGGCGCTCGATCGCATGCACCGTGCCCTCAGCGAGTACATCATCCGCGGCATCCACACCACCATCCCAGTGTGCCGGGCGATCATGAAGGACCCTGTCTTCCGCCAAGGCGGTGCCACGACGAAGTACCTCGAGGACTTCTTTGAACGCACCCCGAAGGAACTGTGGTCGGCTGCGCCCCTCACCTGAGGACGGCGAATCTCTGATGAGCGCACCTTCGCGCCCTACTCCGGCCCAGACCGCGCGTCTGCGCACGGGGGGTGAACACCTGCGTTTCGCGAACAAGCTGCTAAAGTCGTCCGACGTGGCCTACGGCCAAGGGTTCCTCGATGAGCAGGAGGAATCGCTGACCTTGATGAGCGCCGCCACTGGTCTCGCTTGGGAAAAGCTCCCGCAGTGCTTTGAGCGCGCCCTCAAGCCCGCCGAGAAGGCCAAGTTCCTCGCCCTGCTCGAACGCCGCGTTTTCGAACGGGTCCCCACGGCCTACCTCGTCGGTGAAGCTTGGCTGGGCGGCCTGCGTTTCCGCGTCGATGAACGGGTCATCGTGCCGCGTTCCTACTTTGTTGAGCTGATCCCCGAAGCCATCCCGCGCTGGTTGCCGCCCGTCGAGCAGGTTAAGCGCGTGGCCGATGTGTGCACGGGTTCCGGTTGCTTAGCCGTCCTGCTCGCGAAGCGTTTCCCGCAAGCGAAGGTGGATGCGACCGACCTTTCGGCGCCCGCCCTCGCGGTGGCGAAACTCAACGTGGCGGACCACGGCGAGACGAAGCGAATCAAGCTGCACGAGACGGATACGATGACGGCGCTGCTCGGCGGCCCGAAGTTTGACCTGATCCTCAGCAACCCACCGTACGAGCCGGAAGGCATTTACCGGCGTCTGCCCGCAGAATTTAAGAAGGAGCCCAAGAACTCCTTGGTCTCCGGCAAGGACGGCCTCGACGTCATCCGCAAACTACTCGCGCAAGCCACCGAACTCCTGCAACCGCACGGCGTGCTGGTCATCGAAGTCGGCGGTCTCCGCGATGCGATGCACCAGGCCTGGCCGAAGTTGCCGATGCTCTGGCTACCGACCGCCGATGGGCTCGACTGCGTTGTACTGATGCAAGCCGCCGACCTCCGCGCGGCCTTGGCGAAATCACCACGCGCGGGGCGCGGGCGTTGATTCGAGTCGGTCCTGCGTCGTCTTCGCTAACTTCGGAAAGAAGTCCAAGCCCGTCAGGGCCTCGACCTTCCGGATACTCACGACGTAGCGCGTGAGTTCACGGTCGCGCCACGTCTCTTCGTGCGGGATAAGGTAGGCGATGGCGCGAAGGCCACGTTGATCCTGATCGTATTCCGAGACGACCATCCAGAAAGCAGCGGGCACAGGGATGCGCCCGACCTTCTGCGCGGAGGGCTCGGTGAAGACTGGGCCGACCTGCACCCAGACCGTGCCGTAGCGCTCGACGTAACGGCGCACGATGCGCTGCTCGAGGTCCTTCCAGAGGCCGGCGTTGAGGGCGTGCAGCTGCGGGACGATATTCGAGAGCAGGAAGGTTTCCTTTTGGGCCTCCTCGCCGTAGCAGACCGAGATGGCATAATTCGGTGAAAGATGACCGCGGTCATACCCCGAACGGACAAACTCGGCGGTCGTCACGCGCGCAGTGGTACGGACGTCGCTCTTAAAGCTCGAAGGCCGCTCGAGGTGCACGTCCTGATACGGGAAGACACGGTAAGAAGACCAACGCGGGGATGGGAGGCTATCGTCATAGCCGACGCTATAACCCTTGTTCACGAAAAGCTTCAGGCCGCGCTGATCGGCTGGTTCGCCGTACGGAGCCGTGGCTTCCTTATCCGGCTCGGGCGCGGGGACGATATCACCCTTCACCACCTCGGTCTGGTCAGCGAACTTATCGAGCGTCCCGATGACCTTGTCGGGGGTCATCCCATCTTCGCGGACGCCATCGATAACGTTCAGGACGTGGTGCTCGATGGCGATCTTCCCTGCGCGATCGGACAAGCCATAGACGACCAGCAGGGCCACGAGGCAGGCGCAGATACCGACCGTCAACCAACCCAGGAGCTTCAGCAGCCGACGCATGTTAGCGAGTCAGGTAGTAGCACTGCCAAGCCCAGTGGACAAGCAGCACACCGATGAACGTCCAGCGCAGGACCTTTTCGCCGCGGTCATCGACTGACAACCGCAGGCGCAACGTGTCACGGCGCAGCCAGAAAACGGCGGCATAGGCCGTCCAGAGGACACCGCTCAGCACAACGATGAAGAATCCTGGGTGGAACTTGAGCGCTTCTAAAAAGTTTAGGTGTACCAACTGGCGGGCGCAACGCGTGCCGCCGCAGCCGAGGCAAGGCAGCCCGGTGTATTCGTAGAAAATACAGGGTGGCAGCGACCAACCCGTCTGGAACCACGCCCACGCGAACAGCGCGCCACCGAGGAACACCGCTGGCCAGATGAACTCGTGGTTGAGTTCACCAGGGAAGGCGGGCCGACGGACGATGCCAATACTCACTTAAGGGCCGCCTCCCCCCGTCATGGAATCGAAGACCAGCACAAAGAGACCTCCGCAGCAGACAACGAATGGGATCAGCACGACGGAGATAGCGACCTTCCACCAAGCCAGCTGATGCACGCGGGACAGCGCGATGACGTTAACGACGACCTGCCACGGGAGGACGATGCAACCGACGAAGGGGATTAAACCGGCCAAGAAGAAGCCGCCGGAGACGTAACTATTCGCGCGAAAACAACCCGCATAACCGCCCTTCGGCCCCCACGGAAGCAAGAGTACATGGGTCGCAGCGCTAAACACAAAATTCAGGAGCGGGGCGAAGAGGGCGAAACCGGCGCTGATCGCCGCGACCAAAGCGAAATAGGCTCCCGTCGACAGGTTGCGGGTCCATGCGTTGAGGTTCTGGTCGGCGCGCATATCCGCCAAGATCTCGTCGCCCGCCACGGCGAGGAGCAAACCGAAGATAAGCACGCCGAGCAGGACGACCGGACCGATGGCGAGGTAGTTGAAGGACAAAGCACGGCCCCAACCTCCTGCGGTGGGCAGACTATCGAACGTCTGTACCGGATTGAGGGCCACGTCCTTGATGGTACCGAAGTAATTTCCAATCGAGGAGCCGCGCTCCCAGGCAGGCATCGGTTGCACGGTCGCAGCCGGCGCGAACTCGGATGGTGCGGGCGGCATGCCAAGCGAACCAAACTCCAGCCACTGACTGAGCGGCGTCCAGGCGGACATCCCTTCGCGCCAACCTTGGTCGGTCGGCAGGAAGCGTCCCGACTGCAGGCCGGCGGCGACTTCCTCTTGGCTAAAGACTCCGAGCTGGGTCGGAGGGCGCGCGACTTGGATTTGCATGGCTAGATGGAAAGCCTATACCTCAACGCATCTTTGTGAGGAGGGGAAGGAGAACGGCGGCGTAAACACCGCAACAAAGGCAACAGGGGATCACAACGACCGAAATCAATACCTTCCACCAAGCGATTTGATGGACGCGGGATAAGGCGATGACGTTGACAACCATCTGCCAAGGGGCCGCCACGTAGTTGAGGCAAGGGATACAGGTCAGCGGAAAGAACGCCCCGTTGACGTAGGCATTAGCCCGGAAACTCCCGGCATAGCCCCCACGCGGACTCCACGGCAAGAGCAAGAAATACGTGAAAGCACTGCTTACAAACAGTGCCAGCGGGGCGAAGAGGGCGAGGCAGAACACCAAACCAAACAACAAACCCACCAAACCACCGACGGAGAGGTTTTGCAGGAACTGTGGCGTATCCGAATCGGCGCGCATGCCTTCCAAGATGGTTTCGCCCATGACGGCGAAGAACAAGGCATAGAGCGCGGCGAGCAGAAGCAACGCAGGGAAAGTCGTTAAGTAATTGTAGAGCAACGGACGGCCGAAGCCGCCCTGCGCGGGGAGGTTATCGAACGTCTGCACAGGATCAAGGGCCACGTCCTTGATGGTGCCAAAGAAACTGCCGATCGAGGAACCACGCTCCCAAGCTGGCATCGGTTGAACGGTCGAGGCCTGCGCGGATTCCGGTGGTGCCGAGGGGATGCCGAGGCCGGCGAACTCTTCCCACTGGCTCAGGGGCGTCCACGCGGACATCCCTTCGCGCCAGCCTTGGTCGGATGGCAGGAAGCGTCCGTCCTGCAGGCCGGCGGCGACTTCCTCTTGGCTAAAGACTCCGAGCTGGGCGGGCGGACGGGCGACGTGGATTTGCATGACCCATGCTTAGACGGCGACCCAGGATACGGCAAGCCTATGGACGGTCGTGAAACCACCCTCAGCCGTTACCACCAAACAGGGCAGTCGTTCAGCGTGCTGAACTGAGCCCGAGTGTAGCTGCCATACAGGCAAAGCCACAACAGCCGAGGATCAGGCAGAACAGGAGGTGGGCACCGAACGAGACCCAAGCGCTCCGCTGAATGGCCGCCCCATGGAGACGATGGTAAAAAATGAGGTAAGGAATGCCGAGCAGGCAGCCGAGACCGAACAAGAGGATGACATTAAACCCGAGCAGGCTCAAGGGCATGACAATCATAGAGGCGATGGAGGACGCCATCAGCATGGGCCCAATGGCGCGGCCACAATCGACTTTCTGGCGCATGATCCATAACCCCACCCAGATAATCACACCAAATAAAGCCACCATCAGCGGGCCGATAGCGATGCTGCCGAACACCGACCCAACTTTTACGAACTGCGTGATGGGCAAATCGGCATCGGCGATGTTCTTACGCAAAGCTGTGAGCAATGGTTCGAGCGCTGGGTTATTTAGTTTTTCGATGAAACTCACCATTTGGGCGGTGGGATCTTCAAACACAAAGGCTTGGAGTAAACGGACTGGTAGAACCACTAGCTGCGCGATGTAGGCAAAGATTAGCCAATCACCGAACTCCATCCGAGCGTTGGCAAAGGTCTCACGCGGGCTGAAGACCGCGGCCTTCACGGTGGCAAAGAAACTCCCAGCGCTCTTACCCTGCTCCCAGGGCACCTGCGAGGGCGCGACCACCGCTTCGGCGGGCGACGCCGGTACCGCAGCGACTACACTGCTAAACTCTGCCCACTGGCTCAAGGGCGTCCAAGCGGACATGCCATCGCGCCAAGCTTGGTCGGTGGGCAGGAAGCGGCCCGACTGCAGGCCAGCGGCGACTTCCTCCTGGCTAAAGACTCCGAGCTGATTGGGCGGACGGGCGACGTGGATTTGCATAAGATTATTTCTGGCAAGGCGAGAGAGCCCTGCAAGCCCGCAACTAACTTAGCGGAAGAAATTACGGCTGACAGACCAGGCTGAGGCGATGAGGCCCGAGCAGCAGCCGACGGTAGCCACCAAGCCCACCGCGAGAAACCCACGCCAAGCGGGCTCTTGGTGGGCGAACCCCAGCGCCAAGAGGGCTAGGATAAAACCCCAGACCGGGACGGCACAGGCGGTCACCGGAAGAGCCAAGACCAAGCACATCGAACCAAAGACGTAAGCTAAGGTACGGAAGGTCCGGCGCCAACCAGCTTGGCCGCCACCGAACAGCCGCAGTAACCCATGTACGCTGAAAGCGGTGACGAATGTACCCACGAAGGCCGCCAGCGGATAGAGGGCTAAGGCCCGAAAGAAATAGGTGAGGTTGAAAATCGCGGGCGCCGCTGTTTCCGGCATGCCAAATTTCCCAAGCAACGCTGGACGTAAGCTCAGCAGCACACTCCACAACGGAAACCCAACCAGCACCGCGCCGACGCTGGCCCACAACAGCCACTGGATGGGGGCGCGGAGACCGTCCGACGAAACCGCGGCGGTGAACGTGGCTTGCGGGCGAAAGAGGACCGCCTTGAGCGTCGCCCATAGAGTGGCGAACTGCGGACGGGAACTCCAGCGCGTGACTTGTGCTTCCCAAGGCAGCGCGGGCGGCGGCGGCTCCAGCGAAGCCACGGCGCTCACGCCACTAGCGAACTCCGGCCGCTCACGCAGCGCCACCCAACCCGCTTCCCCTTCCTGCCAGGAAAGGGTGTCGGGCGACAAGCGCCCCGTGGCCAAACCAACGAGGACTGCTTGGGAATCCAACGTGCCTAGACTCTGGCCGCGGTCGGCGAGGTGGTAGGACTGGGAGGACATGGGGCGGGGAAAGTGGCGAGGGGGGCGGGACTCGAACCCGCGACCGGCGGCTTAGAAGGCTGCTGCTCTGAATCCAGCTGAGCTACCCCCTCGTAAAGACGAACCTAGGCGGCCGCCGACGAAGGAGCAAGCCGCCAAAGAACTAGCAGATTCAAATCTCTGAACTGGCTGAAATCGGCCGAGAGCCCGCTCGGCATCCCCTTATTGATCACCGAAACGGCGTCATGGGAATGCAGGGACTCTAGGTGAGAGCAGGCGATGACGAAATCGCGCACGCGCGCGTCGCGGTCGAATTGCTCAAAGACGAGGCGGGCCGCATCTTCGACAAATTTAGAGTAAGCACCATTAAGCTCGGCAAAAGCCTGCTCATCTTCGCGCTTCACCATGACCTGGGTCTCGGTGTGCAGGCTGGCGAGGCAGAGGTCCTTCATGTCTTCCACGAAGAGGGCTTTACCCGGGGAGACCTCGGCGATGACGCGGGCCTTGGAGCGCTGGGAGTGTGGAATCCCGTAGGTGTCGCGCTCTTCGCGGGCATGCTCCGTCAACTCGGCGGAGCAAGGGCAGGCGGACGAATAGACGAAGTCGAAATGAACGAAGCGACGCAGGTGGTCGAGGTCGTCGATGGTACATTCCAGCGTAGCCTTATAATACTGCCAGCCCTCGAGGCCGGATCGCAGGGACTTCTGAACGATCGGGTAGCGGAACTCGACGAGGATGCGGGCGCGGCTGCACTCGAGGTCTTTCTTGTAGCGGACCAGCACCTCTTCGAGCAGTTCATGCGACAGGACGCGGTCCTTAAACTCGTAGAACGTGCGCATGATGCGCGACATGTTAATACCCTTGCGATCGGCCGAGAGAGAGACCGACCCCGTAACCGTGCATTCGAGGGGCAACGGCTTACCGTCGCGGGAGATGACCAGCATCGGCAGACGGAAACCCGAGATACCCACATGCTGAATCGGCACGTTAGCGCCTTGAATCAAAGACGCGTCCTTGTTCTGCATGTCGGGCAACGTCGCCCGGTAGGCGTCATCCACCTTAAAGTTCCGGTCGTAGCGGCGCGATAAATCGCGGCTGCGGGCGGGCGGGTCGGAGCGTCGGCTCATGTGGAGGAGGGTGGCGGGAAAGCCCGCCTTAGCAAACGGACTGAAAAATTAACCCCTGCGCTGGAGCCACCTGCCGGATTTGAACCGGCGACATTCTCATTACGAATGAGATGCTCTACCAGCTGAGCTAAGGTGGCGTCGCAGAGGACTGTTCAACATGGGGAGGCCGAACCGAAAATCAAGCCTTGGCGTGACCGGAATGCCCTCGCCTCTCCGGAAAAACAGGGCAAATTGCCCCTGCAACCTATGCGTGCCGCCCTTATCGCCCGCCAATTCGACGTCCAAGGAAGGCTCGTCACGGTCGAGCCCTACGGATCGGGCAACGTCAACGACACCTATTTGGCCATCTTCCGGACGACTTTTTCGGAGCAGCGCTTCATCGTACAACGCGTCCGCAAGGCCGTCTTTCCTGACCCCGAGGCGATCATGCAAAATATGCGCGTCCTCACCGATCACTGCCACGCCAAACTGGAGGCCGAATCCGACGGGGCGGACCGCATCTGGCAGCTCCCGAAAATCATCCAGACCAAGGGTGGCGAAGATTGGGTCACCGACGCGAACGGCGATATCTGGCGAGCCATCTCGCAAATCGCCAGCGCCACGGCCTTCGAGAAAGTGCAAAATCCAGAGCACGCCTTTGAAGCGGGTTATGTCTTGGGCCACTTCCATCGCATGGTCAGCGACCTGCCCTGCGATCAACTTCGGTACGCCCTGCCCGGCTTCCACGTGACGCCTGGCTACCTGGCTAAACTCGATGCGGCCGTGGCCACGCCGGAAGGCCAGGAACGCGTTCAGACTTCACCGGAAGCCAAACGCGCGCTGCGCTTTGTCGAGGAACGCCGCGGTCGCTGTAGCGTGCTGGAAAACGCTTTAAAATCGGGGGAATTACAGCTCCGCACCACGCACGGCGACCCCAAGGTCGGCAACATCATGATCGATACGGCGACGGGTCGCGGCACGTGCATCGTGGACCTCGATACCGTGCAGCCAGGCCTCGTCCATTACGACATTGGCGATGCGACGCGCTCGGCCTGTAATCCTGCCGGCGAAGACGCACCGGACCTCGCGAGTGTCATCTTCGACCTCGACCTTTTTACCGCGATCTACCGCGGCTATCGCTCGCATGCCAAGGACTTCCTAAGCCCGGCGGAGCTTAAATTCCTGTACGACTGCATTCACCTCATCCCCCTCGAACTCGGGATTCGCTTCTTGGCGGACCATGTCGCGGGCGATGTGTATTTCAAGGTCCGCTACCCTGGCCATAACTTACGGCGCGCGCTCGTGCAGTTCAAGTTAGCTGAAAGTATTGAGGCACGCGAAGGTTCGATCCGTAAGGTCATCGGCGAAAGCTAACGATGCCGATGCCTCCCCCCGAGTCTTCGTGGATGCTCTGGCTGGCCGGCGTGGTGCTGGCCCTGCTCATGGCTCGCGGGGCTTGGCGGGGGTATAAGCGCGGACCACTCCGGCAATTGGCTGGACCCATCGCCCTCACGGCGGGCCTCGCTTTCGGTTGGGCCTTTGGGCCGGAGCTCGGGCACTCATTACTCCACGGCACTTCCTTTCCTTGGCTCATGCGCGGTGCCGCCGGCGTCCTCGGCATCACCTGCTTGGCAGGCCTACTAGTTTACGGTCTGGCTTGGAGGATGGGGAAGCGCCCCGAAGGCACGGATGAAGCCGAAAGCCCCGTCCTCGGGTCGATGGTCGGCTGCTGGACAGGCCTACTCTATTTTAGCCTCTTGGTTTTAGCGTTAGCCACCGTCGCCTCGCTCCAAGAGCTCATCGGTGGGCCCCAAGCAGCTCAAACCCACCTGTGTATTCAGGCCCGGAATCAAATCGCCGAAACCCCACTGACCCATTGGCTGAAGGACTGGACCCCCCTGCCCGACCGGCAGAAACGCCTGATCATCCAGACCCGAATGTTGATGGGCGATCCCGAGGCCCGTAAGCGCCTGATGGCCATGCCGGAAATGCGGGGCCTAGCCGCCCACCCATCCTTTTACCAAGCCTGGGAGGATAAGAAAGTTCGTGAGTTGTTGAATAACAAAGACTTAAGCGGCTTTATCGACCACCCTAAGGTTCGGGCGGTCTTAGCGGACGAGGAGTTTCAAAAGCAGGCCGATTCCTTAGATTTACCTGCTATTTTCGACCGGGCTTTAGCTATTCACAAGTAATTCACAGCGGGGTTTTTTTGTGGCAGAGGGTGCCTAATTCCTTAGGTTTGAACTTCTCTCCCCAAAACTATGAAGCCGTTTCCCTTCCTCATTGCCGCTTTGGCGCTCACTTTGAACGCTCAGGACGCCAAGCCCGGTGCTGACCTGAAGCCGACGCTCGAAGTCGGTAAGGCTGCCGCTGCTGCTGCCGAGGCCCCTAAGGCCGACCAGAAGTTCTTCGCCCAAGTTTGGACCGCGACCTCCCCGCAGGAGTTCGTCAACTTCCAGCAACGCATCCGTATCCTCTCCCAGCAGGTCGAGGAGTTCAAGCGCTCCCAGCTCTTCCTGGAAAACGCCCTGACCACCCCGGAACGCGAAGCCCGCAGCCACGAGATCGCCGCCAAGCAGGCTAAACTCCAGGCCGATAACGAAGCTATGGGTAAGCTCTACGGCGGCTTCAGCATCCTCCGCCCTTACCAGCTCGTCCCTACGAAGATTCTCTTCCTGACCCCTCTCTCCAACGACGAGTTCACCAAGGTTTCCGCCGCGAAGGATTTCAAGCCTGAGTCCGTCCTCTCCGTCGAAGACAAGAAGTTCCTCGTCCGCGACACCATCGCTGGTGCCGTCGAAGTCGAAACCTTCTCCGTCCTCCTCAAGCAGATCGCCGAGACGAAGACCCAGCTCCAGCAGCTCGTTGACCTCCAGCCTAAGCTGAAGACCGACGAAGATAAGAAGAAGGCCGAAGAAGCCGTCAAGGCCACCCAGGAGCGCGTCAACAAGCTCTCCGAGGAATTCAAGAAGTCCCGCGGCTTCGACTACCCTTCCGAAAACGGTACCATCCCGGCTGAAGCCAAGCTCTTCGTCCAGATCACCGAAGCCGAAAAGGCTCAGCTCGAAAAGGCTAACCCCCCGAAGACCGAAGAAAAAGCCAAGTAATTCCCCCTCTGCCTTTACCCCTACCCCAAAACTAATCACACCATGACCACCGCTACCGAAACCCCGGCGCCTCGCGTCGACAACAACCTGCTCCAGCACGACAATAAGGTCTTCCTTAAGTTCGTGACGATCAGCAGCCCCGACACGCTGGCTCGTTTCAACAACGACCTCAACGTGATGACGGCTCAGGCTCGTCGCATCCTCGAGCTCAACCAGCGCATCCAGACCTCCCTCACCACCGGCGAGAAGGACGCCATCGCCAAGCTCCGTGATGGTGAACTGGCCGACTTCAACCAGAAGGACGATGTCTTCGCTAAGGTGTACGGCTTCAAGGTCGACTCCGTCGCCATCCGCCCGCACTTCATCCAGAACACGGCCATCCAGCTCATGACCCCCGTCTCCGACGAGCAGGTCGCCGAGCTCCGCAAGAACCCTGAGTTCAAGGAAGCCGACATCCAGGCCCGCGGTAACGCCAAGATGGTCGTCCTCTCCAAGGTGACCGGTGACCACATTCCGGTGCTGAACAACAGCATCGAAGTGATCCAGGTCCAGCAGAACACCATCCTCCAACTCCGTGCCGCCGAACAGGCTGCCACCGATGAAGCCGCTAAGGCCCGCATCAAGGAAGAGCTCGCTAAGGCAACCGACGTCCTCACCAAGAACGCTGAGTTCATGGGCAAGACCTACGGCGTGGTGACCAACAACCTCGTCTTCGACGTGCTGGAAGCCCACTTCTGGGTCGCCCTCACCCCGGACGAACTCAAGGCCTACGTCGCTCAGAACCACGGCACCGCTGCTCAGGCCCTCGCCGAAGCAACCGACGCCCCGAAGCTCGACGTCAAGAAGGACAAGAAGAGCTCGTAAGAGTTCTTCCCGCCTAAACACGAAGCCCGCCTTTCGGCGGGCTTTTTTGTGCCTAGAAGAGTTCGCCCTGCTCGGGACCGGGCGCCGGCTTGGCGGGGCTCGTAGGCGGCCGTATCGTAGGCTCGGAGGACTTCTCCTGCCCCGTAGATAAGCCGTGCTTGGCCTGATAGCGTCGTAAGGTCGAATGCATCTCCATGGCCTCCAGAAAGGCCGCTACGCCGCTGATGTCTTCCGGTGAGACATCGCCGGGCTCAAAGGCGAAGTCGGTCTTAAAACGCACGAGAGATAGGTTGGAGCGGATACGGTCAGCGTCGGCTTGAATCTGCTCACGGAAGCGTGCCGGCTCGATGGTCGCCACCGCCCCCAGCACCCCTTCCAAGCCACCGTATTGCTGTAACCACTTCACCGCCGTCTTCGGGCCCACGCCTTTGAGGCCAGGGATATTGTCCGAGGTATCTCCGACCAGCGCGAGGTAGTCGGCGATCAAGGTCGGCGGCACGCCGAACTTCGCTTCCACGCCGGCCGCATCGAGGCGGCGCCAGCCGAGCGCAGGATTGGCGGTGGGTGGTGGTGCGAGCTGCAGCACCTGAGCACCAACGCATTGCCCGAAATCCTTATCGGCGCTCACGATGATGCATTCATCTCCCGCGGCGGCCAAACGCTGAACGGCCGTGGCGATTAGGTCGTCGGCTTCGACGCCGCGTTCCTGGATCACCGCAAAACCCAAGAGCGCTGTGAGCTTCTTGATCTCAGGCAACTGCAGGATGATGTCCGGCGGCGTGTCATCACGCTGGCCTTTATAATCCGGGAGGACCGCCAAGTGCCGATCCGAGCCCCCGAGGTCGAAGAAGACGACGCAGCGGTCCGGCTTCTCGGCGTCGCGCAGGTCCTGCAGGGACTTGATCCAGCCGTGTAAGGCACCCGTCGGGAATTGATCAGACTGCCGGCGGAGGTTTGAGCGCTCCATCGCGAAATGGCTCCGGAAGACTAGGTTGAAACCATCGACAAGGAGCCAGCGCATGGGAGCGAGTGTCTCCGACTCGCCGATTGCTTCCAGAAAAAAGCAGGCCCGCCAAAAGGCGGGCCTGCGAAGGGCGAACTTCAGTTCAGCTTACTGGCCAGCCGGAGCAGCCGGAGCGGCTTCACGCGGCGAGGAGTTCGTCGGGGTCGCTTCGACCGGCTCGCGGTAGACAGCACCACCTGGGGAGAGAACGACTGGGTTCTGGAAGACCGAACCAGCGCGCATGCCAGGGTAGCTGCTACGGAGGGTCGCACCACCTGGGGAGACGAGGTTCGCCGTCACGAAGACCGTGAGATTCTTCTTGGTTGTGGACTTACCGCTAGAGCGGAAGGCCGCACCGATGAGCGGGATGTCACCGAGGACCGGGACCTTGTCGTTGACGGTCTTCACTTCTTCGCGGGTCAAACCACCGATGACAACCGTAGCACCATCGAAGACGGTGACGTCGGTTGAGACTTCACGGGTGGTGAAGATCGGCTGGAAGAAGCCCGAAGGAATGGTGACGGTCGTGGAGCCGGAGATTGCGACGGAGGTGCCGCCGTATTCAACGAAGCCTTCGAATTCGGTCACCTTTGGCTTGAGGTTAAGAGCAATCGAGTCGTCGGCACCGACAGTAGGGGTGACTTCAAGGGTCACGCCGACTTCCTGGACGGTGAAGTCCTGAGGGGTACCGGCCGTGATGGTCACACCCGCGGAACCTCCGCCCTGCTGGCCACCGCCCTGCGAACCCACGTTCGACTGGGTATCACCATAGGACTGCGGGTAGCGAAGGAGCTGAGCGATCTTGATGATGGCGGTCTTACCGTCGAGGACGGTGAGGCTCGGGGCGGACATCAGGTCGGAACCGCTGTTCTGCTCGACGGCCTTAAGGAAGATCGAGAGGTCGTAGGAACCAATCGTTCCGATTAAGCCGTTGTAGGCACCAGCTGCACCGCTCCAACCAGCAGCCCCACCGAAGTTCGGCTCGCGGCCACCGAAGTTGCCGGAAGGGAAGTTAGGCGGGTTATTGGCGATCGGCGTCGAGGTGCCAGGCTGGGTGACGGTGATAGGGTTACCGTTAGCATCTAAAACGGTCGCCGTAAGGCCAGCGACGGCAATCGTACCCGGGTTGGAAACGGTGGCGGAGCCGAAGACGTCATTGACCGAACGGAGGTTCGTCTGCGCGCGGATGGTCTGGACGCCGCCGACGGTCTGGGACAGGCGCAGGTTGGTCGTGAGCTCATTCAGGGAAGACTCAGAGACTTCGATGAACTTAGACTCAATGTGGACCTGCTTGATGTCGGAGTAACGACGGAGGATGTTACGGATGCGCTCCAGGTTCTTGCGATTCTGGGTCACGATCAGGGTCGTACCGTCGTAGTTGAGGACCGCACCAGTCACTTCGAACGACACACCGGAGCGCGTCAGGAAGTTCTTAATGCCATCGTTACGAGGGTTAGCGTCGGTCGCACCCGCACCAGCGGTGGCGCCACCGAATGGGCTGGGGGTGCCGCCCGTGGAAGCGGACGGGGCGCCGGTACCGATACCGGTCATCTTGGTTTCAGCCGCAGAACTCAGCGGAAAGAACTCGGTTTCGAGGTCGTTCGAGCCGGAGTCCGGACGGATTTCGATGATACCCGAGTTGATCGTGTAAGTGAAATTGACCTGCTTGGTGATGAGGTCGATGGCCTTCTCGAGGGTGACGTTACGGAGCGTCATGTTGACGGACGGATTCTTACGATCCGGGTCGATGACAAACATGTTCACACCCTTGTTTTCCTTGTCGTAGGACTGGGAGACAATCGTCAGCTGAGCGATGGCGCGGTCGAATGGCAGGTCGCGGATATTGATTTCCGGAACGGTGATCGCGCGGAGCTTGTCCAGCACCGGGTCAGAGGTAGCGACACCTCCGACAGGGCCGACTTCACGGTTATAGACTTCCGGCAGCTTCCAGCTTTCGTCGAGTAGTTCGAGGAGCTTACCCTTGGAGACGCCGCGGTTCCACTGGCCCGAGTTCTGAGAGAGAAGCTGACGGATACGAACCTGAAAGGCCTTGGATTCGGAATTGTTCGGTTGGTACTGGAGGATTTCGCGGTAGGCGTCGAGGGCGCCGGCGTAGTCGCCATAGAGGTAACGAGCACGGCCCTTCACGAGCAGCTCCTGAACCTTGTCGTCCTTGGCCCGGAGGCCTGGGGAGATTTCATCGACGCTGCGGTAAGCCGGGTCGGACTTCTTCGCAGCGAACTCCGCACGAAGGCGGCGGGAGCTGGAGTCGTCGGCACCATTGAGGCGCTCGAACTCGCGAACGAAGGCGTCGGCCTTATTCATCTCACGGGCATCCATCGCGAGGAAGGCGCGACGGGAGATAATCGAGGACTTCACCGTCTTAATACGGTCGCTGACCGGCTTGGTCGCAATGTTGCGGGGCAGATTGGCGGAAGCCTTGTCCAGCAAGGTGGTGGCATCGTCGAGCTCGCCCTTACGGACGGAGCTTTCGGCTTCGTTAATGAGGGCCGAAGCAGCATCGATGGCGGCGGCGTTAATTTTGGCGAGGCGGACGACTTCGGCACGCGCCAGTTGATCAGCACCTTGGTCGCCCGATTCGCGGCGGCTGACGATGTCCTGCTTCGCGAGAGCGATTTCATCGCGCCAGTTCTGGGCGGCGGTATTGTTCGGGAGGGCACCGTTGGCACCATCGAGAACCTTGAGCGCACCCGCGTAGTCGCCTAGTTCGGCGGTCTGCTTGGCGACGGCGATCGCCTGAGCCACTTCGCGGTAAAGGTTTTCGTGACTCGAAGCGACCTCGTCGAGCAAGGTGGCTGGCTTAGCTGGAACCACCGGAGCAGGCTGCGAAGCCTTGAGCTTGGCGGCTTCGGCATCGGCCTTGGCCTTATCAGCGGCGGCGAGCGCAGCCTTGACGGTGGCGATGCCTTCCTTGGCCGCTTCATCGTCCGCGGAAATCTTTTGGATCTGCTCAAACTTTTCGAGCGCGACCTGGAGGTCACCCTTCTCGCGAGCAGCCAGCGCCTCGGAGAGAAGCTGGGTCTTTTGCGTCACCGGATCTACGTCTTGGGCGACGAGAGAGCCGACAGCGACGGCGGCAGCGAGGGTGGCCCAAGTGAGCCGGTTGCGTTTATGATTTTTCATCGGGTCAGCGGAGGTAAAAGGTTATTTAGGAGCTTTATCTTTGTTAGGGGAAGCAGGCTTGACCTCGGCGGGGATAGCCAAGGTCTCGGTGAAGGATTTACGCCCCTTCTTAGGGTCGGGGATAAAGGTCTTCTCAACGGTCACGGTCTTGTTAATCAAGTCAATGTCTTTGATGACGAAATCGGCACCTTTATAGGCGAATTTATCGCCCTTGCGGTGGCGGGCCCAGGTCGTGGTGGGGCTATCGGTCGCCGCCAAGAGGATGTTAATCGAATCCTTGAATTCGATGGGCTTGATATCGTCAATTTCGACCAGCCGGCCGGCGGTCTTGTCGTCCAGGGTCAGGACATTGCGGGTGAAGCCATCGGCCATCTTTTCGACCTTAAAAGCCACCGGGGTCACGGGGACCTTAGGGTCGAGGCGCTGCTTCAGCTTGCAGCGCTCATAGTAGGTCTTGGTTTCGATGTTCTGAATCAGGAACTCGCGGTCCGCTTCCAGGCCGGAGCGCGGTGCCATGGTGGTACTCAGGACGTAAGGGTAGGTCGGGTGGCCAACCTTGACTAAGGCGACCCCAAACGGGGGCAGCGGAATAACTTTGCGGCCGAGCGGGACGTATTCGGACTGAGCGGGGTCCCAGGCGATGTCGATGGTCGTGAAGAGGTCGTAATCCCAACCATCGTCGTTTTCCTCTGGGGCGAGCCAATCATTGGCGCCGTCGGCCAGAGACGCGCGAGGAGTGTTCGGGTAATCGCCGCCCTTCGGCGCTAAGGTGAGTTCCTCAATGGCTACTTGCCGGGCCTCTTCCGCAGGGAGCAGGGGCTTGACGAGTTCGGGCGACCAGCCTTGGCCGAGCAGGCCCCAGGCGGTGATACCGGCAATCAACAAAAGCGTTGAGCCGATAAAGAGGAAGAAGTCCTTACGGGAATTCATGGAAAGGGTCTCGGGTTATTTCTTGGGTTCACCCTCAACGGCGGGCTTATCTTCGACCACAGTGAGGTAATCGATTTGGATAGAGAATTGCGCGGGGGCTTGGCGGATGACGACCTTACGCTCTTCCTTAGGCGCCGGGGCGGCCGCTTTAGAATTACTGGCCGCGGCGGCATCGGCGGTGAAGAAGCCCGGGAGGCTAGTGACGGGCACCGCGGCCGTCGGCGCCGAAGCAGAAACGACGGTGGAAGTAGCCCCAAGCAACTTCAGCGTGTCCGCGGACGGCGTGCTGACTTCGACCGCCGTAACGGCAAACGGGCGGCCACTGTTGCGGACCTTATTGACGAAGGTGCGGAGCGTGGCAGTCGTGCCGACGAAGCGCACCCGGAAGGAGAGCGTGTCGACGAGGCCAGGCTGACGGAAGGTGCGGGTCGGGGCGAACTCATCCGATTCATTGCGGATGGTTTCGGGTTGAGCGAAAGTGCCGGCACCCGGCTTGCCTTCCGCAATCTTCTCGAAGGTCTCAACGGCTTCGCGATCGATGGACTCGAGGACAATGGGGGCCGGGGCGCCAGCGATTACCGGCCGGGAATCCGCCAGCGTCTTGTAAAGGAAGTCGACGATCTGGCGCTGCTGGTCGACGCGCACGATGTCACGCTTCGGGGAGGTGCCAGGATTACGGATGTAGCGGCGGAAACCAAATTCACACTTTTCGTTCGGCAGCATGCGGATGTCACGGTCAGCGGCAAACTTGGTCCACTCATCCACGGACTGCTTAATCTCCGAGGCCAACGCGGTGTTGGACATATCCTTACCATTGATGCGGGCCTCGGCGGCTCCTGCGATGAGGGCCTTGAGCTGATCTTTTTGGGCATTCAGATCGACCAAATCCTTGGTCGCAGCATCCACGTTCGCTGGGGTCAAGGAGACGCTGTCGGTGGCGGTGGGTAGCGTATGCCCATTCAACAGGGTGCGGCTGTTCTTCTGCTGCTGATAGAGTTTAGCTGCGGTCGCGTTCTTATCCGTATACTTCCAATAACTAGCACCGATTCCGGCAACGAAGACGACACCGACCGCGATGAGCGAGCTATAGAAGAGTTTGTTCTGCTTAAAGTTTTCCATGACTTAGAGGGCTTTATCCTTTTGGATGATCAGCGTGAAGGTGAGTTTGGGGACGTTGGCTTCCTTATAGTCTGGCTTGATTTCGTCAGAAGGGATGTCCGCGATGAACGCCGACTTCTTCAGGCTAGCCATTAAGGCGTTCTGCCGCTCGATGAGTTCGCGGGCGTTGAAGGTCTTACCGGGGGCAACCTTGTCGAGTAGGATACGGGCCGTGACGGTGACCTTAGTCACGGGAGGCGACGGGGGCTTCGGGGCCTCCCCTTCGACAGCGGGAGCAACCACGCCAGCGATATGAACCACGCGAATTTCTTCGACCCAAGTATTCTTGCTCTGGGCCACGCGAGACTGGAGGTCGGTTAAAAAGGCCGGCCAATTCGAGCGGTTGGTGACCACGGACTCCAGCAATTGATTGGTGACCAGAACGGCTTGAGCGTCGGTGTGCGTTTTGACAATCGTGGCTTGGCGCCCGGTGAGCTCGGCGGCCCGCGTATTCAGCAGATTAATCTGCGCAGTGTTATAGTCGGTGGCGTCGGCCAAAGCTAAGAAGACCGGCCAAGGCGCCAGCGCCGCGAGGAGGGCGGCCACCAAGAGCTTAGGCTTACGGGCATCAAAGGCGATTTGGGCAGCGATATCCCGCGGGATGAGATTCACGCCGGCGCTCTGCGGGAGCAGCAAAGAAGCGGCTTCCCCGATGACTTCGGAAATCTGGTGGACGTGCTGGCGAAGGTAGTCGGGGTTGAGCTCGGGACCAGGCGTCAGGGCCGAAGAGGGATCGAATTGCTCGACCGGGAGACGGAGGGACTCCGTGAGCTGCTCGGCGAGGCCGGGGACCAAAGAACCGCGGCCCGTCAAGAGGATGCGGGACGGCTGCCGACCGGCGGCACCGCGGCGAACATTAATGAGGCGGCGGTTGATGTCTTGCGAGAGACGGCGAATGAAGCCCTGCGAGTTAACCTGCAATAACGCGACCTGCGGGTCCGATTCCGTGAGGTGCACGACGCCGGAGTAGTATCCCACTTTGACCGCTTCCGCCGTCGCAAAGGGCTGGCCAGTGTTATCGGAGACGCCCTGCGTCAACAGGTTGCCACCAATGTTGGCCGACTGAATATTGGCGCCGGCGGGGCCGACGAAACTCAACGAGGTCGAACGGGCGCCCACGTTGATGATGAGGACTTCCTCGTTGGCCAAACCACCGTGCAGGAGCGCCGCGCGGCTATCCAGCAGCGGGGCGGCTTGGATCGCGTAGGGCCGCAGGCCAGTAGCGGAAACTAGGTTAGCGATGCGCGTCGCCACTTCCGTGCGCAGCGCAAAAAGGAGGACTTCCGCTTCGACGCCGTCAGATGACATCACCTGGCTATCCCAGATGACTTCGTTCAAGGGGTAAGGAATCGCGTTCTGAGCCTCGAAGGCGACGATCTGCGCCTGACGTTCGCGCTCGACCTGCGGCACCTTGAGCGACTTCTGCAGCAGCAGAAAGCTCGGAGCGATAATCGTAACCTGACCAGAAATCTTGTGAGCGTTGACGAGGCCAGCCAAGGCAGACACGGCGGCGTTCAACCAATCGTCGTCGCCGAGACCAGGGGCCAAGTCTTCAGCAAAAAACTGGTCCATGAACAGACGACCCGCTTCCTCGCGGAAGGAGGAAACCGAGACGTGGGACGCGGCGAGGTTGACGATTAAGGCCTTCTTCTGGCTCATACGTGCAGGGGGTGTGGTTAGTGGGATTCCGCGCCGACCTTAGCGGGTTGGCACATCCTCGCGGATGAACTCAGGGGAGGGCGGAACGACCGGGGTGTCGGCGTAAAGGACGAGGTACTGCGGGCGGAGGACGCCCGGAGTGGTGATGACACCACGGTCGGCAGCATCCTTGGCGGGGTCAAACTTGGCCTTGGACTGTAGGTCCTTATGCAGGGCCCACTTCTGGTCGGCCAAAACGAGGCCGCGGGCGTCAAAGAGCGGCTCTTCGTTACCGGCGACTTCCAGCTGAACGTAATAGTAATCGGGTTCCTTCTTGAGGGTGTCGCGCTTGACGACGTCGCCAGGGAGGTAGAATAAAACCGAGCGGGGCTGGTTGACTTCGATCGTCAGAACAGTCGCGGAGGAACGGTAGTAATTCCATTCCTCAGGTTTTGCAGAAGCCGTCTTATAGATTTGGGTGACGGTGACCTTGACCTTATCAACCCACTTCTTGTTGCTCAGCTTGGAGGCTTCTGCACCGGCCGCAGGCTTGGCCTCGGGCACGGTGTTAGCCTGTATTTCGACCTGCATGCGGTTCCAAGGGTTTACCTGACCGCCCAGTTTGGTCTGCTGGAAAGTGACGCTACGGACAAAAACGAGGCTCTTACCAGCGACGGCCCCTGGAGCCGGCGCAGCCTGGCCAAAGGAGTCAGAAGTCAGGCAGACCATCGCCAACAGGAGGGCGCAAACGGCTTTGAAACGGGGCATGGGGAACAATGTCGTAAGGACGGCAGAGATAGTGGCAAACGCAAAAGCCCGAGCGCTGGAACATTTGATTAATGCAAAACTCTTGCAATTAATGATGGGGCCATTACCTCCAGTCGATCGTGTCCACATTGAGCCGATTTTTACTCCTCCTACTCTGCCTCTCCCTCCCGCTTGCCGGGTGGACCAAAACCGAGGTGCAGGTGGTCAGCAGCTTCACGATTCCAAATGAATGGGTCGGCCGAGTAACTGCCCATAAAATCACCAATTTACCCCTCATTCCGAGTGGCGGCGAGCTCCATGGGTACAGCATCAGCGCCGCCGATTCGCGCACGCTTACCAAGGCCAAACTCATCATCGGTATTAACCCCGAACTCGAGCCCTGGCTGGCCAACTGGGCCCAAGCCAATCGACGCGAGAAAGACCTCCTCTGGCTCTACCCAGCCCCCCTGCCTTCCGGCAGCCATCTCTGGACCGTCCCAGCGGAAGTAAAGCGGATGATTACTCGCCTAAAAATGGGCCTAGACTCCGCCGGGATTGAAACATCTGAAGATGCTCTAGGACAAATACTTAGGGAAATTGAATCCACCGAAAAGGATCTCCGGGATGTCTTCGCACGCCTCCAGCCCCATGAGCGGCAATTCGTCACCCAGCACCCCGGCCTAGAAAGCTTCGCCGAGGCCTTTGGGCTCAAAGTCGCCGGCAGCATCCTCGCCTGCTCTTCCGCCGAGTCCGCCGACCCGTCCGCCAAGCATTACTCCGACCTGCTCAAAGCCATCCGCACTCAAAAGGTCCGCGTCATCCTCAGCGATGAGGGGCAAAATCCCGCCGCCGCGCAGCAACTAGCCAAGGACGCCGGGATCAAAGCCCCCACCGCGTTGAGTTTTGAATACCTGCAGAAGCCCGGGACCCCCGGAGATACTTGGGCTACCATGATGCGGCTGAATGCTCGGAAATTGGCCGAAGCCCTCCAGCAACCGTGAATCCCCAACCTTGGTGGAGCCAACTGGGGGATGCGTGCTTCGGGTTGATTCCCCGCGTTCCTTACGCCCGCCCCGACCGCTCCGATTGCCAAGGGATCGCCGTCGTGGCCCAGGGTCTCTCTGCCGCCGCCCGCACCGATGGCCCGACGGCCTTCACCGACGCCGCCTTCAGTATTCCGTGTGGCTGCCGCACGGCGCTCATCGGACCTAACGGCTCGGGCAAGTCCACCCTCCTCCGCGTCCTCGCCGGCTTACTCCCCGCCACCAGCGGCACGGTCCAAGTTCTCGGAGCAAAGCCCCAGCTGGGCCGCGCCCGCGTGGCCTACCTCGCCCAACGTCCTCGGTTGACCGACCCTTTCCCGCTGACACTCCGGCGACTGGTCCAAATGGGCACCTACGCTCACCACGGTTGGTTTGAAGAATGCCACCATGGCGACGAAGCGGTCGACCGCGCGCTCCACCTCCTGCAACTCACTGACCTCGCCGATCGGTCTGTACACACGCTCTCCGGGGGGCAGCTACAGCGAGCCCTCCTCGCCCGCGCCACCGTGCAAGGTGCCGAATTATTGTTACTCGACGAACCCTACGCCGCCCTCGACCAAGCCAGCCGTGACATCGTCGAGGGCTTCCTCTTCGCGCCCAACGCTAACCTAACCATCGTGATGGCGACGCACGACCCGGCGGACTCGCAACGCTTCGACCGTATCCTCGAACTCCGCCACGGCGCCTTACGCACCGTCCACGCCTGTGCCGGCCACCCGCACCGCCATGCTTGAGTTCTTCCTCGAACCGCTGCGCGAACCGTTCTTCCAACGCGCACTCCTCGCCGTCTTCTTGAGCGGGCTGACGTGCGCCTGCCTCGGCGCCTACGTGGTGCTCCGCCGTATGGCCTTCCTCAGCACCGCCCTCACCCACTCCATTCTCCCAGGCGTGGTCGGCGCCATCCTACTGGGGCTCTCTCCGTATGTCGGCGCGCTCGCCGCCGCCTTACTGACGGCCGGTGGCATCGCCTGGCTATCGGCGCGTCGCGGCACGAGCGAAGACAGCGCCATCGGCGTGATGCTGTCCGTCATGTTTGCCGCAGGGATTGCGCTCATGTCGGCCGCGCAGGCTTGGCGCGATTTTACCGGCCTACTCTTCGGCAGCGTGGTCTCCGTGGGCACCACCGACCTACTCATCATCGGGCTGACTTCGGCGGGGATTCTCTTTACCCTCCGGGTGTTGCATAAAGAACTCGAACTCGCCTCTTTCGACGAAGAATACGCCGAGCTCATCGGAGCGCGACCCGCCTGGCTCCGTGCCGTTTTGCTGATCCTCGTCGCCCTCGGTGCCGTCGCCTGCGTGCGGCTCGTCGGCGCCTTACTGACGACGGCTCTCTTCGTCATTCCTTCCGCGACGGGCGTCCTCCTCGGACGCACATTACCGCAGGTCATGGGCTGGGGTATCGCGTGCGCGCTCTTCGGCGGCATCAGCGGTCTATACCTGTCTTACCACTTCGCCGGCGTGCCCTCGGGCGCTGGCATCGTGCTGTGCTGTGCACTGCCTTACCTCGTTGCCCGTCTCCGCGCACCGCGGCGCTGATCCTTAGATTCGCGGCGGACGTTCCGACAGCGGCGGGCCCAAGACTTCCTGCGCGATGATGGCCCGACGCAAAGCGGCGGGCGAAGCAAACTCCTTACGAACGGCGTGATGACCGTAGCGAATTAACGGCCGAGTGATAATCGGCACACGCGAGACGACCGGCGGAGCGGACGGGGCGACGAAGGCCTCTTCCTCCGCTGTCGTGGGAGATTTCAGCGAACGCTTCCGCAAGCGCCGCGGGGGCGTTGTGGGCAACGGCGGTGGCGTGGGCGGGGCTTCGCCCGCAGCCGGAATGAGAAGGCCGACCACGAAGATCGCAATCCCTCCGAGAATGTACGGCGTGAGCGACACGGGGGCTTAGACCTGCGGCGCGGAGGGCGGCTGGTCACCACCGATACCCTTGCGCATGGCGGTATCCGCCTTGAGGTTTTCGATGCGCTGGTAATCCATGTAACCCATGCGACCGGACCGCAACGCATCCGCCAAAGCCTGCGGTACCAGGGCTTCCGCTTCGACCACGCGGGCCCGCATTTCTTCCACGCGGGCGCGCATTTCCTGCTCCAAGGCCACTGCGGCAGCGCGGCGGATTTCCGCCTGCGCCTGCGCCATATTCTTATTAGCGTTAGCCTGTGCCTCCTGAAGCATCGCACCGATATTGTCGCCGACGTCCACGTCCGCGATATCGATCGACATGATTTCGTAAGCGGTGTTCGCATCGAGGCCACGCTCCAGCACGGTCTTTGAAATACGGTCCGGATTCTCGAGGACGAACTTGTAGCTCTCGGAGGAACCGATGGTCGTCACGATGCCCTCGCCGACGCGCGCAATGATGGTTTCCTCCTGGGCACCACCGACGAAACGATCGAGGTTGGTGCGAACGGTGACGCGCGCCTTCACCTTCACCTGAATACCGTCTTTGGCGACGGCGTCGATTGTCGTGCGACCGCTGGCGGGATTAGGCACGTCGATGACCTTGGGGCTGACGGAAGTGAGCACCGCTTCCAAGACAGACTTGTTCGTACCGCGGGTGGCAATGTCGATGGCGCAAGCGCGGTTCCAATCGAGGTGGAGGCCGGCCTTCTGCGCGGCGATGAGGGCCTGGACAGTCTGCACGATATTGCCACCCGCCAAGAAGTGGGCGTCGATTTTTTCGACGTCAACCGTCAGGCCGGCCTTGGTCGCAGCAATCTTAGCGTCGACGATGACGGTGTACGGCACGGCCCGCAAACGCATGCCGACGAGGTCGAAGAGGCCAACCTCGGCCCCCGCCAAACGCGCGCGCACCCAAACGGCAAGGAACGAGAGTAGGAAGAGGACCAGAATAAGCAGGGCGCCGGCGGCGACCCACGTGACAAGGGTAAGAATATCGGGAGGCATGGTGAGGGAAAAATTTAGCGGATACGGCGGACAGTGACGCGGCCCGCGCCGGCTTCGACAATGGTCACGGCAACGCCGCGCTCCGCAAAGCCGTCGAGGGTGATGGCTTCAAGCAGGCGGCCTTCCACCTCGATGGTGCCCGAAGGCGCCAACACCGTGGTGGCTACGGCGGTCTTGCCGACGTAAGGGGCGAGCGCGGCGGGCGAGGGAACAGCCGACCCATCGTTGCTACTCGCGTTAGTCAGGGAGCGACCGACGCCCGTCTGCGGTAGCAACCGACGGAAAGCGACGAATTCCAAGATAAAGATCACCACGAAAACGGCGGCAAAGAGTAGACCCACGCCCCCGCCGGCCTCCGCCGATAAGTAGATACCCGTGAAGGATACGACCGCACCGATGAATCCGAGGACGATGGTGGGCAGGAAGAACTCCGCAGCGATGAGGAGTAAGCCCCCGAGGAGTAAACTGATGGGGAGGACCAGGGAAACTTCCCCATGGGCTGTCAGAATCGCTAGCATGCCGACAAATTAGGCTGGGCGGGGAGCTTATCCATACTTTTTTGCGGCGGTATTCTATAAAACAGGGGTGGAATTACCGCCCCTCCTTAGCATAACCTGCTTCATGAGCAAAAAAGCCCCCTCCCCCCGTCGCACCCATATCAAGGAGGCCCACACCGTCATGCAGGAAGCCTTGCTGCACGTGGGGGACTCGCCGGCGGCGGCCGGCGGTAAGAATGCCCAAGTCGCGGCGCATAAGCGGGTCGCCAGCGCCGTCGGGGTTTCGGCGTCGATGCTCTACAAGTGGCGCGAGCCCGCCGAGCGCGGTAGTGGTCACACCAATCCGCTCGAACGCGTGGCCAAGTTGGTCGCCGCCACCGGCGACGATCGAATCGTTGATTGGTTAGCCCAGCAGGCCGGTGGGCATTTCGTGCGCGATGAAGCGGGGACGGCCAGCCCGTTGTTGGCCCGCGACGCTAACGCCTTGGTCAAGGAGTTCAGCGTCATCATCACCGAAGTCGTCAGCGCCGCCGAAGACGGCCGCGTCCTGCCTGATGAATCGCAAGCCCTCCGGGTAAAGTGGAATGCGCTGCAGAAACGAACCGAAGCCTTTGTCCGTGCTTGCGAAAAGGGTGCTTACGGGACCTCCGCCTAACGATTGCACTTCACCTCGGTGCCGAGACGGCTATCGAAGAGCCCATGCCCGCCTATCCCATCCGACGCTACGGCGACCCTATCCTTCGGGCCAAGGGTGAGCCCGTGCGCGAATTCGGGACGGCCCTCTGGGATCTTGGCGATGCCATGCTCGCATCGATGCGCGCCGCCAAGGGTATCGGGCTGGCCGCGCCGCAAGTCGGGCTCTCGCTGCAGCTTTTTGTCGTCAACGTGCACGACGAAGACTTCAAGCCCACCTTGGACGGCAAGGTCGTGGACCCGGAGGAAATCATGCCGATGCTGTTCGCCAATGCGAAGGTGACCGTACCCGCGGGTGAAGGCGAAATCTACACCGAGGGTTGCTTGTCCTTTCCCAGTATCACTGGCGACGTCGAGCGTGTGGAAAAGGCCATCGTGCAGTTCCGCGACGCCGACGGCGCGCCTCATACCTTGGAATGCGAAGGCCTGCTTGCCCGCTGTGTGCAACACGAACACGACCATTGCCAAGGCGTCCTCTTCATCGACCGCATGACACGCGCACACCAGCTCCTGACCGCCACCAAGGTGAAGAAGCTACTGCGAGCGACGACGGCTGAACTCAAGGCCGCCAAGAAGCCCAAAGGCTGAAGCGTCTTACTTAACTGCTGGCTTAGCGGGCTCCTCGAGCTTCAGCACGAGTTGGCCGACGTCGGTCTTCTCGGCCCCAGGAGAGGCACTGGAGACCTTGAAAGACTTCACGAGATTACTGCCACCATCCGTCGTGATGTTCCAAGAGGCCTTAGCGCCATCGAGCGAGGGAGTATCGCCACCGAGCACTTCCACTAAGGACTGGCTGGCGCCGACGCCGAGGTTGCCGACCCGCACACAGAGGTGACGCATGAGGGCCGCGCCCAGTGGGGAGCAGGTGCCATCGTAGGAGAGCACCCAGTCGCCCGAACCAGCGAGACGCGGGATGAAGCTCTTCTCGTCCTTCAACGAAAGCGAAGCGCTGTAGACCTTCGGGAAAGCCTCCGCCGGGCCCGTCGTTGTGAGGTAGACCTCCGAAGCGATGACGCGCATCGTGAAGGCGTCGGCCATACGGACAAAGAGTAGCGAGGCTGAGTTATCGGCGGTCAGCGGGTAGACCTCCGCCCAAATGACGGCGGCCTGGCGGGGTGTCGCGGGCAATTTCCATTCGGACGAAAGCGTGGCGGGGCCATCGCCCGAGGGGCAAGCGTAGCCGTAGCCTGCCACCGGCACCGGCGACAGGGCCTTCGGGTCAGCCTTATTCCAGGCAGCCCGCAACTGATCGGTCAAGGCGGTGGTGCGCAGCGGCTTATTACCTTCAACGACCGTGATTGCGCCCACGAGATGCTGCTGCTTGAAGCCCTGGTCGCGGGCGATTTTCTGCAAACGCACCGCGGAAAGCGTCAGCGAATAATTCCATAACGTCTGCGGGAGATCGTTGTTCAGGTTCACGGTCTTCGTGACCTCGAGGTAGCGGGTACCAGCGAGATTCCGGAGGCGAGTCAGCGAGGGCTGGGCTTGATTCAGTTGATTCCGGCCTTCGTCGATAATCTTCTGAGCGCGGGCTTTGGCCTGTTCGGCGGTCTCCGCAAAGGCGCCTTTGGATTCTAGCCGCGGGGCACCCATAATGCTCATGCCCTGCTGGACACGGGCTTGACCGAGTTCGATTTGGCGCACGGCACGTCCCCACTCCGCCCGTTCGACGGTGTTGAGGTAGCGCGGCACCTCTGGGTCCGGGATCATGGGGATGGACGGAGGAGGAGCCGTTTCACCGGCGGCGAAGACGACTAGGCTGGCAAACAGGGCTAACATGGGGTGGGTTAGGATTCGTCGAACTTACGGGCAAACAAAGCATCCATTTCGTCGAGGAGCGGGGATGCATCTTTACCCCTCACTGAGAATCTTAAGACCGAACCCTGTCCCGCCGCCAGCATCATTAGGCCCATGATGCTTTTTCCGTTCACGACTTCGTCGTCCTTGGAAACGGTGATTTCGACGTCCGGGTAGCGGTTGGCGAGGCGGACAATCTGGGCCGCCGGGCGGGTATGGATACCCATGCGGTTTTGGACGGTGAATTCGCGCACCAGGGCCTCGGAGGTTTCGGACATAGAAAGGGGTCTTTTCGCCGTTTTAGACGATTAAAGAGAAAAGGGAGGGGGTACCCCCCTCGGTCAAGGCAAATCCCCCGACCGGAGGGTTCGCTTGACCTTCCCCGCTAGACCCCTCCAATCGTCCCAAACGAACTACCGTGGCCAAGCCCGCTGTCCTCACCCATCCGGAATCCCTGAAGAAGCCTGCCGGTCCTTCAGAATTCGCTAAACACCCCGTCAACGCGGCCCTCTCCAAGGCCGAGAAGGTGGCGCTCTACACCAAAATGGCACGCATCCGCCATTTCGAGCAACGCTGCATTCGCACCTACCAACAGGGTAAAATTGGGGGGTTTCTGCACTTGTATGTCGGCCAAGAGGCCGTCGCCGCTGGCACAATCTCCCTCCTCGGTAAGCACGACCATATCATCACGGGCTACCGGGACCATGGTCACGGCCTCATGGTGGGGATGAGCATGAACGAGTGCATGGCCGAGCTGACCGGCAAGGTCACGGGCTGCTCCCAAGGTAAGGGCGGCTCGATGCACTACTTCGCCCCCGACAAGAACTACTGGGGTGGCCACGGCATCGTCGGCGGCCAAGCCCCGCTCGGCACCGGCCTCGCCTACGCCGTTAAGTACAAGGGGCTGAAGGGCTGCTGCCTCGCCTATATGGGTGACGGCGCGGTCAACCAAGGCGCGGTCCATGAAGCCTACAATTTGGCGGCCCTCTGGGACCTGCCCATGATCTTCGTCATCGAGAACAATGGTTACTCGATGGGGACCTCCCAAGAACGCTCCACCGCCCACCCGGGTTGCTTGGCCAAGCGAGCGGAAGGTTACGGGATGGCCTGGGATGTCATCAACGGCCACGATGTGTATGAAGTCCGTGCCAAGACCGATGCGGCTGTTAAGCGCGCCCATGAGGAATCTAAGCCGACGGTGCTCGAGATCTTTACCTACCGTTACTTCGGCCACTCCATGGCCGACCCCGACAAGACGTACCGCGATAAGGAGGAGATCAAGGGCTACCGTGAAAATAAGGACCCCGTCCTGCTCTTCGAAAATGAATTGCTCGACGAAGGCGTACTAACGCCCGCCACCCGCGATGCCATCAACGAGGCCGCCATGGCTGAGGCGGATGTGGCCGCGGTCTTCGCCGAGGAATCGCCCGACCCCACGGTCGCTGACATCACCAAGCACATCTACTGGGAAGAGGACAACCGCGGGCCCAACTCGACCAGCCGCGGTACGATCATCTTCGAATAACCCCTTACCCGACCTTTTTCATGGCTGTCATTACCTACCGCGAGGCGCTCCGCGCCGCGATGCGCGAAGAGCTCCAGCGCGACGAGAACGTCGTCGTCATGGGCGAAGAAGTCGCGCAGTTCAACGGCGCCTATAAGGTGACCGAAGGGCTCCTCAAGGAGTTCGGCCCCAAGCGTGTCGTGGATACCCCAATTTCCGAAGCGGGCTTCATCGGCCTCGGTATCGGCGCCTCCATGCTCGGCATCCGCCCAGTGATGGAACTGATGTTCTGGTCTTTCTCCTACGTGGCGTTTGACCAAATCGTGAACAACGCGGGCAACATCCGCTACATGTCCGGCGGCCTGATCAATTGCCCGATTGTTATCCGTGGCCCAGGTAACGGCGGCACTAACGTCGGCGCCACCCACTCCCATACGCCCGAAGCTATTTTGGCTTCACACCCTGGCATCAAGGTCGTCTGCCCAGCCACGCCTTACGACGCCAAGGGCCTCATGAAGGCCGCCATCCGCGATAACGACCCAGTGTACGTGATGGAGAACACCATCCTTTATAACGATAAGGGCGAGGTGCCCGAAGAGGATTACATCGTCCCGCTCGGAGTCGCTGACGTGAAGCGGGTCGGCACCGACCTCACCATCGTGGCCCACGGCCGCGCGGTCATCACTTCCCTCAAGGCCGCCGAGATTCTCGAGAAGGAACACGGCGTCAGCGTCGAAGTCGTCGACCTCCGCTCCATCCGCCCGCTCGACGAGGAGACCATCCTCGCTTCGGTCCGCAAGACGCACCGCGCTTTGCTCGTCGAAGAGAATAAGCCTTTCTGCGGCGTCGACGCCCAAGTGGCCTACATCATTCAAGCCAAAGCCTTCGATGACCTCGATGCGCCCATCGGCCGCGTGTCTTCCATCGATGCCCCGCAGATCTACTGTAAGCGCATGGAGGACGAGCAGCTCCCCCACGCGGCGCGCGTCGTCGCGGCCGCCCTCAAGGTCCTCGCCTAATTCCCCACCCTTTTAACTACGATGGCTGAAATTATCGATATGCCCAAGTTGTCCGACACGATGTCGGTCGGTACCTTGGTGAAATGGAATATTAAAGAAGGCCAGAAGGTCGCCTTCGGTGACATCCTCGCGGAAGTCGAAACGGATAAAGCGACGATGGAGCTTTCCTGCACGGTGCCTGGCACGGTGCTGAAAATCTACGCCCCGGCGGGCTCCCAGCTCCCGGTCGGCGACCCGATCTGCGCCATCGGCAAGGCCGGTGAAGCCGCGCCCGACCCCAAGGGCAAACCAGTCGCCCCGAAGGCTTCCGCCAAGGCCCCCATCCCTGAAACCACGGGAATCCCGTGCGTGCCCGCCGCACCGGCCGCCAACGCCGCGCCCGCGCCGCAATCCGACGCGAGCCGCACCAGCGCCTCGCCCTACGCTCGGCGCATGGCCGAGAAGGCCGCCCTCAACGTCGCTGCCCTCACCGGCACCGGCCCGGGTGGTCGCGTGGTCGCCCGCGACGTCGCCGCCGCCGCTTCCGCTCCCGTGTCCGCCGCACCGAGTGGCCCCATCAACGTCGCCGTGGCTCCGCCCGCCGACGGTAAGGGCATCCAGCCCGACGCCGATATCCCCGTCGGCGGAATGCGCGCGACTATCGCTCGCCGTCTCTTGGAATCCAAGAACACGGTACCACACTTCTACCTCGAGGTCGAAGTCGACGCCGCTCCGCTCATGGGCCTACGCGAAACGCTGAACAAGCGCCTCGCGGAACAAGGCGGCGAAACCGCCCTCAAGCTTTCGGTTAATGACTTCATCCTGAAGGCTTCCGCCGAAGCGCTCCGCCGCGTGCCCACCGTGAACGCTTCTTGGGCCGGCACGAGCATCCGCCAGCACTCTGCGGTGCACCTGTCCTTCGGCGTGGCCCTCGAGGACGGCCTCGTGACCCCCGTCATCCGTGACGCCCATGCGAAGTCGCTCCGCGATATCGCCACCGACGCCAAAGCACTCATCGGCAAGGCCCGCTCCAAGAAACTGTCTCCCGCCGAGATGTCTGGCTCGACCTTCACCGTGACCAACCTCGGCATGTACGGCGTGACGGGCTTCTTTGGCATCATCAATGTGCCAAACGCTGCAATCCTCTCCGTGGGTGCGACCATCAAGAAGCCAGTGATCGACGCCAACGACCGCATCGTGATGGGTCACCGCATGGTGATTGGCCTCTCGGGCGACCACCGCGTGGTCGACGGCGCCAACGGCGCTCAGTTCCTGCAGGCACTCAAGCAGATCCTGGAAGAGCCCACGCTCATCCTAATCTAACCGCTCCGGAGCCGACCAAGGCCCGGCCTCACCAGGGGCCGGGTTTTTTGTTGTCAGGTAAATGTCCGTACCGACGACAGGCCGCCATCAAGCCGCAAGACTTGTCCCGTCATGAAACGCGCGTGGTCGCCGAGGAGGTGCTCGACCAGCGCGGCGGTCTCATCCGCCGAACCGACCCGCTGCAAGGGGTGACGCTTACCAGCGGCTTCTTTCTTGAGGTCGGAGTTTAACAAGGGGCCTGCGAGCGGGGTGTCGGTCAACGACGGCGCCACCGCGTTCACGCGGATGAGTGGCGCCCATTCGGCGGCGAGGCTGCGGGTGAGGCCTTCGAGGGCGCCCTTCGCGGAAGCGATGCTCGCATGCATGGGCATGCCTTGGGCCACCGCGACCGTCGAGAAGAGGACGACGGAGGCGCTGACCGAAGCCTTGAGCGCCGGCAACGCCGACTGCAGCGCGGCGATGGCACCGAGAACGTTGACGCGGTAGTCGCGCAAGAAGTCTTCCTCGGTGAGGCGGTGAAAGGGCTTCAAGGCGATGGTGCCGGGGCAGTAGACGAGCCCGTCGAGTTTCTCGGGCCAAACGAGCGGCGTGGGCGCGAGCGCGTCGAAGGGCTGCACGGAGACGCCGAGTTCGGCGAGCGAGCCGGCGTTGCGCGCGGCGGCGTGCACTTGGTGACCAGCCGCCAAGAGGCGCTGCACGGTGGCGAGGCCGATACCGCTGTTGCCGCCGATGATCGCAATGGTCTTAGACATGCGGGCAAGTTCCGCGCCCGCAGGCTAAGGTCAAACCGCCCAACGCTTTTCTCGGACAACAAAAAGGCCGGAGGCGAACCTCCGGCCTAAGATAACCTCTCGCCGGAGGTTTACTTCGCCGCCGGCGTGCCCGCGGGCTTAGGCGCCGGGGTGGCGGGCTTACGGCCCTTGGGGTCCTGATTCGCGGCGAGCTGCTCGTCCGTGAACTTAGTCACGACCCCCGCCGCGGGCACCTCGGCCTTCGCTGTCCAGGCAATGGCGTTGAGCACGAGGGTGCGTTGGCTGTCGTTGGCCCAACCTTTATGGAAATGTCCGCCCGTGAAACCGAAGCCGCGACCGCCATCCTTCCGCTCAACCGCCCAAGCGACGACCGCCGGCTTCTTCTCCTCGAGCACCATCTTACGGACGTCTGGGTTGCCGCTATGCGCACCCATCCCGCGGTTCATAGTGCTCTCTGGAGCAAGCGCCGCGAGGATGGGGGTCACGCCTTCCATGCCGTCACGGAAACGCATATTGAAATACCACTCATCCGTCGTCGCAAAGGGCTTCACGCCGCGGCTCACCGGATGGTTCGGCAAGGTCTTGAAGTCCGCTAACCAGTGCGGGTTGACCGACCAATGCTGTTCGAAGTAACCGCCGAGCCAGTCTTTGAAGTCCTTGGCGCCTTTGCCGGTCGAAGAACGGCCAGGCGGAGCAACCGCCACGGGCTGGCCATCCGCGCTGAGCCAGCCAGCCTTTTCATAGGCAGGCTCGACGGCGTAGTGGAGGCAAACGAAGCCGCAACCCGCCGCCATCTTCTTCGCGAGCTGGTCGAGGTGCGGGAGCGCCGGATGCCCGCCGCCACCGTCAGAATAAATGACAATCGTGTCGGCCTTGGCGACGACGTCCTCAGACGGCCACTTACCGCCGAGGCTGACGGTGACGGTGACGCGGTCAGCGGCACCTTGCTGGAGGCCAGCCGCTAAGAGCTGGATGCCCGCGTTATGTTCATGCTCGCCGGGGCCGTGGCTAGGACGGCCAGCAATCATGAGCACGTTCTTCTTTTCTTCGGCATGCACGCCGGCGAGGCTGCCGCAAAGGGCGAGCACACTGAGGAGGAGGGTTTTGTTCATCGGTATGTTTAGTAAAAAGAAAGGCCGCAGAGATATACATCCTGCGGCCTTAGGGTAAGCGCTGGGTGAAGGTTACTTGGTTTCCTTCAGGACGAGATCCTTGAATTGGACCACCATCGCAGGGCCGGCATGGAGCTGGAGCGCGAGGATGCCCTTCTTGGCGCCGAGCGCGGTTTCGTCGGTGACGTCGATGGTCTGGACGCCGTTGATGAAGTGCTGCAGGTGGCCGCCCTTAGCGACGATGCGATAGTCATTCCAGTCATCAGCCTTGATCTTAGCTTGGATCTCGGCGGACTTGCCGACCCCTTTCTCAGCGACTTCGATCTTAGGCTTGTTCGGAGTAGCGCCTTCCTTGATTACAACCTTCTGGCCACGCTGTGCCAAGATACCGCGACCTCTTTCTTCGTAGAGGATACCCGAGTGGGTCTTGCCCGCTTCGAAGTCGGCCTGGTAGCCGGCCACCACAAACGCTTTCTCGTCGGTGAGCTTGGAGCGGTACTGGACGCCGGAATTACCGCCGATGATCTTGTACTTAAAGGTGAGCTCGAAGTCAGCGACCTCGTCCTGGTAGACGAGGAAGGTGTTGCCCTTGGTGGGCTTCTCCTTGGTCGTGCGGCCAGTGATGCAACCGTCTTCGACGGACCAGAAGTCGAGGCCCTTCCAGCCGGCCAGGTCCTTGCCGTTGAAGAGGTTCTTGTCCTCGGCGAAAGCCGTCGAGGCGAGCGCGAGGAGCGCGAGGAGGGAGGTGCGGAGTTTCATCTTTATGGAATTATTTGGTGCGGCCAAAGAGGCGGTGCATGTTCTTCAGGCCCTTCACCGGGATGTCATCGCGGTTCGGCTCCATGGCGCGCCAGATGGCGGCGGCCCGGGCGATCACCTTGACGTCGGTAGTGAAGGACTCGATGACGACATCGTTCTTGTAGCCGATCTTCTTGAGCGCAGCCACGATGGGCTTCCAATCAAGGGAGTCGCCACCGGGGGTGCCACGGTCGGTGCCGCAGGCATGGAAGTGGCCGAGGTGCTTACCAGCCTTGAGGATGGCGGCGCCTTGATTCTTCTCTTCGATGTTCATGTGGAACGTGTCGAGGTGGAGTTTCACGGCCGGGGAGTTAACGGCCTTCACGAGACGCAGGCCCTGGTCGCAGGTATTCAGGAAGTCGGTCTCGAAGCGATTGAGGGGCTCGACACAGAGGAGGACGCCCTTCTTCTCGGCGTGCTTGGCGAGCTGCTTGAGGTTCTTAACGACGAGCTTGAAGTGTAGCGCCTTGGTCTTGTCGTCATGCGAGCCGATGAGGCCGACAACGGAGTAGAGCGGGCCGATGATGCGCGGGCAGCCCATGGCGGCGGCTTGGTCAACGAGGGCGGTTAGGTACTGCTGGGCGGTCTTCTGGTCAGCGGCGCTGCCACGGAAGTCGCGGCCCGGGCCCATGGCGGCACAGACGGAGCCGATGGCGATGCCCGCATTAGCGGCGGCAGCCTTGAGGAAAGCCGGGTCGACGTGCGCCGGGTCTTCGATGGCGATTTCGACCGTATCGAAGCCCCACTTCTTGAGCTTCTTGAACATGGAAACGCTCTCGTTGGTGAACGGCGAGGCGTAGAGGAAGGTGTTAAGGCCGAAACGCATGGTGGGATAGGGGGGGGGGGAGATGGGCGAGTTTGCCGCGGGGCTGGGCACGGTCAAGGCTGGGCCTCGATAAGAAAGGTTTTAAGGGACGAGCTCCCCGACAACCAAGAGGCCGCCGGGGAAGAAGTGGCGGTCTTCAAACCGCTCCGGCTTGTCCATCTTCTCTTTTCGCTGGGCTAAGATGGCGGACTTATCAAAGGCGTCTGGCAAGAGCTCGAGGCGGACCGTGTGGACGGTATCGGTCAGTTTGGTGCCGACCATAAAAGTGCTGAGGCGGGCGTAGGTGCAGTAGGCATCGAAGCGGGTCATGACCTTGGGCGTGCCACCGTCGAGGGTGACGGCGACTTTGCCACCGGCCGGACCAACGATGTCGTAGACGGCACAATGCGTACCCTTGAACTTAAACTCGATGGCTTGGCCGGGCTGCGTCAGGCGAATGAGCGCTGGGAGACGGTTCGCGTAGGATTTAGCCATCGCATCCTTGGCGGGGTCGAGCGGGGCGACACCAGCGGGAAGTTTGGCGGCCGCAATGGAAGTCAGCGAAGCCCGCTCAAAATTATCTGTGACGAGCGGTGCTGGGAGTTCATGTTTCATCAGCTTACCAGATGCTTGGCTGATACCTGGTAAGGAACGCACGATCGCTTCAAGGTACATCTTGTGGCCGGTCTCCACGTGTGGGTGCACGCTGTCAGGGGCGAAGACGACCTTATCACCGAGCGCGGCTTTTTCTTCCGGTGTCTTCGGGAGCGGTGACTTCCAGAGCACCGTGCCCTCCTTGCTGAGACGCGAGACTTCCAGGCCGAAGTGAATCGTTGGGATGCCGTAGTGATCGGCGACCTTCTCCATGGCGGAGGCGGAGCGCGGGAACTTGCCAGCAGCGATACCAGGGGCCATGCCCTCGACCAACGTGTAGACGAAGCAGATATCGCAATTCGGATTAGTCCGCCAGGTCTGGCGCACGATGCCTTCCATGCAGCGGATGATTTGTTCAGGCGACGCACCGCCATCATTCACGGCGAATTCAACGAAGAGGAGGTCGGGCTGCTTGGAGAGGACGTCCTGCTGAACGCGAAACACGCCGAGGTCAGAGCCCGTGCCACCAATGGCCGCGTTGATCTCGGTGAACTTCGCGTTCGGGTAGGCCTGCTTGAAATGGGCGAGCGACTTCACGCGCCAACCGGGCTGGGCGGTAATGGAGCCACCGAGGTAGCCCACCTTAATCTCGGGCAAAGCCCCCGAGCCGAAACGCCCTTGGGCTTTAGCCAAGAAGTTTGGCAGGCCCGCGCGAGGGCGGCACTCTTGGGCAGCGACCAAAGGGAACTCGGGCTCGGCCGCTTGGACAAAGCCGACGCACAGTAAGATGGCGCAAAACAGGGATCGCATGGGGTAAGAGGTAAGTGGCCAGCAGAGCGTTTTTGTTCCCGCCGAGATGCAGCGAAGGGCTACGCTAAGATGCCAGCGACTCCGAGGCTCTCCACGGAACCCATCGCGGCGCCGGCGGGCCAGCATGGCGGCCCTCGCGACAAAACGCTTCCGTCCCCCCGATGGCTCGGCAATAGTCGGGCCATGGACAACGTCACGCATGCGGCCCTCGGTCTCTCCGCCGGCCTGCTCGTTGCCCGCCGCGGCGGCTCCTTGCCGGCGGCCGCCGTCGCCGCCTTCCTCGCCGCCGAGGCCCCCGACCTTGACGTCTTCATCCGGAATGCCGACGACCCGCTCGTCTCCTTCCGCTGGCACCGCCACTTCACGCACAGCTTCCTGTTCATGCCCGTCTGGGCGGTATTGAGCGCCCTGCTCACCTCGTGGCTCTTCCGGTGGCGGCAGAAAGGCGACGAACCCTGGCGAGGGCTTTTCCTGCCCGCGTTGGCCGGCGCGCTCACGCACCTCCTCTGCGATGGCTGCACGAGCTACGGCACGATGCTACTCTGGCCATTTAACGAGGTACGCTATGCCTGGGACTGCCTCCCAATCATCGACCTCTTTGCGACGCTACCACTCCTGACCTTGGTCATCCTCGCCTACCGCCGTCAATCGCGTCGGCTGGCCGCTTACGGGCTAATCTGGTTCACCAGCTACGCGTTCATCGGCGTCTGGCAACACCACCGCGCGGAGGCCAGCCTGCGTGCTTGGCTAAGGACGCGCGGGATTGAACCAACACGCCTGACCGTTAAACCCACGGTCTCCAATCTCCTTGTCTGGCGCGGCGTCTGGCAGCACAAAGACCACTGGCAGGTGGGCGCCGTCCGTGTGCCACCTTGGGGGCCGGCGATGATCGCACCCGGCGACGAGCGCCTCGTGTGGAAGGAAACCATGCCTGGAAATCCACCCACGGACTCCAAGGCTGGCAAGGATTTCGCGGACTTCTCCAAGTTCACCCAAGGCTGGAACTCCTACGCTGCTTTTGAAGCGGGCGTCGGCATCGGCGATATTCGCTTTGGCATGCTGCCTACGAGCGGTCGACCGTTATGGTCGGTCTACTTCGGACGCGACACCAAGCATGGCTCGAACAATTCCACCGTGGAAATTTTGATGGACCGCAAGCTAGAGGACGGTGACTGGGGTCGCTTCGGGGGCTTGCTTGATGGCTCTGACCCGCGTTACGTTCCGGCGCGCTGATTGCTTTGTGCGCACCCTTCTCCTTGCCTAGCGCGGGGCTACTTAACGATCTCGACCTTATTCGGCGGCGTCACGACTTTTTCCGGAAGTCCCGGGAAGAGCTGTCGAAGTACCTCGGGTTGCTTGCGCAGCCCAGCAGCGTCGATGAACTTCCAGTCGGCCTTCCCGACCGAACGTACCGCAATGAAGAAACTCTCGACGCGGATGCGGATATCGCCCGCCCGAGCGACTTGCACGAACGGCACAAAACAGATTTCTTCCTGGCCCGCGACGTGGAGCTCGGCGGGCACGCCAAAGGTCGCCTTCTCGATTACGTTCGAACCAGCCAAAGACTTCAACGCGAGCCGCGTGGCCGCTTCGAAGGGCTCCTTGCCGCCAAACAACGTGAATACAGCCGGGTGGGTCAGTTGCAGGAACTTATCGGCATCGCCCTTGGCGGCAGCGTCTCGATAGGCGGTCGCCTGCACCACCACCACCTGGGCATCTTTGTCGGGCAACGATGCCGCGTTCGCCACCCACGTCGCAGATGCCAGGATGAGGGTGAGCGCTTTCATTTTAATTCGAAGCGGTAGGTCGCCGTGGCGTCCGAAGGAATGAAACCTTCCCCGACACGGGCGGGCGTGAACTGCGACGCTTGGGCCGCCTGGAGGGCCGCGGCATCTAAGGAGTCACTTCCGGAGCTCGCGGTGATTTGTGCGGTGAGCACTTCGCCTGAGGCCGAAAGATGCAAGCGGACCGTGACGCGACCTTCCACGCCGGCACGACGGGCGCGCTCGGGATAGGCCGGCTCCGTCCGTACGCGGAACTGCGGCGGCACAAAGATGGGAGCGGGCACTTCGGTCGGCGCTGCGGCGCCGGGGCCGGACGAGGCCAACGCCGAAACAGGTAAGGCCAGGGCAACATTACTTTCGATGACCACGGGCACGGCCGAGTGGGTGACCGCCGTTGCCTCCGTTAAGACGGCGTGCGAGCCTCCGCCCAAGGCCAACCCTTGCTTTACTTCTCCCGACAGGCCTAAGGGCTCGGCATCGAGTCGGACTAAAATTAAGCCGCCGGCGGGAGCTTCTGCTCCGCTCGAGTGCCAAGAGCCACTCGCAGCCACCCCGGCCAAAGCCGCTACATGGACGCACCCTACGGCGGCCCAGATTAGGCGATGACGGCGCGGTTCGCTCACGACGCAGAGTCGCTGGGCGTCCGCGGACAGTCAAGACGCAGGCGTGTCATTTCCCAGCGGGCGGCGGCACCAGACTCTTTAAGCGCCAAGTCCCATAGGGCTTCCGAGCCGTCGGACCGGCCATCCGCTCCAAGGACACCAAAGCGGCTTTGCGGAAATGGATACCCTCCGCCCCATCACGCAAGCCCAACAGCAACCCAACTAATGACGCCAAATGTGGGTTATGTCCGACTAAGAGACGTGCGCTGCGGGAGCGGGCAAGTTGCACTGCCGTCACCCGGGCATCGGCCTCTGGCTCCAAGCCGGCCAATACCTGTAACGGCTGGCGCACCTTCGCGGCTGACTTAACTAGCTGAGCTGTCTCCACCGAGCGCAGCAACGGGCTATGCTCGATGGCACGGACCAACGACCAGACCTCCAGACCTAGTTGGCGACCGACGCGGGCGGATTGCCGCCGACCCTTGGGCGAGAGCAGCCGGACCTCATCAGGTTCGCCAGGTACCGCATCGGCATGTCGCAAGAGGAAGACGATCATCGTGTGGCGACGCTAGCGTCTCTAAAATATTATGCAATTGGTCTTGCCGAGAAACCGGACTCGCCGACGAATGCTGGCGTGCGCCGGCTGATTCTCGCCACCCTTTTCCTTGGACTATTGCGAGGACGAGCGTCGCCGCGGTTTCTGAGGTCGGTGCCACCTATAACGGTACGATCTGCGTGGATGCTGCCACGGGCGCAGTCCTCTCCGAAAGCAAGGCGGACTGGCCTGGCCACCCCGCCAGCGTCACCCAAGCTGAGATGACGATGCTCCTCGTCCTCGAGGACATCCAGCCGGCAAGACGTCGCTCTACTCCCCAATCACTATCACGAAGGCAGCGGTCGGCACTGGCGGATCGATGGTCTGGCTCGCCGCAGGCGAGACCTTCACCGCTGAGGCCCTACTCTATGCCCTCATGCTGCAGTCGGCGAACGATGCCGCCGTCGCGCTCGCGATTAACCGAGCCGCAGTGTACCTGCTTTCGTGATCCGCATGAATACGCGGGCCGCTGAACTCGGGATGACGCGGACCCGCTTTATCACTCCCAACGGGCTCACCTACGGACAAGGGCCGCACGACACCACGAGCGCCCGGGACCTCGCCAAGTTAAGCGTCGTACTCTGCAAGATGCCGGCCGCGCTAAAGTTTACCTCCGCCAAGACTTACACCTTCCGACCGGGGCCTAAGTCCGTGAACTTGGTGAACCACAACCGCCTCTTGAGCTCCTTCAAAGGATGCGACGGGCTCAAGACGGGCTGGACCGTGGCGGCCGACGCCTCGATGATTACGACCGCGCGCGAAGGCGAAGCTCGGGTCATCGCCGTCGTCCTCGGTTGCGATAGCCCTCAAGGGGCGAAGGCCGCCCAGCGCGTCCGGGATCAGATGGCGGACCGTCTCATGGCCCAAGGCCTAGTTCGCCTCGCCTTATTGGAGGTAGAAAAAGCCAAGCTCCATGCCCTCCCCGCCGGACTACCCCCGTGGCGGCCGCCCCCAAGATAGCCCCCAAGGGCCCGAAACCAGCCGAAGAACCGGGCTTTTTCGACTGGCTAGGCGGTTATTTAGCTTTTAACCCCCGGGTTCAGGGGGGTGGAAGAAAGTAGTGAACATTTGTTCATTTTACTTGCAAGGGCCTCCTAAGCGGGCAGTTTGGCTTTCTCACCCACCTCACGCCCATGTCCATCTCCAAGACCGACGCCACAGCCAAAGAAAAAGCGGCCACGCAGTCCTCCGAGCGCAAGACGCTCGACCTCGCCCTCTCCGCCATCAACAAGCAATACGGGGATGGTACGCTCATGCGCATGGGCGACGCCACCAAGATGACGGTCTCCACCGTCTCGACCGGCTCCGTCGCCATCGACCTCGCCCTGGGCGTCGGCGGCCTCCCCCGCGGTCGTATCGTCGAGATCTTCGGCCCAGAGTCCTCTGGTAAGACGACCCTCTGTCTCTCCATCATCGCCGAAATTCAGCGCCAAGGCGGTAATGCGGTCTTCGTGGACGTCGAGCACGCCCTCGACCCCGCTACTCCAAGATTGTCGGCGTCGACCTAGACAATCTCCTGGTCTCCCAGCCCGAATCGGGCGAAGACGCCCTCAACATCGCCGAAACCCTCATCCGCTCCGGCGCCATCGATGTCATCGTCATCGACTCCGTCGCCGCCCTCGTCTCCAAGCAGGAGCTCGAAGGCCAGATGGGCGACTCCACCATGGGCGTCCAAGCCCGTATGATGAGCCAGGCCATGCGCCGCCTCACGGCAGCCATCAGCCGCACTAACTGCGTGGTGATCTTCACCAACCAAATCCGCGAAAAGATCGGTGTGATGTTCGGTAGCCCGGAAACCACCCCTGGCGGCCGCGCCCTCAAGTTCTTCTCTTCCGTTCGCATCGACATCCGCCGTATCGGCCAGATCAAGGAGCCTTCCGGCAAGGTGATCGGTAACCGTACCAAGGTGAAGGTCGTGAAGAACAAGGTCGCCCCTCCGTTCACCGAGTGCGAGTTCGACATCATGTACACCGAAGGCATCTCCCGCACGGGCTCGGTTCTCGACATGGA
>BGOK01000001.1 GCA_003569205.1 Verrucomicrobiota bacterium | reverse complement strand
GGCGGCCCAAGCCCCGACCGAGGGTCAGGCCGGCACCGCTTCCGCCCAGGCCGGTGTCATGCCCAAGGTCGGCCAGGCGCCTCGCCCCTCGGACACCACCGCCCCGGCGCCCGACCCGGACCGGGCCCGCGACTCCGCTCTGCTCCCGCCGGCACGACCGGCTTCCTGTTGCGCAACAACGTCGGCGTCAACCGGGTGGGGCGGGTGGCGGTCGATGCCCGCTTCAGCAACTACGGGGACTACACCCAGCGGATGATGGAGGCGATCCAGTCGAGTGGTGGGACCTGCTGTTCCGGCGCGGATGGAGCACTATCAGCCCGGGACCGTGGTCGTCCGCTTCAAGCTCCACCGGGATGGCACGATCTCCGAACTGGCGGTGCTCGAGACCGGCGTCGGCACCATGCCGACCTTCGCCTGCAAGGACGCGATCTCCGCCTGCGCGCCCTTCGATGCCTGGCGTCCGGACATGGTCGCGCAGTTCGGCGAAGCGGATGTTGTCACCATCCGTTTCCTCTATCACTGATGGGGCATGGACCCGCTTGATTGGATTCCCTTCGGACGCGGGGTGCGCGTGCTGGAGCGTCACGTCAGCGGTCTTTTCGCGGTCGAGAAGCCCGAAGGTATCCTGGCGCACCCCAATCCGGGTGAGGTCGCGGAGAAAGGCGAGGTCCTCATCGGCGGTAATTATTCGATGGAGGAGGAGGCCTTCCATGTGCGGGACGGGGTCGGCGGCATCCGCCGGGTCTACCTGTTGAACCGGCTCGACTCACCGACGAGCGGCGTCCTGTTGCTTTGTCTCGACGCGGGGGTCGCCACGTATGTGCGCGACCTTTTCGCCAAGTCCCAGGTCTCGAAGAAATACCTGGCCTTGGTCCGTGGCCGAGGGTTGCGCACGCCGCGCGGCACCTGGCAGGACCAGCTGGTCAAATCCCGCGGCCCGGGCAACAGCGTGCGCTCCGCCGCGGCCGAGTCCGGCGGGGTGACGGCGGTGACGCTCTATCAGTGGGAGCGGGCGGCCGCCGCCACGGTGCCGCTGTCCTTGGTCAACCTGGAACCGCGGACCGGTCGCACGCATCAGCTGCGGGTGCAGACCGCACAGCACGGCCATCCGATCCTGGGCGACCGTACTTACGGGGATTTCGAGTTCAACAAAGCCGTGGGCTCAGCCCGCGGTTTCAAGCGGTTGTTCCTGCATGCCTACCGGACGGAAGTGAGCTTTCCCTGGCAGGGGGAGACCGTGAAGTTCAGCGCGACCGCGCCGATGCCCGCGGAGTTCGAGGAGGCGCTCGGCGAAGACGCGGGCGGCGGTGGCAAACCTGATAAGCCGAAAACCGGCCCGGGAGGGCGGCAGATCTCGCCCCGCCTGCGGATCCGGCTCTGAGTTCAGGGCGCGCCCCAGACCTTCTTCAGCACCGCGACCATCTCGGGGTCGTGCGCCTCGAGCTCCGCGCGGTGGTAAGGGAAGAAATCGTTCTGCCCGAAGAAGGCCTCGGTCGTCTCGGCGAAATATTCCATCGGCGTGGTCATCGCGTAGGCGCGGACACCCTCCGTGATCTTGCCCTGCCAATTCTTGCGGCTGACTTTGTCGTAGGATTTGTTGGCCACGGCGCGGTCGTAGCACGCCTTGATCTCGGGGTGATTGAAGCCGAGGACCTGGTCGTGGTAGGCGTGGGCCAGTTCGTGCAAGGTCAGGAGAGGCATGCGGAGCACCTCCTTGTCGAGGTTGGCGACGCCCGAGAATTCGACGCCTTTGACCATGGCGGGGTTGCGGCCGTTCTGCTTGAGCCAGCCCGCGCCCGGGTGGTACTCGGCCCCGGCGCCTTTGCCGTAAGGAGGGGAAAGCCACAGGGTCACCTTCTTCATCTGAGCGACAGCCTTGGCCGGCACAAGGCGCTCGACGTCCTCGAGCTGCTTGCCGATCAGCACGAGCCCTCGCTCGGTCTCGGCCTTTTTCTCTTCGGTTAGGAGTTCGAGGCGAATGAGGACCGACCAGCCACGAAGAATCCGCGATTCGTAGCGCAACGGCAGTGGCGCTGTAGCCTCCGCGCTGGCGGGGGTCTTGGCAGGGGCGGTCTCGGCGGCCGTAAGGCAGGTCACCAAGGCCAGCCAGAGGGTGGGGTGGAGTAAGCGGGGCATGCCCCTTTACTAGGCGCCGCTCGGGGGCTAGCAAGCCTCAGCCTTCGCCGCTGGGGTCGTAAAGGCCTTGCCGGACGACATAGCGGATGACGCCTGCGACATCGTGGACCCCGGCTTGCGCATGAGGTTGGTGCGGTGGTTCTCGGCCGTCTTGGTGCTGATGTTGAGTTTGGCGGCCACTTCCTTGCTCATATCGCTCTTGGCGGGCAGCACGGTGATTTCGCGTTCCCGCAGAGTCAGCAGGTCGATCATCGAGTCCGCTTGGGTGCTGGGTTTAGCCAAGGCCCCGCGCCCGGTCTTGCTGAAATGTTCGTTAAACCATCTGTTCCCCTTGGCGATGAAGCCGAGGGCGTGCCGTGCGGAGAGGACGGTGGCGCGACTTGGCGGAACGCGATTTTCGTAGCGTCGTTTTGGTTTTATCACTTGCCGGGGCGGTTTGGGGTGTCGCCACCTCTGGCAACGTTCAAAGGATCGCCCAGCGGGTCGTTGTGCGCATCGAAGGCGGTGAGCACGGCTTTCTCCTTGCTGTTGGCGATGACGCGAAGGCGCGCCTTGGATGTGGTTTGCGGGACGATGGCGCAAACGAATTCGCCGCCGATGCCCCGGCCATTGAAGCAACTCCTCCACTGCGAATTTTTGTCGTCCCAGGTTTCGATGATATAGCGCGAGATGCCGGAGGCCGGATCTTCTTTAAGCTTGAATTCGTTGATGGAAACGGGGCGCCCGAAATCGAGCAGGAACGCAGGGCCCGTCGCACCGGCGGCAACGGCAATCTCGGTCATTTGGGCGGGATGTTTCGGTGAACTGCCGGCAGCGCTGAGATTTTTGACGAAGCAGTCCTTGAAAGTGGAGCGCTTGTCTTTTTCACGATCCATCACCGCCATGATGCCCTCGCCTTTGGAGAGGTAAAATCGGCAGTTGTTCCACGTAGCCTCGGTCCAGTCGGTGGTGTTGATGATGGCGGCGCGGACGCGCGGTTGCAGGGGACGCTTGGATTTCGCGTTAATGACGCAGTTTTCCATGACGATGCCCATGTTGGGATGCCCATCCGAAGCATAGCAGCAGAGGAGGAAGCCGGGGCCGTCGGTATCGTGGAAGTTGCAGTTGCGCATGATCATGTTGTCGCAATTACCCTCGAAGTCGAAAGCCTCGCCGTCGCCGCTGCCGAGGCCGATGTCCACGAACCCCCACTCGCTATCCTCGAAAATCCAGTCTTTGCAACGGAAGAACATCGCTCCGGCCACACCGTTGAAGGAGCGGAAGCCGCGACCAACATCGTGCGTGACACAGTTTTTCACGGAGCCTTTGATCACGCCCCGGATGCCGAGCTGCCACTGGTAGCCTTCTTCGAAGAGGCAGTTTTCAAAATTCAGGTTGGCGAAGTTGTAAACGAAGGATGCGTTCTTGTTGAAGTTGTCGGGACTGTTCGTCCAGAAGCCGGATGCGAGTCTGCGGAAGACACAGTTTTTCACCATGATATCCTGCATGACGATTTTCTTGTCGGTTTCCCGCGAGAAGAGGCAGACGCCGAGGCCGATCTTGCGCTTCGGGTAGTCCTCGTAGCGCCCGTAAAACAGGGAGTCATGGAAGTAGCAGTCTTCGATCCAAAGGTATTTCCGGGTGGGAGCGCCCTTGGCGTATTCGGCGTAGATGCCGGTCATGCAGCGGGCGAATTCGATGCCCACGATCTTGTAGCCGCCTTGGTTGTCGAGGCGGATACCGATGCGGTCCTGCTTGAAATCCTCGCGGTCAATGAGGGGCTTATTGCCCTGCCCGTAGGAACTGATCAGGATTGGCTTTTCGGGTGTGCCACTACCATGCGGGGTGAATTCTTCGTTCCAAGTGTCCCCTTTTTTGAGAAGGATGCTGTCGCCGGCCTTGTACTCGATGGAGGCTTTGGTGAGCGTTTTCCAAGGGCCTTTCGCTCCCGCCTTGGCGGCGGCGAGTCCGTCGAGACTGTCATCACCGGTGGACTGGCTGACGTAATAGGTCGCCGCCTTGGCGGTGAATCCGCCGCAAAGCAGGGCGGCTGCGAAGAGGGAAATCTTACAGGTAGCGCGGTAGAAGCGGGGCATGCCCCTTTCCTAGGCGCCGCTCGGGGGCTAGCAAGCCTCAGCCTTCGCCGCTGGGGTCGTAAAGGCCTTGCCGGACGACATAGCGGATGACGCCTGCGACATCGTGGACCCCTAGCTTGCGCATGAGGTTGGTGCGGTGGTTTTCGGCCGTCTTGGTGCTGATGTTGAGTTTGGCGGCCACTTCCTTGCTCGTATGGCTCTTGGCGAGCAGCACGGCAATTTCGCGCTCGCGGTCGGTGAGGCCGGAACCCATCTGGTCGACCCGCGTCTCCGGGCTGTTGAGGGCCTCGACCAAGGCACGGTTGTAGACCTCGCTGAACCAGGACTCCCCTTCGGCGATCGCGTCCATGGCCTTGCGCAATTCGGAGAGGGGGGCTGACTTGTTGACGAAGCCCCGGACGCCTTCCTTGAGCAAGCCGCGGGCCAGCTGTTTCTCGGACTTGCCGGAGAAGACGAGGACGCGGAGTTCGGGGAGGGTGTTGCGTAGGCGATGCAGCACCTCGATGCCGGTGATACCAGGCAGGAGAATGTCGAGGATCAGGATGTCCGGCTTGAGACGGAGGGCGAGTTCGACCCCTTCGGCGCCATCGGCCGTCGAACCGATGACCTTGAACTTCCCCTTGCCCTCGAGCATCTCCGTGACCAGCTCACGGATGGCCGTCTGGTCCTCGATGATGACCACGCTTTTCGTTTTCTGGGCCGGGCTCTTCATGTTCATACGATGTTGGAGGTTGGGTGGTGCGGGTCGAACCTTAACCCCGAGATGCCTTTGAATAGAATGCTTTATTAGTAGGGTTTTTAACCTAAGCGTACTGCCAGCCTTTGCCTCACTCGTTCGTAGGGTCAACGAGGCCTTGACGTATCAAGTAGCGTACCAAACCCGCGACGTCATGCACCCCGAGTTTGCGCATGAGGTTCGAACGGTGGTTCTCCGCCGTCTTGATGCTCAGCCCGAGCCGATGGGCCACTTCCTTGCTGCTGTGGCTGCCCGCGATGAGCAGGGCGATCTCGCGCTCCCGCGGGGTCAGCTGCTCGATCAGGCGGTCGGACTGGATGCGCGGGTTCGCGAGCGCGTCGCGGACGGTCTGGCCGAAGGCGTCGTCGAACCAGTTGCCGCCTTGGCCGACCTTAGCCACGGCTTGGCGGAGCTCCGTGAGGGTCTGCGACTTGTTGACGTAGCCTTGGATACCCTCCTGCACGAGGTTCCGGATCACGTGCGCCTCCTGCCGCGCGGAGAAGACGAGCACCTTCGTCCGGGGCGAGGTCCGCCGCAACCGCCGCAGGAACTCGATCCCGCCCATGCCCGGCATCTGATGTCGAGGACCACGATATCCGGTTCCAGTCGCGCGACCAGCTCGAGTCCTTCCGGTCCGGAGGCGGCGGCGCCGACGACCATCGGTCCGGGTGTCCGGCCGAGCAGCTCGACGATCATCTCGCGGATGGCCGCCTGATCCTCGACGACCACGAGCCGGGGCGCCGCCGACGGTCGCGCCATGGGCGGTGCGGTGTGCCGTGGGGTGGGGCGGCTGACACGGATCTTCACGCGACGAGGGCTCATGGTGATGCGTGAGGTGTCTCTGGTTTTGCCAACTTCGATGCAATGGAAGGGTCTGGGTTCATCATCCATGCGACACTCACGCGCCTTCTCCTTATTGCTGGTACTGGTGCTTTTGAGCGGACTCGCAGCCTTCGTCACGTTGCTTGTCGCGCTGTTGCCGGTCGCGGTTGCCGAGCAGGCGGTGGCGGCGAAGCGGACGCGTCTGCGGCAGGAAGCCTCGGCGCTTTTGCGCCTCGCGCTCGCCGAAGTGCAAGCCGCCGCCGGTGCGGATCAGGTCGCCACCTGGATGGACGGCGAGGTCGCGGTCGCTTCGCGTCGCACGCCCGCTGGGCGCGAGGAGGTTCGCCTGTCCGGTGAAAGGACGCTCGATGGCACGCTCTGGCGTTGGCGGTGCGAGGATATCTCCTGCGGTCATGACCTCGGCGGCGAGGCGACGGCCTCCCGCCGGGCGAGCCCATGGGCGCGGGGTCAGGTGGCACGTCAGGCGGTCGCTTCCGGGGCGGCGGCTTCGCAGCCGGGCGACACCGAAGCCTTGGCAGGGGAGTGGGGTGATGAGGGCATCTACCGTTCCGTGACCAATCTCCCGGCGGCAGCCCGGCAGGAGTTGGGGTGGCTGGGCTTGCTCACCAATCCGGTCCTGGGTGGTTGGAAGCGGGACCTCGGGTCGCCGGCGGTCTTAGCCGCCACGGTCGGCCCGAAGGTCGCGATGGCCTTGGGCCCAGGCGGACCTACGCGATAATCGCGCCGCGGGGCTACCGGTCATGCAGGCGACGGGTTCGGACCATGCCTTAAGCCATTTCGCCCCGTTGGTGGACCTGCGGCTGAGCCTCGGTTTTTTCAATGCGCGGACGGATGGTCG